>NZ_LS483369.1:1200000-1832904 GCF_900475315.1 Neisseria cinerea | reverse complement strand
ATTGCAGGCAAACTGGTTTTTACCGTACACCACCCACACTTCCCCTTCTTCACCGACCGTAAGGGGCGCAATCCATTGCGCAAACTGCCCAGGAGGCAACATATCGCGAAGGCGGCGGAGGCACATCGGCCAGAACTCTGCTAGTGTCATAGATAAGCTCGAATCGGTAAAAAGTGGAATCATGGAAAAGGATAATATTTTCATATAGAAAACAATCACCTTAACCCTACGTCGGTTTAAAACGCGACTGCCCGATTATACCGACTCACGAATATTTTATCCACAACCCGCGTAAAAATTTATCCACAGAGATGCGCGGCAATCGGCTGATTCTCCGGCAAAGTTTCTATATTGATTGACAAAAGCAGCAAATTAGAGTGTAATTCACAGTTTATCTATCTACCGATTTTTAGGAAACATCATGAAACGCACTTATCAACCTTCCGTTACCAAACGCAAACGCACCCACGGCTTCCTGGTGCGCTCCAAAACACGCGGCGGCCGCGCAGTATTGGCCGCACGCCGCGCCAAAGGCCGCAAACGCCTGGCGGTATAATTTTGGACTACCGCTTCGGAAGGCAGTACCGCTTGTTAAAAACGGATGATTTTTCATCCGTTTTTGCATTCAGGAAACGCCGCAGCCGAGACCTTCTGCAAGTCTCCCGTTCAGACGGCAACGGACTGGGGCACCCCCGCCTCGGGCTGGTCGTCGGCAAAAAAACGGCCAAACGGGCCAACGAACGGAATTACATGAAACGCGTTATCCGCGACTGGTTCAGATTAAATAAAAACAAGCTGCCGCCGCAAGATTTCGTTGTCCGCGCCCATCGGAAATTCGGCAGGGACGCTGCGGCACAGGCACGGGAAGAGCTGGCTCAGCTCATGCTGGGCGGTTCGGATCCAAACTACAAAAAACAGGCATAAATCGGGCGATACGGCATGCGCCGGCGGGTTTACACATAAGGAATCCTCCATGAACTTTCTGTTATCCAAACTGCTGCTGGTTCTGATAAGGTTCTACCAATACTGCATCAGCCCGCTGATTCCGCCCCGCTGCCGCTATACGCCGACCTGTTCGCAATATGCCGTCGAAGCAGTCAAAAAATATGGCGCATTCAAAGGCGGCCTGCTTGCGGCAAAACGCATCGCCCGATGCCACCCCCTCGGCGGACACGGACACGACCCCGTTCCCTGACCCGATATTCAAACTGCACGCTTTTCTTTTATTTCCCATCGGTTTCTATATAATGCCGTCTGAAGCTTCGGGCAGGCGGCACGACCGCCGGGTATAAAGCCTGCCGTTATTCCCCGTCTATCGGAATCCGCAACCTGCGGCATTTCCGACCATTCAGGAAACTCTTATGGATTTTAAAAGACTTACGGCGTTTTTCGCCATCGCACTGGTGATTATGATCGGATGGGAAAAGATGTTCCCCACTCCGAAGCCTGTCCCCGCTCCCCAACAGGCAGCACAACAACAGGCTGTAACCGCTTCCGCCAAAGCCGCGCTCGCCCCCGCAACGCCGATTACCGTAACGACCGATACGGTCAAAGCCGTCATCGACGAAAAAAGCGGCGACCTGCGTCAAATGACCCTGCTCAAATACAAAGCAAACGGCAACGAAAACAAACCCTTCTCCCTGTTTGACGACAGCAAAGAATACACCTACGTTGCCCAATCCGAGCTTTTGGACGCACAAGGCAACAACATCCTGAAAGGCGTCAACTTTACCGCCGCCCAAAAACAATACAGCCTCAACGGCGATAAAGTCGAAGTCCGCCTGAGCGCCCCCGAAACAAACGGACTGAAAATCGACAAAGTCTATACTTTCACCAAAGACAGCTACTTGGTTAACGTCCGTTTCGACATCACCAACACCAGCGGCAAGCCCGCCAACCTGAGCGCGGACTACCGCATCGTGCGCGACCACAGCCAACCGGAAGGCCAAGGCTACTTCACACGTTCCTACCTCGGCCCCGTCGTGTACACTCCTGAAGACAAATTCCAAAAAGTCAGCTTCTCCGACTTGGACGACGATGCCAAATCAGGCAAAAACGAAGCCGAATACGCCCGCAAAACCCAAACCGGCTGGCTCGGCATGATTGAACACCACTTCATGTCCACCTGGATCCTCCAACCCAAAGGCGGACAAAGCGTTTGCGCCGCTGGCGACTGCCGTATCGACATCAAACGCCGCAACGACAACCTGTACAGCACAAGCGTCAGCGTGCCTTTAGCCGCTATCCAAAACGGCGCGAAATCCGAAGCCTCCATCAACCTCTACGCCGGCCCGCAGACCACATCCGTTATCGCAAACATCGCCGACAACCTGCAACTGGCAAAAGACTACGGCAAAGTACACTGGTTCGCTTCCCCCCTCTTCTGGCTCCTGAACCAACTGCACAACATCATCGGCAACTGGGGCTGGGCAATCGTCGTTTTGACCATCATCGTCAAAGCCGTCCTCTACCCGCTGACCAACGCGTCCTACCGCTCAATGGCAAAAATGCGCGCCGCTGCACCCAAACTGCAAGCTATCAAAGAGAAATACGGCGACGACCGTATGGCGCAACAACAAGCGATGATGCAGCTTTACAAAGACGAAAAAATCAACCCGCTGGGCGGCTGTCTGCCCATGCTGTTGCAAATCCCAGTCTTCATCGGCTTGTACTGGGCATTGTTCGCCTCCGTAGAATTGCGTCAGGCACCTTGGCTGGGCTGGATTACCGACCTTAGCCGCTCCGACCCCTACTACATCCTGCCCGTGATTATGGCGGTAACCATGTTTGCCCAAACATTCCTCAATCCGCCGCCAACCGACCCGATGCAGGCAAAAATGATGAAAATCATGCCGCTGGTTTTCTCAGCCATGTTCTTCTTCTTCCCTGCCGGTCTGGTATTGTACTGGGTAGTCAACAACCTCCTGACCATCACCCAGCAATGGCACATCAACCGCAGCATCGAAAAACAACGCACCCAAGGCGAAGTTATTTCTTGATAAAGGTTTAGACAACACAAAGGCCGTCTGTTGTTCAGACGGCCTTTTTTATTTCCTCAAATAAATACAGTTTGAGATTGAATCCAATCCAGTTTTAAGCAGCATGCAACACAAAAATCGTCGGGCGTTTTTTCAAATTCGGCATTTCTTTTCTTTTTCGCCACTGCGCAATCGTCTGGCTGATGATTTCCTGTGTCGGTAAAGTCAAGTCCGTAGCCACACATAAGCGCGTTTCAGGATGCAGGTTTTCCACCGCATCAGACAACAAGGCATCATTGCGATACGGCGTTTCGATAAACAGCTGCGTTTCATTCTGCTGGCGCGAACGTTGCTCCAAAGCCTTCAAACTCTGAATGCGCTCATTTTTTTCAGACGGCAGATAACCCTTAAACGCAAAATTCTGCCCATTCGCACCCGAAGCCATCAGCGCCAGCAACAAGCTGGACGGGCCGACCAAAGGCCGTACTTCAAAACCGTGTTTATGCGCCAATGCTACCAAATTCGCACCCGGATCAGCCACAGCCGGACAGCCAGCCTCGCTGACAATGCCCATACTGCGCCCTTCCTGCAAAGGTTTCAGCAATTCCGGCAAAGTCTTCAAATCCGTGTGTTCATTCAACGTTTGCAGATTCAGCTCGCGGATAGGCGTAGTCACGCCCAAATGTTTCAAATGCGCACGCGCCGTTTTTTCCGCTTCCACGACAAAATCCGTCAGCCCGACAATCGCCTGTTGTTCATGCGGCAACAGGCACGGCGTGTCAGGTGTACCCAAAGGCGTAGGAATCAAATACAAAACAGGAGACATCATTCCCTCACTCGTCAGTTAAAAATGCCGTCTGAACCCTTCAGACGGCATAAACGGGCAGTTACAAAATATCCACACCCTCATTTTTCAAAAAATCAACCAGACGGAAAACCGGCAAACCGATTAAAGCATTCGGATCGCTGCTTTCAATCCGTTCGATCAACAATGCACCCAAATCCTCACTCTTCAACGCACACGAGCAATAAACCGCATCAGGCTCGCGCTCCAAATAGCGGAGTATATGCAGCTCGTCCAACTTCCTCATCATGACCACAGTCTTATCGATATGCTGCCGCATCCTACCCGTAACCGTATTTAGCAGAACGACCGCACTGTAAAACTCAATCTCCCTGCCGCTCAAATGTATCAACATCTTTTGCGCATTAGCAAGGTTCATCGGCTTGCCCCACTGCCTGCCATCGCACCACGCCACCTGGTCCGCACCGACAATCAACGCTTCGGGGAAACGTCCGGCCAACGACCTCGCCTTACCCTCGGCAAGGCGTAATGCCGTTTGAGGGGCAGACTCCCCCAGCATCGGCGTTTCGTCGAAATCAGGCGATACCGCCTGAAAATCAATACCGAGCCGCTCCATCTGTTCGCGCCGGAAAACCGAACTCGTACCCAAAATTAAAGGCAATGCCAAACCCATCCCATCCTCCTTGCAGTTGAAAACACACCCAAACGGGCGTTAAAATCCGAACATAAGCCGAAACTCGGATACCCGCCTCCGGTGCGTCATAACATTTTTCTTAAAAATATTGACGTTAGAACGTCTAAATTATATCATACCCCGTTTATGTCAGACCCTAATTTGATTGACCCAGAAGTTTTCGCCGCCGAAGGGCAGAACCTGCAAGGCAGCTTCCTGCTCGAAGAATTGGATGAACGCGTCAGTTCGCACGATTATCCGGCCGACAAACAGACACGCGTGTCGTTTACGCTGCAAGGCGGCCGCGACCGGTTGCAACGCCTGTTTCTCGACTTAAACGTCAAAGCCGATATGCCCCTGGTTTGCCAGCGCTGCATTACGCCCGTACCGTTTCTGCTCGACGAAACCAGCCGTATCGTCCTGTTTGCCGATGAAGGGGATTTGGACGAAGCCATGCTTGCCGATGAAGAATTGGAAGGCATGCTGCTCGAAAAAGAGCTTGACGTACAAACCCTGGTCGAAGACCAAATCCTGATGTCGCTCCCCTTCTCCCCTCGACACGAAGACTGCGGCGACAATGGGACACTGGAAGAAGTCAATCGGGACAAACCAAACCCCTTTGCTGTTTTAGCAGGTTTGAAAAGCAGTTAATTAGGACACAGTTTATTTATCTAGGAGCTTGAAATGGCCGTTCAACAAAACAAAAAATCCCCTTCCAAACGTGGTATGCACCGTTCACACGACGCGCTGACTGCGCCTTCACTGTCCGTTGACAGCGCAACCGGCGAAGTACACCGCCCGCACCACATTTCTCCAAACGGCATGTACCGCGGCCGCAAAGTGGTAAAAGCCAAGGGCGAATAATCCCGTTCGACTGACTGAAAAAGCCAGAACATTGCCATGCAATTACTGGCTTTTTTTGTATTGGATGCAACATCCGTACAAACTTTCGCCATAGGTCAATATACAGGGACAAACCGTTCCGTATAATATCCCGTATTTTGAAAACATACCCGAAAGCACCAAGGAAATTCCGATGAAACAAAAAATCTGGTACACCTACGATGATATCCACCGCGTCATCAAAGCATTGGCAGAAAAAATCCGGAACTCCGGCGTCAAATACGACGCCATGATCGCTATCGGCGGCGGCGGCTTTATTCCTGCACGTATGCTGCGCTGTTTTCTGGAAATTCCTATCTATGCCGTAACCACCGCTTATTACGACAGCGACAACGAAGGACAGGTTACAGAAGAAGTCAAAAAAGTCCAATGGCTAGACCCCGTCCCCGAAGCCTTACGGGGTAAAAACATCCTTGTTGTCGACGAAGTGGACGACAGCCGCGTTACCATGGAATTTTGCCTGACAGAGCTGCTCAAAGAAGACTTCGGCACCATCGGCGTCGCCGTACTGCACGAAAAAATTAAAGCCAAAGCAGGTAAAATCCCCGAAGGCATTCCCTATTTCAGCGGCATCACCGTAGACGACTGGTGGATTAACTATCCATGGGATGCACACGATATAGACGAACACAACCGCCTTGCCGAAAACAACCAAAACTGACCGCCTTCAGACGGCATATGCAAGCATATGCCGTCTGCAATCCACCCCGCTACCGCCGCAGACCGAAGACCTGCCGGAAACACCCACCGGAGAAACCCCTATGATTACATTGGCCGTAGATGCCATGGGCGGCGACCAAGGACTTACCGTTACCGTACCCGGCGCAACCGCATTCCTCCAAGCACACCCCGATGTCCGCCTGATTATGACCGGCGACGAAACGCAACTGCATCAAGCCCTGACCGCGGCAGGCGCACCGATGGGGCGCATCGACATCTGCCATACCACACAAATCGTCGGAATGGACGAAGCTCCGCAATCCGCCCTGAAAAACAAAAAAGACTCCTCCATGCGCGTTGCCATCAACCAGGTCAAAGAAGGCAAAGCCCAAGCCGCCGTATCCGCAGGCAACACCGGCGCACTCATGGCAACCGCACGTTTCGTCCTCAAGACCATACCCGGCATCGAACGCCCCGCCATCGCCAAATTCCTCCCGTCCGACACCGACCATGTTACCCTTGCACTCGACCTTGGCGCGAACGTCGACTGCACCCCCGAACAGCTCGCCCAATTTGCCGTTATCGGCAGCGAACTCGTCCACGCACTCCATCCTCAAAAAGGACAGCCACGCATCGGGCTGGTCAACGTCGGCACAGAAGACATCAAAGGTACGGATACCGTCAAACAAACCTACAAACTGCTGCAAAACAGCAAACTCAACTTTATCGGCAACATCGAAAGCAACAGCATCCTCTACGGCGAAGCAGATGTCGTCGTCGCCGACGGCTTTGTCGGCAACGTCATGCTCAAAACCATCGAAGGCGCAGTCAAATTCATGAGCGGAGCCATCCGCCGCGAATTCCAAAGCAACCTGTTCAACAAACTTGCCGCCGTTGCTGCCCTACCCGCTCTCAAAGGGTTGAAAAACAAACTTGACCCGCGCAAATTCAATGGGGCCATCCTGCTCGGGCTGCGCGGCATCGTGATTAAAAGCCACGGCGGCACAGACGAAACCGGTTTCCGCTATGCCCTCGAAGAAGCCTACCATGAAGCAAAGTCTGCCAGCCTTTCCAAAATCGAACAAGGCGTAGCCGAACAGCTCGCCGCACTCGAAGCTGCCAAAGCCGTCCAAAACGAAATCGCCGCCGACTTGTAAAGAAACATACCCTATGCCGTCTGAAAACCAACCGTTTCAGACGGCATCTGTCCACCTTACCGATCAAAACGCCCATCCAGTGCGAAAATATTCAAAACCAGGTAAGATGAAGATTTACTGGAAAATCAATAAAAATTATAAATAATAATAATATTTATAAAATCAAACCGTTACAATTCCCAAAAAATAACTGCAGATTTTATTTGGATAAGGTTTATGCTACTGAACAAGATGTGAATATTTCAGCATCCGATTGCAATAAGGAAGTGCACATTGAAATATTTATAGACTCCGTCATTCATTTCCAACTGACGGATGAATCTTATAAAGTAAAATTTTCAGAATATTTATTCCAAAACAGAGCAAAAAATCATTGGGATAAAAATCCTGCTATACCACATTATTTTTTTGAAATAATAGATGACAGTTATATGGACTGGTTGAAAAAAGAAAGTTTTGATTTCTTTGAAAAGGAATATTACAAGGCTTATGTCTTCTTTTTCAGCGATTCTGTCATAGAAGTGATCAGCGCGGTAGAACCTGTATTTTATTCAAAATAACAAAAAGACCTGTCCTAAATATCGCCTGGAGTATTTGAAAAATAGAAACACTAGACAAACGAATGAAAGCATTAGACAAACGGATTATGAAGTTAGGAAAATCCCTTGAAGGCAGGCTTGATGCCCGGCTGATTGAGTCCGCATTGGATTATATTCATCATGCAGAACGTTTGCTGGCTTTTGAAATCCTGTGTACTTATGTTGAAGATTTCGATATCCGGCTGACGAAACAAGAATCCCAAGAAATTTCTTTTATTGACAAGGAATTTAGGACAGAAAGCACGTTCAATTAGCGAATAAAATCAACGGGATAATAAATATGAAAACATCAACGGTTGTTTTTGGCGGATTTTTTATTACAGATAATGGAGAACGAATCCAAATCCCCGTTTTGGAAAATCCTGGCATTAAAGAAATCAATCACTTTTTTTCCGTATCAAATTTTGAGAAAAAAGCCGGAGTCCTTGTTTTCAGAATTATTCCTGAGCCCAAATTTGGCAATACCGAATTAACTATCTATTTTGAAAAAGGATATTATTTGCCAATGATTCAAACAATTTTAGAAGACGGGGATATTGAAGTAAAAAACCTTAAAACAGAAAATTATAGTGGAAATACAATGGAAATTTGGGGAGACTTCTACCCTATTGAGCATATCTCTAAAAATATTTCTACAATTCAAAATATAATTTCTGAATTTATTATACAAAAACAAACACCGGCACCAATAATTTGATGGAAACCCAACAATCAAAATGCCGTCTGAAGCAGGTTTGGTTTTCAGACGGCATTTCCTTCGCTTAAAACAGCGTATCGGCAACCCCGCCCTGCCTGTCCACGGCAATCTGCATCTGAAAACCATCTGTATCCCAAACCACACCCCCATCCCTGTTTCCGTCATTTGCACCCTGTCCGTATTGGGCAATCATCGGTTTTTCGCTTACAATAGCCGAATCTGAACCAACTCTCTAAAAAGGCCGTTCCCATGCAGTATGCAAAAATTTCCGGCACGGGCAGCTATCTTCCTGCCAACCGCGTCAGCAATGACGACCTTGCCCAAAAGGTAGATACCTCTGACGAGTGGATTACCGCGCGTACGGGCATTAAGTTCCGCCATATTGCAGCCGAAAACGAGAAAACCAGCGATCTTGCAGCCGAAGCGGCCCGCCGTGCCCTGGATGCCGCCGGATTGGACAGCGGTGAAATCGATTTGATTATTGTGGCAACGGCAACTCCGGATATGCAGTTTCCGTCTACTGCGACCATCGTGCAGCAAAAATTGGGCATAACCAACGGCTGCCCCGCCTTCGACGTTCAGGCGGTGTGTGCGGGCTTTATGTACGCGTTGACCACGGCAAACGCCTACATTCAAAGCGGCATGGCGAAAAACGCACTGGTCATCGGTGCGGAAACCTTCAGCCGCATTGTAGACTGGAACGACCGTACAACCTGCGTATTGTTCGGCGACGGTGCGGGCGCGGTAGTTTTAAGCGCGTCGGACAAACCGGGCATCATCCACGGCAAACTGAAGGCAGACGGCAACTACCTGAACCTGCTCAATGCGCCCGGACAAATCGCTGAAGGAAAAATCTGCGGATCGCCTTATATCACTATGGACGGACCGGGCGTATTCAAATTCGCCGTCAAAATGCTGGCAAAAATCGCCGATGAAGTTATCGGCGAAGCCGGTTATACCGCCGAACAAATCGACTGGATTGTTCCCCATCAGGCAAACCGCCGTATCATCGAATCCACTGCGAAACACTTGGGTTTGAGTATGGACAAAGTCATCCTGACCGTCCAAGACCACGGCAACACGTCCGCCGCCTCGATTCCGCTGGCTTTGGATACGGGCATCCGCAGCGGACAAATCAAACGCGGTCAGAACCTGCTGCTCGAAGGTATCGGCGGCGGTTTCGCGTGGGGCGCGGTATTGATGGAATATTAACCTGATGCCGTCTGAAACAAGTTTTCAGACGGCATTTCCCTTACCATGAAGCGGCCAACCCTCCTCAAACCGATTGCGTGTGCGGCATTTTTACCTGTCGTCTCGATGTTTTTCCCCATATTGGGTGCGTGTTACTCAATATTATCCCTCTACACGTTTGCACTTTACGGCATAGACAAAAGGCGTGCCGTACAGGGAAAGTACCGCATTCCCGAATACCGCCTGCTCCTGCCTGCATTGCTCGGCGGCTGGGTGGGCGCGTATTTCGGCAGCATGACATTCAGACATAAGACAGCGAAAAAGCGTTTTGCATTCATGCTCCTCCTGACCGTTACAGGCAATATCCTGGCAACCTTTATCCTGATTTATTATTTTGTCCCGCCTGAATTTTTCGTAAAACTCGGGCAGAATACCTGATTATCCAACCAAATAAAGGAATACCATGTCTTTTGCATTCTTCTTTCCCGGACAAGGTTCTCAAAGCCCCGGCATGATGAACGGCTTTACAGGGCAGGCCATCGTCAAAAACACATTTGACGAAGCATCCGCCATATTAGGTCAAGACTTGTGGGCGATGATCAACGGTAGCGATTCCGAAATCATCGGGCAAACCGTCAATACCCAACCCATCATGCTCGCCGCCGGCGTTGCCGTTTACCGCGCCTATTTGGAAGCGGGCGGCAAAACGCCTGTCGCCGTTGCCGGACACAGCCTCGGCGAATATACCGCGCTTGTCGCCGCCGGCGCATTGGATTTTGCAGACGCCGTCAAACTCGTGCGCCTACGCGCCGAACTAATGCAGTCTGCCGTACCGCAAGGCGTGGGCGCAATGGCGGCAATTTTGGGTTTAGAAGATGAACAAGTAAGGCAGATTTGCACCGAATCCGCACAGGATGAAGTGGTCGAAGCTGTCAACTTCAACTCGCCCGGACAAGTCGTGATTGCAGGCAATGCCGCCGCCGTCGAGCGCGCCATGTCCGCCGCCAAAGAAACCGGTGCCAAACGCGCCCTGCCGCTGCCCGTGTCCGTACCTTCCCATTGCAGCCTCATGAAGCCTGCCGCCGAAAAACTTGCCGAGGCCCTGAAATCGGTTGTAATCAAACAGCCGCAAATCCGCGTTATCCACAATGCCGACGTTGCCGCCTACGATGATGCCGACAAAATCAAAGACGCGCTCGTCCGCCAGCTTTACAGCCCCGTACGCTGGACGGAAACCGTCAACGCCCTTGTTTCAGACGGCATCACCGAATCCGCCGAATGCGGCCCGGGCAAAGTTTTGGCAGGTCTGGCCAAACGCATCAACAAAGCCGCCGCGTGCAGCGCGCTGACCGATGCCGGACAGATTGCCGCCTTTATAGAAGCACACTGACTTCGTTCCGCAAAAAGCAGCCTGCCCGCCTCAGGCTGCTTTTCACGTCCGAACGGCAAACAGCCGCATATTTGCGCTATAATCGATGACGACCAAACCACCGACAGCGGATGCCATTACAGTTTCCGCTACACCAACATGATAGAAAAACTGACTTTCGGACTGTTCAAACAAGAAGACGCCCGCAGCTTTATGCGCCTGACGGCATACATCCGCCCCTACAAAAGCCGCATCGTTGCCGCGCTGATTGCCATCTTCGGCGTTGCCGCCACCGAAAGCTATCTTGCCGCCTTCATCGCCCCCCTGGTCAACCAAGGTTTTGCCGCACCCGCCGCGCCGCCCGAACTGTCTGCCGCCTCCGGCATCCTCACCACACTGCAAAACTGGCGCGAACAGTTTACCTACATGATTTGGGGAACGGAAAACAAAATCTGGACCGTCCCCCTCTTTCTCATCACCCTCGTCATCATCAGGGGAATCTGCCGCTTCGTCAGCACCTATTTCATGACCTGGGTTTCCGTCATGGCGATCAGCCGCATCCGCAAAGACATGTTCGCCAAAATGCTGACCCTCTCCTCACGCTACCATCAGGAAACCCCGTCAGGCACGGTACTGATGAATATGCTCAACCTGACCGAACAGGCAATCAGCAACGCCAGCAGCGTCTTCATCGTCCTGACCCGCGACACCATGATCGTCATCGGGCTGACCATCGTCCTACTTTACCTCAACTGGCAGCTCAGCCTCATCGTCGTCCTCATGTTCCCCCTGCTGTCCATGCTGTCGCGTTACTACCGCAACCGCCTGGAACATGTCATTGCCGACTCGCAAAAAAGCATAGGCACGATGAACAATATTATTGCCGAAGTTCATCAGGGACACCGCGTCGTCAAGCTCTTCGGCGGACAAAAACAGGCCGCAAACCGCTTTGACGCCATCAACAGCACCATTGTCCGGCTCAGCAAAAAAATCACGCAGGCAACGGCAGCACGCTCACCGTTCAGCGAATTCATCGCCTCCTCCGCGCTCGCCGTTGTCATCTTCACCGCCCTGTGGCAAAGCCAAAAAGGCTACACCACCATCGGCGAATTTATGGCATTCATCGTCGCCATGCTGCAAATGCTCTCCCCCATCAAAAGCCTTGCCAACGTCAGCATCCCCATGCAGACCATGTTCCTTGCCGCCGACGGCGTATGCGAATTTCTCGATACCCCGCCGGAACAGGACAAAGGCACGCTGATGCCGCAACACATCAAAGGCAGCCTCAGCTTCCGCAATATCGACGTCGAATACCGTTCAGACGGCATCAAAGCCCTCGACAACTTCAATTTGGACATCAGGCAAGGAGAGCGTATCGCCCTTGTCGGACGTTCCGGCAGCGGCAAATCCACCGTCGTCAACCTGTTGCCCCGCTTTGTCGAACCGTCTGCCGGCAACATATGCATAGACGGCACCGACATCGCCGACATCAAACTCGATTACCTGCGCGCCCAATTTGCCCTCGTCTCCCAAGACGTATTCCTGTTTGACGACACCCTGTTTGAAAACGTCCGCTACAGCCATCCCGATGCAAGCGAATCCGAAGTCCTGTCCGCCCTCCAAGCCGCCAACCTGCAAAGCCTGATTGACAGCTCCCCGCTCGGACTGCACCAGCACATCGGGGCGAACGGCAGCAAACTTTCCGGCGGGCAACGGCAACGCGTCGCCATCGCCCGCGCCGTTTTGAAAGACGCACCGATACTGCTTCTGGACGAAGCCACCAGCGCACTGGACAACGAATCCGAACGCCTCGTCCAACAGGCACTCGAACGCCTGATGGAAAACCGTACCAGCATCATCGTTGCCCACCGCCTGACCACCATCGAATCCGCCGACCGCATCATCGTCATGGACGGCGGCAAAATCATCGAACAAGGCACACACGATCAACTCATGTCCCAAAACGGCTACTACACCATGCTGAGGAACATCTCCGGAAAAGATACCGCCGCCTTTCAGACGGCATAAACAAAATGCCGTCTGAAATGGTACAATCATCCAAATCCTTTCAGACGGCATAATATTCGTCAGTCCATCCGATCATCTTCAATCACTGTAAAACCCATTATGACCCAAGACAAAATCCTCATCCTCGACTTCGGTTCGCAAGTTACCCAGCTGATCGCCCGCCGCGTGCGCGAAGCCCACGTTTACTGCGAACTGCATTCTTTCGATATGCCTTTGGACGAAATCAAAGCCTTCAATCCGAAAGGCATCATCCTTTCCGGCGGCCCTAATTCCGTTTACGAATCCGACTATCAAGCCGATACCGGCATTTTTGATTTGGGTATTCCGGTTTTGGGCATTTGTTACGGCATGCAATTTATGGCGCACCACTTAGGCGGCGAAGTTACCCCGGGTAACCAACGTGAATTTGGTTATACGCAAGTTAAAACCATCGACAGCCAGCTGACACGCGGCATTCAAGACGATGCGCCTAATACGCTCGACGTATGGATGAGCCACGGCGATAAAGTGTCCAAACTACCTACCGGCTTCTCTGTCATCGGCGATACCCCTTCCTGCCCGATTGCCATGATGGAAAACGCCGAAAAACAATTCTACGGCATCCAGTTCCACCCCGAAGTTACCCACACCAAACAAGGCCGCGCCCTGTTGAACCGCTTTGTCTTGGACATCTGCGGCGCGCAACCGAGCTGGACGATGCCGAACTACATCGAAGAAGCCGTTGCCAAAATCCGCGAACAGGTCGGCAACGACGAAGTGATTTTAGGTTTGTCGGGCGGCGTGGACTCTTCCGTAGCCGCCGCGCTGATTCACCGCGCCATCGGCGACCAACTGACCTGCGTGTTCGTCGATCACGGTTTGTTGCGCCTGAACGAAGGCAAAATGGTGATGGATATGTTCGCCCGCAACTTGGGTGTGAAAGTGATTCACGTCGATGCCGAAGGGCAGTTTATGGCGAAACTCGCCGGCGTGACCGATCCTGAGAAAAAACGCAAAATCATCGGCGCGGAATTTATCGAAGTATTTGATGCCGAAGAGAAAAAACTCACCAACGCCAAATGGCTGGCGCAAGGCACGATTTACCCCGACGTAATCGAATCCGCAGGCGCGAAAACCAAAAAAGCCCACGCCATCAAATCGCACCACAACGTCGGCGGCCTGCCCGAAAATATGAAGCTCAAGCTGCTTGAGCCGTTGCGCGATTTGTTCAAAGACGAAGTGCGCGAATTGGGCGTTGCTTTGGGCCTGCCACGCGAAATGGTGTACCGCCATCCGTTCCCCGGCCCGGGTTTGGGCGTGCGCATCTTGGGCGAAGTGAAAAAAGAATACGCCGACTTGCTCCGTCAAGCAGACGACATTTTCATTCAAGAATTACGCAACACCACCGACGAAAACGGCACGCCTTGGTATGACCTGACCAGCCAAGCCTTCGCCGTATTCCTGCCCGTCAAATCCGTCGGCGTAATGGGCGACGGACGCACTTACGACTACGTCGTCGCGCTGCGTGCCGTCATCACCAGCGACTTTATGACCGCACACTGGGCAGAACTGCCATACTCACTGCTCGGCCGTGTGTCCAACCGCATCATCAACGAAGTCAAAGGCATCAACCGCGTGGTTTACGATGTGAGCGGCAAACCGCCTGCCACGATTGAATGGGAATAAACGGCCGACTGTGCTGTTCAATACGGCACAGTCCTTTGGTTATCGGAAAAAAGGAAAAGACATGAGTACACAAGATTTAAGCGGCAAAGTCGCATTGGTAACAGGCGCATCGCGCGGTATCGGTGCAGCGATTGCTGATACGCTGGCGGCAGCCGGTGCCAAAGTCATCGGTACGGCGACCAGTGAGAGCGGGGCTGCGGCGATTAGCGAACGGTTGGCGCAATGGGGCGGCGAAGGTCGTGCATTGGATTCTGCCGAACCCGAAACCATCGAAAGCCTGATTGCCGACATCGAAAAAGCGTTCGGCAAACTGGATATTCTGGTCAACAACGCCGGTATCACCCGCGACAACCTCCTGATGCGCATGAAAGAAGAAGAGTGGGACGACATCATGCAGGTCAACCTCAAATCCGTGTTCCGCGCTTCTAAAGCCGTCTTACGCGGCATGATGAAGCAGCGCGCCGGCCGTATCATCAACATCACATCCGTCGTCGGCGTGATGGGCAATGCCGGTCAAACCAACTATGCCGCGGCAAAAGCAGGCTTAATCGGTTTCTCCAAATCCATGGCGCGCGAAGTCGGCAGCCGCGGCATTACCGTCAACTGCGTCGCCCCCGGCTTTATCGATACCGACATGACCCGCGCCCTGCCGGAAGAAACCCGCAAAACCTTCGAAGCGCAAACTTCGTTGGGCAAATTCGGGGAGGCACAAGATATTGCCGATGCAGTCTTATTCTTGGCTTCCGATCAGGCAAAATACATTACCGGTCAGACACTTCATGTCAACGGCGGCATGTTGATGCCCTGACGGACAGGCTTTTTAACCATGCCGTCTGAAACCTTTTCAGACGGCATTTGCATTCTCAGGCAAAATGAACACTCACCACCCCCTGCCCTGCCCATGCGGTTCAGACACGGACTATACCGACTGCTGCCAACCGCTTCATCTGCGCCATATCCTGCCGGCGACAGCCGAAACGCTCATGCGCTCCCGATACAGTGCATATGTTCTGCACATCATCGACTACATCGTTGCCACCACCGTTCCGTCACAACAAGCATTCCTCGATGCCGCCGAACTGATGCAATGGAGTATAGAAACCGAATGGCTAGGCTTGAACGTCATCTCGCACAAGATACTCGGCAAAGACCACGCCCAAGTCGAATTTAAAGCCTACCTCCAAGACGGGGAAAACCGAGCAGTGCATCACGAGCTGTCGGCATTCGTGAAAATAGCGGAGCAATGGTATTTCATCGATCCAACCGTTCCGCTGCCTACCATGAAACAGCCCTGCATTTGCGGTTCCGAAAAGAAATTCAAAGCCTGCTGTGGGAAATATCTGAGACCAAACGTATAAAAAAAACCATTCATACCAAGGGTAAGTATGAATGGTCAATACATTGCGGGAAAACGTCTTACTTGCTGCACTGCCGAAAAGGGAGAAACGACAGTGTTAACCAGCAAAAGCATTGTACCTTTATTAATGTTAAGAAACATTAATTTTGAAAATATATTAACAAATGTCTCTGGAACCTACTGATTTTCCCTTATCCACCTGACCCAGCGTTCAAATAAATTAGGTTCGAGCGCCGCAATAACCGAACGTTTGAACACATGCTGTCCGCTCCAGAATTCATCGCCTTCCAAAGTCGTCAGCCTGCCGCCCGCCTCCTCGAAAATCAACGCACCCGCAGCATAGTCCCACAGCTTCTGCCCGCCATGAACATAAACATCGTAACGTCCGCAAGCCAAATAACACCAATCCAACGTACTGCTGCCCATACTCCGTATTGTTCCAAAAGGCGCAAGCGTACTCATACGGCTGGAAAGCTTTCCGGAACGGAGATATTTGATTTCCACACCCGCGATTGCCTCATTCAACTTCTTATCCACGAGACGCAAAGGAAGGCGTGTCCCATTAAGAAACGCACCCTGCCCCCGTTCGGCGTAAAAACATTCCCCGCTGACCGGATTGTAAATCACGCCCAACTCCGCATGCCCGTTTCGGATAAACGCCACCGATACGGCAAAATGCGGCAGCCCGTTGACAAAATTGTTTGTACCGTCTATCGGATCGACAACCCAAAGCCCCTTTTCTCCCGAATATTCCGCCCACAAAGCAAACTGTTCCTGCACCGTCATTTCTTCGCCCAACATCGGACTGTCGATTAAAAGCGGCAACGCGGCAGCAAAAGCCGTCTGCGCGGCAAGATCGGCCTCACTGAGCACGGAACCGTCCTCCTTACGGTGGGAGGGCGTATTCAAAAAACGCGGCATTACCTCGGTTTGGGCAATATGGCGCACAACTTTCTGCAAACGGTGTAACACTTCCTATCCTTATATTTTGAGGTTACGGCGCACAAACGTATAATTGCCGTTTAAAATCCGCCGTACCTGGAAACAGCCGTACGGCACAACATTATCTCCACCCCTGAAAACCATGTCCCGATTCTACCTGCCTGAAAACCTCTCCGTCAGACAAACCGTCAACCTACCCGACAACATCATCCGCCACCTCAACGTCCTGCGCATCCGCACCGGTACGGAAATCATCCTGTTTGACGGCAAAGGAAAGGCACACGCCGCACGGCTGACCGTCTTGGAAAAACGCCGCGCCGAGGCCGAGATTCTACGCGAAGAAACGGCCGATACAGAATCCCCGCTGCACATCACACTCATCCAATCCATATCTTCCGGCGAACGCATGGACTTTACCCTGCAAAAAAGCGTCGAACTCGGCATAACCGCCATACAACCCGTCATCAGCGAACGTTGCATCGTCCGCCTCAATGGGGAGCGTGCCGACAAACGCCTCGCACGGTGGCAGGAAATCGTCATTTCCGCCTGCGAGCAAAGCGGCAGGAACACTGTACCGCCCGTACTGCCCATCACCACTTATCGCGAATCCCTCAGGCAAATACCTTCCGAAAGCACCAGGCTGATTATGAGCATCAACCGCGCCTGCAAACTTGCCGCCATCCGCCCCCAATCCAACTCAATCGTCTTTATGGTCGGCCCCGAAGGCGGCTGGACGGAACAAGAAGAGCAATATGCATTTGATGCTGGCTTTCAGGCAGTCACACTCGGCAAACGGATTTTACGCACAGAAACCGCCGCCCTTGCCGCCCTTGCCGCCATGCAGACACTGTGGGGCGACTTTTCATAAGGCTGCATATTCCCTTACAGAAAATGCCGTCTGAAACCTGTTCGGACGGCACTTCATTATATAGCGAATCAAAATGAGAAAAAACCAATTACCGCCTCTCCGTGACGGAAATACAGATCGCCCCTCCATCATTCCTAAACACCAAATCCCTATGCCCACACACCATATGACACACCGTAAGGCATGACGATATAAAAACGCCAAGTCTGCCGAACTACGGCATCCAGTGCTTGTGCAAAGTATTTTCTACGTTATAGGCACAGATTAAAACGCTGACTAGGGGCTGCAATTTATCCTACAGATAATTTGATGCCGTCTGAAGGCTTCAGACGGCATTTGGACTATACAACGGTTACTCGCTCAAGAGCGCGATATCCGCTACTGCGTTCATCTGCTCTGCCAAACGGTTCAGCAGGTTCAGGCGGTTTTGTTTTACGACGGGATCTTCCGCCATCACCATCACGCCGTCGAAGAAGGCATCGACTTGCGGTTTGACGGAAGCCAGTTCTGATAAGGCCGTCTGAAAATTGCCTTCGGCAACGGCGGCGGCAATTTTCGGCTGCAAACCTTGCGCGGCGGCATACAGGGCTTTTTCTTCGTCTTGTTGCAGCTGGCTTTCATTGACTTCGCCCAACGCGGCATCGGCTTTTTTCAGCAGGTTTTGCACGCGTTTGTTGGCGGCGGCGAGCGCGGCGGCTTCGGGCAGTTGTTTGAACGCGGCAACGGCTTGCAGTTTGGCGGTCAAATCGTCCAAACGGCGCGGCTGTTTGGCGAGTACGGCGGCAACGATGTCTTGCGGATAGTCATTTTGTAGCAATACGGCAAGGCGCGCCTGCATGAAGTCGGCGGTTTCAGACGGCGTTTTCTCGTTGAGCAAACCTTTGGGGAAGCTGTCGAAGGTCGTCTGAATCAGCTCGTTCACATCCAAACCATACTGCATCAGCATCCGCAAAATACCCAAGGCGGCGCGACGCAGGGCGTAGGGGTCTTTGTCGCCGGTCGGAATCAGGCCGATGCCCCAAATGCCGACCAAGGTTTCCAGTTTGTCGGCCAGCGCAACGGCGGTGGCCACTTTGCCCTCTGGCAGGTTGTCGCCGGCAAAACGCGGTTGGTAGTGTTGCTCGATGGCTTCGGCGATTTCTTCGGTTTCTCCGTCCAAGCGGGCATAGTATTTGCCCATGGTGCCTTGCAATTCGGGGAATTCGCCGACCATTTCGGTTACCAAGTCGGCTTTTGCCAAACGCGCGGCGCGTTCGGCTGCGGCGGCATCCGCGCCCAAAGCCTTGGCGATGTGGGCAGCGATGCTTTGCAAGCGTTCGATACGCTCGGCTTGCGAGCCGATTTTGTTGTGATAAACCACGTTTGCCAGCTTGGGCAGACGGCTTTCCAAAGTCGCTTTTTGGTCTTGCTTGTAGAAGAACTCGGCATCAGACAGGCGCGCGCGCAAAACGCGTTCGTTACCCTGGATGATGTGCGACGGGTCTTCGGTTTGCAGGTTGGAGACCAGCAGGAAGCGGTTCATCAGCTTGCCGTTTTGGTCGAGCAGCGGGAAGTATTTTTGGTTTTGCTGCATGGTCAGAATCAAACATTCCTGCGGTACGGCGAGGAAGTGTTCTTCAAAACCAGCTTCCAATACCACAGGCCATTCGACCAATGCGGTCACTTCGTCCAACAAGGCTTCATCGGCGGCAACGGTCGCGTTCAGACGGCCTGCCTGCTCGTTCAAGGCCGTCTGAATGGCGGCTTTGCGCTCGGCAAACGAGGCTTCCACTTTGCCTTGCTCACGCATTTGTGTGGCGTAGTTGTCGGCGTTTTCAATGGTGATTTCGCTGCTGGACAGGAAGCGATGTCCCAAGGTTTGATTGCCACTTTGCAGGCCCAAAACGCTGACGTTTACGATGTCGCCGCCGTGCAGCACAATCAGCCCATGAACGGGGCGCACGAAAGTAAACGTGCTGCTGCCCCAACGCATTACTTTCGGAATCGGCAGCTTCTTAACCGCTTGATTGATAATGTCTTCCAAGAGTTCGCCCAACGGTTTGCCGGTTTGGACGTATTCATAGGCGTACACATCCTGCTTGCCGTCGTGGACGATGGTCAAGTCTTCGATTTTCGCCCCAGCACCGCGCGCGAAACCTTCCAAAGCCTTGGTCGGCGCACCGTCTTTCATGGCATTCGCTACGGCAGGGCCTTTTTTCACGATTTTCTGATCGGCTTGAACGGCTTTCACGTTTTTAATTTGAACAGCCAAACGGCGCGGAGAAGCGTAGGCAGTAAATTCTGCCGTGCCGGCTATCAGTTGCGCCTTTTCCAAGCCTTCGGTAACGGAAGCGGCAAAATGGTTGCCCAAATTATTGAGGGCTTTTGGCGGGAGTTCTTCGGTAAGGAGTTCGATTAAAAGGGTTTGGGTCATCATTCGGCTTTCTTTGAATTTGGTTAATCTGCCTGTTTATAGGTTTCGCTGTAATTTTCCCAGCCGTCATCCCCATAAAAACCATCAACTAGCGGGGTGGCGTACAAAGTGGCGACATCTTCACGGCCTGCCAGCCAAGAGATAATGGCCTTTTTCTCGGTTTCGCCCAAGCCTCGGGCGCCGGATTTTTGAAACAGGCACGAAAAATCACCGCAATCGCCCCCACCCGCCATTTCCAAGCCGTTTACCACAAGATACGCGATAAGCTCGTCCATAAAACGACCAAACGCTTCGGCATCATCCGCAGGTTGATGCAAACTGCCTTGAACGCCGAAAATCAATGTTTGAAACTCGCCCAAATGCAGCTTTTTATGCTTGCGGCGGTTCATTTTGTGCAGGCGTTTCCTGCTTGGGGTGCGGAAATAGACAGGCATGATTTTCCTAAAATTATAATGGTTTACAGACGGCTGCCATATCGGACCGCCCGAACGTAAAAAATCGTCGCCCCCTTAGGCGGCATTTGCCTTCATTAAGGGAAAGCCCAGTTTTTCGCGGCTTTCGACATATTTTTGCGCCACAGCGCGGCTCAGCGCGCGGATGCGGCCGATGTAGGTGGCGCGCTCAGTAACGGAAATGGCACCGCGTGCGTCTAATAGGTTGAACGTATGCCCCGCTTTGAGGACGAGCTCGTAGGCAGGTAAGGCAAGGCTGGCGTTTTCTTCGGCGAGCAGGCGTTTGGCTTGTGCTTCGTAGTCGTTGAACTGGCGCAGCAGCCAATCGGCATCGCTGTATTCGAAGTTGTAGGTGGATTGTTCAACTTCGTTTTGGTGGTACACGTCGCCGTAAGTTACTGTATTCCCGTCCAGCGTTTTTGCCCAAACGAGGTCATAGACGTTTTCCACGCCTTGCAGGTACATCGCCAAGCGTTCGATGCCGTAGGTGATTTCGCCGAGTACGGGGGTGCAGTCAATGCCGCCGACTTGTTGGAAGTAGGTGAACTGGGTCACTTCCATGCCGTTTAGCCAAACTTCCCAGCCCAAGCCCCATGCGCCGAGGGTGGGGTTTTCCCAGTCGTCTTCGACGAAGCGGATATCGTGCACTTTGGGGTCGATGCCCAATTCGCGCAGGGAGTCGAGATAGAGGTCTTGAATATTGGCGGGGGCAGGTTTGAGGGCGACTTGAAATTGGTAATAGTGTTGCAGGCGGTTGGGGTTGTCGCCGTAGCGGCCGTCTTTAGGGCGGCGGCTGGGTTGGACGTAGGCGGCAAACCAAGGCTCGGGGCCGAGTGCGCGCAGGCAGGTGGCGGGGTGGGAAGTACCTGCGCCGACTTCCATGTCGAAAGGTTGGATGACGGTGCAGCCTTTGTCTGCCCAGAATGTTTGCAGTTTAAAGATGATTTGTTGAAAGGTGAGCATGACTTATTGTTCGATAAAATAAAGGTTTTATTTTACTGTTTCCATAGCCGCTTGAATAGATTTATCTCGAAGACAGCCTGATTTGAAACCAGGGGATGGATAATTTTTTAATTTAAATCCGGAAAATAAAAAGCACGGCCAAACGACCGTGCTTTCCCAAACCACACAAGTTTTATTTTTTGTGCGAACGGATATAGTCCAAAGTCTTGAGCTGTGCAATTGCGGCAGCCAATGCCTTGTGTGCCTCTACCAAATCCTTATCGTCTTTGGCTTGAGAGATACCGGCTTCGGCAGCTTTTTTCGCCTCTTCCGCACGTGCCTGATCCATCTCCGCACTACGGACGGCAACGTCCGCCAAAACGGTAACTTTATCAGGTTGAACTTCCAAGACGCCGCCGGAAACAGCAACCAGGACCTCCTTATCCTCGCCGGGAACAGTCAAACGCAAAGCTCCCGGCCGCACCAAACTCATAATCGGCTCGTGTCGCGGGTAAATACCAAGCTCACCTTGAACGGTCGGAACCACTACAAAGCTGGCTTCGCCCGAATAGATGTTTTGCTCGCTACTGACCACTTCAACTTGCATGACGCTCATGCCGACCTCCTTAGTTTAAGGTTTTCGCTTTCTCTACTGCTTCTTCAATGCTGCCGACCATATAGAATGCCTGCTCGGGCAGATGATCGTATTCGCCGTTCAAAATGGCTTTGAAACCGGCAATGGTATCGCGCAGAGCGACATATTTGCCTGGAGAACCTGTAAACACTTCGGCAACGTGGAACGGTTGAGACAGGAAGCGTTGGATTTTACGGGCACGCATTACAGTCAGTTTGTCTTCGTCAGACAATTCGTCCATACCCAGAATGGCGATGATGTCGCGCAATTCTTTGTATTTTTGCAGAGTGGACTGTACACCGCGCGCTACGTCGTAGTGCTCTTGTCCCAATACCATCGGATCCAATTGGCGCGAAGTAGAGTCAAGCGGGTCAACTGCCGGGTAAATACCCAAAGAGGCAATATCACGGCTCAATACGACGGTCGCGTCCAAGTGGGCGAAAGTTGTCGCCGGAGACGGGTCAGTCAAGTCATCCGCAGGTACATATACGGCTTGGATGGAAGTAATGGAACCGGTTTGGGTAGAGGTAATACGCTCTTGCAAACGACCCATTTCTTCAGCCAATGTCGGTTGGTAACCCACTGCAGAAGGCATACGGCCCAGCAGTGCAGATACTTCAGTACCGGCCAAAGTGTAACGGTAGATGTTGTCGACGAAGAACAATACGTCGCGGCCTTTACCGTTTTCGTCTTTTTCGTCACGGAAGTATTCGGCCATAGTCAAACCGGTCAAAGCAACGCGCAGACGGTTGCCCGGAGGTTCGTTCATTTGGCCATACACCATGGCTACTTTATCCAATACGTTGGAATCTTTCATCTCGTGGTAGAAGTCGTTACCTTCACGGGTACGCTCACCCACACCTGCGAACACGGACAGACCGCTGTGCGCTTTGGCGATGTTGTTAATCAATTCCATCATGTTCACGGTTTTGCCTACACCGGCACCACCGAACAGACCTACTTTACCGCCTTTAGCAAACGGACACAGCAAGTCGATCACTTTAATACCGGTTTCCAACAATTCGGTAGCTGAAGACAACTCGTCGAATTTCGGAGCAGTTTGGTGAATGGCACGGCTTTTGTCGGTATCGATCGGACCTGCTTCATCAACAGGCGTACCCAATACGTCGACAATACGACCCAATGTACCTTTACCTACCGGCACAGTGATTGGCGCACCAGTATTGCTTACAGACATACCGCGTTTCAGGCCGTCTGAACTACCCATTGCAATAGTACGGACAACGCCGTCGCCCAGAAGCTGTTGAACCTCCAGAGTCAGACCGTTCTCGTCCAATTTCAGGGCATCGTAAACATGCGGGATAGCGTCGCGTGGAAATTCCACGTCAACCACCGCACCAATAACTTGTACGATTTTGCCTTGGCTCATTATCGTATCCTAATTTCCTGTTCAGGCTTCAGACGGCATTAAACTGCCGCTGCACCTGCTACAATTTCTGACAATTCTGTGGTAATCGCGGCTTGACGCGATTTGTTGTACACCAAGCGCAACTCTTTAATGGCATTGCCTGCGTTGTCGGTTGCGGCTTTCATCGCTACCATACGCGCGGCTTGTTCGGATGCCATGTTGTCGCTCAATGCCTGATAAACCACAGACTCTAAATAGCGGCGAACCAAATATTCCAATACGGCGACAGGGCTCGGCTCGTAGCGGTATTCCCAAGCGAATGAAGAATGACCCGCTTTGTCGTCAATAACGTTTTCACCGATAGGCAGCAACACTTCCATACGCGGCTCTTGGCGCATCGTGTTGATAAAACATGAGTAAACCATATGGATACGGTCTAATTCATGCTTTTCATAACATTGGAAGATTTCGGTCAAAGGGCCAAGCAACGCCTCCATTTTTGGGGTGTCGCCCAAATTAGTTGCGCTGGCAATAACATTCAAACCGATGCTTTGGCATGCAGCCAAACCTTTGCTACCCAGGCACACGACTTCGACTTCGATGCCTTGTTCCTGATACTCTTGAACTTGCGCCAAAAACTTTTTCAGTACGTTTGCGTTCAAGCCACCGCACAAACCTTTATCCGAGGTAATCAAAATGAAGCCGGCACGACGCACTTCGCGGTGTGGCTCCAACAGTTTGATACCATGATCGGCATTGGTCTGTGCAAGATGGCTCATCACTGTACGCACTTTTTCGGCGTACGGACGCGCTAAGCGCATCCGGTCTTGAGTCTTCCGCATTTTAGAGGTCGACACCATTTGCATCGCTTTAGTGATCTTTTGAGTATTTTGAACACTACGGATTTTGGTGAGAATCTCTTTTCCGACTGCCATTTCAGACTCCTTTCATCTCAATACTTATGCTTGGTAAGCGTAAGAAGATTTGAAAGATTTCATGGCTTCGGTCAATGCTTTTTCGCTTTCGTCAGACATTGCGCCTGATGCATTAATCGCTTCCAGAACCTCAGGATGTTGCGTACGTACGAAACTCAAGAATTCTGCTTCGAAAGCCAAGGCTTTGGATACCGGAACATCTGCGTAAGAACCGTTGTTGATCGCCCACAAAGTCAATGCCATTTCGGCAGTGTTCAATGTGCTGAATTGTTTTTGTTTCATCAATTCAGTAACCACTTCACCGTGTTGCAGCTGTTTGCGTGTTGCTTCGTCCAAATCGGAAGCAAATTGCGAGAACGCCGCCAATTCACGGTACTGTGCCAACGCCAAACGGATACCGCCACCCAGTTTTTTGATGACTTTGGTTTGTGCTGCACCACCCACGCGCGATACGGAAATACCGGCATTGATTGCAGGACGGATACCGGCGTTGAACAAGTCGGTTTCCAAGAAGATTTGGCCGTCTGTAATCGAAATTACGTTGGTTGGTACGAATGCTGATACGTCACCGGCTTGGGTTTCAATAATTGGCAACGCAGTCAGAGAACCGGTTTTGCCTTTTACTTCACCATTGGTCAGTTTTTCAACTTCGTTTTCGCTGACGCGAGCCGCACGTTCCAACAGACGGGAGTGCAGATAGAATACGTCGCCAGGATATGCTTCACGACCAGGAGGACGGCGTAACAGCAGGGAAATTTGACGGTATGCAACGGCTTGTTTAGACAAGTCATCATACACGATCAATGCATCTTCACCGCGGTCACGGAAGAATTCACCCATGGTACAACCGGAGTAAGGAGCGATGTATTGCAGTGCAGCGGCTTCAGAAGCAGTTGCAGCAACCACGATAGTATGTTCCATCGCGCCATGCTCTTCCAATTTGCGTACTACGTTGGCAATAGAAGATGCTTTTTGACCGATAGCCACATAAATACAGATAACGCCTGTACCTTTTTGGTTAACGATGGCATCCAGTGCTACGGCTGTTTTACCGGTTTGACGGTCACCAATAATCAACTCACGTTGGCCACGACCAACCGGAACCATAGAATCAATAGCTTTCAGACCGGTTTGCATTGGTTGGTCAACCGATTTACGCGCAATCACGCCTGGTGCAATTTTTTCGATTGGAGCAGTCAATGTCGTGTTGATTGGACCTTTTCCATCGATAGGACGACCCAATGCATCAACTACGCGGCCAACCAATTCGCGACCAATCGGCACTTCCAAAATACGGCCGGTACAGGTAACTGTATCGCCTTCTTTAATGTGTTCGTACTCACCCAACACTACGGCACCGACGGAGTCACGCTCCAAGTTCATGGCCAGACCGAAAGTGTTACCGGGGAATTCGAGCATCTCACCTTGCATCGCGTCTGACAAGCCATGAATGCGCACAATGCCGTCTGTAACGGAAACGACAGTACCACGGGTACGCACTTCTGCATTGACGGACAGATTTTCGATTTTGGCTTTAATCAAATCGCTAATTTCAGCAGGATTAAGCTGCATGAAAACTCTCCTAATTTGTCATAGTCGCATACAAAGCATTCAGTTTGCCTTGTACGGACAAATCCAAGACCTGATCACCCACCTCTACTTTGATGCCACCGATTAATTCAGGGGCAACTTTAGCCACCACATCCAATTTGCTGTTAAAGCGTTTTATCAGGATATCGGTAACATCGGCCAGCTGCTGAGAACTGAGTTCATACGCGCTATAAATTACTGCCGATTTCGTATTGTTGTGTATCAAGGTCAAATCTTGATATTGGGCATAAATTTCCGGCAATACCAGCAAACGCTTTTGTTCGGCCAAAACGGTAATAAAATTTGCCAATTCGACATTTTTGATACCGACAAGACCTTTGAGCGTTTCTGCCTTTTCGGAAGCTCCCGTTTCCGGCTGCTCGATGAAAGCGATGACTTTCTCATCTTGAACAACCGCTGCGAGTTCTTTCAGTTCGCCCAACCAAGACTCGATTTGGTTTTTTTCCTGAGCCAGACTAAACAATGCTTTCGCATAAGGTCTGGCAATCGTTGCGAACTCTGCCATAAGATTACAGCTCCTGTTTTAAGGCACTGAGCAAATCTGCATGTTTGGAAGCATCAACTTCTTTACGCAGGATAGATTCCGCACCTTTAACAGCCAATGAAGCAACCTGTTCGCGCAACACTTCGCGTGCACGGTTAACTTCTTGCTCTACATCAGCTTTTGCTTGGGCTGCAATGCGTGCTGCTTCATGAGAAGCTTGCTCTTTAGCTTCTTCTACAATTTTTGCAGCACGTTTTTCGGCGTTGGCAACCATTTCGGTTACCTGATGACGCCCTTCGGCCATAAGTTCTGCAACTTTTTTCTCTGCCTGCTCAAAATCGCTCTTACCGCGCTCGGCGGCAGCCAAGCCCTCGGCGATTTTTGCGGCACGCTCATCCAATGCTTTGGCAATCGGAGGCCATACGAATTTCATCGTAAACCAAACCAAGCCAAAGAAAACTAGGATTTGCGCAAATAAGGTTGCATTAATATTCACGTTACTTAACCTTCGTATCTGGGTTAATCAAACAGACGGTAAGCCTGTATCTGAACGGATTTCTCCGTCTTGATTACGCAGCACCAAACGGGTTAACGAAGGCGAACAACAGGGCAATAGCCACACCGATCAAGAATGCCGCGTCAATCAGACCAGCGATCAAGAACAGTTTGGTTTGCAGAGGACCAATCAGCTCAGGTTGACGAGCAGAAGATTCCAAATATTTAGAACCGACCATTGCGATACCGATAGAGGCACCCAGTGCGCCCAATGCAACGATCAAACCACATGCGATAGCAATCAAACCCATTTTAAACTCCTTAAAGAAACAAAGGTTAAACTACAAAAACAAACTACTTAGGAAAATCAGTGCGCATCATGTGCCTGTCCGATATAGACAAACGCCAATGCCATAAAAATAAACGCCTGCAAGGTAATAACCAGAATATGGAAAATCGCCCATGCCAATCCGGCAATAATGTGGAAGACAAACAGAATCGGATCCATCACTTCAACGCTGCCGGAGGCCGCCCAAGCACCGCCAAGCAAGGCTATCAACAAGAATACCAACTCGCCTGCATACATGTTGCCGAATAACCGCATACCATGCGACACGGTTTTAGAAAGGAATTCAACCAGATTAAGGAGGAAGTTTGCCGGTGCAAGCTTCGCACCGAAAGGCGCGCTAAACAGCTCGTGAAACCAGCCGCCGAACCCTTTAATTTTGATATTGTAATAAATACAGATAAGCAACACGCCGACAGCAAGAGCCAAAGTAGTATTCAAATCAGCGGTAGGCACAACACGCAACAGGGCGTGATGATTGCCGGTCAGATGCTGCCAAACCCACGGTAACAGGTCAACAGGCAGCATATCCATCGCGTTCATCAGGAAAATCCAGACAAAAAGTGTCAAACCCAAAGGGGCGATGGCTTTTCTAGACTGTTCATTATGGATGATGCTCTTACACATATCGTCCACAAACTCGAACAAGATTTCCACTGCAGCCTGGAAACGTCCGGGAACGCCTGCTGTTGCTTTTTTTGCACCACGCCACAACAGGAAGCTGCCGATTACGCCCAACAGAGCGGCGAAGAAAATCGCATCCAGATTAATAAACGAGAAATCGGCAATATTTTTCAGGCCCTGACCCTGAGTAACATCCGACAAACTGGTCAAGCTCTGTAAATGGTGCTTGATGTAGTCGGCAGCGGTAATGGTTTCACCTGCCATAATCTTTCACTCTCAACAATACTAAAAAAACCAGATGGCTGACACCGATCAGCCCCATCAGAAACGGGGCAAACACCAGCGATTGATGCCATATTGAAAACATGGCGAACATGGACAACAGCGACAGCACTACTTTTAAAATCTCTCCGAAGATGTACATCCTGCTTTGCAGGAAGGGATCCCCACTGAAAAGTTTTAAAAGTAAAACTGCAACAAGCGTGGGAAGCAGATAAGACAGGCCGCCGCCGATTGCCGATAGAAACCCCGAATACCCCCATATAACGAGGGAAACCAGGGAACATACGGATAATACTGCAAATTGCAGGATAATAATCTGCTTCATAAAAAAGAATGATTCCGCCTCGGATTTGAGGCGCGGCTAATATAATTTAGAAGCCTTCTTACGTCAAGCAATATGTTAATCTTTGTGAAACTCGCCGCCGATACAGACAAGCGACTCCCCAAAATCCAACTTCGCCATTCTAGCACATATTACATATGATTACAGGATATTGAGGAGTTTGTCCGCAATTTCTTTACACTTTATATTCCAGACGGCATATTGCGCAAAATTAAGGCTGGTAATCTATTCCCAACTGCTCCAACAGGTGGCCGAACGTTTCGGGCGTATCGAAATACAGGACAATCCTGCCTTTTTTGTGGTTAACGGTTTTGACCTCAGCGTTGACACCCAGCCTTTCAGTCAGCAAATCGTTAAGGCGGCTGATGTCGGAAGCAGTATTTTTTTTGGGTTCGGACTGTTTGTTCTGATGGGCAATTTGGCTGCGGCGCTCGACTTCGCGCACCGACCAGCCGTTTTTAACGGCCTTTTGCGCCAACTCGAGCTGTTCTACGACGGGGAGGGTCAGCAACGCACGGGCATGCCCCATTTCCAAGCGGCGTTGGTAAAGCATTTCCTGCACGGGTTCGGGCAGGCTTAAAAGGCGCAGGCTGTTGGAAATCGCACTTCGGCTTTTACCGACGGCTTTGGCTATGGTTTCGTGGGTCAGTCCGAACTCATCAGCAAGACGTTTCAACCCCTGTGCTTCTTCGATAGGGTTGAGATTCTCTCGCTGAAGGTTTTCTATCAACCCCATGGCCAGTGCGGTTTCGTCGCTGATAGTCTTGATAACGACGGGGATTTCAGTCAGGCCGGCAAGCTGGGAGGCGCGCCATCGCCGCTCTCCTGCAATCAGTTCGTACCGGGACAAACCGTGTTCCCGCACAATGACGGGCTGTATCACGCCCTGTGCTTTAATCGAATCCGCCAGCTCCTGCAAGGCTTCGTCATCGATTTGAACACGCGCCTGATAGCGGCCGGGCTGGATATCTTTAACTGCAACCGTGGTCAATCGGTCGCCGCTGCTGTTGTCTGCGCCGTTGGCGAGCAGCGAATCCAAACCGCGCCCCAATCCGCCTTTTACTTTTGCCATGCCTTTCTCCCTTACGTGTTCAAATGTAATGATAAAGTCGGTATTTTATCGGATATTGAGTGTTGCCGACAATTTGTATCCGTGTTTATCTCGAATCGTTTTTTTCACTATAATAACCGCTTTGCCGCTGCCGGCGGCATAACGGAAAGGCGGATGATGACTCGACGGTTGATTGTCGGCATCAGCGGGGCAAGCGGCTTTGCTTACGGCATTAAGGCATTGCGGCTTCTGCTTACGCAAGATGTCGAAACACACCTTGTGGTATCGAAAGGTGCGGAGATGGCCCGGACTTCGGAAACGGATTATACGAAAGACGAAGTATATGCCTTGGCTGACTTCGTCCATCCGATTGGCAATATCGGGGCATGTATTGCCAGCGGTACGTTTAAAACGGACGGGATGCTGGTTGCACCCTGTTCGATGCGGACGCTTGCCTCTGTCGCGCACGGCTTCGGCGACAATCTGCTGACACGTGCGGCGGATGTAGTTTTGAAGGAAAGGCGGCGGCTGGTACTGATGGTCCGCGAAGCACCGTTGAACCTTTCCCATCTGGAGAATATGAAACGGGTAACAGAAATGGGCGGCGTGGTGTTTCCCCCTGTTCCTGCGATGTACCGCAAACCGCAAACTGCAGACGATATTGTTACACACAGTGTTGCACACGCTTTGTCGCTTTTCGGAATCAATACGCCGGATTCGGCGGAATGGCAGGGGATAGCGGACTAAAGGACAAAAATGCCGTCTGAACACGGATACGGTTCAGACGGCATCATTTTATACAACGGCCTTATTTGGCGGCACCCTCATTCCATACTGCAGGGTATTTGTAGCCCTCGAAGCGTTTGTGCGCGTAGGCTTTGAACTCGTCGGAGTTATAGGCCTCGGTTACGTCTTTAAGCCATTGGCTGTCTTTGTCGGCAGTCTTGACGGCAGACCAGTTGACATAAGCAAAGCTCGGCTCTTGGAACAGGGCTTCGGTCAGCTTCATGCCGCTGCTCATGGCGTAGTTGCCGTTAACGACGGCAAAATCGACGTCAGCACGGCTGCGCGGCAGTTGCGCGGCTTCAAGCTCGACGATTTTGATATTTTTCAGGTTTTCGGCAATATCCGCTTTGGATGCAGTCAGCGGATTGATGCCGTCTTTAAGTTTAATCCAACCCAATTCGTTGAGCATGACTAAAGCACGGGCAAAATTGGACGGGTCGTTGGGTGCGGATACGGTGCTGCCGTCTTTGACTTCTTCCAGCGATTTCAGCTTGCCCGGATATAATCCCAAAGGTGCAGTCGGCACTTGGAAGGCTTCGGTGATGTCCAGATTGTGTTCTTTTTTGAAGTCGTCAAGATAGGGTTTGTGTTGGAAGATGTTGATGTCCAACTCGCCCTCCGCCAATGCCAGATTCGGGCGCACATAGTCGGTAAATTCAACCAGTTTGACGGTGTATCCTTTTTTCTCCAACGCAGGTTGGATTTGGTCTTTGACCATATCGCCGAAGTCGCCAACCGTTGTACCGAAGACAATTTCTTTTTTCTCCGCGCCGTTATTGGCTGAAGAGGCGGCAGCAGAGGCTGCGGGCGCGCTGTCTTTTTGACCGCCGCAAGCCGCCAAAATAAGCGCGAGTGTGGCGGCGGAAAGGGTTTTGAAGAAGTTTGTCATGTTATCTCCTGATATGTGGGAAAGTTTCAAACTAAAGCTGCAGGCAATAAATCCGCCATGGTTTGGCATTCAGACGGCATTTGCCGCAGAAAAGATTCTATAGCATTTTTAACAATGCGGCGGATATTTCACCCCGCCGTATCATCCTCAGACCTGAAGGCCTGCTTCATCCGGGCTTCAGACGGCATTCTAGGTTTAACGTTTGTCCAATTTCCGCGCCAATGCGTTGCCGATGCTTTGAATCAGGATAACGAGCAGCACGAGGATGGCGACGATGAAAATGATGACTTCGGTTTGGTAGCGGTAGTAGCCGTAGCGGATGGCGAGGTCGCCCAAGCCGCCGCCACCTATCATGCCTGCCGCCGCGCTGTACGAGAGCAGTCCGATGGCAAGGACGGTGATGCTGGAAACCATGCCCGCGCGCGCTTCGTTTAAGAGGACTTTGCGGATGATGGCAAGCGGCGATGCGCCCATGGCGGTGGCGGCTTCAATTACGCCTTTGGGGACTTCGCGCAGGTTTTGTTCCACCAGTCGGGCGAAGTAAAACAGACCGGACACGCTCAATACCAGCGAAGCGGCAATCGGGCCGATGGTGCTGCCGACGATGGCGCGGGTGGCGGGTATCATGGCAATCATCAGGATGACGAAGGGGAAGGCGCGCATCAGGTTGACTAAGTTGTCGAGCAGGAAATTCACCGGCTTGTTGTAATGCAGCTGGCGGTTGGAAGTGACGAAAAGCAAAACGCCCAACAGCGTGCCGAAGATGATGGCGATCGTGGTGGACAGCCCGACCATGACGAAGGTTTCACCCAAGGCGCGGACGATTTCGTCTTTCATGCCGACGATGGTGGAAATGGCTTGTTCGAATGTTAAGTCTGCCATATCAGTCCTCCCGAATCAGTTCGCGCCCGATTTCGGATTGGGCGTGGATTTGGTTGCCGTGTACTTCGACGATTTCCACCACTTTTCCTTTATCCAAAAGGGCGGCGCGGTCACACAGTCGTCTGATGACGCTCATTTCGTGGGTTACGATGACGATGGTAACGTTGAAGCGTTTGTTGATGTCTTCCAAACATTCCAAGACGCTGCGCGTGGTAGCGGGGTCGAGGGCGGAAGTCGGTTCGTCGGCGAGGATGACTTGGGGTTTGGGTGCGAGCGCGCGGGCGATGCCGACACGTTGTTTCTGCCCGCCTGAAAGCTGGGCGGGATAGTGGTCAGCGCGTTCGGTCAAGCCGACGATTTCAAGGCATTCTTTGACGCGTTCTTTGATTTTTTCAGACGACCATCCGGCGATTTCCAAAGGAAAGGCAACATTGTCGGCAACGGTACGGTTGCTCAAAAGATTGAACTGTTGAAATACCATGCCGATATTCTGCCGCGCCTGACGCAATGCGGCGGCATCGAGCGCAGTCAGCTCTTGTCCGCAAACGTTGACCTTGCCCGTGTCGGGACGTTCCAACAGGTTAATCAGGCGCAACAGGGTGGATTTGCCCGCGCCAGAATAGCCCATCAGACCGAAAATTTCGCCGTCTTTTATTTCCAAATGCGTCGGCTCGACGGCGGCAAACCATGCTTTGTCGCGCGTCTGATAGCGTTTGGAAACATTATTCAAGATAATCATCGTTTTTTTCCATACAACAACGCCCGATGTCGGGCACAACGGGCGTAAAAGATAAAGCTGAAATTGTCGGAACGCTTTAGCTGTTATGCCCGCAAGCTGTGTCAAATCGGCAAGTTAGTTTCCGTATGATACTATCGGGAAAGTATTTTTTTGTCAACAAAACCGATTGACGGCAGAAACCCAAACGATACCGCGCGGGATCCCCTGAATGTGCGACACCACACGCCAAAACGGTAAATTATTGAAAAATATATCTTATGATACCAAAAGTGTTCTGAAAGCAATGCATTTTCAGCATATAATCCAGAAAATGCCGGTTCAGACGGCATCTTATCTTCCAACCCTGATTGTTTCAGGGTTTCAATTTTTAAGGAAATTCGATGCATCCATTCATTCTAAAGCATTCACTGCCACTGCTTGCTGCTTTGGCACTCGCCGCATGCTCTTCGACAAACGCGCCCGGAGGCGAGATAAAGGCCGCCGAATCATCGGCCGTTCCGTCCCGCCCTGCCGAACCTGAAGAAAAAACACTGGAAGATTACAGCAACTACCCTTCTGCGCTTGATGCGGCAAAACAGAACAACGATGCCGCCGTCGCAGCCTATTTGGAAAATGCCGGCAACAGTGCGATGACGGAAAATGTCCGCAACGAGTGGCTCAAATCCTTAGGCGCACGCAAGCAGTGGAAACTATTTGAACAAGAATACGCCAAACTCGAACCTGAGGGACGCACCCAAGAAGTCGAATGCTATGCCGACTTGAAACGCAACGACTACGGACGTGCCGCCGAACTGGTCAAAAATACGGGCAAACTGCCTTCGGGCTGCACCAAACTGTTGGAACAGGCAGCCGCATCCGGCTTGTTGGACAGCAACGATGCCTGGAGGCGCGTTCGCGGACTGTTGGCCAACAGCCAAACCACAGACGCACGCAATCTGGCAGCCGCATTGGGCAGCCCGCTTGATGCCGGTACTCAAGGATCGCGCGAATATGCCCTGTTGAACGTCATCGGCAAAGAAGCACGCAAATCGCCGAATGCCGCCGCCCTGCTGTCCGAAATGGAAAGCGGTTTAAGCCCCGAACAACGCAGTTTCGCGTGGGGCGTACTGGGGCAGCATCAATCGCAAAACCTCAATGTACCCGCCGCCTTAGACTATTACGGCAAAGTTTCCGACCGCAGACAACTGACCGACGACCAAATCGAATGGTACGCCCGTGCCACCATGCGTGCCCGACGTTGGGACGAACTGGCTTCCGTTATCTCGCATATGCCCGAAAAACTGCAAAAGAGCCCGACCTGGCTCTACTGGCTGGCACGCAGCCATGCTGCGCTGGGCAACTTGCAGCAGGCAGCAAAACTCTATGAACAGGCAGCCGCAACAGGTAGAAATTTTTATGCCGTACTGGCAGGGGAAGAGTTGGGTCGGAAAATTGATACGCGCAACAATGTTCCCGATGCCGACACAAACAACGTCCGCCGCATGTCGGAAGACGGTCCAGTCAAACGCGCACTGGTATTGTTCCAAAACAGCCAATCTGCCGGCGATGCAAAAATGCGCCGTCAGGCTCAGGCGGAATGGCGTTTTGCCACACGCGGCTTCGATGAGGACAACCTGCTGACCGCCGCGCAAACCGCGTTCAACCATAAGTTTTACGACATGGCGATCAACAGCGCAGAACGCACCGACCATAAACTCAACTACACATTGCGCTACATTTCGCCATTTAAAGACACTGTAATCCGCCACGCGCAAAATGCCGATGTCGATCCGGCGTGGGTTTACGGCCTGATTCGTCAAGAAAGCCGTTTCGTCATGGGCGCGCAATCCGGCGTGGGCGCGCAGGGGTTGATGCAGGTCATGCCTGCCACAGCACGCGAAATTGCCGGAAAAATCGGTATGGATGCCGCACAACTTTACACCGCCGACGGTAATATCCGTATGGGAACGTGGTATATGGCAGACACCAAACGCCGCCTGCAAAACAACGAAGTCCTCGCTACCGCAGGCTATAACGCCGGCCCCGGCAGAGCGCGCCGATGGCAGGCAGATATCCCCCTTGAGGGTGCGGTATATGCCGAAACCATCCCGTTTTCCGAAACGCGAGACTATGTCAAAAAAGTGATGACCAATGCCGCCTACTACGCCGGCCTCTTCGGGACACCCTACATCCCACTTAAACAGCGTATGGGCACCGTTCCTGCACGCTGACGTATCGATGCCGTCTGAAAGAAAACACCCTAAAGCCCCGGCGGCATTTTTATCAAACCACATTGACACCAAACCGCAAATATAAGAAAATCGGAAAATTATTTTTTTTTTTTCTGCTTTTTTAAGTTAAGCAGTTCACGGCATAAGCCGACCCGTTAGGAGGTGATGTTTCCATCACGGCGCGTATCCCGCCGCCGAAAGGCACAGAGATACGGAAAACCTATAACACCGTCTGCCCTATCCTTTCCATCGATATTATGGGCAGATGAAACAACAGAATTTATTAAAGGAAATAAAATGCCTGCAATCCGCGTAAAAGAGAATGAACCATTTGAAGTCGCCATGCGCCGTTTCAAACGCGCCGTAGAAAAAACCGGTCTGCTGACCGAGCTGCGCGCCCGCGAAGCCTACGAAAAACCGACTACCGAACGCAAACGCAAAAAAGCGGCAGCTGTAAAACGCCTGCAAAAACGCCTGCGCAGCCAACAACTGCCTCCTAAGATGTACTAAACATCCAAGCAGTACAGATTACAGGTCAGCCCTGTGATATGAGGACACACCGCAAGACCTGCTCTGCGGTGTGTTTTGTTTATCGCCTGACAGCGAGCCCATTTTCCGCCAGAAACACACGGACTGCCGTTATTAACCATTAACCAAACTCGGAAGCCCGACAGTACGAACCGGTTGATACCGGATATGTCCTGACAATACCCGCCCTACCGACACACAAAAACTTACTATCCTTATGTACGGGGATTGATTCACCTTCCCTTAACCTTAGAATCCGAATCTGAAACCCTTCCAGCGAGAACATCATGAGCCTGAAAATCCACCTTACCGAAGACATGAAAACGGCCATGCGTGCCAAAGACCAATTGTCGCTCGGCACCATCCGCCTCATCAACGCCGCCATCAAACAGTTTGAGGTGGACGAACGCACCGAAGCGGACGATGCCAAAATCACCTCCATCCTGACCAAAATGGTCAAACAGCGCAAAGACAGCGCAAAAATCTATACTGAAGCCGGCCGCCAGGATTTAGCAGACAAAGAAAACGCCGAAATCGAGGTACTACACCGCTACCTTCCCCAAATGCTTTCCGCCGACGAAATCCGTAGCGAGGTCGAAGCTGCCGTTGCCGAAATCGGCGCGGCAGGTATGGCAGATATGGGTAAAGTCATGGGGCTGCTGAAAACCCGCCTCGCAGGTAAAGCCGACATGGGTGAAGTCAACAAAATCTTGAAAGCCGTACTGACCGCCTGATTGCCCGAATATAAGGCAAAATGCCGTCTGAAGCCCGTATCGCAGGTTCAGACGGCATTTTCAATGTCCCAATATCGAATTGACAGGGGCAACACGGTTTCGATACGCCGAAACAGGTTTTGCCGATAAATGGATTCCGTTTATGCCCATAGGATAAAATGCCGTCTGAAACGCGATTCCGTTCAGACGGCATAGATTTATTTGACCAATTTCAGACCTTTTTTAGCAGGCACGGTCTGAGGCTCCGGTTCTACCGGGGAATCAGGGCTGTACTCCTCCAATTCAAACCCCATACCTTCTCCAGTCTCCCGTGCAAAAAGGCTGAGGACGTGTCCGACAGGTATCCATATATCGTGTGCCTTTCCGCCGAAACGGGCGGAAAAGCTGACCCAATCGTTGTCGATTTGAAGGTTTTGGGTGGCGGTTGCACCGATGTTGAGCATGATTTCATTGTCGCGGACATACTGCATGGGAACGCGCGTATGCTCGTTTACCCAGACAAGGATGTGGGGGGTAAAGGCGTTGTCGCTACACCATTCGCAAAGTGCGCGGAGGATATAAGGTTTGGTGGAAGTGGTCATAATGTGCCCCATGATGTGCCTGAATATAGAAATGCCTGAAACCGTCAGGTTTTACAGGCATTTCAAACTTATTTGCGCATCGCCTTTTCCGCAGGTGTCAGCGCATCGATAAAGGCTTCGCGTTGGAAAATCCGTTCGGCGTATTTGAGCAGCGGCGCGGCACTTTTGCCCAATTTGATATCGTAATGGTCAAGCCGCCACAACAGCGGTGCGAGGGCGACGTCAATCATGGAAAAGTCATCGCCGAGAATATATTTGTTTTTACTGAATGAAGGGGCGAGCATGGTCAGACCGTTGCCGATGGCTTCGCGCGCTTTTGCCTGCTCCTTATTGGTGGAGGCAGGGTTCTCCAAAATTTGAACGAGGCTGAACAGTTCTTTTTCCATGCGGTACAACACCAAGCGTCCCCGGCCGCGCATAACGGGATCGCCGGGCATAAGCTGCGGATGGGGGAAACGTTCGTCAATGTATTCGTTGATGATATTGGACTCATGCAGCACCAAATCGCGCTCGACCAGTACGGGAACTTGGTTATACGGATTCATGACGGCGAGGTCTTCGGGTTTGTTGTAAATATCGACGTCTTTGATTTCAAAGTCCATGCCTTTTTCGTATAAGACGAAGCGGCAGCGGTGGCTGAAGGGGCAGGTAATGCCGGAATAAAGGGTCATCATGATGATTGTTGCTCCTGTGTGATGCCTGTAAAACGGCTGTTTCATAAACACTTAATCGCACAATTATATGCGATTGCATACACTTAATCCAGAAATTAGAGTTAATGCGCTGTTTTTAAATTACTTTCTCAAGTTTTCTGAATAAGGGCAAATCTACTGCCTTTATCGCGCGGACGCGAACCCTGCCATACCGTCTGCCAGCCCTGCGGTATATCGGCATTTTTAGGCAGTCGGGTTATACGGTAGCGGCATCGGGTATCGCCGATATGATGCGGCAATGTACCGTACTGCGTCCAGACGGTTCGTGTGTGCAGATCGCCGCTGTCTATGCTGATACACTCAATGCCGTCTGCAAGTTTCTGTTTCAATTCCGAAGAAAGCGATGCCTCCATGCCCCGTACGACCGGCGCATGGCTTTTTGCCGCGTCCAGCCACGGTAGAAACAGCGTCATCAACAGCGCCCATGTCAGGGTAACGCCTGCGGCCCAGTTGGTTACTGCCTGCCTGCCGCGTATGTGCCTACGGGTAATTGCCCACAGCCACAGGGGGGTAAACAATATGGCAACGGTCATGGGAATGGGATCGATATCAGGAACATAATACGGGCTGAAATATGCGGCACGTTCGGCAAGTTTGGCGGGCCAACCGTAATTGATGGCGAAAAACCCTATCCACAGAAATACGGCGAACAGTCCGAATGTCATAACGCCGAACCAGTTGACAAAAGCCGCCGCACTGCGCCTCAGGCTGTCCAGCTGCGCCGCGCCGAACAGGGCAAGCGGTGGCAGCAGCCAAACGAGGTTATCCTGAAAACGCTGAGGATTGACGGCAAGCAGCACCATGACGGCAACCATCCAGACGACGCCCAAAATCCCCCAATCTGTCGCAAACAGGCGTGTGCGGCAAACCGTCCAAACCGCCAGCGGCAACGCAGGCAATGCAAACCAAAGCAGATTTTTCAGATAATAAAATAAATTAAATGCCGTCTGAACGTGCCGCAAACCGCCAAAGGTGCCGAACATATGATAATCCGACCATTGTACAAACAGTGCAGGCTGCGTTTTTGCCAAGAGCAGCGGGTAAACGGTCATAAGCGGCAAAGAAAAAGCAAGTGATGCCACTGCCGTCAAAATCAAACGCCTGCTTTGCCACGGACGGAAAAACATCAATATGGGCAAGGGCAGCATCAGGGCAAATGCTGCCGGATAACCTGCTGCCAACGACATCAGCGTCCAACCCGTACCGAGCAGGAAAGAGGCGGCAATCACACGGCGGCACGCCAAAGAATAACCGTGCAACACCAGCCCTGCGGCGGCAAAAGCGGCGGCGGCAGGATTGAGAAAGTGTACGATCGGAATCAGCCCGATACAGCCGATAAGGATTAAAACAACGCTACGCCCGTGGTGTCTGCCCAAAAAGTTGAAACCGGCAAAGCCGCAGGAAGTCAGTCCGATAACGGCAAAAAATACGCCTGCAAAGCGTGCGGCATCGTATGGGTCGGCAGCCCACGGCGACAGCAAATTTTTGAACGCGGCGGCAACCCAAAGATAAACGGGCGGTATGCCGAAGTCGGCATGCCCGAACAGATGGGCAACCAAAGGAACGCGGCTGTCTGTCAATGCTTCGACGGCGGTATAAACGGCAGGTTCGGCAGGATTCCATAAATCATGTGAAAATACACCCGGCCACAACCAGGCAAACGCCATCAGCATCAGCAGCCACGGTTTTTCATGGGTTTTTGTGGGAGGGCGGGCATCGGGTGGGGTATAGGTCAGCATAAGCGTGAGAAGAAATGGACGGATTGCCAAGTGTAGCAAATATTCGCACAAAGGTCGTGCAGAGACTGCTTCAGACGGCATCAGACAAAAAAAGACCGGCAACAAAAAAGACTGCACATGGCAGTCTTTGCAAATACTATCTTTTTCATAATATTTTTTCCTGACCCAACACAGTCCATAGCATATCAAAACTGTTGTTTTCAACCAGGATATATATCCCCAATCCTAAATAAACAACGGCAACAAACCATCTGCTATATTTTTCCAAAGTTTCTCCAACAGAAGGGACTTGTGCTAATTTTTGGGCAGAAAAAACCAAGAGATAAATCATGACTAGAAAGGTAAGTAAAGCCACTATCAAATTCGCTAAATTTAAGGTAGTAAAATATGGGACAAAGACACCAATATTGTCAACACCACAACTTGCAAAAGTAATCATAGCGACTAGAAAAATCAGGTTTTTATTATCTTTGCGCAAACCCTCTTTGGCAATAGCCTCTCCATCAGAATCTCCTAAAAGCAAAACTTTGAGACCTAGGAAAATTGGAATCAAGCCGAGCAAACCTAAAATCTCTTTACTAGGAATATAATCTAAGACAAATGCAAAAAGCAAACTTAGCAATATCAGACTAACAGAGCCTAGAAATTGTCCTAAATAGATGTTAATGATGTCTTTTCTGCTTTTTCTTTTGGCAAAAAATAACATTAGGATAATAAGTAAGTCTACGGCTGTCCCAGAATACAGTATTATTGAAGTAACAACATTTTGAATCATAAAACATCTCATTCAAATATATTTTTTAATGTATTCAAACATTAAACTTTGTAGATGTCAACTTCAACGCCATCAAAATATAGATAAGAAGTCAGTGTGCCAAATATTAAAAAGCCCTGCCATCGAAATGATGGCAAGGCTTAATTCTTGCAAAGCGGCAATCAACGTTTGAACAGGTTGCCGAATTTGTTGTTAAATTTGTCCACGCGACCGGTGGTATCAACGATTTTTTGGGTGCCGGTATAGAACGGGTGGCACAGGGAGCAAACCTCGATGTTGAAGTTTTCTTTTTCCATTGCGGATTTGGTTACGAATTTGTTGCCGCAAGAGCAGGTAACGTTAACTTCGTGATAATTCGGGTGAGTGCCTTGTTTCATTTGATTTCCTTTCAAAAAAGCGGGCATAGGGGATGTACCTATGCTACAGACAAGTCCGACATTCTCTCTATTTTCTGTTGTTACGTCAAGAGTATATTCGATAAAATGCAAAAAGGTTACTCTGAAGGAGGTTTTATGAGGGTGAAGTTTTTTTCCCTGCTGCTGCGCTTCGCCGGTTCCCTATTGCCGCCGTCTCATATGCGCGGTATCGGCATCATCGGCAAAAGCGTACGCGTATTTCTGGCACGGCGGGTTTCTCCGCATATCGGACGCGGGGTCAATATCGAACGCGGTGCCTATGTGTTCCCGGATACGGTTTTGGGCGATGGTTCCGGTATCGGGGTAAACTGTGAAATCTGCCGTGGTTTGACAATCGGCAAGAATGTGATGATGGGGCCGGAATGTCTGTTTTATTCAAATAACCACAAGTTTGACCGTTCAAAAAAACGCTTTGAGGGCTATACGGAAATCCGTCCGATTTCGCTGGAAGACGATGTTTGGCTGGGCAGGAGGGTTATTGTGATGGCTGGCGTAACCATCGGGCGCGGTTCGGTTGTCGGTGCAGGTTCCGTAGTAACGAAAGACATTCCGCCCTACTCTTTGGCAGCGGGCAATCCCGCAGTGGTGAAAAAAAATCTGCTGGATGATTAAATGCCGTCTGAAAGCATAAGAGCGGGAATGCAGATATATTCCCGCTCTTATGCTTTCAGACGGCATGAACGCAAACGCGCTATTGTGCCAGTGCGGTATCGATTTCTTGATAGAGCTTACCGAAATCAGGTTCGCCGACATAGGTTTTGAGGATTTCGCCTTTTTTGCCGATGAGGACGGAAGTCGGATAAACCTGCGTGCCGAACGCCTGTCCGACAGCTTTATCCGCATCATACATGACGGTAAAGGGCAAACCGTAGTCTTTAATGTATTGGCGGACGCTTTCTATCGGATCGATAGGTTGTGCAACGGCGAGGACTTGGAAATCTTTATTTTTGTAGTCATGCGCCGTTTTAATCACTTTGGGCATTTCGCTCACGCAACCGGGACAGGAGGGAAACCAAAAATTAATCAGGGTTACCCTACCCTGAAGGTCGGCATGGGAAACGGTTTTGCCGTTCATGTCGGGCAGCGAAAATGCGGGAGCGGTTTTGCTGTCGGGAATCAGAACGGCGGCAATAAGGATGCCGACCAATACGACGGCGGCGGCAGTGAGTATTTTTTTCATTCGGACAAGTCTTCCAATGCGTGTGCGAGTGTAACGGGGAGGCTGACGGTACGCTGTGTTTTTGCGCTGACCGGCATCAGGGTGATATCGGCTTCGGCTGCAGTTTTTCCGTTCGGTAGCGTAATGGTTTGGGTCAATACGATACGGCGCATACCGGGCGTTTTCAGACGGCATGAAAACTGCAATACGTCTCCCTCTACGGCAGGACGGCTGTAACGGATATCGATGCGGGCGACAATGAGCATGAGGTCTGACAATTCATGCAGCAGTCCGCGCTCCTCAAAAAACGCCCAACGCGCTTCCTCGAGGAATTCGAGGTAGCGCGCATTGTTCACATGACCGTAACCGTCAAGGTGGTAATTGCGGACGGTCAGCTTCATCAGTTCAGGTTAATGGGTTGGAAAGCTTCGCGGGCAAGCGGTTCGTGCTCAAGGTCGGTAATCACGGTGGAAAGCTGAATATCGAACCATTCATTGAAAATATCGGCATCGAGTGTGGGCCACTCGCGCTCGTCTTCGCACCAATCGGCAAGTTCGGCGGCAAAAATATCTTCGAAACGCGCCTCGATTTCATCCCATACTTCGTCGGCAGTTTCACACGGGCGGACAAGGTAGGAATTGGCATCTGCCTGTATGTCTTCGAGGGTCAGCCCGTCCAGATGGTTGCCCGGCAAGCTTTGCAGCCAGTTCCAAAAAGGTTCTAGGGGAATGAGGACGAATACGCTGCGGTTGACTTCGTACATGGTTTTTCCTTTACTGTCGCACGTTCTGCACAAGGGGATATTATAGCCCAATCCGCTTCCTCGGGATGTCTGATTTGGCAGAATGGGGAATACCGCCCGAACAGGATGTTTCAGACGGCATGGTTTTAAGGTTGCGTTTCGATACCCTCCGGCTGTTCTGCCTGCATCTCGGGGGTAGAACCTTCTTGAACGGCAGTTTCCGCCGCACCGGTTTCGGAACTTTCTACCAATTCATCGATGTCGATGTTCTCTTCAGGATTTTCAACAGGTGCCGCACCGGTCTGCCGGGCACGTACCTTCATATAGAGGTCGCGTGTGTAGCTGTATTTGTCGATGGCAGCATCGTCCAGGCCGTCGGTCAGGTCAAGCAGGCCTTCACGGGTATTGACGGCGGATAAGGCCGTCGTTCCCCAACGTCCGGCGGGGGTATGGAAAACGATATTCTTGGGCGGATAAACAGTGGTAATACCCGTACCAAGCGCATCGCGGACTGTGGACGGGCCGAAAATGGGCATTACGAAATAATTGCTGTTTTTCCAGCCCCATGTGGCAAATGTATCGCCCAATGTATTTTTGTTATCGGGTATGCCGCCTGCACCGGCGATATCGATGAGCCCGCCCAAACCGAAAGTGGTATTAATGCCGACACGGACAAGGTCTTCGCTTGCGCGTTTGATGTCCAAGCGCAAGATATTGCTGCCGAAACTGACCACATCGCGCAGGTTATTGAAGAAATTGGAAATACCTGTACGGACGGGTTGCGGGGTAACTTTGCGGTAGCCGCGTGCGACAGGGGCGAAAATGTAGCGGTCGGCTTGATCGTTAAACCTGCTGACGGCGCGGTTATACCCTTCATAAGGATCGGCAGGACGGGTTTCTGCAAATGAAGGGGCCGAGGCGAATCCAATCAGCAGGAGGATGGCGTAGGCGGTTTTTTTCATGATTTCAGCCAGTCTTTGATTTCGTACAGTTCAGACAGTGCGCGCACGGATTCGGGAATGCCGGTCAGCCTGATACTGTCTTTGCGCCGGCGCAATATTTCGAGCAGTAACGACACGCATGCGGAATCGGCATGGTTGACGCCGCTGAAGTCGACGGCAACGATTCCTTTCAGACGGCATTGTTGTTGAAACCGCTCAAAAGTCTCCCCGGTCAGGGTTTTGACGGTAATGTCGCCGCTGACGCGCAATGTTTCGTTATTGAATTCTGTATGCATAGTGTTTGCTTGGAAAAACTCATGCCGCCCTCAGACGGACGGCATGGATTGTTGGTCATTTGCCGCTGTTTTTAGCCTTCAACTCGGCAATCAGCCCGTCCACGCCTTTCGCTTTGATAATTTCGCCGAATTGGTTGCGGTAAACGGTTACCAAGCTCGCTCCTTCGATGGCGACGTTGTAGGCACGGTATTTGTTGCCGCTTTGGTAGGTAGTGAAGTCCATGTTGACGGGTTTTTGCCCGGGTACGCCGACTTCGGCTCGGACGATGATTTCTTTGCCACCTTTATTGATAATAGGGTTGTCTTTAACGTTGACGTTGGCGTTTTTGAATTTCAACATGGTACCGGAGTAAGTGCGTATCAGCAGGGTTTGAAATTCTTTGGTCAACGCTTGTTTTTGCGCGTCAGACGCGGTACGCCAAGGGTTGCCGACCGCCAGTGCGGTCATACGTTGGAAATCGAAATAAGGTGTCGCGTAAGCTTCGGCTTTTTGGCGAGCAGTGCCGGCATCGCCGTTTTTTAAGATGCTCAATACTTGAGTGGCGTTCTGACGGATTTGGTTCACTGCGTCGGCAGGGGCGGCAACCGCCATGCTGATGCTCAAGATGCTGATGCTCAATGCGCTGATGAAAGAGGTTTTTTTCATGATTAAGTGTCCTAGTTTGAATATGATGGTGTACGTTTATTCGGTAGCTTTTGCTGCATTGTCGCCGCCCGCCGCGTTTTTCTCGGCGAAGCTGGTCATGAATTTACCGATTAGGTTTTCCAGAACCATGGCGGAGCTGGTAACGGAAATAGTATCGCCTGCGGCAAGATTCTCGGTGTCGCCGCCTTGTTGCAGGCCGATATATTGTTCGCCCAACAGGCCGGAGGTCAGGATTTGTGCGGAAACGTCGCTACTGAACTGATATTTGCTGTCCAAATCGAGACGGACTTTCGCCTGATAGGATTTCGGGTCAAGCTCGATGGAGCCGACACGTCCGACCAATACGCCTGCGGATTTGATCGGCGCATTGGCCTTTAAGCCGCCGATGTCGCTGAAATCGGCATATACGGTATAAGTCTTGCCGGAATTGCCGAACGCCGCGCCGCCCGCCACGCGGAAAGCGAGAAAGCCGACCGCTGCCACGCCGAGCAGGACAAACAGTCCGACCCAAAATTCCAATACATTCTTTTTCATTAAAGTTCCTTGAATATCCAAATGTTTTTTGTTTCGTTTTCAGACGGCCTGTCAATCTGTAAACATCCACGCGGTCAACACAAAGTCTATCGCCAAAATCGTCAGGGCGGACGAAACCACCGTACGCGTGCTGGCGCGCAAAATGCCTTCCGAAGTCGGCACGCAGTGGAAGCCCTGATGTACGGCAATCAGCGTTACCGCCACGCCGAACGCGGCAGATTTAATCAGACCGTTGATTACATCGTAATGGATCGTAATGTTGTTCTGCATTTGCGACCAGAAAATGCCGCTGTCCAAGCCCAGCCAGGTTACACCGACCAAATACGCGCCGAAAATACCCGCCACGTTGAAAATCGAAGCCAAAAGCGGCATGGAAAACACGCCCGCCCAAAAGCGCGGCGCAACCACGCGGGCGACAGGGTTGACCGCCATCACGTTCATCGCTTCGAGCTGTTCGGTCGTTTTCATCAAACCGATTTCGCTGGTCATCGCACCGCCCGCGCTGCTGGCAAACAGAATCGCCGCCAACACCGGACCCAGTTCGCGCAACAGTGACGCCGCGACCATATAGCCCAAAATATCGGCAGATTTGAATTTCGACAACTGCGTATAGCCCTGCAAACCCAAGACCATGCCGACAAACAGCCCTGAAACGGCAACAATCAACACCGACAGCACGCCGGCGAAATACACTTGGCGCACGCTCAGGCGCGGACGGACGAAAGCCGTACCGGACTTCGCCAGAATGTTCAGCAGAAACAGCGTAATACTGCCGAGGGATTGAATAAAGCCGAGGGTTTTCGCCCCGACGGAACGGATAAAATTCATAAATTTCTATATGTAAAGTTCAACGGTTTCAGACGGCATCAACTCATTTATCCCAACAGGTCCTGATGCAGCGACGTTTGCGCCGGATAACGGTATGCTACGGGGCCGTCTGCCAGCCCGCCGACAAACTGGCGCACCCAAGGCGAATCCAGTTCGCGCATTTCCTGCGGTGAGCCGGAGAACATAATTTCGCCGTGCGCCAAGAAAATCACCTGATCGACGATTTCCAAAGATTTTTCAATGTCGTGCGTTACCATAATGCTGGTCGAACGCAAAGCCTTGTTGACGCGGCTGATCAAGTGGGCAATCACGCCCAAGGAAATCGGATCGAGGCCGGTAAACGGCTCGTCGTACAACATGATTTCAGGGTCGAGCGCAATCGTGCGGGCAAGCGCGACGCGGCGCGACATCCCACCGGACAACTCGGACGGCATCAGGTTTTCCACGCCGCGCAGACCGACCGCGTTCAGTTTCAACAAAACCAAATCTCGAATCACCGCTTCCGGCAGCTGCGTCAGTTCGCGCATCGGGAAAGCAATATTGTCAAATACAGACAAATCGGTAAACAGTGCGCCGTGTTGGAACAACACACCCATACGGCGGCGGTGTTCATACAACTCGTCAGCCGAAAAGCCCGCCAAATCCCGTCCTTCAATCAGAACCTGCCCGGACTGCGGACGAATCTGTCCTGTAATCAGCCTCATCAGCGTGGTTTTGCCGCTGCCCGAACCGCCCATTACGGCAGCAAAATTGCCTTGCGGAATACTGAAATTGATGTTCTTCAGAATCGGGCGGTCGCCATACGCAAAGGCGACATCTTTCATTTCGATAAAAGGGAAGGGACTCATGTGCAGGCAAAACGATAGGTTTGACGGCGTGTATTTTAAGGCTTATCGGAAAGACGGGCAATTTTCAGACGGCATACGGACGGTAAGTGTTGTGAAAATGCCGTGACCCGGCAGCGGATTGTTTACCGAAGTGAAAAATGTTATCTTTCAAATGATAATTTTTCTCAAGAAATAACCATGGCAGAAGAATATTTGAACAGCAGCCAATTCGTCAACCTGGTTAACAGCGGGGGCGGAGATTATGTCGAAGGCAGCTACCGTTTCGATACTTTATCCAACGGCATTTCCATCCACGGCGGCACGGTAACGGCACGGTGTGATTTTTGCAGCAGCCGCCTCGCCGAACCTTATGTGTCGTTCGTACTTTTGCTAGAAGGCTCTTTGAACTTCGGCATCAACCGGAGCCGATTCCAAATCGATGCGGACGGCGGCAAGGTCATCCTGATTTCAGTCGGGGAAGAAGTCCTGTTCAGCCGCTATCTTTATCGAGGCGGCAAAACGGTCAAAATGACAATTAAAGGTATGGAGCAATGGCTGCTGCGTCCGGAGTATGCGGGTTTTACACCCATACTTTACCGCGAACCGGTCAGAATATGGGATTTGTCCCCAAATCTGCGCGGCTTGGCGGCATCTTGCCTGCAACCTGCCCCAAGGGGGCATTTGGGCGAAACATTGCGCCGCGAGGCAGACGTGTTGCGGCTGCTGTCGGATTTGTGGGACACGGTGTCGGACAGCATCGGACCGGCGGCAGGAGAAACGGCGGAAGCAAACACCATGCCGTCTGAAAACTTCAGCCGCATCCTGAACGAGGCATTTGCCAACGGCGCACACCATGTCAACCGGCTGACAGACGCGCTGAACATCAGCGAAAGGACGCTGCAACGCCGCATGCGCGACCATTTCGGCATTACCGCAAGCGAGTGGCTGCACCACAAACAAATGCAGCACGCGCTCTATCTGTTGCAAAACGGGGGTAAAAGCATAGGCGAAACCGCATATTTATGCGGCTACCGCCACGTTTCCAGCTTTACTCAGGCATTCAGGCAATATTTCGGCAGCACGCCTGCGGAAACCAAAAAAGAAAACCGGTAAGCCGCATTTAATTTAAAACCCGAAATCCGCATGTAAAGAAACTTGTACGGTAATTTATTTGGGAATAAACTAAAACTACATCTGACTACAAAACTGGAGAACCCGAAATGAAACAATTGGCCATGTACATCAACGGTCGCTTTGAAAACGACTTCAACGGCGAATGGCGCGACGTATTGAACCCGTCCACCGAAGAAACCATCGCCCGCGAACCCAAAGGCGGCAAAGCGGACGTTGACCGTGCCGTAGCGGCGGCGCGTGCGGCGCAACCGGCATGGGAGCAGCTGCCTGCGGTCGAACGCGGCGCGTATTTGCACAAAATCGCCCAAGGCATACGCGAACGCGCCGACGAACTGACCGACACCATCGTTGCCGAAGGCGGCAAAACCAAAGACTTGGCGCGCGTGGAAGTCATGTTCACCGCCGACTATCTCGATTACCAAGCCGAATGGGCGCGCCGTTATGAAGGCGAAATCATCCAAAGCGACCGCCCGCGTGAAAATATTTTATTGTTCAAACGTCCGCTGGGCGTAATCGCCGGCATTTTGCCGTGGAACTTCCCCTTCTTCCTGATTGCCCGCAAAATGGGTCCCGCTTTGGTAACGGGCAACACCATCGTCGTCAAACCCAGCAGCGTGACCCCGATCAACTGCCACATCTTCGCCGAAATCGTCGATGCGGTCGGACTGCCCGCAGGCGTGTTCAACGTGGTGAACGGCCCCGGCGCGGAAATCGGCAATGCCTTGTCCGCCCATCCGCAAGTCGATATGGTCAGCCTGACCGGCTCCGTCGAAGCGGGCCGCCAAGTGATGGAAGCCGCTTCTGCCAACATCACCAAAGTTTCACTGGAACTCGGCGGCAAAGCGCCTGCCATCGTTTTGAAAGATGCGGATTTGGACTTGGCGGTGAAATCCATCTTGGCTTCGCGCGTCGGCAACACCGGTCAAATCTGCAACTGCGCCGAGCGCGTCTATGTCCACAGCAGCCTGAAAGACGCGTTCATTGAAAAAATGACCGCCGCCATGAAAGGCGTGCGCTACGGCAACCCTGCTGAAGCCGAAGCAGGCGCGCTGGAAATGGGGCCGCTGATTGAAGAGCGTGCTGTCAAAGCCGTTGCCGAAAAAGTGGAACGCGCCGTCAAACAAGGTGCGAAATTGGTTTGCGGCGGCAAACGTGCCGAAGGACGCGGCTATTTCTTCGAGCCGACCCTGCTGACCGACACCGACAACAACATGGACATCATGAAGGAAGAAACCTTCGGCCCCGTCCTGCCTGTTTCCACTTTCGACACGCTCGACCAAGTCATCGCCTTGGCAAATGATTGCGAATTCGGTCTGACCAGTTCTGTTTATACGACTAATTTAAACGAAGCCTTCTACGTTACCCGCCGTCTGCAATTCGGCGAAACCTACATCAACCGCGAAAACTTCGAAGCCATGCAGGGCTTCCATGCCGGTTGGAAAAAATCCGGTATCGGCGGCGCGGACGGCAAACACGGTTTGGAAGAATATCTGCAAACCCAAGTCGTTTATCTGGAAACCGACATTTAATAGCGCTTTGAAACCCCGATAGAAAATGCCGTCTGAACCCGATTTCAGGTTCAGACGGCATTTTTACGGTTTCACCGGTAATCAGTCATGACCGATATCGATGGTTTTCTCTTTGTAACGCGTATCGGGAACAAGAACGATTTTATCGTCCACTTTGCCGATGGCTTTCACGTCTTTGCCCGGATAGTCCAGCTGATGCAGGAAGTAGCGGATACAGTTCAAACGGGCGCGTTTTTTGTCGTCGGAACGTATAATGACCCAAGGCGCGTCGCCGGTGTGGGTATGGAAGAACATGGCGTTTTTAGCTTCGGTATAGTCGTCCCAACGGTCGAGCGACTGGATGTCCACGGGGGAGAGTTTCCAGTGTTTCAGGGGGTCGTCGCGGCGGGAAATGAAGCGGCGCAGTTGTTCTTCACGGGATACGGAGAACCAGAATTTAAACAGATGGATGCCGCTGGCAACGAGCATACGCTCCAATTCGGGGGTTTGGCGCATAAAGAGCATATATTCGTTAGGTTCGCAGAAGCCCATCACGCGTTCTACGCCGGCGCGGTTGTACCATGAGCGGTCGAAGAACACCATTTCACCTGCAGTCGGCAGATTTTGAACATAGCGTTGGAAATACCATTGTCCGCGTTCGGTAGTGGTTGGTTTCTCCAAAGCAACCACGCGCGCGCCACGCGGATTTAAATGTTCCATAAAGCGTTTGATGGTACCGCCCTTACCTGCCGCATCCCGACCTTCAAACAGGCTGACGATGCGTTGACCGGAGTCTTTAACCCAGCTTTGCACTTTCAGCAGCTCGATTTGCAGTTTGGCTTTTTCGGCTTCGTATACGGCACGGCGCATACGTTTGCGGTAGGGGTAGTTTTCGGGCAGCGGGGCTGTACCGGAATCTTCGGCAGAACCTTTGCCTTCATGTTCCAAAACAGCTTTTTCAAATACTTGGAGCTGATCTTGCTTTTCGCCCAATTCCACACTTTCAAACGGTTGCAGCTGGTGGTCTGTCATAAAGGTCTCCTTATTGTATTTCAGGTTGAAAATCGAAATTCGTTTTCATAATTTTACACCTTGTTGCACGCATCCTCTACATAAAATTACATTTTGCCGATATTTGCCGAATCATCTGAAAATATGTGTAAAAAGGGCGTATAATCAAACCATTTGACTGAACCACCATGCCCTATTTCGCCCTGTTTGACGATGCCGTGAGCGGCCGCGCAAAACTCTATCAAAATCATGTGGAAAGCCGCCTTTTCCATCATAACGAACTGGATTCGCTAAACGATACGCTGCACAAGGGCTGGCAAAAAGGGCTGCATGCTGTGTTGTTTGCAGACTACGAATTCGGTTTGCCGCTGATGGGGATAGCGTCCGAACGCGGCGGCAATCTTGCCCTGCACTGGTTTGCCGACTGCGCCGACATCGATGCCGAAAGCTGGCTTGCCCAACATTCAGACGACCTCCCCGCGGGTATTTCCACGCCGCAATCCTCCGTATCCGAAGCCGATTACCTCGACCACATCCGCCAAATCCACGAAGCCATCCGGCGCGGCGACACCTATCAAATCAACTACACCACCCGCCTGCACCTGCAAGCCTACGGCAATCCCGTCAGCCTCTACCGCCGCCTGCGCCAACCCGTCCCCTATGCCGTCTTGTCCCACCTGCCCGATGCGGCAGGGAAATCCGCGTGGACGCTGTGTTTCTCGCCCGAACTCTTCCTCAAAATCGGTTCGGACGGCACCATCAGCACCGAACCGATGAAAGGCACCGCGCCGATTTTGGGCGACGGGCAAGACGAACGCCGCGCCGCCGAGTTGCAATCCGACCCGAAAAACCGCGCCGAAAACGTGATGATTGTCGATTTGCTGCGCAACGACCTCGGCAAAATCGCCCAAACCGGCAAAGTGAGCGTGCCCGAACCGTTTAAAGTATCCCGTTTCGGCAGCGTCTGGCAGATGACCAGCACCATCCAAGCCCAAGCCCTGCCGCACATTACCGCCGCCGACATCCTCCGCGCAGCCTTCCCCTGCGGCAGCATCACCGGCGCGCCCAAACGCATGAGTATGCAGATTATCGAATCACTCGAAGCCGAACCGCGCGGCCTGTACACCGGCAGCATCGGCTACCTGAAACCCTGCGCGGGCGGGCTGGGGTTTGAAGGCATATTCAACGTCGTCATCCGCACCCTGTCGCTCAAACCCGTTTCTAACTCAGTTTCAGACGACCTAGATAGTGGATTAACAAATCAGGACAAGGCGACGAAGCCGCAGACAGTACAGATAGTACGGCAAGGCGAGGCAACGCCGTACCGGTTTAAAGTTAATCCACTCTATCAAGGGGTGTACGGTGTCGGTTCCGGCATCGTCATCGACAGCGACCCCGCCGCCGAATATCGGGAATGCGGCTGGAAAGCCCGTTTCCTCAACGAATTGCGCCCCGCCTTCGGCATCTTCGAAACCATGCGCGTGGAAAACAGGCAATGCCGCCTGCTCGACCTGCATTTAGGCCGTCTGAAAACCTCCGCCCAAGCCCTCAACCTGCCCCTGCCCGACGATGGCGAAACCCGAATCCGGCAATACATCGCCAAACTGCCCGACGGCCTCTTCCGCCTGAAAGCCGAACTCGTTTCAGACGACCTCATCCTCAGCCATGCCGCCACCGCCGAGCTGCCCGCCCCGCAGCGCGTCATCCCCGCCCCGCAATCCCTCCCGTGCCGCAACTACCTGCGCCGCTTCAAAACCACCCGCCGCGCCCTCTTCGACCAAGCATGGCAAACCGCCGAAACACAAGGCGCGTTCGACAGCCTGTTTTTCAATTCAGACGGCCTCCTGCTCGAAGGCGGCAGAAGCAACGTGTTCGTCAAATACCAAGGACAATGGCTCACCCCGTCTCTGGATTTGGACATCCTCAACGGCGTCATGCGCCAAGCCGTGTTGCAGCAGCCGCAAGCCTACTTGGGTGCGGACGCAGTCATCGAAACATACATCACCCGCGACATACTGGAACACGCCGAAGAAATCCGCCTCTCCAACGCCTTGCGCGGCGTATTTGCCGCCGCCCTTGCCTGAATATGCAAAAATGCCGTCCGAACCTGTTTCCACAAGGTTCAGACGGCATTATCAACCGGCGTTTCTACCCTATTTGCCGATACAGAATCTCGAAAAAATCACGCCGAGCAAATCATCTGCGGTAAATTCCCCCGTAATTTCGCCGCAAGCAACCTGAGCCAAGCGCAAATGTTCCGCAAGCAGCTCGATTTGACCGTTGCCGCACAAAGCCGCCAGTTCCAATTCCCCTTGCGCAGCCTTAAGCGCGTTCAAATGCCGCGCACGCGCCAAAAATAGCCCCTCGCCCTCGCCCTGCCAGCCAACCTCGCGCAACAGCGTCTGCCTCAACACATCCAAACCCGCACCCGTTTTCGCCGACAACGGAATCACTGTATCCGCACCCGTTTCAAAAGCAACCGCCGCACCCGTGTGCAAATCCGACTTGCTGTGAATTTCAATGCGTTTCAAATCCGACGGCAACGTATCCAAAATCATCCGCGTCTTTTCATTCAAACCCTCGCGCGGATCGACCAACACCAGCGCGACATCCGCCTCCGATACCGCCTTGCGGCTGCGTTCGATGCCGATACGCTCGACCACGTCATCCGTCTCGCGCAAACCTGCCGTATCCACAATATGCACCGGCACACCGTCAATCAGGATACGTTCCCTGACCGCATCACGGGTCGTACCCGCAATATCGGTAACAATCGCCACTTCGTCACCCGCCAGAGCATTCAGCAGGCTCGACTTACCCACATTCGGCGCACCGACCAGCACCACATTCATGCCCTCGCGCAAAATCGCACCCTGCCGGGCATTTGCCAGCACCTCATCGACCGAACGGCGCAAACCTTCCAATTTGCCGCGCGCATCCGCCGCTTCGAGAAAATCAATGTCTTCCTCGGGAAAATCCAACGTCGCCTCAACCAGCATGCGCAACGTAACCAAATCATCGACCAAACCGTGAATCCGCCGCGAAAAATCACCCTTGAGCGAACGCAATGCCAAACGTGCCGCCGTCCGGCTCGACGCATCGATCAAATCCGCCACGCCCTCCGCCTGCGCCAAATCCAATTTATCGTTTAAAAACGCACGCTTCGTAAACTCCCCCGGTTCGGCAAGGCGCGCGCCCAATTCCAAACAGCGGTTCAGCAGCATCTCCATCACTACCGGCCCGCCGTGTCCCTGAAGTTCGATGACATCTTCACCCGTAAAACTTGCCGGTGCAGCAAAAAACAGCAAAAGGCCGTTGTCGATTGCTTCGCCGTTCACATCTTTAAAATCTGCATATGTCGCCACGCGCGGAAGAGGCGTTTTCCCGCACAAAGCCTGCGCCATCGGCAACAGGTTTTTCCCCGACACACGAACCACGCCCACGCCGCCGCGCCCGGGCGCAGTCGCCACCGCCGCAATGGTCGAATCATTGTCCGACATAAGACCCCCTGAAAATCAAAACAGCGGCAATTATAACAAAATGCCGTCTGAAACCCGATGATTTAGGTTTCAGACGGCATTTTTTACCGATTAACGTTTAACCGTTAAAACCGCCAATCCGCCCCGAACAATATCTGGCTATTCCGGCGTTCCGCATACCGCATATTGCTGCTCGTTTTACCGAAACTGTACGTTAGCGTCGGTACAATACCCTTGTAGGACAAACGGTCGTGACTCAATCCAAACGATACGTTCCATTCACGGTTACGCTGCGCCTCAGTAGCGAATGCGGCCATACCCTTATAATTGCGGCGGGCATAAGACACGGCAATCCGACTGTTCAAACCACCCAATTCCTGCCATTGCCGTACCCAGCCCACATTGACACTGTTACGGTTGTACGCCGCATTGTTAACCGCGCCACGCACTATTCCGCGTTCCGGAACAAACCGTGCAAACTGCCAGCCGCCAAACACAGTTGCCGAATTTCCGAAACGCCGCGCCAACGACACATACAGACTGTCCTGCCAACCATCATTACGTTCCGCACGGGCATTCTCCCTATGGTACCGCCGATATCGTTCCAACGAACTGTAAAACTGCATATCCCGTCCGAACCTGACCGTATATGAAGCCTGAATGCCGACCCCGTGTGCCAGCATATAAGGCACGGCGCGGCGGTTGTTTTCTTTTTTGCCGTCAAATTCGCTGCTGCCCGCCAACTGTGCCTGATAAAACGGTAAAACGCTGACGGTTTGTTTGCCATCCTTGCGCTGCCAGCCCAAATAAGCCCTGCCGAACGCATCGTCATAAGCCGATTTCCGGTCGAAAAAATAGCTTGTGCCGTTGAGGTTGGCGCGGAATTTGACGGCGTGATGCCCATACAATGGGGTGAGTTTTTCGGTGTTCAATTCGTAATTCAAGCCGTTGGCACTGACAGGTAAGGTAACACTGCATGCGGTTTGCCCCCTTGTTTCGATGCAGTAACGCGGAGCAGCGTTGTTGGCATTGTTGTTATGTACGGGGCTGATTCCGCCGGACCATTTCCATTCTGTCTGCTGCTTGACGGCTTCTTGAAAACGTTTGACGTTTTCCAAAACGGGGGCGGGTATATCGCGTTGTGCGACATGATGGAAATGCGCCGCCGCCTCGCTCAAACGATAATCCTGAAACTCTGCCGCCGCCAAATCCAACAATATGCGGTCGTCTGAAACGTCGGATTCATAAAGGGTACGATAACGCTCGACCGCTTCGGAAGTCCGTCCTTTCAACTTTGCCAGCAAAGCATCAGCACGTGCAATCAGCTTTGGATTATGGTTGGGCTGTTTGCGGTAAAGGGCGGCAAGCGAAAAAACCAAATCCGCGCTATTGCCGTTAAGCGCTTGAATTAGCGCGCTCTCAAGAATACGCGGGTTTGCCGCTAAAAACTCATCTCCGATTACATTCGGTTTAGCAACATTTTCATCCTTTTCAGACGACCTTTCTTCTCCAGACAAAATATCCAGCCATTGTTTTTGCTGCACCTGTACGGCAGCATCCTGAGAAGGCGCATCCCGCCGGATACCGCCTTTGGGCAATTCAGCCAAAACTACGGAATGCAACAGGCAACATAAAGATGCCAAAAACATTTTTTGTTTTATTCTTAACATTCAAAATCATCCGAAATATATGTGTGTACATCGCATCAATACACCAAATACCCCTAAAATATATCTTGCAAATCCAAAGCAATAGTTTAATCCACACTATCACCCAATATTCGCCATCCACCATGGAATAGCAACATCAAATCAAACAACTGAAGTAAAGTTCCAACACCAAATCATCAAGTAACCTACTTCCTAATATTCCCTTTCAAAACCCGTAAAGATATTGCCAAAACTGCATAATTATTACACAATATCTCAATAATATTAGTAATACTTATCATTATTTCATAAAACATTAATACTAAATAAGTGAGATTTGTTATGAAAATCAACATATCCGCAATTTCTGCGGCCACCTCTCTGATTCTGACTGCCTGTGCAGGAGGAGGTGCATCCGAGCCGAAAGTTCCTGTTTCCATACCAACGGCGCAGCCCATCGCTAATATCAAGTTGAGCGATGAAAGCAGTGCAATAAAAACCATCAACACCCTTTCCGGAAAAGGCGGCAGCTTGCATGAAGCAGAACTCGAAGTGAAAACATCATGGGGCAGCTATACCGATAAACAATATGTCTACCAAACCCCTTCCGGCAACTATTACAACATCAGCTCATATTCCGACCCGATTATCCCTTCCTACTCAAGCCCATCCTATGTAGTCCGTACCCGCCACGAAGGTCAGCCTTTATCCGAAGGCGGCAAGCTGTTTGTCTGCTGCAGCAGTTCCGGACAATTTACTGATGCCCCAGCAACCAAACAGGACCACCTCAAATTCGGCGCATGGATAAATGCAGACGGCACGGCAGACCTGTTTGTCGGCGGCAAACCCGTCGGAACGGCGAAACCGTCTTATTACACTCCGTCTGACAGTACTGTGGCAAAAGGCAAGACTACATACGAAGTTTGGGCAGTACGCGTACGCAACGGCAATTTCGTTACCTCTACCTACGAGCCCAAAAACCCCTATAAGTCGTCTGAAAAGACCGCTCCCAAGCTTTCACTGCTGACAGCCAATTTCAACACCAACAAACTTGGCGGCACGATTTTGGGTAATGCGGATTACGGTCCGGACGTCGTAATGAAAGATGTAGGCATCAACGGCGTTGATTTCTCAGGCACTGCCGAATCAGACGGTAAAAACGGAAAAGTCGAAGGAAAATTCTTCGGTCAATTTGACGGCGATAAAACAGAAGTCAACATAGGCGGCAAAGTAACCTTCGATGCCGATAAATCGTTGGATACCGTATTCGGCGGCGTGAAGAATGATGACGACCGCAATACGACGGATACAAGTTTGACACCTGTCAGCAAGTAACCGCACGTCAATCATCCCGATAAACCGATAATCAGTACATCTTAAGAGGCAAAAAATGTCCTTCCCCTTCAAACCCGTACTGCTGGCAGCCATTATCAGCCAAACTTTCCCTGCCTTCGCTGCCGACCCCGCACCACAAGCACATCAAAGCTTGAATGAAATCAAAGTCATCGGCGGCCGCAAAGTCCAGAAACTCGGCGAAGAGAAAATCCACCGTCAGGCATTGGACAAACAGATGGTATCCGACGAAAGCGACTTGGTGCGCTACGATCCGGGCATCAGCGTCGTCGAAGGCGGGCGCTCCGGTTCCAACGGTTTTACCATACGCGGTGTCGACAAAGACCGCGTCGCCATCAATGTGGACGGACTGGCACAAGCAGAAAGCAGGTCGTCTGAAGCATTCCAAGAGTTGTTCGGTGCATACGGCAACTTCAATGCAAACCGCAACACTTCCGAACCTGAAAATTTCTCGGAAGTAACCCTCACCAAAGGTGCGGACTCGCTCAAATCCGGCAGCGGTGCATTGGGCGGTGCCGTCAACTATAAAACCAAATCTGCAAGCGACTATGTTTCCGAAGAAAAGCCCTACCATTTGGGCATTAAAGGCGGCTATATCGGACGCAACAGCCAGAAATTCAGCAGCATAACCGCCGCAGGAACTTGGCTGGGTCTGGATGCATTGATGGTTTATACCCGCCGTTTCGGTAAAGAAACCAAAAACAACAGCGACGCTGCCGATACCATCATCACCGACAACAAACAAAGCTGGAGTCCGAATGCCGGCAGTACCAACTACGGCAGCCGCGGCATAGCGCGCAGCAAACCTGACCCTCAAAATTGGGAAAACATAAGCACCCTGTTCAAGCTGGGTTACAACTTCAACGATCAAAACCGTATCGGCTGGATTTACGAAGATTCACGCACCGACCGCACGACGACCGAATTATCTAATATGTGGGCGGCAAACTGGAAAGGCGAGGCATTGGGCGATACCCGTTCCCGTCAAGATATTTCCTACCGCAAACGCATCGGTTTTGAATATAAAAACCAACTTGAAAAAGGACCATGGGACAGCCTCAACCTGCGTTACGACCGTCAAACCATCGACATGAGCACTTGGACCTGGGATTTGCCGACGGATTATAATCGCAGCGGTGTGAACAGCGACGTGTACCATATGTTCCGCAACATCCGTCAAAAAAATACCCAATTCGGTGCCGATGCCGAAAAACAAATCGACTTTTCCAAATTAGTATGGGCAATGCAATACGGATTGGGTGGTTCCCAAAACGACAACGGCAATAGAGATCATAGCTATTGGGTACGCCTATACGACCCGAAATATCAAACGTCCAACAACCAAGAATTGACTATGCTGGTCGAAAGCTCGTCTAAAAACCGTTTTGCCTACTGGAACAACACCTTCCAATTCGGCGACAGCAGCCAATACCGCCTCAATGCCGGGGTTCGTTACGATAGGAGTAGCAGCAAAGCCAAGGACAACCCTAACTACTCCACCGCTATTCGCAGCCAACTTCCCCATCTTGGCAGCTCCCGTACACACAGCGGTTTCAGCTACGGCTTAGGACTAGACTGGAAATTCACGCCGCGTCTGAATCTTCTGGCGAAATACAGTACAGGCTTCCGCGCGCCGACTTCGGATGAAACCTGGCTCTTGTTCCCGCATCCTGACTTCTACCTTAAAGCCAACCCCAACCTGAAGGCAGAAACCGCCAAAAACTTTGAGCTGGGACTTGCCGGCAGCGGCAAAGCAGGAAACTTTAAATTCTCCGGTTTCCAAACCCGCTACCGTAATTTTATCGAACTGACCTACATGGGCGTATCTTCCGATAATCCCAACAGCCCCAACTACGCTCCAATTTCCGACGGTACTGCATTGGTCAGCTCGCCCGTCTGGCAAAACCAAAACCGCTCCTCGGCATGGGTGAAAGGTTTGGAATTTAACGGCACATGGAATCTCGACAGCATCGGTTTGCCGCAAGGCACGCACGCTGGTGTCAACGTCAGCTACATCAAAGGCAAGGCCAAGCAGAACAACGGACAAGAAACCCCTATTAATGCCCTTTCTCCGTGGTCTGCCGTTTACAATCTGGGCTACGACGCTCCTTCCAAACGCTGGGGCCTCAATGCGTACCTGACACACACCGCAGCTAAAAAACCGTCTGACACCGTCCACAGCAGCGATGATTTGAACAACCCGTGGCCGTTTGCCAAGCACAGCAAAGCCTATACACTTTTCGACCTTGCCGCCTACCTCAACATCGGCAAACAGGTTACGCTCCGCGCTGCCGCGTACAACATTACCAACAAGCAGTACTACACTTGGGAATCGCTGCGCAGCATCCGAGAATTCGGTACAGTTAACCGCGTCGACAACAAAACCCATGCCGGTATACAACGTTTTACTTCTCCAGGCAGAAGTTACAATCTGACTTTAGAAGCAAAATTCTAATATGATGCCAAAGGTTACCTCCCCTTGCAGGCAACGTCCGGCAAATGAGAGCCTATGGGAAACTTGATAAATCAGATTTGGTTGGCGAATGCTCCCTTCCTTCCAATTTAAACGGCATTTCATACAATCCGTTGAAATTTGCGGGAGTCGGGTAATATTTTGCTGAAATCAGTCCGGCATTTCCCAATCAGATAGGATTTTAAAAACAAAATGCCGTCTGAAACCCGATAATTTAGGTTTCAGACGGCATTTTTTACCGATTAACGGGCATACCGGATACGTAATAAGGTTTTAATTCAGCTTACCCGTATTAAACTCAGTCTTTCGGCGTAATAATGCGTACATCGCGCTGTGGGAAGGGGATATTGATTTGTGCTGCACGCAGGTTTTCAACCACTTGTTCGTTCAAACCGAAGCGGAACGCGCCCAAATCGGCTTCGTTCGTCCACGCCCAAAGTGTGATTTCGATGGCGCTGTCGGCCAAATTAGTAATGTGTACTGCCGCTTCCCTGCCTGGTGTCTGCACATATAAAGGATGCTCGGTGGCGGCCCTCAAAACAGCTGCCTTAGCCTCCTTCAAATCACAAGCATAATCTACACCCACTACCACGTGTACGCGGCACAGCGGATTAGAGGAACGGTTGATGATGCTGTTGCTCATGACAATACTGTTGGGCAGGATGACCTCTTCATTGTCCGGCGTACTCAGAGCGGTCTGCACCATTTTGATTTCGCTCACGGTACCTTCGAAACCGTTGACTTTGATGAAATCACCAACCTTAAACGGACGGAACAGGATAATCAGCGCACCGGCGGCAAAGTTCGACAGTTGGTCTTTCAGCGACAAAGCTACCGCCAAGCCCGCGCCGCCGATTAATGCGGTAACCGACGTGGTCGGAATGCCCAACTTGCCCAACGCGGCAATAATAATCAGGATTAATAGGCCGATATTGGCTACGTTGCCCAGAAAGCTGACGAGCGTCCTATCTACTTTGGCGCGGGTCAGCGCGGCTTTCATCAAAATAACGAGGCGGGAGGCTATCCATCTGCCGACAAAGAAAATCACCAGCGCGGCAACGAGGTTGGTACCGAATGCCATGCCGGTTTCAATAAGGCTTTCCCAGCCTGAGAATGAAGAGAGGTTTTCAAGATTGAAATTCATGATTTTTATTTCTGGTTAAAGGATGATTGGAAATTCGGATATTATTCGGTTTGCGGCAAGCCTGTCTATATTTCAGACGACCTTAAAACCGCATACCTAGGTCGTACTGAACCCATGAAGGAAACTGCGCCCGTGATTGTAGCCTGTCGGCAGGAAGAATAAAGGTCGTCTGAAAAACTCTGTAACAGGTTTTTCAGACGACCTTGGATGGGTTTTTGGGTTTCAAACACCGCATGCGTGCGTGCCGCACACACCCTACACCCGATACCCAGTTTCAGTAGGTCGGATTATCGAATCCGACGGCTTTTGAGATGGCAGGCTTTTGTCGGATACAAGTATCCGACCTACTGCTGGCTAATCCTTCTTAATCGGCGGATTGGCATTAATCGGCAGTGACGAGCGGGAAACTTTAACGTTTGGATAATATTTCCGCATTAAGTGCTGAAACACTTCCGCCTTGCGCTCTTTTCCGCTCTTTTCGTAATTCGTCCCCAAAATCACTTCATCCACAATATCGCGTATATCGGCATAAGGCAGATAGACGGATTTTGTATTCTGACAATATTTAATTTCTTTAGAACCGATTTGTTCGATTTTCAGCAGGCGGAACTCTTCCTCGTCGCGGAAAGCAAAATCTTTAAACAGATAGCGGATATACTCCAAAGCTTTTTTGTCTTCATCGCTGATATTATTGGATTTTTCCATTAACTCTATCAACGCTTCTTCAAGCTTGTCGATACGCAATTGATACAAACTTGGATTTTTTCCTACAGGCTTTAATCGGATACCAAAACTTTGATTATTCTTATTCAACAACCATTTCCCACATTTTTCCTTAGCAATATATTCATCGTAATAAGCGATATAAGCTACCTGATAAAGCGGCAGGTTTTCATCTTTCGAACCCGTTACATCTGCCTCTATTGGTTCGTTGAAACCTTCATTCTGTTTATTTGTAAAACTTTTGAACGAAGCAGAAACATCAGGCTCTTTCAACCAATCCCCACTTTTATTAAATACCAAGCAGCAGCCCGATGCTTCCACGCCGTTTTCTTTGCCATACAAACGGAACTGATTCAAATCGTTTACGCGGCTGGAGAAACAGGTAAAGAAAGCATTATAGGCGGGGCAATCTGCCTTGTTTTCCAATTCCAAATCCTGCAGGTTCAGCAACTCCAACAGCCCTTCTCCTTCAGTCGGGTCATTCATATAAGTGGAGCTACCGATTCTCATCGGACTGACTTTGTTACTGTCAACAGGGTCTTTATCATCGGTTTGATCATCGGTTTGATCATTGGCTTTATCATTAGTTTGATCGCTGACAATGCCGAATAATCTTTCGCATACTGAAGGCGAAGTGTAATGGGCAAAAGGAATCTTATCCGATTCGAAAGGCGGAATATTTAAAACCGCCAGAATAGTTGAGATAGCATCGGTTAAATTACCCTCTCGGTTTTCAAATAAATTTTCCTGTATTTCTTGCTTTTTCCACTTAAAGTAAAGCGTCCATATTTCTCTAAGAAAATAAATTTCCTTTAAATACCGATAAATTTTCCTTTGGATTTTTTTCTTTTTCAGTTCATCATCTAATTGTTTCAGTTGTTCCAAAACATACAAAAAGTGTCCAGTAGCTCTTTTTAACAAAATTTTGGAATTATCTTTACTATCTTTAATAGCAATTGCTTGTTCGAAATCACAACGACCAAGCCAAGATTGGGCATTGATTTGCTGTTGAAGGCTGTTTTGTTTATCTTCCAGCTGTTCGGCAAGGCTCAATTGCTGTTGGAAATGCTCAACTGCCCGTCCAAATAACTGTTCCGACTCCTTGCCCTTGCCTTTGGCTTTCATCGCCTGCTCTAAATAGCAGAGGCCAAGCCAAGATTGGGCATAGATTTGTTGTTGAAGGCTGTTTTGCTTGTCTGCCAGCTGTTCGGAAAGACTCAATTGTTGTTGGTAGTGTTCAACTGCCTGTCCAAATAACTGTTCCGACTCCTTGCCTTCAGCTTTCATTGCCTGCTCTAAATAGCAACGGCCTAACAAACATTGGGCACATATTTGTTCTTGAAGGATTTTTTGCTTGTCTTCCAGCTGTTCGGCAAGCCGCAATTGTTGTTGGTAGTGTTCAACTGCCTGATCGAACAACTTAATCGCAATCTCTCCTTTGGATTTCCTCGCCTGTTCGAAATAACAGCATCCTAGCAAAAACTGAATATCGTTTTGCTCCTCAATTTGGCTATCCTTATCTTCAATTCCATCTAAAGCCTGATTCAGCTTTTCAATCGCTTCGTCAAATTTTTTGTTATTGAATAACGCTAAACCTTCCTTAATTAAATCTTGAACATTCATTACTTTATCCCTTTCCCAAAACAATCTGTTAAACGCCATAACATCTCAATGCGCCTCTTCCCAATTCATACCCACGCCAACCTCCGCCACCAGCGGTACTTTCAACATCCCTTCGTCCACTTTCGCCATAATCTGCGGCAGTTTTTCTTTGACCGAATCCAGTTCGGCTTCGGGGACTTCCAGCACCAGTTCGTCATGCACCTGCATAATCAGTTTGCTTTTCAGGTCGTCTGAAACCAGCCAGCGGGACACGTCTATCATGGCGCGTTTGATGAGGTCGGAGGCGGTGCCTTGCATGGGGGCGTTGATGGCGGCGCGTTCTGCTCCGGCGCGGGCGTTGGCGTTTTTGTTGCGGATGTCGGGCAGGTAGAGGCGGCGGCCGAACAGGGTTTCGACGAAACCTTGGGCGGCGGCTTGTTCTTTGGTGCGCTGCATATATTCGGCGACGCCGGGGTAGCGGGCGAAGTAGCGGTCGATAAAGTTTTTGGCGGAGATGTTGTCGATGCCCAATGACTTGGCGAGGCCGTATTGGCCCATGCCGTAAATGAGGCCGAAGTTGATGGTTTTGGCGTAGCGGCGTTGTTCGGACGAGACGTTTTCAGGGGCGATACCGAATACTTCGGCGGCGGTGCGGCGGTGTACGTCTTCGCCGTTTTGGAACGCGGCGATGAGGGTTTTGTCGCCGGAGAGGTGCGCCATGATGCGCAGCTCGATTTGGGAATAGTCGGCGGAAACGATGACGCTGCCTTGCGGTGCGGTGAAGGCGCGGCGCACACGGCGGCCTTCGGCGGTGCGGATGGGGATGTTTTGCAGGTTGGGGTTGTTGCTGGCGAGGCGGCCTGTGATGGCGACGGCTTGGGCGTAGGTGGTATGCACGCGGCCGTCTTTGGGGGAAATCATTTCGGGCAGTTTGTCGGTGTAGGTGGATTTGAGTTTCGCCAGGCTGCGGTTTTGCAGGATGATTTTGGGCAGGGGGTAGTCGGGCGCGAGCTGTTCGAGCACGGCTTCGTTGGTGGAAATGCCGCCTTTGGCGGTTTTTTTCAGGCCTTTGGTGGGGATGCCCATTTTGTCGAACAGGATTTCTTGCAGCTGTTTGGGCGAGTTGAGGTTGAACGGCTGGCCTGCGGCGGCGTAGGCTTCTTGTTCGAGCTTCATCAGCTCGGCGCCGAGTTCTGCGCTTTGGCGGGCGAGTTCGGCTCGGTCGATTTGTACGCCGTTGCGTTCCATTTCAAACAATACTTGCGCGACGGGCAGCTCCATTTTTTCATACATTTCAAGCTGTTTGGCATCCATTTGCGCGCGCAGGTGCGCTTCGAGGCGCAGGGCGAAATCGGCGTCTTGGGCGGCGTATTCGGTCGCCTGCCCGATGGCGACATCGGCAAAACCGATTTGCTTCGCGCCTTTACCGCACAACGATTCGTAGGTAATGGTTTCCAAGCCCAGCCAGCGTTCGGACAATTCGTCCAAGCCGTGTCCGAGATGGCTTTCGATGATGTAGGAAGCGAGCATGGCGTCGCCGGCAATGCCGTTCAGGGCGATGCCGTAGTTGGCGAAAACGTGTTGGTCGTATTTGAGGTTTTGCCCGATTTTCTTCAGGGCGGGGTTTTCCAAATACGGTTTCAGACGACCTAATACGTATTGCAAATCAAGCTGTTCGGGCGCGGCAGTCAGGCTGTGCCCTACGGGGATGTAAACCGCTTCGCCTGCTTGGAACGCGATGCTGATGCCGACCAGCGCGGCGTTCATCGCGTCTAGGGACGTGGTTTCCGTATCGATGCCGATGGCGTCCGCCCGCGACAGTTTGTCCAACAAGGCGACAAACTGCGCTTCGGTGGTAACGGTTTGATAATCCAGCTTTTCGGGGGCAACGGCTTTTTCAGGTAGCCTTTCAGACGACGTTTCCATGTCCAACGCCGCCTGTTCGCCTATCGTATCGCTGCCGAACAAATCGCCGTCCGCCGCTTCGTGCATACGGCTTTCCGCTTCTTTCAGCCAAGTGCGGAAGCCCCAGCGTTTGAAATCGACCGCAAGCTGCGACCATTTCGGAGAAGTGCGGCGCAGGCTTTCGAGGCCGTCTGAAAGCTCGGTGTGCAAGTCCACATCGGTTTTAATCGTCACCAAATCATACGAAAGCGGCAGTTGGGGCAGCGCGGCTTGCAGGTTTTCGCCGACCTTGCCCTTGATTTCCGCAGCGTGTTCCATCACACCAGCCAGCGAGCCGTAGGCTTCCAGCCACTTCACCGCCGTTTTCGGGCCGCACTTCTCCACGCCCGGCACGTTATCCACCTTGTCGCCCATCAGCGCGAGATAATCGCGGATTTGGTCGGGGCGCACGCCGAATTTCTCCTTCACGCCTTCAATGTCCAGCGTTTCGCCGCTCATCGTGTTCACCAGCGTCACGCGCTCGTTCACCAACTGCGCCATATCCTTATCGCCGGTGGACACCACCACATTCCAACCTGCTTCGCCGGCCATCTTAGCCAAAGTGCCGATGACGTCGTCCGCTTCGACTTGCGGAATCACCAGCACCGGCCAGCCCATCAGCCGCACCAAATCCGGCAAGGCTTCCGCCTGCGGGCGCAAATCGTCCGGCATCGGCGGGCGCGTCGCCTTGTAGTCGGGGAACATCTCGTGGCGGAAATTCTTGCCCTTCGCATCAAACACCACCGCGCAATAATCATGCACATAATCCGCCCGCAGCCGGCGCAACATGTTCAATACGCCGTAAAGCGCACCCGTCGGCGCACCGTCAGGCGCGGACAACTGCGCCATCGCGTGATAAGCGCGGTAGAGATAAGAAGAGCCGTCGACGAGGAGAAGGGTGTGAATGGTTGCCATGATAGTATCTGCTGATGAGAAAATAAAAATGACCTAATTATAAGGGATAATCAAAATGCCGTCTGAAAGCCCATTTCAGACGGCATTTGAATCTAGCCTGCCTTATCTGCCCAAATATTTTGCCCAATTGAGATACAGCCGGACAATATTTTCTTCATAGCTGTGGGCAGAAGGAACATAACCGTCTTTAGGCGGCATATATCTGACAAATGATTCTATTTCTTCCGGATAATCGAAATCTGCATAAATTTTTTCAACTTCCCCCAAAGGATCCTCAAATTCTTCTTTTCTATGGAATACATCGCTTAAGAGGACGTACAGCCAATTTTTAGGGGAATAACCACTCATTTCCGAAGCCAAATCTTCCAGAACAGGTTTTAATTCAAGAATATTGGATTTGTTGATTAAAGATAGCTTGAACACGCGTTCATCATGATCTGAAAGCGTCATTTTTCGGGCATAAGCTACTACATCAGCCCAACCCAAGTATTTATTCTCATACCCCCACAGAATATCCTTCCATGAAAAGCTGACTTTTTGAGCGGTTAAATCAAGGTTCATTTTTTCCCCGGTTGCCTGCTTCGTGTTCACGCGTCGGTTTGCCTGCCCCATCATTACGCCCCTTTCGATTGACGCCTGTTACGAAAAGTCTTCCAAATGACGGTTGATTGCCTCTTCAACAGTCGGATACCAATCCATAAATGAAGCCTGCAATTCCTCTAAAACCAACTCATTGAATAAATCATCCAAATTCCGCCAATCCGTTTTTTCATCCGGATAGATGAAATTTGCCATAACGACAGTATGTTTGTTTTGGGAATAATCCGATAAGGCGCAAATCATCAGATACCGCCCCGAATGCTCCAGATAAAAAATTCGTTTTTCCAAGGGAAACCGTTTATTCCGTTGCCCGTTTTCCATTTTTCATCCTTTTTAACGTATCGGCTTCCGCGTCCTTCAAATTGGATTACCTGCCTTCCTCCAAGCAAACGCCCGAGCTCTTTTTATCATTTGAATAAGGGATTTTCAAAGGGCGGCAGGCGGAAAAAGGAAATGAAAATGCCGTCTGAACGGCAAAACGTGCTTTCAGATGGCATTTTGAGCGGGACGCATCATCGCGCCAAAGCCTTCAAACATTCTTTGACCAATGCCGGACCTTTGTATATCAATCCGCTGTACACCTGGACGGCAGTTGCGCCCAAGCGGATTTTCTCTGCTGCGTCCCCACCGTCCATAATACCGCCTACGCCGATAATGGGCAGTTTGCCGTCTATGTGTTCCGCCAATGTTTTCAGCACTTGGTTGCTTTTTTCATAAACGGGCAGACCGCTTAGACCGCCCTGCTCGCCTGCAAGCGGATGGCTGCCTAGGCTTGATTTGTCGATGGTGGTATTGGTAGCGATGATGCCATCCATTTCAACGGATTTGACAACGTGGGCGATGTCTTCGATTTGTGCTTCATCCAAATCGGGGGCGATTTTGACGGCGAGCGGAACATATTTCCCGTGTGCAGAGGCAAGCTGTGCCTGTTTGTTTTTCAAAGCCTCAAGCAATGCGCTCAACTCGTCGCCACCTTGCAGCGCGCGGAGGTTTTTAGTGTTGGGCGATGAAATATTGACGGTAATGTAACTTGCGTGTGCGTAGGCTTTTTCGAGGCAGATTAAATAATCATCGGCAGCGTTTTCGATAGGTGTTACGGCGTTTTTGCCGATGTTGATGCCCAATACGCCACTGAATTTACTTTTTTCGATGTTGCGTATCATGATGTCGATACCGTGGTTGTTGAAACCCATGCGGTTAATGATGCCTTGGCGTTCGGGAACACGAAAGAGGCGCGGCTGCGGGTTACCGGGCTGCGGTTTGGGCGTTACCGTACCGATTTCGATGAAACCGAAGCCGAGCGCGGCCAAAGCATCTATGTATTCGCCGTTTTTATCGAGCCCTGCGGCAAGTCCGACAGGGTTGGGCAAATCCATGCCCATCAGCCTGACAGATTTGGTAGCCTTGTTGTCGGTTACCGGAATCAGACCGAGCTTATAAACCGTGTTGAGGGCATTGAGTGTGAAATGGTGTGCCTTTTCGGCATCAAGCGCAAATAGAATACGGCGGGCAAATGAATACATAACGGGCTTCCTGCTCCAGATGGAAATGTTGCCATTTTAACCGAAATCACATGCCGGACACGGCATACATATCAAATTTGAACGTTAAAACCGGCACCACCCAAAAATGTACAAATCCGCAAATATTGATATAATAGGCATTAGATAGAAAACTCTATTAAAAGTCGGTACAATACCACCGATTTATTTCCCTTAAACAACCTGCCGCAAGGCATAAAGGAACGACTGACATGTCAAACATCGAACAACAAGTTAAGAAAATTGTTGCTGAACAACTGGGCGTAAATGAAGCCGACGTGAAAAACGAATCTTCTTTCCAAGACGACTTGGGCGCAGACTCTTTGGATACCGTAGAACTGGTTATGGCTCTGGAAGAAGCTTTCGGCTGCGAAATCCCTGACGAAGATGCTGAAAAAATCACCACAGTCCAACTGGCTATCGACTACATCAACGCCCACAACGGCTAATCGGTCATCGCCCGACACAACAGCCTCTGCTGCACCGTGCAATAGAGGCTTTTCCCTTATATGGCAAACTGCTTAAACTCCGTTTAAATACCTGCCGGGAATTCCAGACGGCATATGCCCGACACACCCATATGCCGCACCGACAACCAACAGCGAGATTATCATGAGTCAGAGAAGAGTAGTCATTACAGGCTTAGGTCAAGTTTCCCCTGTCGGCAACAGCGTTGCAGAAGCATGGAACAACCTGCTCGCAGGCAAAAGCGGCATCGGCAAGATTACCCGCTTTGACGCATCCGACATCAACAGCCAAATCGCCGGTGAAGTCCGCGATTTCAATATCGGCGATTACATCAGTGCAAAAGAAGCACGCCGCATGGACGTATTTATCCACTACGGCATCGCCGCCGCACTGCAGGCAATTGCCGATTCGGGTTTGGACGATGTAGAAAACCTCGATAAAGACCGTGTCGGCGTAAACATCGGCTCCGGCATCGGCGGCCTGCCCAGCATCGAAGCCACAGGCAAAGCAGTACTCGAAGGCGGAGCACGCAAAATCAATCCTTTCTTCATTCCCGGCTCGCTGATTAACCTGATTTCAGGTCATGTAACCATTCTCAAAGGCTACCGCGGCCCCAGCTACGGCATGGTTTCCGCCTGTACCACCGGTGCCCACTCCATCGGCGACTCCGCCCGACTGATTAAATACGGCGACGCCGACGTGATGATTGCAGGCGGTGCCGAAGGCGCGATCAGCACTTTGGGCGTAGGCGGTTTTGCTGCGATGAAAGCCCTCTCCACCCGCAACGACGATCCCGCCACCGCTTCCCGTCCGTGGGACAAAGGCCGCGACGGTTTTGTTATCGGCGAAGGCGCGGGCGTATTGGTGTTGGAAGAATTGGAACACGCCAAAAAACGCGGCGCGAAAATTTACGCCGAAATCGTCGGCTTCGGCATGAGTTCCGATGCTTACCACATTACCGCTCCGAACGAAGAAGGCCCTGCGTTGGCAGTTACCCGCGCCCTGAAAGATGCCGGCCTGAATCCTGAAGACGTTGATTACGTCAACGCACACGGTACATCGACTCCTTTGGGCGATGCCAACGAAACCAAAGCCCTCAAGCGCGCGCTAGGCGACCACGCCCGCAAAGTTATCGTCAACTCCACCAAATCCATGACCGGCCACCTGCTCGGCGCGGCAGGCGGTGTAGAAGCGTTGTACAGCGTGTTGGCGGTACACGAGCAAAAATCCCCGCCGACCATCAACATCTTTGAACAAGACATCGAAGCGGGTTGCGATCTGGACTACTGCGCCAACGAAGCACGCGATGCGAAAATCGACGTCGCCATCTCCAATTCCTTCGGCTTCGGCGGCACCAACGGTACGCTGGTGTTCAAACGTTTTAAAGACTGACTTCCCTCAGTATCCGTAAAAAATGCCGTCTGAACAATTTCAGACGGCATTTTAAAAACATCCGACATATCTGCGCCGATAAAACCCCAACCATTCACCGACTGTTCGATGCAACGAACCAATCATTCCCATCTTACCGTTTACCGAGCGACAGCGGCACAAAATATCCGAATACAGCGAGATAATTACTCCCACCTTATCAAAACACATATATCGGAACAAAGTAGAATTAACCCCCGATAACGATTAGACCAACGTCCGATATGCCCGAAGACAGGGTTGAAGCGTTCAACCGTTATTTTTCGGATACGCCGCGAAATTGGCGTAAACAACGCGAAACCATACAAAAACATTTGGATAAAGCGGATATAGTTCCTATGGATTTGCGCTATTTGAGTGAGGAAAACAAGGATAAATTAAAGGCTTATGCGTTGTCGTTGCCGCAACGGCAGAGGGATAAAGTCATATTTGTTATAGGTGTGGAATGATACCGTTTTATGTTTTATACGATAAAGATACCGACCGTTTGGAGTCGGTGGATATGGAAAAGCAGGATGCGGAAAAGTTGTTCGTGCTGATTTCCCCTGTTTTGTCGGAACGGCTTGGAGAAGCCTTTTCGGCAGCATTTGCCGCGCAATTCGAAATCGGCGGAATGATAGATTTGGATGGCGGGAGAGCTTGGGAGCGATGATTTTGTCTTTGCCGCACGGTTGGTGGTGGAAAGTTGTTCCAGTCCGCTTGAAAGATATCGGGAGGCATTTCGCAATGCTTTCACCCGCGACAGGCGGCAAATGGACAATTCGGCTATGACTTCTCAAAACTCACGTAATCGGAAGCACGATACATCAACAAACAGATCACCCGTTCAGGCGTTGACGCCGTCCGAGATACAATCTCGGTCATTCAAGCCTGTAAAATTATCGCCAATATAATGGCAAAACGCGGTGCTTAACCGAATCTACTGTGTATAACTTTCCAGTGAACAAACAATAGACAAATAAAAATACCAACCTAAGGTCGGTATTTTTAAGATTTGGCGCGGCGGACGGGGCTCGAACCCGCGACCCCCGGCGTGACAGGCCGGTACTCTAACCAACTGAGCTACCACCGCGCATCCACTGTTTAACAACAATGAAAGGAAACTTGGTGGGTGATGACGGAGTCGAACCGCCGACATTCTGCTTGTAAGGCAGACGCTCTACCAACTGAGCTAATCACCCAATTATGTTTAATACTGTAAAGTTAACACAGTATTTTTAAGATTTGGCGCGGCGGACGGGGCTCGAACCCGCGACCCCCGGCGTGACAGGCCGGTACTCTAACCAACTGAGCTACCACCGCGCATCCACTGTTTAACAACAGTGAAAGGAAACTTGGTGGGTGATGACGGAGTCGAACCGCCGACATTCTGCTTGTAAGGCAGACGCTCTACCAACTGAGCTAATCACCCGAATTTTTCTGGGAAAACGCTATTTAACCAAATAACCCGAATTCATGCAAGCATTATTTCCACGCTTTATTCAACTTCCCTGCAAACTCCAGTTTTCAAAAGAAATAATTTCATCCTTCCTACCTACAATTACCAAGATATCGCCGCTTTCCAACACAAAAGAAGATTCAGGGTTTTCAATCCTCGCGGTACGGCGGCGGATAAACAGCAGTTTGATACCGTATGCTTCCAAAGGCAATTCACCGACTGTTTTCCCGACGATATAAGCATCTTGCACCAAAGAAAAAGCATGGCGGCAAACCGTTTTTCCGTTTTCCCAGAATCCAGCCCCATCATCACTGCCGACAAACAAACCCTCCAATGAGGCATAACGGCTGTGCCGGATATTGGTAATGGTTTGATGGACATGGTGATATGACGCCCCATTCCCCAACATGGCGTAGCTTGCCAACACCAAACTGGTTTCTTTGGTATCCGACACGGCCTCCTCCACCCCCATCTCGGTAAATGTTTTCACATAGTCGTCATTTGTGGCGCGTACATATACCGGCATATTGGGATACATAGACAACACATTGTCCAAGACATGCTGCGTTTCATGCATATTATTCAGTGTGACCACCACCATTTTTGCCCGCCCCAAACCAGCGGCTTCCAATACTTCCCGGCGTTTCGCATCACCAAACGATACCGGCTCGCCGGCACTTCTCGCGACTTGTACACGCGCAATATCCAAATCAAGTGCGAAATACGGGATACCCTCTTGGGCAAGCACGCGTCCGACCGTCTGCCCGCCCCTGCCAAAACCGATAACCAACACATGGTCTGACTTGCTCATGGTTTCCACCAACATACTGTGCAAGTCAAGCGACTTCATATCCCAGCTTGACTTGGCCAAACGCCCTACCAGCGCATCGCTGCTGCCCAACACAAAAGGGGCGATAATCATAGACAGTAGCACCGCTGCCGTCGCCGCCTGCTCCAACTCAAGGGAAACCATATTGATTTGGCTGGATATTGCCAGCATAACAAAGCCAAACTCACCCCCCTGTGCCAAGTACAGGGCGGTTTTCAAACTATCGGCAACCGAATGCCTCATTTTGAATGCAATGGCAAATACAACCAACGCCTTCAAAATCAGCAAAATGGCCAACAGCATCAATACCTGCTGCCAGCCGCCGATCAAGGCCTGCACATCCAGCTTCATACCAACCGTAATAAAGAAGAAACCGAGCAAGATGTCACGGAACGGACGGATGTCGTCCTCCACCTGGAAACGGTATTCCGTTTCCGAAAGCAGCATGCCGGCAACGAATGCGCCCAACGCCATAGACAAACCTTCCAGCTCAGTCAGATAAGCCACACCCAAGGTTACCAGCAGGACATTTATCATAAATAGTTCAGACGACTTGCGTTTGGCAACTAACCTGAACCAGCGCGACATGACTTTGCTGCCGACGACGAATAATACGCCCAGCGTAATCAGCATTTTCAATCCGGCAAGGCCTAGTGCCGCCCACAGGCTGCCTTCCCCGCCATTCCCCGACAACGCAGGAATCAGAATCATCAGCGGAACAACTGCAATATCCTGCATCAACAACACGCCCATTACCATCTGGCCGTGCGTCTGCCCCAATTCCGTCTTTTCCGACAAAATCCGGCTCACAATCGCCGTAGACGACATCGCTAACGCACCCGACACGGCGAATGCCCAATTGAACGGCACACCCGTCAGCATAAGGATGCCTATCACCGACAGCATCGTAATACCGACCTGCAAACCGCCCAGCCCGAACACCAGCCGCCTCATTGCCCTCAGCTTGGGCAGCGAAAACTCCAAGCCTATACTGAACATCAAGAACACAATTCCGATCTCACCCAAATAATCCGTCGCATGACTTTTCGGAATCAGGCTGAACATACCCGGACCCGCCAAAAAACCCACGAGCAGGTAGCCCAACATAGAAGGGATGTTAAACTTGCGGCACAAAACCACCGCAATAACCGACACCAGCAAAACAATCACAATAGGAGCAAGCGAAAATTCGTTCATAGACCGTCCGAACAGGAAAAACAGACAAAATGCCGTCTGAAACAGCACACGCCGCCCCATTATAACAAAACACCGCATATCATCCGAAACAGTTGCGGCACACAATTCTGCTAAAATATCCCCTTCCGATTCCGCAATTTAACACCATGACCACCACAGCCGACGACATCGACCGCCTCCTTCCCCAAACTCAATGCCGAGAATGCGGCTATGAAGGCTGCCTGCCCTATGCCGTAGCCATACTGCAAGGCGAAGCGCACAACCTCTGCGCCCCGGGCGGAGAAGCCGTCATTCGGGACATTTCCGCCCTGCTCGGCAAACCTGTTGCCGAACCGTCAAAAAAACAGCCCAAAGCACTGGCATGGATAGACGAATCCGCCTGTATCGGCTGCACTGCCTGCATCCGCGCCTGCCCTACCGATGCCATCATGGGTGCGAGCAAATTCATGCACACCGTCATCGCCGACGAATGTACCGGCTGCGGACTCTGCATCGCCCCCTGCCCCGTCGACTGCATCCACATGCAGCCCGTTTCCGATACTTTCCTGCCGCGCGCACGCCGTTTCAGCCTGTCCACAGACAGCCGTTTTGCCGCTGCCGAACACGCCCGCACGCGTTATCTCAGGCATAACGAACGCAAACGGCAGGAAACAGCCGAACGCAAAGCCATGCTTGCCGAACGGGAAGCAGCCGTCCGCAACACCCGCCGGCAAACCCCCGACACACCGGGAAAAACAGCATTTAACCCTGCCGACCTCATCGCCAAAGCCATGGCAAAGGCACAAAACCAGCAAGACCGGCTCGTTGCCGCCGACAACCGGAAAGACTATCAGGCCAAACAAATTGCCGAAGCACGCGAACGTGCAGAACTGCGCCGGGCGCAACGCGATATGAAATACGGCAGCGACAACGAAAAAGCGGCCGCACTGGAATACCTCAAACAATACAAAGCCAAACAGGAAGCCGCACAAAACACCGCGCCATAATACCCCTCCATGCCGTCCGAACTCATTTCAGACGGCATTTCGTTAACCTTTGCCTCCCTGCATCCGTACCGCCCGCACCTTCCCGTCCTTACGGCGGCACAACCCGTTTTCAATAAAATATTAATTACACACTACTACGAATTTGCTATAATTTGCCCCAAAATTCACCACAACCCCACAAAAGGACAATACTATGGGCATCAAAGTCGCCATCAACGGCTACGGACGCATCGGCCGCCAGGTTTTGCGCGCCATCTACGACTATAAAATCCAAGACCAGCTCCAAATCGTCGCCGTCAACGCCAGCGGCAGCCTTGAAACCAACGCCCACCTCACCAAATTCGACACCGTGCACGGCCGCTTTGACGCCGACGTATCCCATGACGGCAGCCACCTCATCATCAACGGCGACAAAATTCCCTACTTCTCCACCCGAAATCCCGCCGAACTGCCGTGGAAAGAACTCGGCGTAGATTTGGTCATGGAATGTACCGGCGCGTTTACCAGCAAAGAAAAAGCCAAAATACATCTGGAAAGCGGCGCGAAAAAAGTCCTCATTTCCGCACCGGGCGGCGATGATATCGATGCGACCGTCGTTTACGGCGTAAACGACGGCGTCCTGACCGACGACATGACCGTCGTTTCCAACGCCTCCTGCACCACCAACTGCCTCGCCCCCGTCGCCAAAGTATTGAGCGCAAGCGTCGGCATCGTCAAAGGCGCGATGACGACCATCCATGCCCTGACCAACGACCAGACCGTAACCGACGTACGCCACAAAGACCTCCGCCGGGCACGCAGCGGCATAGAGAACATGATTCCGACCAAAACCGGCGCGGCAAAAGCCGTCGGACTGGTACTGCCCGAATTGAAAGGCAAACTCGACGGGCTTGCCATCCGCGTACCGACCGTCAACGTTTCCCTGGTCGATTTAAGCTTCCAGGCCGAACGCGACACGACAGCCGAAGAAATCAACGCACTGCTGAAAGCCGCCTCCGAAGAAGGCGAGCTCAAAGGTGTTTTGGGCTACAACACCCTGCCGCTTGTTTCCATGGACTTCAACCACACCACCGAAGCCAGCCACTTCGACTCAACGCTGACCAAAGTCGTCGACGGCAACATGGTTAAAGTCTTCGCATGGTATGACAACGAATGGGGATTCAGCTGTCAAATGCTGAACACTGCACGCCGTATGTTCGGTTTGGAAGTACGCCCGCTCAAATAACCCGTCAAACAAAATGCCGTCTGAAACCTGATGTTTTCAAGTTTCAGACGGCATTTTCACACAAGAACCGCTATCCCAACCTGTTGCACGCCACTTCGCAGCAGCCTACCGCCTCTTTCAAAGGTACGGCATTCAGGCTTCGGAGCCGGGCGGCAAAATCCGCAAACGGCAGCAATTCCGATCCGAAACGGCGCATATGTTCCGTGTCCTGCTGGCAGTCTATCAGTTCCACACCCAAAGACGCGAGAAACGGCACGGCGCAGGCAAACGCGATTTTTGACGCATCCGGTTGTAATGCGAACATCGATTCGCCATAAAACACCCTACCGATCTGAACGCCGTAAAACCCGCCCGCCAACCTCGTTTTACCGTTTTCATCGGGATAATGGCACTCAAACGAATGCGCGTATCCCATTTCATGCAGCTGAAGGTATGCCGTCTGAAACTCAGGCGCAATCCAAGTGCCGTCCTGCCCGGGCCTCACCATGTCCGCACACTGCGCCACAACGCGTTCAAAACAGCCGTTTGCCGTCACCCTATATGCCCTGTTGCGCAGCGTTTTCGCCAGCGAACGCGGAATATGCAGCCTGTCGGGAAACACCACCGCACGGGGCCCGACCGCATACCAAAAAAACCACCCATCCCGGGAAAACCACGGAAACACGCCATGCCGATACGCCTCAAGCAGCCTCCCCGCATCCAAATCCCTGCTCACACCGACCAGCCCTTCGTACTCCGACAATGCACGGGCAGGATCGGGGAACGCATAATCTCCGGGCGCAAGCAACGGAATACCCATATCAGTCCTCCATAAAACACAGACGGCATTCGAAATGACGAATGCCGTCTGAAAAAACAAACCGTCCGGATTTAACGTTTGCCCTTAGTCTGGCAACCGCTGCACACACCGTACATATACAGCGCGTGATCGACAATGCGGTAGCCGTTTTCTTCCGCGATTTTGTCTTGCAGGGCTTCGATTTCGGGATTATGGAATTCCGTTACCTCGCCACATTTCACACAGACGATATGGTCATGGTGGTCGCCCTTGTCCAACTCATAAACCGCCTTGCCCGTTTCAAAATGATGGCGTTGCAGAATACCCGCCTGCTCAAACTGGGTCAGCACACGGTAAATCGTTGCCACACCGATTTCCACACCCTCTTCCAACAAAATACGGTACACATCCTCGGCACTCAAATGCTCTTCCGCATGAGTCTCGAACAAATCCAAAATCTTCAAACGCGGGCCGGTAACTTTCAGTCCACTGTCTTTCAGTTGCGCAATGTTGCTGAATTTTTCCATAATATTCAATATCCCTGTAAAATAATAGACGCTATAATACGCAATTTCAGCCTGCTTGCCCACTATCACACCATAGCAGTTTGCAATAGCAAAACCGCAACGGCGGACGGGCAGTCGGACACAGACAGGGTGAAATACCGCTTAAGCGTATGATTATCGTTCGCTTTTATAAAATATTCAAGCAGTGCTACACTAGACATCCTGATTTGCACAGAAAGGTTCTCCCGTGAACAAAACCCTTATACTCGTCCTTTCCGCCCTGTTCAGCCTGACCGCGTGCAGCGTCGAACGCGTTTCACTGTTCCCCTCGTACAAACTCAAAATCATACAGGGCAACGAACTCGAACCCCGCGCCGTCGCCTCCCTCCGCGCCGGCATGACCAAAGACCAAGTCCTGCTACTGCTCGGCAGCCCCATGTTGCACAACGCATTCCATACCGACCGCTGGGACTATACCTTCAACACCTCCCGCAACGGCATCATCAAAGAACGCAGCAATCTGACCGTCTATTTTGAAAACGGCGTGCTCGTCCGCGCCGAAGGCGACGCCCTCCAAAATGCCGCCGAAGCCCTCCGCGCGAAACAAAACGCAGACAAACAATAAGGAACACACATGACACCGCTCAAAATCGCCATTGCAGGCGTCAACGGCCGCATGGGGCGCGTATTGGTTGAAGCCGTCAACAACCATCCCGACACCGTCCTTTCCGGCGCGCTCGAACACTCGGGCTCAGAAGCCCTCGGGCTGGACGCAGGCTACGCCGTCGGACTCAAAACCGGCATCACCATTTCAGACGACGTTGACGCCGTTCTCGCACAAAGCGACGTACTCATCGACTTTACCCGCCCCGAGCCGACCCTCAAACACCTGCAAAAATGCGTGGAAAAACAAGTCAACATCATCATCGGCACAACAGGCTTCGACGATGCGGGTAAAGCCGCCATCCAAGCCGCAGGCGAAAAAACAGGCGTTGTCTTCGCCGCCAACTTCAGCGTCGGCGTCAACCTCACCTTCCACATCCTCGACACCGTCGCCCGCGTATTAAACGAAGGCTACGACATCGAAATCATCGAAGGCCACCACCGCCACAAAGTCGATGCCCCCAGCGGCACCGCGTTACGCATGGGCGAAGTCATCGCCAGCGCGCTCGGCCGCGACCTCAAACAATGCGCCGTTTACGGCCGCGAAGGCCACACCGGTCCGCGCGATCCTTCCACTATCGGCTTTGCCACCGTCCGCGCAGGCGACATCGTCGGCGACCACACCGCCCTCTTCGCCACCGACGGCGAGCGCGTGGAAATCACCCACAAAGCCAGCAGCCGCATGACCTTTGCCGCCGGTGCCGTCCGCGCCGCAGTTTGGGTAAACGGCAAAACAGGTTTGTACGATATGCAGGACGTACTCGGGCTGAACAACCGTTAACCCCCATACAAAATGCCGTCTGAAAAGATATTGTTCAGACGGCATTTTGCTGACAGGCTCCGTATCGGCATATCATTAACCGCTCAACATCCCGCCTCTTCCAAAACCGCACGCGCGGCCAAATCCGCCGTATCTTTTTTCAACAGCAGGTGCAACACCCTGAAATCCCGTTGCAGCGCGGCAACCTTATCGGGGTGTTCGTACCAGTCCGCCAACGCCGCCGCCAGTTTTTCCGGTACGGCATCATGTTGAAGCAGCTCCGGCACGACCTCCTTACCCAACAGGATATTCGGCAGGCCGACATGCGACACTTTGATTTTGCGTTTCACATAAGCATAGGTCAACGGCGAAATCTTGTAGCTGATGACCATCGGACGCTTGCACAGCGCCACCTCCAAAGTTGCCGTACCGCTCGTTACCAGCACCGCATCCGCCGCCCTGCACACCGTTTCAGACTGTCTGTCGGTTACCGTCAACGGTAATCCGGCAAACTCCGGCCGCTGCAAAACTTCCGCCAAACGCCGCTTTGTCGCCTCCGTTGCGGCAGGCAGCAGGAAGCGTGCGGCGGGATAGCGTTCCAACAACAATAATGCCGTCTGAAAAAACACCGGCGCCATATAATCGATTTCGCTGACGCGGCTGCCGGGCAGCAGGGCGAATACGGGGATGCCGGCATCCACGCCCAAAGTTTGCCGCGCCGTTTCACGGTCGTCTTCCAAGGGCATAAGCTGCGCCATCGGATGACCGACAAACTCCGCACGTCCGCCCGCATCAAGATAAAGCTGCGGCTCCATCGGGAACAGGCACAGCACGCGGTTGACCTGATACACGATTTTGCCCACGCGTTCCCGCCGCCACGCCCAAACCGACGGACTGACATAATGCACGGTCGGAATGCCCGCCCGTTTCAGTTTTTCCGCCACACCCAGATTGAAATCGGGCGCATCGATGCCGACAAACACATCGGGCTGCAAAGCCAGCAAATCCCGTACCAGCCCCCTGCGTATCCGTAAAATTTCCGGCAGGCGTTTTACCACCTCGGCAAAACCGCGCACCGCCAGCCGCTCCTGATCATAAAGGCTCTCGAAACCTTCCGCCTTCATCAGTTCCCCGCCGATGCCGGTAAACCGCGCCTGCGGGCAACGCTTTCGGATGGCGCGTATCAGGTGCGCCCCCAACAGGTCGCCCGACGCTTCGCCGACACTGACGGCAATCAAAGGGCTTTTTTTATCAACCATATTCGTCTGTCCCCACATACTTTCACGTCCCGATGCCGTCTGAAGGCTTCAGACGGCATCGGGGTTCACATTTTCGTCCCGTTTTCCAACATCACCGCAAACTGCGCCAAGTCCGGCGGCAGCTCCGCCTTCAACACCAGCGGCTCACCCGTGAGCGGATGGTTCAAGTGCAGCTCGGACGCGTGCAAAAACATCCGCTTCAAACCCAACTTCTGCAAACGACGGTTCGCCTGATAATCGCCGTAGCGTTCGTCGCCCGCAATCGGACAGCCTTGAGATTGCAGATGCACGCGGATTTGGTGCGTACGACCCGTTTTCAGCGTTGCCCGCACCAAAGTCAGGTGCGACAGCCCGACACCGTGCAAAATGCCGTCTGAAAAACGGCTTAACACACGGAACACCGTATGCGCAGCCTGCCCGTCCTCGCTGACGCGTACCATCTTTTCGCCTTGTGCGCCGGTATATTTGAACAAGGGCAGTTTGACATGGAAATTGTCGTCCGGCAGTTTGCCCACCCCCAGCGCAAGGTAGATTTTTTTGGGGTGGTCGTTACGGATGGCTTCGTGAAGTTTGACGAGCGCGCTGCGTTTCTTCGCCACCATCAACAAGCCGCTCGTATCCTTGTCCAAACGGTGGACCAACTCCAAATACTTTGCCTCCGGACGGGCGCGGCGCAACTGTTCGATAACGCCGAAACTCACGCCGCTGCCGCCGTGCACCGCCACGCCGGAAGGCTTATTGACCACCAGCAGCGCGTCATCCTCATACACCGCCTCAAACGCACGAGCCGGTACGGCGGCACGCCTTTCAGACGGCATTTTCTTCTCCGCCACGCGCACAGGCGGAATCCGCACCGTATCTCCCTCCGCAATACGGCTGTCGGGTTTGCAGCGTTTCTTGTTCAACCGCACCTCGCCGGCGCGGATAATGCGGTGGATATGGCTCTTGGGAACACCCTTGAGGATTTTTATCAGATAGTTATCAAGGCGTTGACCCGCCTCATGTTCGGCAACCCCTATCAAGCTGACCGAATCTTTGCTTATTTCGTGCGTTTTCATCTATAATCCGAACGTCCGTTTCAGCAAAAAGCGCGCCCGACGCGCCCTGAAACGGTTTACTGTTAAAATCGGATTTTATATTAAAAAAGCACTCCGCAAAGCATTTTCCCTGCGCCTGTTCCAAGCCGGCAGGCGCAGAACGTAGTCAAGTTTGAATTGATTTTGCCGTTTCGGAGCGGAAGTAAGACGGCAGCCGGGCCCAAGCCCCAAACGCAAACCGCCCGAAAACACAGGCATAACGATAACAAGAAGAAGCCGGCCTCCCATTTTTCCGACCATACCGCTCGGAACGCGGCAGACAGACCGCCGCATCGATCTTTATTGCCTTCTTTATCCGACTCTTCCGCACACGGTTCCTCGGAACGTGCATCCCTGCGGATTTTCAACTCAAAAACTGATTACCGGTTCCATCCGAGAACATCGGAAAACCCAGCATTCCGGAGTGCCGAACCGGGCATGTGCCGTCTGAACGCCGCCTGCCCACGAGGTGATCATGAAAAGAATGTTATTTAACGCAACGCAGGCCGAAGAGCTGCGCGTTGCCATCGTCGATGGCCAAAACCTTTTGGACTTGGACATCGAAACGCTGGGTAAAGAACAGCGCAAAGGTAATATCTACAAAGGCATCATTACCCGCATCGAGCCGTCGCTGGAAGCGTGTTTCGTGGATTACGGAACCGACCGCCACGGCTTCTTGCCGTTTAAAGAAGTCTCCCGCTCATATTTCCAAGACTACGAAGGCGGACGCGCGCGCATCCAAGACGTGCTCAAAGAAGGCATGGAAGTCATCGTCCAAATCGAAAAAGACGAGCGCGGCAACAAAGGCGCGGCGCTGACCACCTTCATCAGCCTCGCCGGACGTTATCTGGTATTGATGCCGAACAACCCCCGCGGCGGCGGCGTATCCCGCCGTATTGAAGGTGAAGAGCGTCAAGAGTTGAAAGCCGCCATGGCGGAACTCGACATTCCGAACGGCATGAGCATCATCGCCCGTACCGCCGGTATCGGCCGCAGTGCGGAAGAGTTGGAATGGGACTTGAACTACCTCAAACAACTCTGGCAGGCCATCGAGGAAGCAGGAAAAGCACATCATGACCCCTACCTGCTCTTTATGGAAAGCTCGCTGCTGATCCGAGCCATCCGCGACTATTTCCGTCCCGACATCGGCGAGATTTTGGTGGACAATCAAGAAGTTTACGACCAAGTTGCCGAGTTCATGAGCTACGTCATGCCGGGCAATATAGGCCGTCTGAAACTCTACGAAGACCACACGCCGCTGTTTTCCCGCTTCCAAATCGAACATCAAATCGAAAGCGCGTTTTCACGCAGCGTCAGCCTGCCTTCCGGCGGCGCGATCGTCATCGACCATACCGAAGCCCTGGTTTCCATCGACGTTAACTCTGCACGTGCCACACGCGGCTCTGACATTGAAGACACCGCGTTCAAAACCAATATGGAGGCCGCCGAAGAGGTCGCCCGCCAAATGCGCCTGCGCGACTTGGGCGGTTTGGTCGTCATCGACTTCATTGACATGGAAAATCCGAAACACCAGCGCGATGTTGAAAACGTCCTGCGCGACGCGCTCAAAAAAGACCGCGCACGCGTGCAAATGGGCAAACTGTCCCGCTTCGGCCTTTTGGAATTGAGCCGTCAACGTTTGAAACCGGCTTTGGGCGAAAGCAGCCATGTTGCGTGTCCGCGCTGTGCCGGCACCGGCGTCATCCGCGGCATCGAATCCACCGCCCTGCACGTTTTGCGCATCATTCAAGAAGAAGCAATGAAAGACAACACCGGCGAAGTACGCGCACAAGTGCCTGTCGATGTTGCCACCTTCTTGTTGAACGAGAAACGCGCCGAGCTGTTTGCGATGGAAGAGCGCTTGGATGTGAACGTCGTCCTGATTCCAAACATCCACTTGGAAAATCCGCACTACGAAATCAACCGCATCCGCATCGATGACGTAGAAGAAGACGGCGAACCGAGCTACAAACGCGTTGCCGAGCCGGAAGAAGACGAATCCGCCAAACCTTTCGGCAGCGAAAAAGCCAAAGCCGCCCGTCCCGAACCCGCCGTCAAAGGCGTGCGCCATACACAACCCGCACCGATAGTTGCCGAGAAAAAACAAAATTCCTGGTGGGACAGCTTCAAAGCATGGCTGAAACGTATTTTCGGCAGCAGCACAACCGAAGCCCAGCCCGTTGCAGAAACCTCCGGAAAACGCACCGCAGCAAACCGTAACAACAGCCGCCGTCAAACACCGCGCCGCAGTAAACGCGAAGGCAGCAAGGTAGAAGTCCGCGAAGTTGCCGGCAAAGACGACGAACAGCCGGCCCGTAACGCAAAAGCCGAGACGCACAACAATGACGGCAGACGCCGCAACGGACGCAACAACCGTGCTGCCGAACGTGCCAATGAAGCGGAAATCCAAGAACGCATCAATCAGGCTCCTGCCCCCGTTGCGGATACCATGCCGTCTGAAACCGAAGTCCCGTCCGGCAAACGCCGCCGCAACGTCAACCGCAACGAACGCAACCAAATTGCCGCCGAAACCGCAGCCGCTGTCGAAACGGGCATACAGACAGAGCAAAACGTACCCTCCGAACCGGTCGCGGCAGAAGGCAAAGGCAGCAGGCAGCAGTCCGATCGCAGCCGCCAAGAACGCGGCAAACGCGAAGGCAAAGAACGGGCAGGACGCGACACCAAGCGCGACCGCCGGCAAAATGGTAAGAAACGCAACATCCCCTCTGCCTCTAAAATCGAACAATACCTGAATATCCGCGATACCGCCGACAAAGTCCGTTCCGCTGTCGCCCATGTTTTCGGGGAAAACGATGCAAATGCTCCGATTACCGTCAGCATTACCGAACCGGTTACAGAAAGGGACGTTCCGACAGCATCTCCCGCCGTTTCAAACAACGACGCACTGGTTTATGATGCGGCAGAAAAAATCCGTCAGGCCGTTGCTGCCATCCTTCCCGAAGGCGTAGCACCGAAAGCCGAAGCACAGGAAATGCCGTCTGAAAACGCCACTGCCGCCGCAAGTCAGGTGCAAGAACCCGAACAAAGCGACGGGCTCATCCTGGTTGAAACCGATACCGCCGCATTAAAGGCATGGGCGGCTCAACCCGAAGTTCAAACCGAACGCGGCATGCGTCGTTCCGAACAGCCCAAGCCACTTGAACCGGTAACCGTTCCCGCTGAAAACATGATTCTGATTGAAACCAGAAAAGACTGATACGGCAACGGTAAAAAAGACGGCAAAAGGGGTTCTGTTTTGCAGAACCCCTTTTGCCGTCTTTAAAACCATATTTGCACCGCATCATCCGAACCGCCGGACTGTATTGAAAAGGCGGCTTACAAAGAAAAAGCAAAACCGCAGATGTGTCTCAACCCATCATGAGATTTTGATAAAAAAGCCGTCCGAACCAATTTCAGACGGCTTTTTTATGATTGCGTTCAAACCTTCCGCCCTGCCATTTCGACAGCAGTCTCCACGGCAGTTATCAGGCTGCCTGAATCCGCCCTGCCGGTTGCCGCCAAGTCAAGCGCCGTGCCGTGATCGACGGAGGTGCGGATAAAGGGCAGACCCAGCGTAATGTTCGTACCCTGTCCGAAACTGTGATATTTCAACACGGGCAGCCCTTGGTCGTGGTACATGGCCAGTACGGCATCCGCACCCTCCAGCATAAACGGTTGAAACAGCGTATCTGCCGGGAAAGGGCCGGCTGCATCGATGCCTTCGAGGCGTAGTTTTTCTAGCGTCGGAATGATGATTTCAATTTCTTCATGTCCGAGGTGTCCGCCTTCGCCGGCGTGGGGATTAAGTCCGGCGACAAGGATTTTGGGATTTTTGATGCCGAATTTGTGTTTTAAATCGTGATGCAGGATGCGGACAACCGACTCTATCAACGGCTGCGTAATGGCAGCGGCAACATCTTTTAACGGCAGATGGGTCGTTACGAGGGCGACACGCAGGCCTTTGCCGGCAAGCATCATCACAACCTGCCCCGTGCCGCTTTTTTCCGCCAGATACTCGGTATGTCCGCTGAAAAATCCCGTACAGGCATGTGCATCGTTGATGATGCCTTTGTGTAAAGGCGCAGTGACGATGCCGTCGAAGATGCCGTCTGAAATGCCTGTGAGCGCAGTGTCTAAAAGTTGCAGCACATAAGCGGCATTGGCGGGATTAAGCCTCCCGGCCTCGACCGGTTCTGCAGTCGGAATATGCAGCACTTCGAGTATGCCGTCTTCCGATATACCGCCTGATTCCGGATCAAAGTCGCGCAGGACGACATCTTTCCCCAGAGCCCCGGCACGTGCGCCCAACAGGTTTTTATCGCCCAAAACCACGCAGCGGCAAGGCAGGCGGGCAAACGCCAAATCCAGACAGATATCGGGCCCGATACCGGCAGGCTCGCCCGAAGTTACGGCAAAAACAGGCAGTTTCATCTTACTCCCTCCAAACAAAATAGGATTCTAACGCCTCGACGGACGGCGATGTAAATTTTTCTGAATTTGTTGACAATCTGCTAGAATAGCATTTACAAAATTTAAAACCTGTTAACCTGTCTGTGGAATACGGATACGCTCCGGATGCACCGCCGCACCCGGACAACTTCAACTTTAGAGGAACATACGATGAACGGAAACTTCACCGAATGGCTGCACGGCTGGGTCGGCACCATCAACGACCCGATGTGGTCATACTTGGTTTATATGCTTTTGGGTACGGGTATTTTCTTTACCATTGCCACAGGTTTCGTCCAATTCCGCCTGCTCGGACGCAGTATCAAAGAAATGATCGGCGGCCGCAAACAGGGGGACGACCCTCACGGCATCACCCCGTTTCAAGCATTTGTAACCGGCCTTGCCAGCCGCGTAGGTGTGGGCAACATCGCCGGTGTGGCAATTGCCATCAAACTCGGCGGGCCGGGCGCAGTGTTCTGGATGTGGGTAACCGCCTTAATCGGCATGAGTTCGGCGTTTGTCGAATCTTCGCTGGCCCAACTCTTTAAAGTCCGGGACTACGACAACCACCACTTCCGCGGCGGTCCTGCCTACTACATCACGCAAGGCCTGGGACAAAAATGGCTGGGCGTTTTGTTCGCCCTGAGCCTGATTTTCTGTTTCGGCTTTGTATTTGAAGCCGTACAGACCAATACCATCGCCGATACCACCAAAGCGGCATGGGGCTGGGACCAACACTATGTCGGCGTCGCTCTGGTCATTCTGACCGCCCCGATTATCTTCGGCGGTATCCGCCGCGTATCCAAAGCCGCGGAAATCATCGTTCCGCTGATGGCGGTTTTATACCTCGTCATAGCACTCTTCATCATTGCTACCAATATTTCCCTGATTCCTGACGTGTTCGGTCAGATTTTCTCCAACGCGTTCAACTTCGATTCGGCTGCAGGCGGTTTCCTCGGCGGCCTGATTTCAACCACCATGATGCAGGGTATCAAACGCGGCCTGTATTCCAATGAGGCGGGTATGGGTTCCGCACCGAATGCCGCCGCCGCTGCCGAAGTGAAACATCCCGTCTCCCAAGGCATGATTCAAATGTTGGGCGTTTTCGTCGATACCATCATCGTCTGCTCATGCACCGCCTTTATCGTCTTGACCTATCAACAGCCTTACGGTGACCTGAGCGGTGCGGCGTTGACGCAGGCGGCGATTGTCAGCCAAGTGGGCCAATGGGGCGCGGGCTTCCTTGCCGTCATCCTGTTTATGTTTGCCTTTTCAACCGTTATCGGCAACTATGCCTATGCCGAGTCCAACGTCCAATTCATCAAGAGCCATTGGCTGGTTACCGCCGTTTTCCGTATGCTGGTTTTGGCATGGGTCTACTTCGGCGCGGTTGCCAACGTACCCTTGGTATGGGATATGGCAGACATGGCAATGGGCATCATGGCATGGATTAACCTCATCGCCATCCTGTTGCTCTCGCCCTTGGCATTCATGCTGCTGCGCGATTACACAGCCAAGCTGAAAATGGGCAAAGACCCCGAATTCAAACTTTCTGAACATCCGGGTCTGAAACGCCGTATCAAATCCGACGTTTGGTAAATCCCGCCCTTACCGGAGCCGCTTCTTCACGAAGCGGCTTTTCTCTTCCCGCGCGCACTGTAAAAACAAAGCAAAAAAGCGTACAATCCCAAACCTTTACTTTTGAATCCATTTCGTTTTTCAGACGGCATCCTGCTTGGAATGCCGTCTGAAAAACCGACAGGCAATACACACATGACCCACATGATTTACCCCAAAACCTACGACGTTATCGTCGTCGGCGGCGGACACGCAGGCACGGAAGCCGCGCTTGCCGCCGCACGCATGGGCGCGCAGACGCTTTTGCTCACACACAACATCGAAACGCTCGGACAAATGTCGTGCAACCCCTCCATCGGCGGCATCGGCAAAGGACATCTCGTGCGCGAACTCGATGCGCTCGGCGGCGCGATGGCATTAGCCACCGACAAATCAGGCATCCAGTTCCGCCGCCTGAATGCCAGCAAAGGCGCGGCGGTTCGTGCCACGCGCGCACAGGCGGACCGCATCCTTTATAAAGCCGCCATCCGTGAGATGTTGGAAAACCAAGAAAACCTCGACCTTTTCCAACAAGCCGTCGAAGACGTAACGCTCGACGGCGAACGCATCAGCGGCGTGGTTACCGCGATGGGCGTGGAGTTTAAAGCACGCGCCGTCGTGTTGACCGCAGGCACGTTTTTGTCCGGCAAAATCCACATCGGTTTGGAAAACTACGAAGGCGGCCGCGCGGGCGACCCCGCCGCCAAATCGCTGGGCGGACGTTTGCGCGAATTGAACCTGCCGCAAGGCCGTCTGAAAACCGGCACGCCACCGCGTATTGACGGGCGCACGATTGACTTCTCCCAACTGACCGAACAGCCCGGCGACACGCCCGTTCCCGTAATGTCCGTACGTGGCAGCGCCGATATGCACCCTCGCCAAGTGTCCTGCTGGATTACGCATACCAACCTGCAAACCCACGACATTATCCGCTCAGGCTTCGACCGCAGCCCGATGTTTACCGGCAAAATCGAAGGCGTCGGCCCGCGTTATTGTCCGTCCATCGAAGACAAAATCAACCGCTTCGCCGACAAAGACAGCCATCAGATTTTCCTCGAACCCGAAGGCCTGACTACGCACGAATACTATCCAAACGGTATCTCCACCAGCCTGCCGTTCGACATCCAAATCGCCCTCGTCCGCAGCATGAAGGGCCTTGAAAACGCCCATATCCTGCGCCCTGGCTACGCCATCGAATACGACTACTTCGACCCGCGCAACCTCAAAGCCAGCCTCGAAACCAAAACCATCCAAGGCCTCTTCTTCGCCGGACAAATCAACGGCACAACGGGCTACGAAGAAGCCGCCGCACAAGGCCTGCTCGCAGGCGCAAACGCCGTGCAATACGTCCGCGAACAAGACCCGCTCCTGCTGCGCCGCGAACAAGCCTATCTCGGCGTATTGGTGGACGACCTCATCACCAAAGGCGTGAACGAACCCTACCGCATGTTCACCAGCCGCGCCGAATACCGCCTGCAACTCAGGGAAGACAACGCCGATATGCGCCTGACCGAAGACGGCTACAAAATCGGCTTGGTGGGTGAAGCGCAATGGCGCATGTTCAACGAAAAACGCGAAGCCATCGAACGCGAAATCCAACGTTTGAAAACAACGTGGTACACGCCACAAAAACTCGCCGAAGAAGAGCAACTGCGCGTATTCGGCCAAAAACTCAGCCGCGAAGCCAACCTGCACGACCTCCTGCGCCGTCCGAACCTCGACTACGCCGCGCTGATGACCCTGCCTGACGCACAACCTGAAACCGCACTTGCCGACAGCGTGGTCGAACAAGTCGAAATCCAAGTCAAATACCAAGGCTATATCGACCGCCAAAACGAAGAAATCGACAGCCGCCGTGACATCGAAACCTTAAAGCTGCCCGACGACATTAATTACAGCAAAGTCAAAGGTTTGTCCGCCGAAGTGCAGCAAAAGCTCAACCAGCACAAACCCGAAACCGTCGGACAAGCAAGCCGCATTTCCGGCGTAACCCCTGCGGCAGTGGCATTGCTGATGGTGCATTTGAAGCGCGGGTTTAAAGACGCGAAATAAACACATCGGTACGATGCCGTCTGAAGCCCTTTCAGACGGCATCGTACCATCCCGACAGGAAACATCATGCACATACTGACCGCCGGCGTGGACGAGGCAGGACGCGGACCTTTAGTCGGCAGCGTGTTTGCCGCCGCCGTCATCCTTCCGGAAACATTCGACCTGCCCGGACTGACCGACTCCAAAAAACTCAGCGAGAAAAAACGCGACGCGCTTGCCGAAATGATTAAAGATCAGGCGGCCGCGTGGCACGTCGCCGCCGCCACGCCCGAAGAAATCGCAAGCCTCAACATCCTGCACGCCACCATGCTCGCCATGAAACGCGCCGTTGACGGTTTGGCTGTGCGTCCCGAAAAAATATTCATCGACGGCAACCGCATTCCAGAACATTTAGGCATCCCTGCCGAAGCCGTCGTCAAAGGCGACAGCAAAATCATCGAAATCTCCGCCGCATCCGTTTTGGCAAAGACCGCACGCGATGCAGAAATGTACGCACTGGCGCAACGCCATCCCCAATACGGTTTCGACAAACACAAAGGTTACGGCACAAAGCAGCATCTGGAAGCCCTCAAACAATACGGCGTGCTGCCCGAACACCGCCGAGACTTCGCTCCCGTCAGAAACCTACTCTCGCAGCAGTCGTTGTTTTAAATAATACCAACAGTTCGATTCGAAACTGTTTTAGTATTGAAAACAGTATTCTTTGAAGATAATATCTCCAAATATCAAACCGAACTGGAAAGAAAATATAATGGGTACAAAAAATATAGCTTTTGCCGCCACGTTGATGACTGCACTTATAATAGCCGGCTGTGCATCAGTTCCAATGGCAGATACACAGACATCTGAACAAATCAAACGTTTCAACCCTCCATCAACCGGCAAATCAGGGGTGTATGTCTATCGCGACAGCTTTGTAGGCAAGGCTTTGAAAAAAGATATTTATGTTGACGGAAACTGTTTGGGGGAATCAGCCGACAAAGTATTTTTTTATACGGAAGTCGATGGGGACAAACCCCATATACTGGCAACCGAATCTGAATTTTCAGAAAACCTACTTACCCTAAACGCTATTTCAGGGAAAAATCACTTTATCCGTCAATATATTAAATTGGGCGTATTCGTAGGCGGTGCAAACTTGGAAGAAGTAGACGAAACAACAGGCAAAGCAGCAATCTCAAAACTGAATTTGGCTGTTTCAGGTCATTGCGATAAACCGCTTCCCAAAAAACCGTAACCACCGTTTTCAAAAACAAAAATGCCGTCTGAACTTCAGACGGCATTTTTTATATTCATGCACACCGCTAAAAAACATCAAGGCACCGGTATTTCGGTACGGACAAAAATAACGCCACGGATATCCTGATTTGGATTTACCTATTTTTCCGACACCCTCGCCATCAGCTCGTCCGCCAAGGCAAGATACGCCTTGGTACCCTTTGCCTGCGCATCATAAGCCATAACCGGCATACCGTGGCTCGGCGCTTCCGCAAGGCGGATATTGCGCGGGATGACGGTTTCAAAAAGCAAATCCCCGAAATGGCTGCGCAACTGTTCGCTGACTTCTGCAACCAGCCTGCTGCGGCTGTCGTACATCGTACGCACGATGCCCGTGATGTCCAAATCGGGATTGACCGCCTGACGGATTTTGCGCACGGTCGCAATCAAATCGGAAATCCCCTCAAGCGCGTAATATTCGCACAACATCGGCACAATCACGCCGCCCGCCGCCACCAGCCCGTTAAGCGTCAACAGCGTCAGCGAAGGCGGACAGTCGATCAGGATAAAGTCGTAATCTTCCGCCACTGCCTTGAGCGCGTTTTTCAAACGCACTTCCCGGGCGATTTCCTGCACCAGCTCGATTTCCGCACCGGCAAGCGCGCGGTTCGCACCCAACACAGCGTATCCGCCCTCTTTGCTGCGTACCGTCGCCGACTGCACGTCCGCATCGCCCAGTACGACCTGATAAACACCGGATTCCAAACTTGCCTTGTCGATACCGCTGCCCGTCGTCGCATTACCCTGCGGATCCAAATCGACCACCAACACACGTTTGCCGCGCGATGCCAGCGAAGCCGCCAAATTGACCGTCGTCGTCGTTTTACCCACACCGCCCTTCTGATTGGCGATGGCAAGGATGTTCGCACTCATGTACCGACCTATATCCCGTCTAAATAAATTGAAAAAAGAAAAACTATGCGGAATTTTACCGTTATCCGCACCAAAAAGGTATTCATACCGACCGACGTGCGGTCAGCGTTTACGAATGATGGCGATATGGCGTTCCGCGTCCAAATCCGGCACATCGGCCTTCACCACTTTTTCTACAAAAACACCGGCGGGCAGGCGGCCGATTTCTTCCTGCGGATATACGCCCTTCATCGCCGCCCAGTATCCGCCGTCTTTCAACAGATGCCCCGTCCACGACACAAAATCCGCCAGTTCTGCAAACGCACGGCTGGTAATCACGTCGGCACGCACGTCCGAAACCGCCTCCACGCGTCCGGATACCACGCGCACATTGTCCAACCCCAACTCGATAACCGCCTGCTGTAAAAAAGCCGTTTTCTTCGTATTCGCATCCAAAAGGGTTATCTGCACATCCGGACGGCACACCGCCGCCGGAATGCCGGGCTGGCCGCCACCCGAACCGACATCCAGCATCGTTTGCACACCCTCGATATGGGGCAGCAGCGTCAGGCTGTCCAAAAGATGATGGACAATCATTTTTTCCTCGTCGCGCAGGGCGGTCAGATTGTAGGTTTTGTTCCACTTTTTCAACAAATCCACATAGGCCAAAAGCCTGTCCTGTGCCGCTGCGGAAATATCCAAACCCAATGCGGCGATACCCGATTGCAGGCGTTCTTTGCGTTCCATATCCCTATCCTGTCCATGTTCAGGCGTAATGTTAACGGAAAAACATGCCGTCTGAAACCGCGTCTCGGCGTTTCAGACGGCATTTCACGTTCCAACCTATTTTTTCCTGTGAAACACCACCGGCTGCACCGGCGCGCGCGTCAAGCGTTTGGGCAGCGTCAGCATCGCCACCAGCCACACGGCAAACGCATATTCCAACACCGCCTCCCCGCGCAGCCCGCCCAAGGCGGCACTGCCCAACAACAGCTCGAAAATCCAAGCCACCGCCGCCGCCGCGCAAGCCGCCACGCCCGACAGAAACAGCGCGTAACGGGAATGCCGCCGCATCATCTTCTTATACGCCAGCTTCGTCAGACCCGCCGACACGACCAGGTTCAAAAACGCAAACACGCCATACACAAACCACGCCACGCCGTCCCAACCGCCACGCCAGCCGAATCCGCCGTCCGACACCGACACCAGCAACCCCGTCCGTCCGAACACAAATGCCAAGGCATCATGCACCGACAGTGCGAACGGCAGCGTCAAAAACACCAACCCCGCAAACAAAGCCGCATAGGGATATTTCTCGTTCACATACATCACCGACCCTCCTCACGAAGCAAACCGCATTATAACGTGCAAAACTTTGCCAGCAGCCCAAAAAGTTGCAGAAACAACCGTTCATATATATCATAACGAAAAAAGCCGGTGTAGCTCAGTCGGTAGAGCAGCGCATTCGTAACGCGAAGGTCGGGGGTTCGATTCCCTTCTCCGGCACCAATACCAAGCACAGACCCTCCCTTCCCCGGGAAGCCTGTGCTTTTTCACATTTCCGCTTCAGACGGCAACCGATATGAACACCTCACAACGCAACCGCCTTTCCAGCCGCTGGCTCAACTCCTACGAACGCTACCGCTACCGCCGCCTCATCCACTCCGTCCGGCTCGGCGGAGCCGTCCTGTTCGCCACCGCCACCGCCCGGATGTTCCACCTCCAACACGGCGAATGGATAGGCATGACCGTCTTCGTCGTCCTCGGCATGCTCCAGTTCCAAGGAGCCATTTACTCCAAGGCGGTGGAACGCATGCTCGGCACAGTTATCGGCCTAGGCGCGGGTTTGAGCGTCTTATGGCTTAACCAGCATTATTTCCACGACAACCTCCTCTTCTACCTTACCGTCGGCACGGCAAGCGCACTGGCCGGTTGGGCGGCGGTCGGCAAAAACGGTTACGTCCCCATGCTGGCCGGACTGACCATGTGCATGCTCATCGGCGACAACGGCAACGAATGGCTCGACAGCGGACTCATGCGCGCCATGAACGTCCTCATCGGCGCCGCCATTGCCATCGCCGCCGCCAAACTTCTGCCGCTGAAATCCACACTGATGTGGCGTTTCATGCTTGCCGACAACCTGACCGACTGCAGCAAAATGATTGCCGAAATCAGCAACGGCAGGCGCATGACCCGCGAACGCCTCGAAGAGAACATGGCGAAAATGCGCCAAATCAACGCACGCATGGTCAAAAGCCGCAGCCACCTCGCCGCCACATCGGGCGAAAGCCGCATCAACCCCGCCATGATGGAAGCCATGCAGCACGCCCACCGTAAAATCGTCAACACCACCGAGCTGCTCCTGACCACCGCCGCCAAGCTGCAATCTCCCAAACTCAACAGCAGTGAAATCCGGCTGCTCGACCGCCACTTCACCCTGCTCCAAACCGACCTGCAACAAACCGTCGCCCTTATCAACGGCAGACACGCCCGCCGCATCCGCATCGACACCGCCATCAACCCCGAACTGGAAGCCCTCGCCGAACACCTCCACTACCAATGGCAGGGCTTCCTCTGGCTCAGCACCAATATGCGTCAGGAAATTTCCGCCCTCGTCATCCTGCTGCAACGCACCCGCCGCAAATGGCTGGATGCCCACGAACGCCAACACCTGCGCCAAAGCCTGCTTGAAACACGGGAACACAGTTGACGGTCAAACACGATGCCGTCTGAAACGCCTACCGCTTCAGACGGCATCCCCAATCCGCCTACCTTGTCGTCATGCCCGAATAACGGTACTATTCGCAGTTAACAGTTTTCATGCCGTCTGAAAGGTTTGAAGCGCGTTTCAGACGGCTGCCCGCTTACCTTATCTTACCGAAAGAACAATATGATCAACGATATTCAAAAAACAGCCGAAGGCAAGATGCAGCGTTCGGTCGAAGTACTGAAAGAAAATCTGGCGAAAGTGCGTACCGGCCGCGCGCATACCGGCCTGCTCGACCAAGTGGAAGTCGAATACTGGGGCAGCATGGTCCCCGTCAGCCAAGTTGCCAACGTAACGCTTCTGGACGCGCGCACCATCGGCGTGAAACCGTTTGAAAGCAATATGGCTGCCAAAGTCGAGAAAGCCATCCGCGATTCAAACTTGGGACTGAACCCGGCAGCCGTCGGCGATTTGATCCGCGTACCGATGCCCATGCTGACCGAGGAACGCCGCAAAGACCTGATTAAAGTCGTACGCGGCGAAGCGGAAGAAGGCCGCGTCTCCATCCGCAACGTGCGCCGCGATGCCAACGACCACATCAAAAAACTCCTCAAAGACAAAGAAATTTCCGAAGACGAGGCACGTCGCGGCGAAGAAGCGGTTCAAAAACTGACCGACAAATACATTACCGAAGCCGACAAACTCCTGACTGCCAAAGAAGAAGATTTGATGGCAATTTAACCTGCACGGTTCGGCGTTCAGACGGCATTTGAACGCCGAACCGCGAAAGGCAGACATGAAAAGCAGCACGCAGGCCGTTTTAGAACACACCGCCATTCCCAAGCATATCGCCGTAATTATGGACGGCAACGGCCGTTGGGCGAAAAAACGTTTTCTCCCGCGCATAATGGGACACAAACGCGGTTTGGACGCATTGGAAAATATGGTGAAGCATTGCGCCAAACTGGGTGTGCAATATCTGACCGTGTTTGCCTTTTCAACCGAAAACTGGCGCCGCCCCGAAGACGAAGTTTCGTTCCTGATGGGGCTGTTTTTACAGGCTTTGCAAAAACAGGTACGCCGTCTGCACGAAAACAATATGCGCCTGAAAATACTGGGCAGCCGCGAACGCTTTAATCGGCAGATTCTGCAAGGCATCGAAGAAGCGGAAGCCTTGACGGCAAACAATACCGGCCTGACCCTGAGCATTGCCGCCGATTACGGCGGACGTTGGGACATTTTGCAGGCGGCAAACAAACTGATTGCCGAAGGCGTATCCGAGATTACGGAAGACACGCTGGCGAAACACTTGATGCTGGGCGATGCACCGGAACCGGATTTGTTCATCCGCACCGGCGGCGAAACGCGCATCAGTAATTTCCTGCTCTGGCAAATGGCTTATGCCGAACTGTATTTCACCGATATTTTGTGGCCCGATTTTGACGGCAAGGCTTTGGACGATGCCGTCGCTTCGTTCCAAAAACGCGAACGGCGGTTCGGACGCACCTCCGAGCAACTGCCTATCGAACAGCAAAGGAACTGAATATGCTGAAACAACGGGTAATAACCGCTATGTGGCTGCTGCCGCTGATGCTGGGCATGCTGTTTTACGCGCCGCAATGGTTGTGGGCTGCATTTTGCGGACTGATTGCCCTGATTGCCTTGTGGGAATATGCCCGTATGGGCGGCTTGTGCAAAATCAAAACCAACCATTATCTTGCCGCAACCTTGGTTTTCGGCGTGGTTGCCTATGCGGGCGGCTGGATGCTGCCTAATTTGGTTTGGTATGTTGTTTTGGCATTTTGGCTCGCCATCATGCCTTTATGGTTGAGATTCAAATGGAGGCTCAACGGCGGTTGGCAGGTTTATGCCGTCGGCTGGCTTCTGGTCATGCCGTTTTGGTTCGCGCTCGTATCCCTGCGCCCGCATCCCGATGATGCCCTGCCGCTGCTCGCCGTCATGGGCCTGGTCTGGGTTGCCGACGTTTGCGCGTATTTCAGCGGCAAGGCGTTCGGCAAACACAAAATCGCACCGGCAATCAGCCCCGGCAAGAGCTGGGAAGGCGCAATCGGCGGCGCGATTTGCGTGGCAGTGTACATGACTGCCGTACGAGGTGCCGGCTGGCTGGCATTCGATACAGGCTGGTTCGATACCGTGTTAATCGGTTTGGTGCTGACCGTCGTCAGCATATGCGGCGACCTTTTGGAAAGCTGGCTCAAGCGCGCGGCAGGCATCAAAGACAGCAGCAACCTGCTGCCCGGACACGGCGGCGTGTTCGACCGCACCGACAGCCTGATTGCCGTCATCAGCGTCTATGCGGCGATGATGTCGGTTTTAAATTGATTCTATGCCGTCTGAAAACGCTTCAGACGGCATCCGGTATAAAGTTATCCTCATTATGACACCACAAGTCCTGACCATATTAGGCAGTACCGGCAGCATAGGCGAAAGCACGCTGGACGTTGTTTCGCGCCATCCCGAAAAATTCCGCGTATTCGCGCTGGCGGGGCATAAGCAGGTTGAGAAACTGGCGGCTCAATGTCAAACGCTCCGCCCCGAATATGCCGTCGTTGCCGATGCCGAACATGCCGCCCGGCTTGAAGCCATGTTGAAACGCGACGGCACGGCGACGCAGGTTTTACACGGCGCGCAGGCATTGGTTGACGTTGCGTCTGCCGATGAAGTCAGCGGTGTCATGTGCGCCATCGTCGGTGCGGCGGGGCTGCCTTCCGCGCTGGCGGCGGCGCAAAAAGGCAAAACCATTTATCTGGCGAACAAAGAGACGTTGGTGGTTTCCGGCGCGTTGTTTATGGAAACCGCCCGTGCAAACGGCGCGGCAGTGTTGCCCGTCGACAGCGAACACAACGCCATTTTCCAAGTTTTGCCGCGCGATTACACAGGCCGTCTGAACGAACACGGCATCCGTTCGATTATCCTGACCGCTTCCGGCGGCCCGTTTTTAACGACCGATTTAGGCACGTTCGACAGCATTACGCCCGCCCAAGCGGTCAAACACCCCAATTGGAGCATGGGGCGCAAAATCTCCGTCGATTCCGCCACCATGATGAACAAAGGTTTGGAGCTGATTGAAGCGCATTGGCTGTTCAACTGTCCGCCTGACAAACTCGAAGTCGTCATCCATCCGCAATCCGTGATACACAGCATGGTGCGCTACCGCGACGGCTCCGTGTTGGCACAACTGGGCAATCCCGATATGCGTACGCCCATCGCTTATTGTTTGGGCTTGCCCGAGCGCATCGATTCGGGTGTCGGCGACCTTGATTTCGACGCATTGTCCGCGCTGACCTTCCAAAAGCCCGACTTTGACCGCTTCCCCTGCCTGAGGCTCGCCTATGAAGCCATGAACGCAGGCGGAGCCGCGCCCTGCGTATTGAACGCCGCCAACGAAGCCGCCGTTGCCGCCTTTTTGGACGGACAGATTAAGTTTACCGACATTGCCAAAACCGTCGCCCACTGTCTTGCACAAGACTTTTCAGACGATCTTGGCAATATCGAAAACCTGCTGGCTCAAGACGCCGTTACCCGCAGGCAGGCGCAGGAATTTATCGCCGCATTGGGATAAACCGTGCCGCAACGGTAAAAAATGACAGGTCGTCTGAAAACCCGCCCATCCGTCATGTGTGGCGGACAAAACGGTAGACTGGCTTTATAATCGGCAAAATAACACCAATAATATTTTCCATACATTGCGAATGTTTTTCAGACGACCCCTGCCCTCATATGTCGTCTGAAACATCGGCAACGTCAACCCATACCCAACCAGAGAGATTCTTTTGCAAACCCTTCTAGCTTTTATCTTCGCCATCCTGATTTTGGTCAGCCTGCACGAATTCGGACACTACATCGTCGCCAGATTGTGCGGCGTCAAGGTTGTGCGCTTTTCTGTCGGCTTCGGCAAACCGTTTTTCAGCAGAAAACGCGGCGATACCGAATGGTGTTTGGCACCCATCCCCTTGGGCGGCTATGTCAAAATGGTCGATACGCGCGAGGGCGAAGTGGCGCAGGCAGACCTGCCTTACGCCTTCGACAAACAGCATCCCGCCAAACGCATCGCCATCGTCGCCGCAGGTCCACTGACCAATCTCGCGCTGGCGGTTTTGCTTTACGGCTTGAGTTTTTCCTTCGGCGTAACCGAAATCCGCCCCTATGTCGGCACAGTCGAACCGGACACCATTGCCGCCCGTGCCGGCTTCCAAAGCGGCGACAGGATACAATCCGTCAACAGCACACCCGTTGAAGATTGGGGCAGCGCGCAAACCGAAATCGCCCTCAACCTTGAGGCAGGCAAAGTCGCCGTCGCCGTTCAGACGGCATCAGGTGCGCAAACCGTCCGCACCATCGACGCCGCAGGCACGGAAGAAGCAGGTAAAATTGCGAAAAACCAAGGCTACATCGGCCTGATGCCATTTAAAATCAGTACCGTTATCGGCGGAGTAGAAAAAGGCAGCCCCGCCGACAAAGCAGGCTTGAAAACAGGCGACAAGCTGACTGCCGCCGACGGCAAACCCATTACCTCATGGCAAGAATGGGCAAACCTTACCCGCCAAAGCCCAGGCAGGAAAATTGCCTTAACCTACGAACGCGACGGGCAGGCTCGTACCGCCGACATCCGCCCCGATACTGTCGAACGATCCGACAAAACCCTGATCGGCCGAGTCGGGTTGCTCCCCCAGTCCGACAAAGCATGGGATAGGCAAATCCGCCGCAACTACCGTCCGTCTGTTGTCCGCGCATTCGGCATGGGTTGGGAAAAAACCGTTTCCTACTCGTGGACAACCGTCAAGTTTTTCGGCAAACTCATCAGCGGTAATGCTTCCGCCAGCCATATTTCCGGGCCGCTGACCATTGCCGATATTGCCGGACAGTCCGCCGAACTCGGCTTGCAAAGTTATTTGGAATTTTTAGCGCTGGTCAGCATCAGCCTCGGCGTGCTGAACCTGTTGCCGGTTCCCGTTTTGGACGGCGGCCACCTCGTGTTTTATACTGCCGAATGGATACGCGGCAAACCTTTGGGCGAACGCATCCAAAACATCGGTTTGCGCTTCGGGCTTGCCCTCATGATGCTGATGATGGCAATTGCTTTTTTCAACGACATTACCCGCCTGCTTGGCTGAATTTCACGTTTCGTTATGCCGTCTGAAAGCATAACGCACCACAAGGAACTTATGATGAAACTGAAACAGATTGCTTCCGCACTGATGGTCTTGGGCATATCGCCTTTGGCATTTGCCGACTTTACCATCCAAGACATCCGTATCGAAGGCTTGCAGCGTACCGAACCGAGTACCGTATTCAACTACCTGCCCGTAAAAATCGGCGATGCCTACAACGACGGCCGCGGCGGGGAAATCATCAAAAGCCTGTACGCGACCGGGTTCTTCGACGATGTACGCGTTGAATCCGCGGACGGACAACTCCTGCTGACCGTCATCGAACGTCCCACTATCGGATCGCTCAATATCAGCGGTGCGAAAATCCTGCAAAACGACGTCATCAAAAAAAATCTCGAGTCGTTCGGACTGGCGCAGTCGCAATACTTCAACCAGGCGACACTCAACCAGGCAGTCGCCGGACTGAAAGAAGAATATCTCGGACGCGGCAAACTCAACATTCAAATTACCCCCAAAGTTACCAAACTCTCACGCAACCGTGTCTCCATAGACATCACGATTGACGAGGGGCAATCCGCCAAAATCACCGACATCGAATTTGAAGGCAACCAAGTCTATTCCGACCGCAAACTGATGCGGCAAATGTCCCTGACCGAAGCCGGCATTTGGACGTGGCTGACCAGGAGCAACCAGTTCAACAGTCAGAAATTCACCCAAGATATGGAGAAAATAACCGATTTCTACCAAAACAACGGCTATTTCGACTTCCGTATCCTCGATACCGACATCCAAACCAACGAAGACAAAACCAAGCAGACCATCAAAATCACCGTCCACGAAGGCGAACGTTTCCGCTGGGGCAAAGTCTCCATTGAAGGCGATACCAACGAAGTACCCAAAGCCGAATTGGAAAAGCTGCTGACCATGAAACCCGGCAAATGGTACGAACGCCAACAAATGACCGAAGTTTTGAGCTCCATCCAAAACCGTATGGGTTCCGCAGGCTACGCCTACAGCGAAATCAGCGTCCAACCGCTGCCCAATGCGGAAACAAAAACCGTCGACTTCATACTGCACATCGAACCCGGCCGGAAAATCTACGTCAACGAAATCCATATCACAGGCAACAACAAAACCCGCGACGAAGTCGTGCGCCGCGAATTGCGCCAAATGGAATCCGCGCCTTACGACACTTCCAAGCTGCAACGCTCCAAAGAGCGTGTCGAGCTTTTAGGCTACTTCGACAATGTCCAGTTTGACACCGTCCCGCTTGCCAACACGCCCGACAAAGTCGATTTGAACATGAGCCTGACCGAACGTTCCACCGGTTCCCTGGATTTGAGCGCGGGTTGGGTTCAAGATACCGGGTTGGTCATGTCCGCAGGCGTTTCCCAAGACAACCTGTTCGGTACGGGCAAGTCGGCCGCCCTGCGCGCCTCTAGGAGCAAAACCACGCTTAACGGCTCGCTGTCGTTTACCGACCCGTACTTCACGGCAGACGGGGTCAGCCTGGGCTACGATATTTACGGAAAAGCCTTCGACCCGCGCAAAGCATCGACCAGCGTCAAACAATATAAAACCACCACCGCCGGCGGCGGCGTAAGGATGGGTATCCCCGTTACCGAATACGACCGTGTAAATTTCGGTTTGGCGGCAGAACACCTGACCGTCAACACCTACAACAAAGCGCCCAAACGCTATGCCGACTTCATCAAGAAATACGGCAAAACCAACGGCGCAGACGGCAGCTTCAAAGGCTGGCTGTACAAAGGTACCGTCGGCTGGGGACGCAACAAGACCGACAATGCCCTGTGGCCGACACGCGGCTACCTGGCAGGCGTCAATGCCGAAATCGCCCTGCCCGGCAGCAAACTGCAATACTACTCCGCCACACACAACCAAACCTGGTTCTTCCCCCTGAGCAAAACCTTCACACTGATGCTTGGCGGAGAAATCGGCTATGCCAACGGCTACGGCAAAACCAAAGAAATCCCCTTCTTTGAAAACTTCTACGGCGGCGGCCTGGGTTCGGTACGAGGTTACGAAAGCGGCACGCTCGGTCCGAAAGTCTATGACGAATACGGCGACAAGATCAGCTACGGCGGCAACAAAAAAGCCAACGTCTCCGCCGAACTGCTCTTCCCGATGCCGGGTGCGAAAGACGCACGCACCGTCCGCCTGAGCCTGTTTGCCGATGCAGGCAGCGTGTGGGACGACAAAACCTATACCGCCGCCGAAAGCGGCAACAACAAATCGGTTTACCTGGAAAACGCGCATAAATCCACCTTCTCCAACGAATTGCGCTATTCCGCCGGCGGTGCCGTAACCTGGCTCTCGCCTTTGGGCCCGATGAAATTCAGCTACGCCTACCCGCTGAAGAAAAAAACGGAAGACGAAATCCAACGCTTCCAATTTCAACTCGGTACGACGTTCTAATCCCGCACATGCCGTCTGATTCCCTTCAGACGGCATTTCGCGGCAACATCCGAAAGGAGTTCCCATGACCCGCTTTACCGACAAGCTTGCCGCAGTCCTAATAGGCCTGTGCTGCACCGTAGGCGCGCATGCCGGCGCAATCCAAAAAATCGGCTTTATCAACACCGAGCGCATCTACCTCGAATCCGAACAGGCGCGCGACATCCAAAAAACGCTGGACAGCGAATTTTCCGCCCGTCAGGACGAATTGCAAAAACTGCAACACGAAGGGCTTCAGTTGGAAAGGCAGTTGGCCGGCAGCAAGCTCAAAGATGCGCAAAAGGCGCAAGCCGAACAAAAATGGCGCGGAATGGTCGAAGCGTTCCGCAAAAAACAAGCCCAGTTTGAAGAAGACTACAACCTCCGCCGTAACGAAGAGTTTGCCGCACTCCAACAAAATGCCAACCGCGTCATCGTCAAAATCGCCAAACAGGAAGGTTACGATTTCATTTTGCAAGACGTGATTTACGTCAACACCCAATACGACATCACCGACAGCGTCATCAAAGAAATGAACACCCACTAACCCCCTTTCAGACGGCATTCCAAACAGGAAAACCATGAGCCAGACCACCTACACCCTGTCCCAAATCACCGCACAGCTCGGCGGAAAATGGCAAGGGGAAGACATTTCCGTTACCGCCGTGCGCCCGCTCGCAGACGCGCAGGCGGAACACATCAGCTTCCTTGCCAATCCGAAATACAAAGCCGAAGTCCACGACAGCAACGCGGGCGCGGTCATCGTTTCCGCCAAAGCAGCAGACGGATTTGAAGGGCGCAACCTGATTATCGCCGACGACCCCTATCTCTATTTCGCCAAAGTCGCGCGCCTGTTTTCACCCATCGTCAAAGCGCGCGGCGGCATCCATCCGACCGCCGTCGTCGAGGAAAGTGCGACCGTTCCCGCAAGCTGCGAAATCGGCGCGAACGCCTACATCGGCGCAAACACCGTGCTCGGCGAAGGCTGCCGCATCTTAGCAAACGCCGTCGTCCAACACGATTGCAAACTGGGCGACGAAGTCGTCCTGCATCCCAACGCCGTCGTTTATTACGGCTGCACACTGGGCAGACGCGTCGAAATCCACAGCGGCGCAGTCATCGGCGCAGACGGTTTCGGACTCGCCTTTGCAGGCGATTCATGGTTTAAAATCCCGCAAACCGGCGCGGTAACGCTGGGCGACGACGTAGAAATCGGCTCGAACACCAACATCGACCGCGGCGCAATGAGCGACACCACCGTCGGCAACGGCACCAAAATCGACAACCAAGTCCAAATCGGACACAACTGCAAAATCGGTTCGCACACCGTCATCGCCGCCAAAACCGGCATCTCAGGCAGCGTAACCATAGGCAGCTACTGCATCATCGGCGGCGGCGTCGGTACGGTCGGACACATCGAAATTGCCGACAAAACCACCATCGGCGGCGGCACGTCCGTCACCCACAGCATTACCGAAAGCGGCAAACACCTCGCCGGCATCTTCCCGATGTCCACCCATAAAGAATGGGCGCGCAACGCTGTTTACATCCACCGCCTGAGCGAAATGAACAAACGGCTCAAAACACTGGAGCAGCAGCTTTCAGATGCCGGTCAAGACAGCAAATAACCAAACCGACTTTATTCAAGGAATACGACAGACATGGACGTACAACTCCCCATCGAAGCCAAAGATATCCAAAAACTCATCCCCCACCGCTATCCGTTTTTACAGCTCGACCGCATCACCGCCTTCGAGCCGATGAAAACCCTGACCGCAATTAAAAACGTCACCATGAACGAGCCGCAGTTCCAAGGTCATTTCCCCGACCTGCCCGTGATGCCCGGCGTACTCATCATCGAAGCGATGGCGCAAGCCTGCGGCACACTCGCCATCCTCAGCGAAGGCGGCCGCAAGGAAAACGAATTCTTCTTCTTCGCCGGTATAGACGAAGCCCGTTTCAAACGCCAAGTCATCCCCGGCGACCAACTCGTCTTTGAAGTCGAGCTGCTGACCAGCCGGCGCGGCATCGGCAAATTCAACGCCGTTGCCAAAGTAGACGGGCAAGTCGCCGTCGAAGCCGTGATTATGTGCGCCAAACGCGTGGTTTGATGCACATGATGCCGTCTGAACATCCTCACAGGCCTTCAGACGGCATACCCATCCGAAGGAACAAAATATGCCCCTCATCCACCCGACCGCCGTCATCGACCCCAAAGCCGAACTCGACTCCAGCGTCAAAGTCGGCGCGTACACCGTTATCGGCCCCAACGTCCAAATCGGTGCGAATACCGAAATCGGCCCGCACGCCGTCATCAACGGCCACACCAGTATCGGCGAAAACAACCGCATTTTCCAATTTGCCAGCCTCGGCGAAATTCCGCAGGACAAAAAATACCGCGACGAGCCGACCAAGCTGATTATCGGCAACGGCAATACCATCCGCGAATTCACCACCTTTAATTTAGGCACGGTAACCGGCATCGGCGAAACCCGTATCGGCGACGACAACTGGATTATGGCGTACTGCCACCTCGCGCACGACTGCGTGGTCGGCAACCACACCATTTTTGCCAACAACGCCTCGCTTGCCGGACACGTTACCATCGGTGACTACGTCGTTTTGGGCGGCTACACGCTGGTTTTCCAATTCTGCCGCATTGGCGACTACGCCATGACCGCCTTCGCCGCAGGTGTACACAAAGACGTACCGCCCTACTTTATGGCATCGGGCTACCGCGCCGAACCGGCAGGGCTCAACAGCGAAGGCATGCGCCGCAACGGTTTTACCGCAGAGCAGATTTCCGCCGTCAAAGACGTGTACAAAACCCTCTACCATCGCGGCATTCCGTTTGAAGAAACCAAGGCAGACATTCTCCTCCGCGCCGAAACCCAAGCCGAGCTTGCCGTATTCCGAGACTTTTTCGCACAATCGACGCGCGGCATCATCCGCTGACGTACCCTTTTGATGCCGTCTGAAACCTCCAAAAGCGTTTCAGACGGCATTTGCGCTATAATTCAAACCATCAAATCATCTTATTTCTCAGGGCTTCATATGTTAGACAAATACTCCCCCGCCGAAATCGAATCCAAACACTATCAAAACTGGGAAAGCCAAGGCTATTTCCAGCCCGATATGGATTTGACGAAACCGTCTTTCTCCATCCAACTACCGCCGCCCAACGTAACCGGCACGCTGCACATGGGTCATGCCTTCAACCAAACCATTATGGACGGCCTGACCCGCTACTACCGCATGAAAGGCTGCAACACCGCCTGGATTCCAGGCACCGACCACGCGGGCATCGCCACGCAAATCGTGGTCGAGCGTCAGCTTGCCGCGCAAAATGTGTCCCGTCATGACTTGGGGCGCGAAAAATTCTTGGAAAAAGTATGGGAATGGAAAGAAGTTTCCGGCGGTACGATTACCCAACAAATGCGCCGCGTGGGCTGCTCTGCCGACTGGACGCGCGAGTATTTCACGATGGACGACGTGCGCGCCGAAACCGTGACCGAAGTGTTCGTACGCCTGTATGAACAGGGCTTGATTTATCGCGGCAAACGCTTGGTAAACTGGGATCCGGTTTTGGGTACGGCGGTATCGGATTTGGAAGTGGAAAGCGTGGAAGAACAAGGCTCTATGTGGCACATCCGCTATCCGCTGGCGGATAATCCCGCCGAAGCCGTTATCGTGGCGACCACCCGTCCCGAAACGCTGCTGGGCGACGTGGCCGTAGCCGTCAATCCTGAAGACGAACGTTACACCCACTTAATCGGCAAAGAATTAATCCTGCCGCTGACCGGCCGCACCATCCCCGTGATTGCCGACGAATACGTTGAAAAAGACTTCGGCACCGGCTGCGTGAAAATCACGCCTGCGCACGACTTCAACGACTACGAAGTCGGCAAACGCCACGACACGCGCCTGATTAATGTGTTCGATTTGGAAGCCAAAGTGTTGGCAAACGCCGAAGTGTTCAACTTCAAAGGCGAAGCGCAACCAGGCTTTGCCCTGCCTGAAAAATACGCAGGCTTGGACCGCTTTGCCGCGCGCAAACAAATGGTTGCCGATTTACAGGAACAAGGCTTCTTGGTCGAAATCAAACCGCACACGCTGATGACGCCGAAAGGCGACCGAACCGGCTCAGTGATTGAGCCGATGCTGACCAGCCAATGGTTTGTCGCCATGTCCGCCACGCCAAACGGCGGCGAGCCTGACAGCGAGTTCAAAGGCTTAAGCCTTGCCGATAAAGCCAAAAAAGCCGTCGACAGCGGCGCGGTACACTTTATCCCTGAAAACTGGGTCAACACCTACAACCAATGGATGAACAACATCCAAGACTGGTGCATCTCGCGCCAACTGTGGTGGGGGCATCAAATCCCCGCGTGGTACGACGAAGCAGGCAATGTTTACGTTGCCCGCAATCAGGAAGAAGCCGAAAAACAAGCCGGCAAAACAGGCTTGACCCGCGAAGAAGACGTATTGGATACATGGTTCTCCTCCGCGCTCGTACCGTTTTCCACACTCGGCTGGCCGTCTGAAACCGACGAACTCAAAGCCTTCCTGCCGTCCAATGTCTTGGTAACAGGTTACGAAATCATCTTCTTCTGGGTGGCGCGCATGATTATGATGACCACCCACTTCACCGGCAAAGTACCGTTTAAAGACGTGTACATCCACGGCATCGTGCGCGACCACGAAGGCAAAAAAATGTCCAAATCCGAAGGCAACGTCATCGACCCTGTGGATTTGATCGACGGCATCGACTTGGACAAGCTGCTGGTGAAACGCACCACCGGCCTGCGCAAACCCGAAACCGCGCCGAAAGTGGAAGAAGCAACCAAAAAACTCTTCCCCGAAGGCATCCCCAGCATGGGCGCGGACGCATTGCGCTTCACCATGGCGAGCTACGCCAGCTTGGGGCGTTCGGTCAACTTCGACTTCAAACGCGCCGAAGGCTACCGCAACTTCTGCAACAAAATCTGGAATGCCACCAACTTCGTCTTGATGAACACCGAAAACCAAGACTGCGGCTACGGCGCAACCGCCACTGAGCCGCGCGGCTACTCCTTCCCCGATATGTGGATCATAGGCCGTCTGAATCAGACCATCGAACAGGTTACGCAAGCCTACGAAACCTACCGCTTTGATTTGGCGGCGGAAACCCTATACAGCTTCGTGTGGAACGACTATTGCGACTGGTATCTGGAACTTGCCAAAGTGCAGCTTCAAACCGGCTGCGCCAGCCGCCAACGCGCCACACGCCATACCTTATTGCGCGTACTCGAAGCCGCCCTGCGCCTGCTGCATCCGATTATCCCGTTCATCACCGAAGAATTGTGGCAAACCGTCGCCCCCATGTGCGACGCCAAAACCGCCGACAGCATCATGCTCGCCCGCTTCCCCGAAGCCGACGGCGGCGATATTGTTCAGACGGCATTCGAGCAAATGACCGTGTTGCAGGATTTGATTGGCGCCGTCCGCAACCTGCGCGGCGAAATGGGCATCCAGCCTAATGTCAAAGCCCCGCTGTTTGTCGAAAGCGCGGACGACTTGGCAGACTACCTCAAATACCTGCCGATGATGACCCGCCTGACCGAAGCGCAGCAAGTCGCCGCCCTGCCCGAAAGCGAAGACGCGCCCGTCGCCGTCTGCAACGGCGCGCGCCTGATGCTGAAAGTCGAAATCGACAAAGCCGCCGAAACCGCCCGTTTGAGCAAAGAAGCCGAGAAGCTGCAAAAAGCCTTGGACAAACTCAACGCCAAACTCTCCAAACCCGGCTACACCGAAAAAGCCCCCACGCATCTGGTGGAAAAAGACAAAGCCGATTTGGCGGAATTGGAAGACAAAATGGCGAAAGTTCAAACTCAGTTGGCAAAGTTGAAAGACTGATTTTGATTGAATAGACAAAATGCCGTCTGAAAAATGTTTTTCAGACGGCATTTTTCTTTTTTAATCCGTCAAATTCAATCAAACCATCCGACTTTCATCCGCACTGATGCAGATTTCCTATTCGGTTTGCGGTTTGCCCGTATCATGGTCGGCATGTGAACACCCAATCAAACCACCATATTGCAGATGGACAAAAATAAGGCGCCTACCTTAGGCGGAAGATAACGGCTTCGCTGATCAGGCAACAGCCGGATACAGGGCGTTTTATAACGCCGAAACCACACCGGCAAACAGATTCTCACCTGTAATCCGTTAATCTTGATGATTAAAAAATCTTTACAGCCGAATTACCCGACATATCAACGCATCTATCATTAAAAATCAACTTCCTCCCAATGGCACAGCCTCCAAAATTTACATAAAATAACCCCCCCCCCCGCATAATTCCCTCTATGTAAACCCCATATTTTTCAAGTATCATATTACGGTTTTTCATGACAATTCATTAACCTCTACAAGGACTTTAACGATGAATAAGATTTTCAAGGTCATCTGGAATCATACAACCCAAACTTGGACTGCTGTGGATGAATTAGCGTCCGTAAAAGGTAAATCAAAATCTGTAAAATTAGCCGCAATTTCTACCGCACTTTTAGTTGCTGCTAGTGGCGTTGAGGCTGCGAATGTAGTAAGTGAAGCAGGTGAGTTGGGGCAGTTATCAATTGCAACAAATAAAGTAACAAACCAATTTTTTGGAAATAAAAGATATCAAGATGAAACTGGTTTAAGTAACAATGTCGCAGGGGCAAAGGTAAATGCTTATGATGGTATTGCAATTGGTAATGGGGCCGTTTCTGGTTCGCCAAGTGGTACAGGTGGGAATGGTCATGTTGCGATTGGTTTAATGGCGCAGGCAAGTGCCGGTGGCGCAAATGGTCAGAATGCGGCTGTTGCATTAGGTGCTTATTCATTAGCAACAGGTCAAGGTGGTACAGCTATAGGGGCTCATTCGGTTGCCGATGCATTAAATTCAACTGCTTTAGGTAAAGTAGCAAAAGCAAATGGAGATGGCTCAACAGCGGTAGGTACGAGTACAAGGGCTGAGTGGCAAGGTACAGCATTGGGTAATACGGCTGAAGCTTTGGGTTTTTATGCAACATCAATTGGTGTAAATTCTAAAGCTAATTCCCATTCATCAACTTCAATTGGTAAAGCGGCTGTTGTTTCAGGCAAAAATGCTATCGGCGTGGGTACAGAAACTAAAGTAAATGGAGAAGGAACAGTCGCTGTTGGTAGTGGCACAAATGTATCAAGTAAAAATGTATCGACTCTAGGTTCTAATATAACAGTGCCCGCAGGTCGTGATGGCGCAGTTGTGTTAGGCCATGGCAGTGATGCTGGTAAGGATACAGATGTTATTGCGGTACACTCTGCAAAAATTGGCGATCAATCAAAGTTAACTTATACTGGTTTCGCTGGTGATTTGGGCGGAACGAATAACAAAGGGAAAAATAAACCTGCTGCAAGCGATAAGCAAGGTAACTTTGTTTCTATTGGTTCAGAGGATAATGAGCGCCAAATTAAACATGTCGCCGCTGGCCGAATAACAGCAGACTCAACTGATGCGTTAAATGGTTCTCAACTTTATAGCGTTGCAAAAACGTTAGGTAATGCAGCAGAAGGGCTTGCTGACACCTTAGGTGTAGATTTGAATGAAGATGGAACTGTAAAAAATAAATTCTCACAACCATTAACAGTTGCTGAAGGTAGCAATTATACTGCACCTCCTGCTGCAGGAGATGTAAAGACTGCACTTACTAATTTAAATAATTATGTTAATGCTGGTTGGAACATTACTGCATCTGGTAATGACTATAAGAATAATGTGTCAGTTGGACATACTGTTAACTTTGTTGGTTTAGGTAATGTAGATGTAGATGGCGTTAATGAAGAAAATGGCGTACGCACTATAAACATTTCGTCTGACTCGCCTATTGACTACGCAACCACAAAAGCCGAAGTAGATGGCAATGAAGTTGATGTAGTTAAAGCGAATGATGGTAAGTGGTATCCAAAAGATAAAGTGGATGAAGACAATAATCCTAAAGAGGGCGCTGCACCAATTCCATCATCAGAAATACTGAAGAAAGGCGCTAAATTAACAGACTCTGATACGGAGAATAATCCGTATGAGAAAGGTAATTCCTATACCTATGATAAGGACGGCAATATTACTGCCACTGGTTATGATAAAACTAAACCAGAATCTAAGGATGAGATTACCGCAGGGAAAAATGGTGTTCAGTTAAATAATGTGGGCTGGGCTACACAACCAGATCAAGCTGTAAATAAAGATCAGTTAGATCAAACTGTGAATAAATCTGGTTTCTATGTTCAGCAAAATGGTAAGTCTACTTTAGATGCTAAAACCGACTCTGATAAGGTATCAGACACCGAAAAAGTAACGCCAAACGATGTAGTTAACTTTGTAAACGGTAACGGTACCGTGATTAAAGCAGTAACTACACGTGATGCTAACGGCGTGGATACCACAAACGTAACGTTCAATGTCGATATGGCAGAAATAACGCCAGAAAGTGATGGTTCGGTAAACGGTCCGGTTTCTCAAGATTTGTTAGATGCATTAGATGCAGCTCAAGCAAAAGTTGATGAAAATCCCGATGATGAGGAAGCGAAAAAAGCATTAGAAGCTGCACAAGATGCAGTGAATAAAGCTGGCGGCAATAAAGTTGCTAACGCCCAAAACGTTGCGGATATGATTAACTCATCCGGCTTTACGCTGAAAACTTCTGCAACTGCTGATGGTAAGAAAGATGATGCATCAACCGGTGATGAAATCATCAACCCGGGTAAAACCGTTGAAATGGTGGCAGGTAAAAACTTAACCGTGAAACAAGAAGCGAACGGTAAAGTGACCTATTCGATGAAAGACGATGTTGAGTTCACTTCTGTGAAAGTCGGCGAAGACAAAGACGGTAAAAAACCGGTGAACTTCACAACAGAGAAAGCAACAGATGCCTCTAACAACGATCCGGCAAATAAACCGACAACCGCGTTGAATGTTTCTTCTTCAGACGGCAAACCGACCCAGATTACGGGTGTGGGTTCTACCCTGAACGTGAAACCTGTGGATACCAACACAAACGGTACGCCGACAGCCGATGCAGACAAACCTAAACTGGTTGACTTAGTAGGTACAGACGCCGCACCGGTGAACAAAAACGCTGCTGCAACCGTAGGCGACCTGCAAAATATGGGTTGGGTAGTTTCATCTGATAAAGCAACCGATGCAACAGGCGAATATAAAGATGTAGTGAAAAACGCTAACGAAGTGCAATTCGTCGGCAAAAACGCAGCCAAAGTATCGGGCAAAACCGTGAACGGCGTGCGCACTATTACCGTTGATGTGGAAGCGCCATCTGTTGAAACTGCCAAAATCACTAAAAATACCGACGGTTCGGTGGCTGCTCCTGTTGCGGCAGATGAAGCGAAGAAACTTGCTGATGATCTGAAGAAAGCTGAACAGGCAGTGAAAGATTTGCCTGCGGATGCAACTGAAGATAAGAAAGCAGAAGCACAAAAAGCATTGAAAGATGCCCAAGCTGCGGCAGCTCCGTTGAACAAAGTGGCAACTGCCCAAAACGTTGCGGATATGATTAACTCATCCGGCTTTACGCTGAAGACTTCTGCAACTGCCGACGGTAAGAAAGAATCCGGCGACGATGAAATCATCAACCCGGGTAAAACCGTTGAAATGATTGCAGGTAAAAACTTAACCGTGAAACAAGAAGCGAACGGTAAAGTGACCTATGCAACCAAAGACGATGTGTCATTCAATACTGTTAATGTGGGTAGTGACAATACCTATGTTGATGCAGACGGTAAGCCTGTAACCAAAAATGCAGACGGTACTTACACTGATTCTAAAGGTCAGCCAATTGAAGAAGGTAAAGTGACCAAGCTGGCACCAGTTGCGATGAAGGCTGAGAAAGCCAAACCTGCAACGAATAACGGCAATAAAGCGGAAGATCAACCGACGACTGCGCTGAATGTCTCTTCTTCAGACGGCAAACCGACCCAGATTACGGGTGTAGGTTCTACTCTGAACGTGAAACCTGTGGATACCAACACAAACGGTACGCCGACAGCGGAAGCTAAACGTCCAAACTTAGTGGATTTAGTCGGTACAGATGAAGCACCTGTAAACAAAAACGCTGCTGCAACCGTAGGCGACCTGCAAAATATGGGTTGGGTAGTATCAACCGAAAAAGGCAACGGTTATAAAGACGTTGTGAAGAACGCCAACCAAGTGGAGTTCAAAGGCACAGGTCTGGCTACCGTTACAGGTGAAACTAAAGACGGTATCCGCACCATTACTGTGAACGTGGATGCACAAAAAGCTGTTGAAGCGATACAAACTCCGGTAGTTTACACCAACAAGGATGGTAACAAGCTGGTTAAAGTCGGCGATAAATTCTATAAAGCCGGTGATGTTGTAAACGGCAAACCGCAAGAAAATGCCAAAGCAGTACCGAACGGTGATGTGATTGCCTCCATGAGCAATGGCGACAACAACACAAGCAAACCTATGCAGTTGGCAAACGTCGGCAGCAACCTGCCGACGGTGAACGATACCAACAAACAGGCATTCGACCCGAACAGCACAACGCCTAAAGCCGGTAAAGACAACAAGTCTGCGCCGATTACGGCCAAAGAAGCTGCCGATATCGTCAATAAAGCCGGTAACAATGCGGCAACCGTTTCCGACGTGTTGAATGCGGGTTGGAATCTGCAAAACAACGGCGAAGCCCGCGACTTTGTGAAACCGTACGATACGGTAAACTTTGTCAACGGCAAAGGCACAAAAGCAGTTGTTGAAACAGCCGACAACCTGACCAGCACCGTGAAGTTTGATGTGGATGCGGGTGAAATTACTGCGGATGAAACCAAGCCTGGTGCGGTAAAAGGTCCTAACACAACAGGAAAAACCCCGGCAGAATTAGCGAAAAACTTAGCAGATGCTCAAAAAGCAGTAGATGATTTAGCGAAAGATCCATCTGCTACAGAAGATGCTAAACAAAAAGCTCAAGATGCCCTTAAAGCAGCCCAAGATGCGGCAGCTCCGTTGAACAAAGTGGCAACTGCTCAAAACGTTGCGGATATGATTAACGCATCTGGCTTTACGCTGAAAACTTCAGCAACTGCTGATGGTAAGAAAGATGCTGCATCAACCGGTGACGAAGTCATCAACCCGGGCAAAGCTGTTGAAATGGTGGCAGGTAAAAACTTAACCGTGAAACAAGAAGCGAACGGTAAAGTGACCTATGCAACCAAAGACGATGTTCAATTCAACAGCGTACAGCTTGGTGGGGATAACGGTCCTAAATTAACTAACAACGGTAACGATCTGAAAGTATCCGGCAGTAACGGAACTCCGGTCAAAATTACCAACGTCGCAGACGGAAACATTAGCGCAGATTCTAAAGATGCGGTTAACGGCGGCCAGCTGCACGCGACCAACCAAAGCATCAACCGACTGGGCGACACCGTCAACAACATCGGCGGCAACGTTACCCGACTGAGCGACAAAGTGGACAACATGGATCGCGACTACCGCGCAGGTATTGCGGGCAGCAACGCCGCAGCCAGCCTGCCGCAGGTTTACCTGCCGGGCAAATCCATGGTTGCCGCAGCAGCAGGCACGTTCAAGGGTCAAAACGCCCTGGCTGTCGGCTACTCAAGCATCAGCGACAACGGCAAACTGATTTGGAAAGCGCAAGCCAACCTCAACAGCCGTGCAGATGTCGGCGTAGGCGTAGGCATGGGTTACCTTTGGTAATCTGTTTAGCCTTACACAAAGCCCTTCGGATTTCCGAAGGGCTTTTTTTCAGATAAAACATTTGCACAATTGCAACACAAAGAAACCTTACAATATACAGCCCGTATGCCGAACCCGGCCTCGACCCCACTCCTCCGAATGCCCTCTCCGCTTCAACCTCAGCCAAGCGGTACAAAACAAAACATTACAAAACAAGATATTAAATATCAACCGAGCCAAATCTACCCGCCCACCCAAACCGATGCCGTCTGAAACCTCCACCGGCAGACAACATACCCACTCCCCGCCACACAACACTAGAGCTAAGACTCCATTGTAAAATAAGGCAATATTACATCAATTTCTAAAACACCGTCGGCTCTTTGTTATAATGTAGAGTTGACTTTTTCCCGTTTTTTTCCGAAAACACAGCACATGGTTTGTCCCAAGCTTACAAACCGTATGAGCAAGGGCGAATATGCAAAAACCGCATACAGCCGCTCAGTACCCAAAAGGTACGCCTGCCGCCCCTATCGATTCGGAATAGCGGATTGACTATCTTAAACACATTTTAAAGGGTTATATTATGAATAAAGTATTCCGCGTGATTTGGAGCCAGGCAACCCAATCTTGGGTGGCGGTATCCGAGTTAACCAAAGCGCACAAAAAACAAAGCTCATCCAATAAACAAAAAAGTGCTGACGGTTTTTCGGGAAAAGTAATCAAATACTCAGCCATCGCATTGTCGCTATTAAGCAGCCATTCGGTCTATGCTGCCTCAGCAGGCAATACAGCGGGGGAAGGTCAAAATACCAGTGTCGCTTGGGGGGCATCGTCAAATGCTTCAGGAAATAATGCAGTAGCGCTAGGTAGAAAAGCACAAGCCACAGGGGATAGTGCAATTGCAGTAGGAATTGACGCGCAAGCATCAGGGAATTTGTCAGAGGCAATCGGTGTTACATCTAAAGCGACCGGTGAGAAATCAGTAGCAATCGGATATCAAGGTAAAGCAACAGGCAAAGAGACTGTTGCTATCGGTAATAATGCAAATGCATCAAATGAATCTAGCGTTGCCTTAGGGAGCAATACAACCTCAACGAATAAATACACCACAGCGGTCGGCGGAACAGCTTTTGCTAATCAAGAAGGAGCTACAGCTTTAGGATATGGGGCTAGAGCTACTGCTACAAATACAATTGCTATAGGTAATTTAGCGAAAGCAGAAAAATTAGGAGTCATAGCATTAGGCTCGACAGCAGCTGCAACTGGAGACGATACAATAGCAATCGGTAACTCAGCAACTGCCAAAAAAAATGGGGATATCATTCTTGGTAAGGACGCAAAAAGCCGCGATGAAGGTGGCGGACGTAGTATTGCTATCGGTCAAAAGGCAACTGCGGGTAGTAATAGAAATGGCTTCGTACAAGATGATAAAAGTACAGGGCTACGGGGTGATGACGGTAGCGTGGCTATTGGTACGAATGCCTATACAGGACTTAATAAAAATAATACTGCCGTTAACAATTCAGTCGCACTCGGTGCCGGCGCGGGTGTAGGGTATCGCTCTGTGGATACTGATGGAAAACCTCTTGGCGTTGGTACGGATGCGGATGATAACGATAAGGTATTGGTCAAAGCCTTTGGCGGCACTACAAGTACATTAAATTATTTTCAAAACTCAGGAAAGGCTAATTCAGAAGGATTCTTCTCTTTCCAAAATGTAGATATTAATGAAGGTACCGCACTAGGCCGTAACACCCGTGCTATGGGTGACCAATCGGTAGCCATTGGTGCGCAATCCGTAGCAGGTCAAGGTTCTATCGTTATCGGTGGTAATGATATTCAAGCCTATGACGGAAAGAAATATTTTAAAGCCGCGAATCCTAATAGCGGAGATGCCAAAGGCGTAAATGATTTTAATGCTGAGACAACGCCTGGCACAGGAAAAAATGGTCAGCCTATTACGATTACCGCTAAATATAAGGAGCTTGTAGGCGCAGAATTAGATAGAGCCTATCGTGCCAGCTATGGTCAAGATGGTTCTACCGTAATCGGTATGCAGGCCCACTCTACCACCCCGTTGGGCGTGGCGATTGGTACAAACGCCATCGTTCGAAAAGGTGCTTTTGGTGCGACAGCCATTGGTTCCGGTGCATCAGTAGTAGCGAATGCAGAGGCTGCAGTCGCCATCGGTATGGGCGCGGAAGCTCAGGGCAATTACGCCGTAGCTGCCGGTACGGCTGCCCGTGCACAAGAAAGTGCGGTGGCTGCAGGTTATCAGGCAAATGCTGATAAATCTGCGGTAGCTGTCGGCGATAGTTCTAAGGCGACAACCTCTTCTGTTGCTGTCGGTCAGTTGGCACAAGCAACGAAAGAAGCTGATATCGCAGTTGGTCAAGGAGCAAAAGCGTCAGGTAATGAAGGTGCAATTGCCATGGGCTTGGGTACCAATGCACAAGGCGATTCCTCTATTATGATTGGCGGCTCGAATATTTCATCGGCTGCTGGTCAAAGAACAGAGTTTGAAGAAGCAACGGGTGGCATAACCGCTAAAAGCGTAACCGAGAAAATTAACGGTAAAGACGTTACCCGTAATTATACTTTTGCTGAAACAAGAACGACTCAAGGAACCATCGCTCAGGCATATAAAGAACTAACAGGCCTCAATATGGATGTATCCACCCTTGACTTTGCTGATGCGAAAAATAAAAACGGCCATGCTTCAACTTCTTTGGGTGTTCATGCATTATCAAAAGGAAATTTGGCAACGGCCATCGGTGCGAGTGCACGGGCTGATGCTATCGGTTCTCTGGCATTAGGTACCGGGGCACATGCGACTAAACAAAATGCGGTAGCAATCGGTACAGGCTCCACAACTGAGTTGGTGGGTACACGCCAATTAAGCGTGAACTACGACAGCGACGGCAATATTGTTTCCGATAACGACAAAGACAAGATTGCTTACACATTTAAATGGGCGGGCGGTACCAATACCGCTGAAGGCGACGTCGTATCCTTCGGTAGCTCAGGTGCAGAACGTCAATTGAAAAACGTGGCAGCCGGTCGCGTGGCAGAAGACTCTACCGATGCAATCAACGGCTCCCAGTTGAACTCCATCACTAAAAAAATTGCAGCAGGTTTTAACACAAGCGGTAATGTGGTAACGGGATCTTCAGGCGAATTCACATCTAAAAAAGCGAATACCGCCTCTACAAAAGCCGATTATGAGACTTCTATCCGTTCGGAAGACAAAGTCCAATTCCAAGTCGGCAACAACTTGAAATTAGACCGTGATGAAACTGAAGGCGAAATTGATGTTCCGGATGATTTTGATAAAACCAAAACAGTTAAAAAGAAAATCAGAAAAGCCGATTTTGCCTACAGCCTGAATCCTGTATTAACCAACCTGACCAGTGCAGAGTTTAAAGGCACAGATGCAAATGCGCCGACAACCAAGCTGACTAATGCAGGCGTAACCATTACTCCGGAAACCTCTACAGGTAAGAAACCCGTTTCATTGACTGAAAACGGCTTAGACAACGGCGGTAATCCGATTACCAATGTAGCCGGCAATCTTGACGGTGCAAAAGCAAATACAACTGCGCCGACAACTAAAGCAGACAAACCGGCTAATGCAGACACTATTAAAAACAACGCTGCAACCGTGGGCGATGTGTTGAATGCAGGCTGGAACTTGCAAGAAAAAGGTACGGCAAAAGATTTTGTTACCGCTTATGACACCGTTAATTTTGTTGACGGAGACGGCACAAGTGTATCTGTTACTACAAATACAGACGGCAAAACCAGCACAATCAAATACAGTGCAAACCTTGGCGATGGTTTGGAAAAAACCAACGACAATAAAATCAAGGTAAAAGCAGCAGATAAGTCTTTAGAAGTAACAAATGAAGGCGTTAAAGTAAAAGCTGCCGACAACACCCTTACAACCGATGACAAGGGTTTAAAAGTTAATACCGGCAACATCACTGCCTCATCTGTACCAACCGTAGCCGATGCCGATAAAGACAAAATCGCTACAGTAGGCAACGTGGCAGAGGCAATTAAAGCAGCTGCTTGGAATGCAACTTCTGCCGCAACGGCAAACGGCGAAAATATCGGTAAGACAGTACAGCCAGTTAAAGCAGGCGATACGGTAACCTTCGAAGCGGATAAAAATATCAAGATTACCCAAGAGGCGGGTAAATTCACGTTTGCTACGAAAGAAAATGTGATATTCAATACCGTACAAGTAGGTGGAGATCAAGGTCCTAAATTGAGTAAATCCGATGCGGGAGATCTGAAAGTATCTGGTCCTAATGGTACAGATCCAGTAAAAGTTACGAATGTAAAAGATGGAGATATTTCTGCAGATTCCAAAGATGCTATTAACGGTAGTCAATTCCATAAACTGGCGAATAATACAATTCAATTAAAAGGCCAAACAGGTGATAAGACCGCTACAGAAACTAAAAAACAAGAGTTAAATAAAGAAAATGGCATTACGTTCACTGTTAAATCTAGCGATGGTAACTTATTAGAGGTAACAGCAGCTGATGATACGATTACATTAAAACCAAAAACAGCGACCCTTACAACAGGAGCTGATGGCGTGCCAACAGCGGATACGACAAATGGCAAATTGGTTACTGCTGATCAATTAGTGAATACCTTAACAGAAATGGGTTGGAAAGCGACAGCAGATAAAGATGGCTCTGGCACTGTGTCTGGTGCTGCTACAGAGTTGATCAAAGCAGGTAATACAGTAACTTTCAAAGCTGGTGATAATTTAGCCGTTAAACAAGATGGTAAAAACTTTATCTATTCTTTACAAAAAGAATTAACTGGTCTAACAAGTGCTGAATTTAAAAACCAAGCTGGTGACAAAACTGTAATCAACAGTGATGGCATAAAAATCACTCCAAAAAATGCATCAGAAAAACCAGTATCTTTGACAAAAGATGGCTTAGATAATGGTGGAAAAACAGTTAAAAATGTTACATCTGGTTTGACGAATTATGCAGAAGGAACGCCAAAAGCAGGTCTTGTAGACTTAAGCAAACCAACTGCAGGAAATCCAACTGTTCCTGATACTACAGCAGCTACTGTAGGCGATTTACGTAATATGGGTTGGGTTGTATCTTCTGATAAAACAACAGATGGAAATGGTGCTTACTCCGAACAAGTTAAGAATGCGGACGAAGTGAAATTCGTCGGTAAAAACGCAGCCAAAGTATCGGGTAAAACCGAGAACGGCGTGCGCACTATTACTGTTGATGTAGAAGTGCCTGATGTTAAAACAGCCGAGCTGGTTTCAAGCAAAGACGGTTCTGTTATTGCGCCGTCAACTAATCCTGAGCTTCAAAAAGCATTAAAAGATGCAAAAGATGCTTTAGCTGCATTGCCTAAAGACGCGACACCTGAGCAGAAAGAAGCGGCTAAGAATAAAGTTAAAGATGCTGAAACCGCATTAAATAAGGCAGTAGATGACAAAGGCGTTGCTACGGCTAAAAATGTTGCGGATATGATCAACAACTCCGGCTTTACGCTGAAGACTTCTGCAACCGCCGACGGTAAGAAAGAATCCGGCGACGATGAAGTCATCAACCCGGGCAAAGCCGTTGAAATGGTGGCAGGTAAAAACTTAACCGTGAAACAAGAAGCTAACGGTAAAGTGACCTATTCAACCAAAGACAACGTTGAATTCACTTCTGTGAAAGTGGGTGATACCCAAAACGGTAAAGCACCGGTTAACTTCACGACCGAAGCCGCCAAACCTGCAAGCAACAACGGAACAGACAAAACACCGATAACGGCGTTGAACGTCTCTTCAGACGGCAAACCGACCCAGATTACAGGTGTGGGTTCTACTCTGAACGTGAAACCTGTGGGTACGAATCCAAATGGTACACCAACAGAGGAAGCTGCTCGTCCAAACTTAGTGGATTTAGTCGGTACAACTGAAGCACCTGTAAACAAAAATGCGGCTGCAACAGTAGGCGATCTACAAAATATGGGTTGGGTGGTATCAACGAAAGACGGCAATGGTTACACTGATGTTGTGAAGAATGCAAACCAAGTAGACTTTGTGGGTAAAAATGGCATTACAGTGACAGGCGAAACTGGCACCGATGGCGTTCGCACCATTACCGTTGAGGCAGCACAAACTCCTGTGGTTTATACCAATAAGGACGGTGACAAGCTGGTTAAAGTTGGCGATAAATTCTATAAAGCCGGTGATGTTGTAAACGGCAAACCGAAAGATGGTGCACCAGAAGTACCGAACGGTGACGTGATTGCCTCCATGAACAATGGCGACAACAACACTGCAAACAACCCTATGCACTTGTCAAACATCGGTAGCAACTTGCCGACGGTGAACGATACCAACAAACAGGCATTTGACCCGAACAGCACAACGCCAAAAGCTGACAAAAACAACAAGTCTGCGCCGATGACGGCAGCTGAAGCAGCTGAGTTGTTGAATCCGAAGAGCGATAAATTTGCTGGTAACAATGCGGCAACCGTTTCCGACGTGTTGAATGCGGGTTGGAACTTGCAAGGTAACGGACAAGCGGTTGATTTTGTGAAACCTTTCGACACCGTAAACTTTGTAAACGGCAAAGGCACAACAGCAGTTGTTGAAACAGCAGACAACCTGACCAGCACCGTGAAGTTTGATGTGGATGCGGGCGAAATTACTGCAGATGAAACCAAACCTGGTGCGGTAAAAGGCCCTGTTACTGCGGATGAAGCTAAGAAACTGGCAGATGATCTGAAGAAAGCCGAACAGGCAGTGAAAGATTTGCCTGCGGATGCGACTGAAGATAAGAAAGCAGAAGCGCAAAAAGCATTGAAAAATGCCCAAGATGCGGCAGCTCCGTTGAACAAAGTGGCAACCGCCCAAAACGTTGCGGATATGATTAACGCATCCGGCTTTACGCTGAAAACTTCTAACGTGGATGGTGGTGAGAAAGTTTCAGGTGACGATGAAGTCATCAATCCGGGCAAAGCCGTTGAAATGATTGCAGGTAAAAACTTAACCGTGAAACAAGAAGCGAACGGTAAAGTGACCTATGCAACCAAAGACGATGTGGCGTTCAACACAGTTAAATTAGGTGATGCTAAAGATGGTAAAGCGCCAGTTAATATGAAGACTGAAGCGGCTAAACCTGCAACAAACAACGGTGCTGATCAACCAACAACAGCATTGAACTTTACATCTGGCGAAGGTGACAACGCGAAACCAACGCAATTGACAGGCGTGGGTTCAACCTTGAATACTCAAGATATCGCTACTGCACCACAAGGTAAAGACAATACCAACAAACCGAATGTGTCTTTGGTTAATTTGGTAGGTACCAAAGATGCACCGGTGAATAAAAACGCTGCTGCAACCGTAGGCGATCTACAAAATATGGGTTGGGTTGTATCAACCAAAGACGGCAACGGCTATACCGATGTTGTGAAGAACGCTAACCAAGTGGACTTCAAAGGCACAGGTTTGGCTACCGTTACGGGTGAAACCGATAAAGACGGTATCCGCACCATTACCGTGAACGTGGATGCACAAAAAACCGTTGAAGCGGCACAAACTCCGGTGGTTTATACCAATAAGGACGGTGACAAGCTGGTTAAAGTCGGCGATAAATTCTATAAAGCCGATGACGTTGAAAACGGTAAACCGAAAGACAATGCCCAAGAAGTACCGAACGGTGACGTGATTGCCTCCATGAACAATGGCGACAACAAAACAAACAAACCTATGCAGTTGGCAAACATCGGCAGCAACCTGCCGACGGTGAACGATACCAACAAACAGGCATTTGACCCGAACAGCACAACGCCTAAAGCCGGTAAAGACAACAAGTCTGCGCCGATTACAGCTAAAGAAGCTGCAGATATCGTCAATAACGCCGGTAACAATGCGGCAACGGTTTCTGACGTGTTGAATGCGGGTTGGAACCTGCAAAATAACGGCGAAGCCCGTGACTTTGTGAAACCGTACGATACTGTGAACTTCATCAACGGCAAAGGTACCGTCGCTGTAGTGGAAACTGCAGACGATGCGGCCAGCAGCACCGTGAAGTTTGATGTGGATGCGGGTGAAATTACCAGCAATACAAATGGTTCGGTAAATGGTCCAACGACAGCAGAGAACGCGAAGAAACTTGCAGATGATCTGAAGAAAGCCGAACAGGCAGTGAAAGATTTGCCTGCGGATGCGACTGAAGATAAGAAAGCAAAAGCGCAAAAAGCATTGAAAGATGCTCAAGCTGCGGCAGCTCCGTTGAACAAAGTGGCAACTGCCCAAAACGTTGCGGATATGATTAACGCATCCGGCTTTACGCTGAAAACATCTAAAGTTGAAGGCGGAGAAAAAGACGCTACATCTACTGGTGATGAAGTTATCAACCCGGGCAAAGCGGTTGAAATGATTGCAGGTAAAAACTTAACCGTGAAACAAGAAGCGAACGGTAAAGTGACCTATTCGACCAAAGATGATGTGTCATTCAATACGGTAAATGTGGGTGACAATACTTATGTCGATGCAGACGGTAAGCCTGTAACCAAAAATGCAGACGGTACTTACACTGATTCTAAAGGTCAGCCAATTGAAGAAGGTAAAGTGACCAAGCTGGCACCAGTTGCGATGAAGGCTGAGAAAGCCAAACCTGCAACGAATAACGGCAATAAAGCGGAAGACCAACCGACGACTGCGCTGAATGTCTCTTCTTCAGACGGCAAACCGACCCAGATTACAGGTGTGGGCTCTACCCTGAACGTGAAACCTGTGGATACCAATCCGAACGGTAAGGCAACAACGGGTGATGCGCGTCCTAACCTGGTTGACTTAGTGGGTACCAAAGATGCACCGGTAAATAAAAACGCTGCTGCAACCGTAGGCGATCTACAAAATATGGGTTGGGTTGTATCAACCAAAGACGGCAACGGCTATACCGATGTTGTGAAGAACGCTAACCAAGTGGACTTCAAAGGCACAGGTTTGGCTACCGTTACGGGTGAAACCGATAAAGACGGTATCCGCACCATTACCGTGAACGTGGATGCACAAAAAACCGTTGAAGCGGCACAAACTCCGGTGGTTTATACCAATAAGGACGGTGACAAGCTGGTTAAAGTCGGCGATAAATTCTATAAAGCCGATGACGTTGAAAACGGTAAACCGAAAGACAATGCCCAAGAAGTACCGAACGGTGACGTGATTGCCTCCATGAACAATGGCGACAACAAAACAAACAAACCTATGCAGTTGGCAAACATCGGCAGCAACCTGCCGACGGTGAACGATACCAACAAACAGGCATTTGACCCGAACAGCACAACGCCTAAAGCCGGTAAAGACAACAAGTCTGCGCCGATTACAGCTAAAGAAGCTGCAGATATCGTCAATAACGCCGGTAACAATGCGGCAACGGTTTCTGACGTGTTGAATGCGGGTTGGAACCTGCAAAATAACGGCGAAGCCCGTGACTTTGTGAAACCGTACGATACTGTGAACTTCATCAACGGCAAAGGTACCGTCGCTGTAGTGGAAACTGCAGACGATGCGGCCAGCAGCACCGTGAAGTTTGATGTGGATGCGGGTGAAATTACCAGCAATACAAATGGTTCGGTAAATGGTCCAACGACAGCAGAGAACGCGAAGAAACTTGCAGATGATCTGAAGAAAGCCGAACAGGCAGTGAAAGATTTGCCTGCGGATGCGACTGAAGATAAGAAAGCAAAAGCGCAAAAAGCATTGAAAGATGCTCAAGCTGCGGCAGCTCCGTTGAACAAAGTGGCAACTGCCCAAAACGTTGCGGATATGATTAACGCATCCGGCTTTACGCTGAAAACATCTAAAGTTGAAGGCGGAGAAAAAGACGCTACATCTACTGGTGATGAAGTTATCAACCCGGGCAAAGCGGTTGAAATGATTGCAGGTAAAAACTTAACCGTGAAACAAGAAGCGAACGGTAAAGTGACCTATTCGACCAAAGATGATGTGTCATTCAATACGGTAAATGTGGGTGACAATACTTATGTCGATGCAGACGGTAAGCCTGTAACCAAAAATGCAGACGGTACTTACACTGATTCTAAAGGTCAGCCAATTGAAGAAGGTAAAGTGACCAAGCTGGCACCAGTTGCGATGAAGGCTGAGAAAGCCAAACCTGCAACGAATAACGGCAATAAAGCGGAAGACCAACCGACGACTGCGCTGAATGTCTCTTCTTCAGACGGCAAACCGACCCAGATTACAGGTGTGGGCTCTACCCTGAACGTGAAACCTGTGGATACCAATCCGAACGGTAAGGCAACAACGGGTGATGCGCGTCCTAACCTGGTTGACTTAGTGGGTACCAAAGATGCACCGGTAAATAAAAACGCTGCTGCAACCGTAGGCGACCTGCAAAATATGGGTTGGGTGGTATCGACCAAAGACGGCAACGGCTATAAAGATGTTGTGAAGAACGCCAACCAAGTGAACTTCAAAGGCGGTACCGGCATTTCCGTCAAAGGTGAGACGACAAAAGACGGCGTTCGTGAAATCACGATTAGCGTTAAAGATGGCGAGGTAATCAAACCGAATCAATTTACGGCTAAAGTCAATGGAACGGATACCCCGGTAACCAAAGTAGGAGACCAATATTACAATACGGCAGATATTGATCCGAAAACTGGCAATCCAAAAGCCGATGCAAACCCGGTAACTCCTGACACGGGTACGACCCCGACCAATGCGGGTGATGGTTACGTAACAGGTAATAAGGTAGCTGCTGCGATTCAAAAATCAGGCTTTGTAGTTGGTAAGCAGAAAGATGCTCTATCTGCGGCAGACTTCAAAGACGAAGATGAGAAAGTCAACCCTGACGACGAACTTCGTTTTGCAGACGGCAACAACACGAAAGTTAAGTTGGCGACGAAAGAGTCTGTTGATAAAGACGGCAATAAAGTAACCACAACGACGGTAAAAGTCGATGTGACTGGTTTGCCTGTCCAATATACGGATAAGAACGGTACGCCGGTAACTAAAGTGGGCGACAAATACTTTACCGTTGACGATAAAGGCAATCCGACTGCAACAGAAGTGAAGCCTGCAGATTTAACAACTAACATGGTTAATCCAGCGGCGGCACCGAATGTCATTGGCGCACCAACAACATTGGGTAATGTGAAATCTAATCTGCCGTCTGTAAATGACGCAGATAAGAATGCCAAAGATGTTGCGGGCAATCCGATTGCCGGTAAAGACAACAAGTCTGCGCCGATTACAGCCAAAGAAGCTGCGGATATCGCCAATAAAGCCGGTAACAATGCGGCAACCGTTTCCGACGTGTTGAATGCGGGTTGGAACCTGCAAAACAACGGAGAAGCCCGCGACTTTGTGAAACCGTACGATACCGTGAACTTCATCAACGGCAAAGGCACAAAAGCAGTTGTTGAAACAGCCGACAACCTGACCAGCACCGTGAAGTTTGATGTGGATGCGGGTGAAATTACTGCGGAAACCAAAGACGGTAAAGCTACGGGTAAAGTTGTAGGTCCGGTTCCTGCCGACAAAAAACCTGCAGATTTGCTTAAAGCGGTAGCTGACGCGCAAAAAGCGGTTGATGAGTTGGCAAAAGATGCAGCGGCAACTCCGGAAGCGAAAAAAGCTGCCCAAGATGCACTTAAAGCAGCCCAAGATGCGGCAGCTCCGTTGAACAAAGTGGCAACTGCCCAAAACGTTGCGGATATGATTAACGCATCCGGCTTTACGCTGAAAACTTCTGCAACTGCCGACGGTAAGAAAGAATCCGGCAATGATGAAATCATCAACCCGGGCAAAGCCGTTGAAATGGTGGCTGGTAAAAATCTGACTGTTACCCAAGACAAAAATGGCAAAGTCACTTACGCTACAGCCAACGATGTGAATTTCAACAGCCTGTCTCTCGGAACCTCGCAACATGCTCCGACTTTAAGTGCTGATGAAGATGGATCGCTGAGGCTTGGCAGCAAGGGTAATCAGGCACCCGTCCGTATATCTAATGTTGCTCCGGGTATAAAAGATGGTGATGCTGTGAATGTAAGTCAGCTCAAAGGCGTTACAAAAGATCTTGAAGATAAGATCGACGGTGTAGCAGCCGGCTCGAATGCTGCAGCATCCCTGCCTCAGGTCTACCTACCGGGTAAATCTATGGTTGCCGCATCAGTCGGCACCTACGGTTCTCAAGGTGCTTTGGCTGTTGGTTACTCCAGTATCAGCGATAATGGAAAATGGTTGATTAAAGGTCAAGTCAACGTCAATACTAAAGCCAAAACTGGTGGTGGTGTCGGCGTCGGCTACCTCTGGTAAACCAAGTTGAAAAACCTCCGTATTGTATTCAATACGGAGGTTTTTTATATGGCTTGTAGCGGATTGCAAAATATGATATCCCTACAAATATATCAAACTAACAATAAGTCGATATCTCTATCTGCCTCAAACTGAAAGCTAAATAAAACATCCTATTTAAATAAAAACCTGTGTTTAAATAATCAGTTGATTCCCATTTAGGTGGAAATCTATTCCATTGGATAAACGGCGTTTCATTCAACTGTTAGGGTTGTATCCACGGCATATTAAATACAGTCTAAAAGAATAAAACAATGCCGTCTGAATCTTCAGACGGCATTGTTTTTGAATTACCCTCTAAGGAACGTTACACCGCTCAACCTCGATTGCATAATCGCCGTTTTCATTGCAGATAATGCTTTCGGACGAACAAAGTTACGACGGTATGCCAACACGACCCGACGGCTCGGTGCAGTACCCTCAAAAGGAATGATACTGAAAAGCATATGATCATTTTCTGTCAGTGCAGTTGCTGGTAATACACTGATTGCCAGACCGCTTGCAACCATATGGCGAATCGTGTTAATCGAACTACCCTGTAATGTATTAGTCAAGCCCTGTATACGTTGTTTGGCAGCCAACTCGGAGCAACTTGACAACACTTGATCCCGCATACAATTTCCTTCCGTAAGCAACAAAACCTGTTCTTCTCCCAACATTTTAGATGACACAGCATCAAGCTCTTCAAACGGATGCCCCTTGGGAACAATGACGAAGAACGGTTCGTCATACAACGGTTCGGTAACGATACCTGGTTCCTGAAACGGCTCTGCTACGATAATTGCGTCAACATCTCCACGCTTAAGAGATTCAGTCAACGTATGCGTATAGTTCTCCTCCAACATCAGAGGCATCTTAGGTGCAGTACGACGCAGAGAAACAATCAACTTTGGTAACAGGTAGGGAGCAACTGTGAAAATTAATCCAAGTTTGAATGCCCCCTCCAGCTCATTCTGCTCTTCATTTGCCAAATGCCTTATAAGCTCCGCCTCCTCAAGCACTTTACGTGCCTGAGCAACGATGCGTTCCCCCGCCTCCGTCGTAATAATATCATTACTACTCCGGTCAAACAGGGAAACAGCAAGCTCCTCTTCCAGCTTCTTAATAGCAATGGATAAAGTGGGCTGACTGACAAAACAACGCCGTGCAGCGCGACCGAAGTGACGTTCCTGAGCAACTGCGACGATGTACCGTAATTCGGTCAAGGTCATGAACTATACCTTTTTCTGTTCAGGTAATGTAATGTTCAATTCCAGAACATCCACACCATCCTGCTTCTCTTGAGAAATACGGATATTATCCAAGGAAACATTCACATACTTAGACAAAACTTCCATCAATTCTTTACGCAGAGTCGGCAAATAATCGGGAGCCTGACCTTCTTGAGCACGCTCTTGGGCAATGATAATTTGAAGACGATCTCGTGCGACAGTTGCCGTTTTCTGCTTTCTACCAAATAAAAGATCAATTAATGACATACGTTAACCTCCAAACAGACGTTTGAAGAAGCCTTTTTTCTCAACTTCTAAGAAACGCATTTCACGATTTTCACCCAATAGACGGGCAATTACGTCCTTATAAGCTTCAGAAGCAACCACGCTGTCTTGATGAATAACAGGCTCACCTGAGTTAGAGGCCTGCAAAACGTTTTGCGATTCCGGAATCACACCAATCAAGGGAATACGCAAAATGTCACAAATATCCTGTACTGAAAGCATTTCACCTTTAGCTACACGTTCAGGCGAATAACGGGTAATCAACAAATGCTCCTTAACCGAACCACCTTGCTCTGCTTTACGTGATTTACTTTGTAGAATGCCTAAAATTCTGTCAGAGTCTCGAACACTGGAAACCTCCGGATTGGTCGTTACGATGGCTTCATCGGCAAAATACAATGCCATCAATGCACCTTGCTCAATACCGGCAGGAGAATCACAAATAATATATTCGAAACCCATTTTCTTACTACCCAACTCTTTCATGACCTTCTCTACACCCTCACGTGTCAAAGCATCTTTATCCCGAGTTTGGGAAGCAGGCAGAATAAACAAATTTTCACAGTTTTTATCTTTAATCAATGCCTGATTAAGTGTCGCCTCACCTTGAATGACATTAATGAGGTCATAAACGACACGCCGCTCACAGCCCATAATTAAGTCAAGATTACGTAAGCCAACATCAAAATCAATCACCGCAGTTTTGTATCCGCGCAATGCCAAACCTGTTGCAATACTGGCACTGGTAGTCGTTTTACCAACACCACCCTTACCAGAAGTTACTACAATAATTTTTGCCACAATATTTCCTTTTTTAAATATCAAACAATTACTCTGAATCAATTGCACTGATAACCAAACGATTATCCTGCAACAATATCTGTACCGGCTGTTTATGCAAATGATCCGGCAAATCTTGTTCAAAATTGCGGTAAATACCAGCTATGGAAACTAACTCTGCCTGCATAGAATGAATAAATATACGGGCGGAAGTATCACCTTTTGCACCAGCTAAGGCCCGTCCCCTCATTGGAGCATAAATATGTATATTACCGTCTGCAATCAACTCTGCACCTTGACTGACAGCACCGGTTACAATTAAATCTCCATCTTCAGCATAAACCTGTTGGCCAGTACGGACAGAGGTTGTAACCAATACCGTTTTCCTCGTTTTCAGCTCATCGGCAGTTTCTTGCACCTCAATCTGATCCTGTTCTCTAATATTTTCTAGATGAGATGAACAGAAAAGCAAATGATACTTCGCTGCCACGGCAGCCCATCGCTCATCAGGATGTTTAAGACCTAAAATCTGCATACCATGTCTCGAAAAAAGTGAAACCAATGCAGCAAGATCTAAAGACTCAGGATAATCAAACTCTTGAACATCCAACATAAAAGGAACGACACCAGATTCCTGGAATTTCTTCCCCAATTTGACTAAAACATTTTCCAAATCAAGCAAATCTGATGTATGCAAACAAATAGATAATACATCTATCTTTGTCGATTTTATATCGAAGGCATTAATCATAGATAAAACTATAGAATTTTTTAATGATATAAGTTTACCGCGCAAACCTTAGCTATTCAATTAATATTTGAAAACACAATACTCAATGAATCATTAACCTTCAAATATTATGTAAAAATAACGCCATCTATTTCTAAATAGATGGCGTTATATGCTTAAAATTACTCAGCCACTGGTTTATCAACTAATTCAACCAAAGCCAATGGGGCATTATCGCCCTTACGGAACCCATATTTCAATACTCGAACATAACCACCATTACGAGTAGAGAAACGAGGACCCAAATCACCAAATAATTTCACTACAACATCACGATCACGAGTTCGGTCAAATGCCAAACGATGATTAGCCAAAGATGGTTTCTTACCCAATGTAATCAATGGTTCAACCACACGGCGTAATTCCTTTGCTTTAGGCAAAGTTGTTACAATAGTCTCGTGAGTCAACAATGAATTCGCCATATTACGCAACATTGCAGCGCGATGGCTACTTGTACGGTTTAATTTGCGATTGCCATTACGATGACGCATATTAATTATCCTTTAATTCTTCATTAAGGCTTTTCTAAGCCTACGGGTGGCCAAGCTTCCAACTTAGAACCCAGTGTCAAACCTTTAGATGCCAATACTTCTTTAATTTCATTTAAAGATTTTCGCCCTAAATTCGGAGTTTTAAGAAGCTCAGTTTCAGTGCGTTGAATCAAATCGCCAATATAATAAATATCTTCAGCTTTCAGACAATTAGCTGAACGTACTGTCAATTCCAAATCGTCTACAGGACGCAAGAGAACAGGGTCAATAGGGGGAGCTTTTTCTTCAACTTCCTCTACAGGTGTACCCTGTAAATCAGCAAAAATAGACATCTGATCAATTAAAATACGTGCCGCACTGCGCACAGCTTCCTCAGGATCAATTGAACCATCAGTCTCAATATCTAAAACCAATTTATCAAGATCTGTCCGTTGCTCTACACGTGCAGGTTCAACTTCAAAGCTAACACGGCTGATGGGCGAAAAGCTCGCATCCAACTGGATTGAACCAATCTGACGATTCTCATCACGAACAACCTGACGACCCGAAACAGATTGATAACCACGACCTTGCTCTACTTTAATCTCCATTTCAATTTGACCATTATCAGCCAAATGACAAATGATATGGTCAGGATTCAGGATTTCTACATCATGCGGCAATTCAATATCACCTGCAGATACCACACCAGAACCTGACTTCTTCAACGTAAGTTGAACTTGGCTACGCCCGTGGAGTTTAAATACAATACCCTTAACATTCAACAAGATATCAACAACATCTTCTTGAACCCCGTCAAGGGTAGAATATTCATGCAAAACACCGGTAATAGCCACCTCTGTAGGAGCAAAACCATTCATGGATGACAGTAAGATACGACGCAAAGCATTACCTAAAGTATGACCGAAACCACGCTCAAATGGTTGCATAGATACTCTTGCATGAGTTGCAGAAAAAGTATTTACATCAATTTGACGAGGCTTCAAAAATTCGGTTGTGCTATTCTGCATTTAACTGTCCCTCACTGAGCTAGCATTATTTAGAGTAGAACTCTACCACCAGCTGTTCATTAATATCACCGGTCAATTCCGCGCGATCTGGCATATTCTTGAATACACCCTCAAGTTTATTAGCATCCACAGCAACCCAACCAGGCAAACCAACTTGAGTAGCCAGACTCAATGCCTCTTGAATACGTACTTGCTTTTTAGCTTTTTCGCGAATAGAGACAACATCACCAACCTTCACTTGGAAAGAGGGAATATTTACAACTTGCCCATTAACAGCTATAGCCTTGTGGGAGACAAGTTGTCTTGCTTCTGCACGAGTAGAGCCAAAACCCATACGATAAACAACATTATCCAAACGAGACTCTAACAACTGCAATAGCAACTCGCCGGTAGATCCTTTGCGACGCTCTGCTTCCGCGAAATAACGGCGGAACTGACGCTCTAATACGCCATAAATGCGACGAATTTTTTGCTTTTCACGCAACTGCAAACCATAGTCTGACAAACGTGGTTTTTTTCCACCATGCTGACCAGGAGCAGAATCAATTTTACATTTGGAATCCAAAGAGCGACGCGCACTCTTCAAAAACAAATCTGTACCTTCACGACGTGCTAATTTACATTTAGGGCCAATATAACGTGCCATGTTTTAAATCACTCCAATATTAAATACGACGTTTTTTAGGCGGACGGCAACCGTTATGAGGCAACGGGGTAACGTCAGTAATGCTGGTAATCTTGAAACCAAGAGCGTTTAAAGCACGTACAGATGATTCGCGACCAGGACCAGGGCCTTTAATGCGAACCTCTAAATTTTTAACGCCATACTCTTGGGCAACTTTACCAGCTGCTTCTGCTGCAACTTGCGCTGCAAATGGTGTACTTTTACGAGAACCTTTAAAACCAGCGCCGCCAGAGGTAGCCCAAGACAATGCATTGCCTTGACGGTCAGTGATTGTAATGATGGTATTGTTGAAAGATGCATGAACGTGAACAATACCTTCGCTTACGGTTTTACGTACTTTTTTACGTACACGCGAAGCTGTGTTTGCTTTAGCCATTAATCAAATTCCTTAAAATTTATTTCTTACCGGCAATCGCTTTGCGCGGACCTTTACGGGTACGAGCATTTGTGCGAGTGCGTTGACCACGACAAGGCAAGCCACGACGATGACGGAAGCCACGATAGCAACCCATATCAATCAGTCGCTTGATGCTCATTGTTACTTCACGACGCAAATCACCTTCAACTTCATATTTAGCAACTTGTTCACGCAAAGCGTCTAATTGAGCCTCGTCCAAATCTTTTGCTTTAGTAGTAGGAGCAATATTTGCTGCCTCACAAATCAATTTAGCACGAGTCGCACCAATACCGTAAATAGCCTGAAGACCAATCACGATATGAGCGTTATTAGGGATATTTACCCCTGCAATACGAGCCATATTTTTTCCTTTTTAGGGCAAAGTGTGTCACTATATCACAGAATCACATTAAAAGAAATATTCTATTAACCTTGACGCTGTTTATGACGGGGATCAGTGCAAATTACACGAACTACACGATTTCGGCGAATAATCTTACAATTACGACAAATTTTCTTAACGGATGGTTGTACACGCATCATATTTTCCTTTTTGGTTTATCTTGCTCTAAAAACAATTCGAGCCCTAGTTAAATCGTAAGGCGTCAGTTCCACTGTAACCTTATCTCCCGGAGAAATACGGATGTAATGCATCCGCATCTTTCCAGAAATATGACCTAATACTATATGGTCATTCTCTAGTTTTACTTTAAAAGTAGCATTAGGTAAAGTTTCAAGGATTTCACCCTGCATTTGAATAGTATCTTCTTTTGCCATAATTCTATTTCCGAGAAAATGACTTCACGTCTGAACGGCTCATTAACTTATCATACTGCTGAGTAAGCCTGTATGAATTTATCTGTGTACTAAAATCCATCGTTACAACAACTAGAATCAGCAAAGAAGTACCTCCCAAATAAAAAGGCACATTTAGAAACGTAGTTAAGAGCTCCGGAATTAAACAAATAATCGTAATATAGAGTGCCCCAAACAATGTTAAATGCAATACAACTTTTTCTAAATATCTAGAAGTTTGTTCACCAGGCCTAATCCCAGGGACAAAAGCACCACTCTTCTTCAAATTCTCCGCCATCTCCTTAGGGCTGAAGACCAAAGCCGTATAAAAATAGCAGAAGAAAATTACTGTCACCGCAAATAAAACAATGTACAGAATCTGGCCGTGCTGCAATAATCCTGCTATTGTATGCAAAATATTATTTGGATCAGCTGAACCAAGCCAACCCAAAAGAGTAGATGGAAACAGAATAATACTAGAAGCAAAAATAGGAGGAATAACACCAGCCATATTTAACTTAAAAGGCATGTGCGTATTCTGACCACCCAACCCGCTATTAAACTGGCGTTTCGCATAATGAATAGGAATCTTACGCTGTGCACTTTCAAAATATACAACCAAATAAATTAATAACAAGGCACCAAAAACAATAAATAATGCCATCAACATGCTCATGGCACCTTGATTTGTCAAGGTAATGATCCTCGTAATACCTGATGGAATGCCTGAAGCTATGCCAGCCGTAATAATCAGAGAAATTCCGTTCCCAATACCTCTTTCAGTAATCTGCTCACCAAGCCACATAAGGAACATAGTTCCTGTTACCAAAGAAACTATGGTGGAAACATGAAACTCAAATGAGCTTGTTACAACAACTCCCTGCTGAAATACAAAGGACGCAACACCTAGACTCTGTAGTATTGCTAATAATACAGTGCCATATCTAGTATATTTCGTAATTAACTTTCTACCAGCTTCACCTTCTTTTTTTAGTGCCTTTAATGAGGGTAAAATTTCTGAAGCCAGCTGAACAATAATGGATGCAGAAATATACGGCATAATGCCTATTGCAAATATACTAAAGCGCTCTAACGATCCACCGGAAAACATATTTAACATTCCTAGGATACCGTTCCCAGCGCTTTCGTATAACTTGGCTAAAGCAACAGCATCAACTCCAGGAACGGGTATATGAGCACCAATTCGAAAAACAATTAACGCCCCAAATAGAAATAAAAGACGTTTCTTAAGATCTCCAAAATTGGACAAAGCTGATGACAATTGCTGTTTAGCCACAATAATTAAACCTTATATCTCAATCTTGCCACCAATAGCTTCAATTGCGGCCTTAGCACCTTTAGTAGCTTTTACACCTTTCAAGGTAACCGCTTTTGAAATTTCACCAGAAGCAATAACTTTTACATTAGAAGCATTTGCGGGAATCAGACCAGCTTGCTTCAGAGCTAAGACATCAATTTCATCAACAGCTATCAGATTCAATTCACTTAGACGAACCTCAGCATTAGTAGCAGCAGTCAAAGATTTAAAACCACGTTTTGGCAGACGACGTTGCAAAGGCATTTGACCGCCTTCAAAACCTACCTTGTGGAAACCACCAGCACGGCTTTTTTGACCTTTATGACCACGACCAGCTGTCTTACCCAAGCCACTACCAATACCACGACCTACACGACGACTAGCGTGAGTAGACCCTTCAGCAGGTTGAATAGTATTCAAAAACATATCAAGACTCCACTTTCAACAAGTAGCTGATTTTATTAATCATACCACGGTTTTCAGGGGTATCCAAAACCTCCACTACATGCTCGCGGCGACGCAAACCCAAACCACGAGCACAAGCTCGATGAGATTCAATTGTACCAATCAAGCTCTTAACCAAAGTAACTTTAATCTTTTTTTGCTCACTCATGGTTTACTCCCAAAATATCTTCTACTGTCAACCCGCGTTTAGCAGCAATATCAGCAGGGGTATACAGTTTAGATAAACCGTCTAATGTAGCTCGTACAATATTGTAAGGATTAGTAGAACCATGTACTTTAGCTGAAATGTTATGGATACCCATAGCATCAAATACTAAACGCATTGGACCACCGGCTTTCACACCACTACCTTCTTTAGCAGGTTGCATAAATACTTTAGTAGCACCATGACGACCAATAACTTCGTGATGAATCGTACCATTTCTCAAAGGTACTTTAATCATAGAGCGACGAGCTTGATCCATTGCTTTTTGTACAGCAACCGGTACTTCTTTTGATTTACCCTTACCCATACCGATACGACCATCTCCATCACCAACAACAGTCAGCGCAGAGAAAGCCATAATACGACCACCTTTAACTACTTTAGTTACGCGATTAACTGCGACCATCTTTTCAATCAGACCGTCACCGCGTTCTTCAATTTCATGTTTTGCCATCTGAAAGTCTCCAAATATTAGAAGCTTAAACCATTTTCACGCGCAGCTTCAGCCAAAGCTTTCACACGACCGTGATATTGGAAACCTGAACGGTCAAAAGCAACTTTTTCAACACCTACTGCTTTAGCTTTTTCAGCAATACGCTTACCAACTACAGCTGCTGCTTCAACGTTGCCACCTGATTTCAGGCTACTACGTACTTCAGCTTCCAATGTAGAGGCTTGAGCCAATACTTTATCACCTTCAGCACTAATTACTTGAGCATAAATATGATTATTGCTGCGGAACACACATAATCTTACCATTTTCAAGTCCGCGATACGTGCACGGGTTTTGCGTGCACGACGGAGTCGGGTTGCATGTTTATCCATTAGTGAACCTCAATTATTTTTTCTTGGCTTCTTTCATCACTACTACTTCACCTACATAACGAACACCTTTGCCTTTATAAGGTTCAGGAGAACGGAATGCACGAATTTCAGCAGCGACTTGGCCAACCACTTGTTTATCTGCACCAGTCAAAATAATTTCTGTTTGACTAGGTGTTTGAACAGAAACACCTTCAGGCATTTCATACACGATCGGATGAGAGAAACCCAAAGACAAGTTTAAAACTTTACCTTGAGCTTGGGCACGATAACCCACACCAATTAATTGAAGTTTTTTCTCAAAACCTTCTGAAACACCCTTAACCATGTTATTAACCAATGCACGAGCAGTACCAGACATAGCATTAGCCTGCTTACTGTTATTTTTTGCAGCAAAAGTCAATTTACCATCGTTCAATTCAATAGCAACATCGGAATGCAAAGGAAAAGACAATTCGCCATTTTTACCTTTGATTACCAATGCATCTGTTCCGAATTTTACTTCTACACCAGCAGGAACAGTCACTGGGTTTTTTGCGACGCGTGACATTTACTTTTCTCCACTAGGCTACGATGCACAACAACTCACCACCAACACCCTCAGAACGGGCTTTGCGATCAGTCATCACACCTTTAGAAGTACTAACAATAGCAACACCCAAGCCATTCATTACACTAGGGATCTCGCTGGATGCTTTGTAAATACGCAAACCTGGACGTGAAACACGTTTGATTTGCTCAATCACAGGACGACCTGCATAGTATTTCAATTGAATTTCCAATACCGGTTTTGCATCAGCAGAAACCGTAAAATCCTCGATATAACCTTCATCTTTCAAAACTTTTGCAATTGCGCATTTCAATTTTGAGGAAGGCATGGCAACTGTTGCTTTATTAGCACGTTGCGCATTGCGAACACGAGTCAACATATCGGAAATAGGATCATGCATACTCATTATTTATACTCCTATTACCAGCTAGCTTTAACAACACCAGGAATCTCGCCACGCATAGCGATTTCACGGATTTTAATACGGCCCAAACCAAATTTACGGAAAGTGCCACGAGGACGACCTGTTAAAGCACAACGACGACGTTGACGCACAGGTGCTGCATTACGAGGAATGGATTGAAATTTCAAACGTGCCTCAAAACGCTCTTCTTCAGTCGCATCTGCATCATTAATAACAGCAAAAATTGCCTCACGTTTAGCTGCAAATTTTTTTGCCAATGCCTGACGTTTCAGCTCACGATTAATAAGTGCTTTCTTAGCCATGATTATCCTTTAAACGGAAACTTGAACAGTGACAACAAAGCTTTCGCTTCTTCATCAGTTTTTGCGGTAGTTGTAATTGTAATATTCAAACCACGCAAAGCATCAATTTTATCGTATTCAATTTCCGGGAAAATAATTTGCTCACGAACGCCCATATTGTAATTGCCACGACCATCAAATGATTTACCGCTTACACCACGGAAGTCACGTACACGAGGCAATGCAATAGTGATCAAACGATCTAAGAATTCAAACATTTGATCACGACGCAATGTTACTTTGCAACCAACCGGATAGTTATCACGGATTTTAAAACCTGCGATAGATTTACGAGCAACCGTAACAACCGGTTTTTGGCCAGCAATTTTCTCTAAATCTGAAACAGCATGTTCCATGACTTTTTTATCAGCAACGGCCTCACCTACACCCATATTTAAGGTGATTTTCTCAATACGCGGAACTTCCATTACTGATTTGTAACCAAATTGCTTAACCAATTCAGGAACAACTGTATTTTTATAAAACTCTCTTAAACGAGCCATGTTATCTCCTTATGCTCCAATGATAGAGCCATTTGATTTGAAGAAACGAACGCGTTTAACTTTGCCTTCATTTTCAATCAGCTTAATACCAACACGGTCTGCTTTATTAGTTTCTGGATTCAGGATTGCAACATTAGAAATATCTAAAGGCATTTCTTTAGTAATAATGCCACCCTCAATGCCACGCATTGGATTAGGTTTTTGATGGCGCTTCACAACATTCACACCTTCAACAACAACTTTATCACCCAATACTCGAACTACCTGACCTTGCTTACCTTTATCTTTACCGGCAATTACTACAACCTGATCGCCTTTAATGATTTTATTCATCGCGCTATTCCTTATAATACTTCAGGCGCCAATGAAACGATTTTCATAAATCGCTCAGTACGCAATTCACGGGTTACCGGACCAAAAATACGAGTACCCAAGGGTTCAAGTTTATTATTCAATAATACAGCAGCGTTATTATCAAATTTAATTAACGCGCCATCTGGACGACGCACACCCTTAGCAGTACGAACAACTACTGCATTGTATACATCACCTTTTTTGACACGGCCACGCGGGGCTGCATCTTTAACTGCAACTTTAATAATATCGCCAACAGAAGCGTAGCGACGCTTAGAGCCGCCTAATACTTTGATACACATTACGCGTCGTGCACCAGAGTTATCAGCCACATCTAAGATGGTCTGCATTTGAATCATATTAGTACCTTTAAATTAACCAACTTAATTTACCACTTTCATATAACTTGCACCTAACTACAGCTGCTTATTAAATGAAACCATCAAGGTTCTAGTAAACCAGTCTTGGATCCCGAAGGGGAGAACTTCCAGAAGAAACTGAAAGATAAGAAACGAAGTTTACACTCAAATTTACTTTGGCGCAATACTTCGTTTCCTATTAAAGCTAACTGTCTTAATTTCTAAACAGCACGTGCCTTCTCAACCAGTTCTTTAACAACCCAAGATTTGGTTTTTGACAGTGGACGAGTCTCCGCAATTACTACTACATCACCAATCCCATATTGATTGCTTTCATCATGGGCATGGATTTTAGTTGATAAACGGATAATTTTACCGTACAGAGGATGTTTTACTTTACGTTCAACCAATACCGTAACGGTTTTGTCCATCTTGTCGCTTACCACTTTGCCTTGCAAAGTACGAACATTTTTATTTTCGCTCATTACTTAGCACCTTTTTCAGTTAAAATGGTTTTAATACGAGCAATATCGCGACGTACACGTTTTAATTCACTTGGTTTACCCAACTGACCAGTTGCATTTTGCATACGTAAGCCAAATTGAGCCTTCAACAAGTCCAACAAATCTGCATTTAATTGCTCAATAGATTTGTCTTTCAATTCATTTGCTTTCATTATTGACCTACCTGTCTTACTACAAAGGTCGTAGGAATAGGCAATTTGGCAGCAGCTAATTCAAATGCTTCACGAGCCAAAGCCTCTGGAACACCGTCCATTTCATACAACACTTTGCCTGGTTTGATTTCGGCAATGTAATATTCCACGTTACCTTTACCGCCACCCATACGAACTTGAATAGGTTTTTCAGTAATTGGTTTGTCAGGGAATACACGAATCCAAATACGACCACCACGTTTAATGTGGCGAGTCATCGTACGACGAGCAGCTTCGATCTGGCGGGCAGTCAAACGACCACGACCAACGGCTTTCAAACCGAACTCACCGAAACTTACTTTATTACCGCGAGTAGCAATACCAGTATTGCGACCTTTTTGTTGCTTGCGGTATTTCAGTCTAGTTGGCTGCAGCATTACGTCCACCTGCCTTTCTTTGTTTCTTTTCATGCTCAGATTTAGCTGAAGTCTTCACATTACCTTCAGTATAAACCCAAACTTTCAGACCCAGCACGCCATAAGTGGTATGAGCTTCGCTAGTCGCATAATCTACGTTTGCACGCAAAGTATGCAGAGGTACACGACCTTCACGATACCATTCGCTACGAGCAATATCCGCACCATTCAGACGACCTGAGGTCATAATCTTGATACCTTTTGCTCCTGAACGCATAGCATTTTGCATAGCACGTTTCATAGCACGGCGGAATTGAACGCGTTTTTCCAATTGCTGAGCAATACCATCAGCAATAATTTGTGCATCCAATTCAGGTTTACGGATTTCTTCAATATTCACATGAACAGGCACACCCATCAAGGCTTGCAAATCACGTTTCAGAACTTCGATATCCTCACCTTTTTTACCAATTACTACGCCTGGACGGGCGGAATGGATGGTAATACGTGCAGATTTTGCAGGACGTTCAATAACTACGCGACCAACAGAAGCATTCGCCAATTTTTTACGCAGGTAGTTACGAACATCAATATCTTGTTTCAAAACAGCAGAAAAGTCGGTGCTTTTAGCAAACCATTTTGAAGCCCAGTCTTTAGTTACCGCCAGGCGAAAGCCTGTAGGGTTAATCTTTTGTCCCATAGCTTTTCCTTAGTTGCCCACTGTCACATTGATATGACAAGTTTGTTTTTCAATGCGGTTACCGCGACCTTTGGCACGAGCTTGGAAACGTTTCAAGCTTGGACCTTTGTCAACAAAGATAGTTACTACTTTCAACTCATCAATGTCAGCACCGTTATTGTGCTCAGCATTAGCAATAGCTGATTCCAATACTTTTTTAATCAACTCAGCACCTTTTTTAGGACTGAAAGTCAAAATATTCAAAGCTTGGGCAACGTCTTTACCACGAATCAAATCAGCTACCAAACGAGCCTTTTGAGCAGAGATACGGGCATTTTTATGTTGTGCATTTACTCTCATGATTCACCTTATTTCTTTTTAGCCTTTTTATCAGCCAGGTGGCCTTTAAAGGTACGGGTCAATGAGAATTCACCTAATTTATGACCAACCATGTTATCACTGATAAACACGGGCACATGAGTGCGGCCGTTGTGTACAGCAATGGTCAGACCGATAAAATCAGGCAGAATGGTAGAACGACGAGACCAAGTTTTAATCGGGCGCTTATCGTTGCTTGCACGAGCAGCATCTACTTTTTTCAGCAAATGCAGGTCTACATATGGGCCTTTTTTCAATGAACGAGCCATACTAATTAACCTTTATTTGAGTAACGACGACGAACAATCATGTTATCCGTGCGTTTGTTATTACGAGTGCGGTAGCCTTTAGCAGGAGTACCCCATGGGCTAACCGGTTCGCGAGCTTCACCGGTACGACCTTCACCACCACCATGCGGGTGATCGACAGGGTTCATCACAACACCACGAACGGTCGGACGAATACCGCGCCAACGATTAGCACCGGCTTTACCGATTTTCTTCAGGCTTTGCTCTTCGTTACCGACTTCACCGATGGTTGCACGGCAATTTACGTTGATTTTACGAACTTCGCCAGAGCGCAGACGGACTTGAGCGTATGCGCCTTCTTTAGCCAGCAATACCGCAGAAGCACCGGCAGAACGTGCAATTTGTGCACCTTTACCAGGTTTCATTTCGATACAGTGGATAGTCGTACCAACGGGAATATTGCGGATTGGCAGGGTGTTACCTACTTTGATGGCAGCTTCAGCACCGGAAACCAATACAGCACCGGCTTGAATACCGCGAGGAGCGATGATGTAGCGACGTTCGCCGTCTGCATAGCACAACAATGCAATAAAGGCAGTGCGGTTAGGATCGTATTCGATACGCTCTACTTTTGCAGGGATACCGTCTTTGTTACGTTTAAAGTCTACAACACGGTAATGGTGTTTATGACCGCCGCCTTTATGACGGGTGGTGATATGACCATTATGGTTACGACCGGCAGTAGAATTTTTCTTTTCGAGCAAAGGTGCATAAGGCGCACCTTTGTGCAAACCTTCTGTTACCACGCGAACCATGCCGCGACGGCCTGCAGAAGTTGGCTTCATTTTAACGATTGCCATTTTGTTTATTCCTTATCTGCAGCTGCAGCAGCGGCTTCCAAATCCAACTCTTGACCGGCTGCCAAGCTTACATAAGCTTTTTTAACATCGCTGCGGCGGCCCAAAGTACGACCAAAACGCTTAGTTTTGCCTTTAGTTGTAACGGTAGTTACAGAAGCAACTTGAACACCAAACAGCAGCTCAACAGCAGCTTTGATTTCAGGTTTGGTTGCATTTGCCAAGACTTTAAACGTCATTTGGTTGCGTTTTTCAGCCAATACGTTGCTTTTTTCAGAAACGATAGGTGCCAAAATCACTTGAGTCAAACGTTGTTGATTCATACCCATTGCTCCTCTAATTGTGCAACCGCATCTTTAGTGATGATTACTTTTTTGTAACGCAGCAAGCTGTAAGGATCAACTTGTTGAGCTTCCAAAACCAACACGTTTGGCAAGTTGCGTGAAGCCAAGTAAACATTCTCGTCGAGCTGTTTGGTTACAAACAACACTTGCTCCAGACCCAGATTTTTCACTTGTTCAGCAAAAACTTTGGTTTTAGGAGTTTCAGCAGTCAACGCTTCGATAGCAAACAAACGCTCGTCACGAGCCAATTGGGACAGAATAGTCGCCATACCAGCACGGTACATTTTACGGTTTACTTTTTGAGTGAAGTTTTCGTCAGGTTTGTTCGGGAACGCGCGACCACCTTTACGCCACAGCGGAGAAGAAGTCATACCGGAACGTGCACGGCCGGTACCTTTTTGACGCCATGGTTTTTTGGTTGAGTGTTTTACTTCGGCACGGGTTTTTTGAGCGCGGTTACCAGAGCGGGCGTTTGCCAGGTAGGCATTTACCAGCTGATGAACCAACGCTTCATTGTATTCGCGAGCGAACAAAGCATCAGAAACAGACAGACTGCCTGAAACTTGTCCTTTAGCGTCAATTACTTTCAATTCCATTACGCACCTACTTTCACGCTAGGACGAACTACAACATCGCTGTTGACCGCACCCGGAACAGCACCCTTGACCAACAGCAGTTGGCGTTCTGCATCAACACGTACAACTTCCAGTTTTTGGACAGTTGCTTTGGTGTTACCGTATTGACCGGCCATGCGTTTACCAGGGAACACGCGACCCGGGTCTTGCGCCATACCGATAGAGCCTGGAACACGGTGAGAACGGGAGTTACCGTGGGAAGTACGTTGAGCACCGAAGTTATGACGTTTGATCGTACCAGAGAAACCTTTACCTTTAGAGGTACCGGTTACATCAACCAGTTGACCGACTTCAAACATAGAAACGGTAATTTCGTCACCGGCCTTCAATTCAGCCAGTTTTTCTTCAGTCAAAGCAAACTCAATCAAACCGCGACCGGCTTCAACACCTGCTTTTGCAAAGTGTCCAGCTTCGGCTTTATTGACACGGTTAGCTTTTTTCTGACCAAAGGTAACTTGAACGGCAGTATAGCCGTCAGCATCTTTGGATTTTACTTGTGTAACGCGGTTGGCAGACATATCCAAAACGGTTACCGGAACAGAAACACCTTGTTCGTCGAACACGCGGGTCATACCAACTTTGCGCCCAACCAGACCTAAAGTCATGATTATTTTCCTTTTAAAGTAAAGGGACAGGCTACGATTGGCCTGTCTTTCAGACAAAGTTAAACTTGGCACGAATGTACCAAGTCAGACATTATATCCGACAAGTCAAAGAAATATCAACAAAAATATCTAAATATGCCGCCTGAAACGTTTTGAATCTTCAGACGGCATAGGATCGGACTCTTTCAAAAGGCCTGTATCCAATCATCACAGCGTATTCATCTTTCTTCAACAAACCGGAATATGGTTGATGACTGCATCCATTATTTCTTTGAGATGAAAACATTTAAGATTGAAGACTTGCCGACACTTGTCGCACCGACAAGCAAGACATCCAAAGGACGGAAATCGGCTGCTGTGACCTTTTGCCCAATTTCAGAAATACGGTAACGATGCATATGTGCTCCTACCAGCCAAACAAAGAGGCAAACATGCTAATCATCCCTCCAATCGCTTTTGCAGCACCACCGATCAGCGTCCCGACGCCGCTCGTTATCGTTGAAACAACTTTTTTAACTGCATCTCCCGCAGCCCCAATATTTTTTCTAGCGCACTGCCGATATTGTTCACTAAAAAATATCGTGTAATGCCGTCTGAAAATTTCTGAAGTAAAAAATAAGCTAATTTCCCCGGCACATACTTTTTTAATTTTACTGTTTTGTCTTGAATCTGTTATTCCTCCTCATATTTTCAGACGGCATAAAATAAAAAATCCCCAAGCATTTATTGCTTGGGGATTCTCAGTAGTCCTAATTATTGAACTTTGATTTCTACATCAACACCTGCAGGTAAGTCCAGCTTCATTAGTGCTTCAGTAGTTTTATCAGTCCAATCCACGATGTCCATCAGGCGCAAGTGGGTGCGGATTTCCAATTGTTCACGAGAAGTTTTATTCACGTGTGGAGAACGCAGAATGTTGAAGCGCTCGATTTTAGTCGGCAACGGAATCGGGCCTTTTACAACGGCGCCAGTACGTTTTGCAGTTTCAACAATTTCTTGGGCAGAACGGTCGATCAGGCTGTAATCATAAGCTTTCAGGCGGATACGGATTTTTTGGTTTGCCATTTATCAATATCCTTCAATTAAGCGATTACAGAAGAAACCACGCCGGCACCTACGGTACGGCCACCTTCGCGAATCGCAAAGCGCAGACCTTCTTCCATAGCGATAGGCGCAATCAGTTCTACAGTAATGGTTACGTTCTCACCCGGCATTACCATTTCTACACCTTCTTCCAAAGTAACCGCGCCGGTTACGTCGGTAGTACGGAAGTAGAATTGTGGACGGTAGTTAGCGAAGAACGGAGTGTGACGACCACCCTCTTCTTTGCTCAGTACGTATACTTCTGCTTTGAACTTGGTGTGAGGAGTGATAGTACCCGGTTTAGCCAATACTTGACCACGCTCTACGTCTTCACGTTTAGTACCACGCAGCAATACACCTACGTTGTCACCAGCTTGACCTTCGTCCAGCAGTTTGCGGAACATTTCAACGCCGGTACAAGTGGTTTTTTGGGTTTCTTTCAGACCTACGATTTCGATCTCGTCACCAACGTGGATGATACCGCGCTCTACACGACCGGTTACTACTGTACCACGGCCAGAGATAGAGAATACATCTTCGATAGGCAACAAGAAAGGTTTGTCCACAGCACGCTCAGGTGTTGGGATGTAGCTGTCCAGAGCAGCAGCCAATTCGAAGATTTTTTCTTCGTAAGCAGCGTCGCCTTCCAAGGCTTTCAGTGCAGAACCTTGTACGATCGGGCAATCGTCACCTGGGAAGTCGTAGCTTGACAGCAAGTCACGGATTTCCATTTCAACCAGCTCCAACAGCTCGGCATCGTCAACCATGTCGCATTTGTTCATGAACACGATGATGTAAGGTACACCTACTTGGCGGGCCAACAGGATGTGTTCGCGAGTTTGCGGCATAGGACCGTCAGCTGCGGAACATACCAAGATCGCACCGTCCATTTGGGCAGCACCGGTAATCATGTTTTTAACGTAGTCGGCGTGACCCGGGCAGTCTACGTGTGCGTAGTGGCGGGTTTCGGTTTCGTATTCTACGTGTGAGGTATTAATGGTAATACCGCGGGCTTTTTCTTCGGGAGCGTTGTCGATTTGGTCGTAAGCTTTTGCAGCGCCACCGAATTTTTTAGCCAAAATAGTAGTCAAAGCAGCAGTCAGAGTGGTTTTACCATGGTCAACGTGACCGATGGTGCCAACGTTTACGTGCGGTTTGCTACGTTCAAATTTTTCCTTAGCCATGAGCTAATTCCTTTACATATAAAGATCGATTAAAGAACAATGGCCGTCTGAAAATTTATTTTCAGTTTCAGACGGCCTTTTCTAATTAGCCTTTGCGGGCTTCAGTTACAGCAGCAGCTACGTGAGCAGGAGCTTCAGCGTATTTTTTGAACTCCATGGAGTAAGTAGCGCGGCCTTGGGTTGCAGAACGCAGGTCGGTTGAGTAACCGAACATTTCTGCCAGAGGTACTTCGGCACGGACTTTCTTACCGCCGATACCGTCATCATCCATACCCAATACAACGCCACGACGACGGTTCAAGTCACCCATTACGTCACCCATGTATTCTTCAGGGGTTTCCACTTCAACTGCCATGATTGGCTCAAGCAGAGCAGGATTGGCTTTACGCATACCTTCTTTGAAGGCTTGAGAAGCAGCCAATTCGAAGGCCAGTTGAGAGGAGTCGACATCGTGTGAGGAACCGAAGATCAAACGTACGCGTACGTCAACTACTGGGTAACCTGCAACGATACCGTTAGGCAGGGTATCGCGGATACCTTTATCGACAGACGGAATAAATTCGCGAGGAATCACACCACCTTTAATTTCGTCGATAAATTCGTAGCCTGCACCACCCGGTTCCATAGGTTCCATTTTGATCACAACGTGACCGTATTGACCTTTACCACCAGATTGTTTGGCGTGTTTGTATTCAGCTTCAACTTCTTTGCGGATGGTTTCACGGTAAGCCACTTGAGGCGCACCGATATTCGCTTCCACACCGAATTCACGTTTCATACGGTCTACAATAATTTCCAAGTGCAGCTCACCCATACCGGAAATAATGGTTTGACCGGATTCCTCGTCTGTACGGACACGGAAAGAAGGGTCTTCTTTAGCCAGACGGTTCAGGGCAATACCCATTTTCTCTTGGTCGGCTTTGGTTTTCGGCTCAACGGCAATATGGATTACCGGCTCAGGGAATTCCATGCGTTCCAAGATAATTGGTGCGCTTTCAGCACACAGGGTTTCACCGGTAGTAACGTCTTTCAGACCGATAGCGGCTGCAATATCACCAGCGCGTACTTCTTCGATTTCAGTACGGTCTGCAGCAGTCATTTGTACCAAACGGCCGATACGTTCACGAGTACCTTTTACTGAGTTCAATACGGTATCACCGGATTTCACAACGCCAGAGTAAACGCGGATAAAGGTCAATTGACCAACATATTTGTCGTTCAACATTTTGAACGCCAATGCAGAGAATTTCTCTTCATCGCTGGCTTGACGGCTGTCAGCTTCTTCAGTGTTAGGGTTAACACCTTGAACCGGAGGAATATCGGTAGGAGCAGGCAACAACTCTACAACTGCGTCCAACATACGTTGAACACCTTTGTTTTTAAATGCAGAACCACACAACATAGGTTGGATTTCACCTGCCAAAGTACGTTGACGCAATGCACCTACGATTTCTTCTTCGGTCAGCTCATCGCCACCCAAGTATTTATCCATCAATTCTTCACTGGCTTCTGCTGCGGCTTCAATCATGTTTTGACGCCATTCCTCGGCAGTTTCAACCAATTCGGCAGGAATGTCGCCATAAGTAAAGGTCGTACCTTTATCGGCCTCATTCCAAATGATGGATTTCATTTTCAGCAGGTCAACAACACCGGTGAAACTGTCTTCTGCACCCACCGGAATAACAATAGGCACTGGGTTTGCACGCAAACGGGTTTTCATTTGCTCGACAACACGGAAGAAGTTTGCACCTTGACGGTCCATTTTGTTTACAAACGCCAAGCGTGGTACTTGGTATTTGTTAGCTTGACGCCATACGGTTTCGGATTGAGGTTGAACACCACCCACCGCACAGTAAACCATTACCGCACCATCCAATACACGCATAGAACGCTCTACCTCTACGGTAAAGTCAACGTGTCCCGGGGTATCGATGATGTTGAAGCGGTGTTCAGGGAATTGTTTCGCCATACCGGACCAGTAGGAAGTTACGGCAGCAGAGGTAATGGTAATACCACGCTCTTGCTCTTGTTCCATGTAGTCGGTAGTAGCCGCGCCATCATGTACCTCGCCCAACTTGTGAGTCAAACCGGTATAGAACAAAATACGTTCTGTAGTAGTGGTTTTACCCGCGTCAATATGGGCGGAAATACCGATATTACGGTACAGGCTGATCGGGGTCTTACGAGCCATTTTATTAGCCTTTCAAAATTAGAAACGGAAGTGAGAGAATGCTTTGTTGGCTTCAGCCATGCGGTGTACTTCTTCACGTTTTTTCAACGCACCGCCACGACCTTCAGCCGCATCAATCAATTCGCCTGCCAAACGCAGGTCCATAGATTTCTCACCACGTTTACGGGCCGCGTCACGAACCCAGCGCATTGCCAAAGCCAGACGACGTGAAGGACGAACTTCAACAGGAACTTGGTAGTTTGCACCACCTACACGGCGGCTTTTCACTTCCACGATAGGTTTGGCGTTTGCAATGGCTTCGTTAAATACTTCGATTGCTACTTTGCCGGTTTTTTTCTCAATTTGTTCCAGCGCACCGTAAACAATACGTTCTGCAACAGATTTTTTACCGTCAATCATCAATACGTTCATGAATTTAGTCAGCTCAACGCTGCCGAATTTAGGATCTGGCAGTACGTCGCGCTTAGGGACTTCTCTACGTCTTGGCATTTTAATTTCCTTTAATCTATTCAGTTGGGTCAATTCCCATGAATACCCAATTGAGTATTCACTTACTCGGCCGTTGTTCAGCTTAGGCGGCCGACGTGCCTATTTGAGTCCCGATAATTATTTAGGACGCTTAGCACCGTATTTAGAACGGGCTTGTTTACGGTCTTTAACACCTGCAGTATCCAAAGAACCGCGTACAGTGTGGTAACGTACACCTGGCAAGTCTTTTACACGACCGCCGCGGATCAGTACAACGCTGTGTTCTTGCAGGTTATGACCTTCACCACCGATGTATGAAATCACTTCAAAACCGTTGGTCAGGCGAACTTTACACACTTTACGCAATGCAGAGTTAGGTTTTTTAGGGGTAGTTGTGTATACACGGGTGCACACGCCACGTTTTTGCGGGCAAGCTTCCAGTGCAGGCACTTTGTTTACGTACACAGGCTTTTGACGGCCTTTGCGTACCAATTGGTTGATAGTTGGCATATTTTCTCGTCCTGTTGAGTTAAATACTTGCCGACACCATGTCGACAAGAGTGGAATTATATTTTTATTGCAAGCATACAGTCAAGCGCAAGATCAGGAAGATTCATCATTTTTCTTTTTTCAGATAAACATTTAGGTCCCTTATACTCATAAACAACTATTACCAGAAAGGAAATCACTAATAATTTAAATGCCGTCTGAAAGAAAAACCGCAAGCTTAAAGCTTGCGGTTTTGTATTGGATAAACGCACCAAAGATTATTCATCCGTTACTTGGGTTTCAGCAGTCTCCTGCTCCACCTCTTGCCATTGTTGATGACGGCTGCGGTGGTAAGTCAAACCAGTACCGGCAGGAATCAAACGACCGACAATTACGTTCTCTTTCAGACCACGCAACTCGTCTTGTTTGCCCATGATGGCGGCTTCGGTCAGAACGCGGGTCGTTTCTTGGAACGATGCAGCAGAAATGAAGCTGTCGGTAGACAGGGAGGCTTTGGTAATACCCAACAATACGTTTTCGTAACGTGCCGGCTCTTTACCTTCCTCCAACGCTTTTTCATTGGCTGTCATCACATCGCCGCGTTCGACTTGCTCACCGGTAATGAATTCGGTTTCTCCTGAATCGACAATATTCACACGGCGCAGCATCTGACGGATGATGACTTCGATGTGTTTATCGGAAATCTTCACACCTTGCAGACGGTAAACCTCTTGCACCTCTTGAACAATGTAGCGTGCCAGTGCTTCGATACCTTGCAGACGCAGAATATCATGCGGATCAACAGCTCCGTCCACGATGGTTTCACCGCGGTTTACCACTTGACCGTCGTGTACCAGAATTTGTTTCTCTTTGGAAATCAAAGTCTCGTATGCTACACCGTCCACGTCAGTGATAATCAGACGTTGCTTGCCTTTGGTCTCTTTGCCGAAGGAAACGGTACCGGTAATTTCCGCCAGCATACCTGCATCTTTCGGCACGCGTGCTTCAAACAGCTCGGCAACGCGCGGCAGACCACCGGTAATGTCGCGGGTTTTGGAAGAGGCTTGCGGAATACGCGCCAATACGTCACCTTTACCGATTTCCTGACCTTCGCGTACGGTAATCACAGCGCCCACTGGGAATGCCATGGATACCGGAGTAGAAGTACCCGGGATACAGATTTCCAGACCGTTTTCATCCAACAGTTTCACAGTCGGACGCAGCAGTTTGGATGCGCTGCTGGAACGGCGTTTACCGTCAATCACCACCAAAGTGGACAAACCGGTTACATCGTCAGTTTGTTTGGCAACGGTTACACCCTCTTCCACGTTTTCGAATTTCACCCAACCTGCGTGTTCGGTAATCATCGGACGGGTATGCGGATCCCAAGTTGCCAACGTTTGGCCGGCTTTAATGGCTGCGCCGTCTTGTACCAGCAGGATTGCACCGTAAGGTACTTTGTGACGTTCACGTTCGCGACCGATATCGTCGTGAATCACGACTTCGCAAGAGCGGCCGATGACAACCAATTCGCCTTTATTGTTGGCAACGTAACGCATCTGGCTGCTGAAACGTGCCGTACCGTTGGATTTGGCTTCAACTTGGCTGGCTGCTGCCGCACGGGATGCCGCACCACCGATGTGGAACGTACGCATGGTCAACTGGGTACCCGGTTCACCAATGGATTGTGCAGCAATCACACCAACTGCCTCACCGGCGTTAACCAGCTTACCGCGTGCCAAGTCGCGACCATAACAGTGCGCACACAAGCCATGTCGGGTTTTACAAGTAATCGGAGTACGGACTTTGACTTCATCGACACCGGATTGGTCGATCATATCTACCAGTTTTTCAGTCAACAACGTGCCTGCTTCAACCAATGTTTCGCCACTTGACGGATCGACAACGTCAGACGCGGTAACACGACCCAAAATACGATCGCGCAATGCTTCAATTACATCACCGCCTTGTACCACTGCCTTCATGACAAAGCCGTCTGAAGTACCGCAATCGTCTTCAACAACGACCAAGTCTTGAGTTACATCTACCAGACGACGGGTCAGGTAACCGGAGTTCGCGGTTTTCAATGCGGTATCCGCCAAACCCTTACGTGCACCGTGGGTCGCAATAAAGTATTGCAATACGGTCAGACCTTCGCGGAAGTTTGAGGTAATCGGCGTTTCAATAATCGAGCCGTCAGGTTTAGCCATCAAACCACGCATACCGGACAACTGTTTAATCTGAGCCGCAGAACCACGGGCACCAGAGTCGGCCATCATGTAAATAGAGTTGAAGGACTCTTGATCAACTTCGTTGCCGTCACGGTCGATGACTTTTTGTTTGGACAGGTTGTCCATCATCGCTTTAGCAATCTTATCGCCGGCACGACCCCAAATATCGACCACTTTGTTGTAACGTTCGCCGTTGGTTACCAAACCTTGACGGTATTGGTCTTCGATTTCTTTAACTTCGGCATTAGCCTCGGCCAGCAAGGCTGCTTTTTCTTTCGGAATTTCCATATCGTCAACCGCAATGGAAATACCGCCTTTAGCCGCAAAACCGAAACCGGTATACATCAGGTGGTCGGCGAAAATAACTGTGTCACGCAAGCCGCACAGACGGAATGATGCGTTAATTAGTTTAGAAATTTCTTTTTTCTTCAGCGCTTTGTTGATGTACTCGAACGGCAGGCCTTTAGGCAAGATTTCGCTCAACAATGCACGGCCGACGGTTGTTTCATAACGGTTAACGACAGGCTCAAACTCACCTGCTTCGTTTTTCACCCATTCGCGCAGACGTACGGTAATTTTCGTACCCAGTTCAACCTGTTTGGTATGGTATGCACGATGCACTTCTTTCACATCAGCAAACAGGCTACCTTCGCCTTTAGCATTGATACGGTCGCGGGTCATGTAGTACAGACCCAATACGATATCTTGAGAAGGTACGATGATTGGTTCGCCGTTAGCTGGAGACAATACGTTATTTGAAGCCAGCATCAGCGTGCGTGCTTCCATTTGCGCTTCCAAGCTCAATGGAACATGTACCGCCATTTGGTCACCGTCAAAGTCGGCGTTAAACGCGGCACATACCAACGGATGCAGCTGAATGGCTTTACCTTCAATCAGGATAGGTTCAAACGCTTGAATACCCAAACGGTGCAGGGTCGGCGCACGGTTCAGCATAATCGGATGTTCGCGAATGACTTCTTCCAAGATGTCCCATACTTCTGGTACTTCTTGCTCTACCAATTTTTTCGCTGCTTTAACGGTAGATGCCAAACCTTGTTTTTCCAGTTTATGGAAAATGAACGGCTTGAACAGTTCCAAAGCCATTTTTTTCGGCAGACCGCATTGGTGCAGACGCAGGTATGGACCTACGGTAATCACGGAACGACCGGAGTAGTCCACACGTTTACCCAGCAGGTTTTGGCGGAAACGACCGCCCTTACCTTTAATCATGTCTGCCAATGATTTCAGTGGACGCTTGTTGGCACCGGTCATGGCTTTACCGCGACGGCCGTTATCCAACAGCGAGTCAACCGCTTCTTGCAACATACGTTTTTCATTGCGAACAATGATGTCAGGAGCGTGCAGTTCCAGCAGTCGTTTCAGACGGTTGTTACGGTTGATGACGCGACGGTATAAATCGTTCAAATCGGAAGTGGCAAAACGACCGCCATCTAATGGAACCAACGGACGCAAATCAGGCGGCAATACCGGCAGCACGTCCATAATCATCCATTCCAGTTTCATACCGGAACGGTGGAAGGCTTCCAATACTTTCAAACGTTTGGCGATTTTTTTGATTTTGGTGTCAGAACCGGTAGATTCCAGCTCTTGACGAAGGATTTCGATTTCACCGGTAATATCCAAGGTGCGCAGCAATTCGCGGATACCTTCTGCACCCATTTTGGCATCAAAGTCATCGCCGTATTCGTCCAGTTTGTTGTAGTAATCGTCTTCAGTCAACAATTGACGACGTTGCAACGGAGTCATGCCGGGATCGGTTACCACAAATGCTTCAAAGTACAATACGCGTTCGATGTCGCGCAAAGTCATGTCCAGTACCATACCCAAGCGGGAAGGCAGGGATTTCAAGAACCAAATGTGTGCAACTGGTGCAGCCAATTCAATGTGGCCCATGCGTTCGCGGCGTACTTTGGACAGGGTCACTTCTACGCCACATTTTTCACAGGTTACGCCTTTAAATTTCAAGCGTTTGTATTTACCGCACAAACATTCATAGTCTTTGACCGGGCCAAAGATTTTGGCGCAGAACAAACCGTCGCGCTCAGGTTTGAACGTACGGTAGTTGATGGTTTCAGGTTTTTTAACTTCGCCGTAAGACCATGAGCGGATGGTTTCGGGAGAGGCAATACCGATTTTGATGGCATCAAACTCTTCTTCCATGCCGGCAGTTTGCAACGGATTAAATAAGTTCAACAAATTCATTTTTGCTCCTTGAAGGAAGTATTTTTACCGCATGGCGGATTTTCGATATTGAGAAACGATACTTTTGATTTCAGACGGCCTAAATGCCGATTGCTTCATTCTTATTCTGAAACCGCTTTTTCAGACGACCTTAAAAGGCCGTCTGAAAACTTCTGTTTAGTAGCGTTCCAAATCGATATCCAAGCCCAGTGAGCGAATCTCTTTAACCAATACGTTGAAGGATTCAGGCATACCGGCATCGATTTTGTGTTCGCCTTTGACGATGTTTTCGTACATTTTGGTACGGCCGTTCACGTCGTCAGACTTCACTGTCAGCATCTCTTGCAGCGTGTATGCCGCACCGTATGCTTCCAATGCCCAAACCTCCATCTCACCGAAACGTTGGCCACCGAACTGAGCTTTACCGCCCAAAGGCTGCTGGGTAACCAGACTGTATGGACCGGTAGAACGGGCGTGCATTTTTTCGTCAACCAAGTGGTGCAGTTTCAGATAGTGCATCACACCGACTGTAACCTTGCGGTCAAATGCTTCGCCTGAACGGCCGTCATACAACGTGATTTGAGTTTTACTGTCGTTGAAGCCCAGTTTCTCAACCTCAGGATCTTCGCTTGGGTAAGCCAAATTCAACATTTCGCGGATTTCAGACTCTTTCGCACCGTCGAATACAGGAGATGCGAAAGATGCACCTTTGCGCAGGTTAGAAGCCAATTCGATGATTTCTTCATCTGTCAGGCTGTCCAAATCTTCTTTCTTACCGCTGCCGTTGTAGAGTTTGTTCAAGAACTCACGCAGCTCGCTGGCTTTGCGTTGCTCTTTCAGCATACGGTCGATGCGTTCGCCGATACCTTTTGCCGCCCAACCCAAGTGAACTTCCAAAATTTGACCGATGTTCATACGGGAAGGTACGCCCAACGGGTTCAGTACGATGTCTACCGGACGGCCGTCAGCCATGTAAGGCATGTCTTCAACTGGCAGAATGCGTGATACCACACCTTTGTTACCGTGGCGACCCGCCATTTTGTCACCGGCTTGCAGACGGCGTTTGATGGCGATAAATACTTTCACCATTTTTTGTACGCCCGGTTGCAGCTCGTCGCCTTGGGTCAGTTTTTTCTTCTTGATCTCATACAACTCATCCGCTTCTTCGCGTTTTTGTTGCAGGCTCAATTTAATCAGTTCCAACTGTTTGGCCAAGTCTTCGTCAGCCAGACGGATATCAAACCAATCATGTTTGCTGGACAGGCTTGCCAAATATTCGGTAGTGATTTCGCTGCCTTTAGCCAGCTTCATCGGACCACCATTGGCTTTTTGGCCGACGATCATACGCTCGATACGGTCGAATGCGTCATTATCGAAAATACGCAATTGATCGCCCAAATCTTGACGGTAACGTTTCAATTCAGAATCAATAATGGATTGAGCACGTTTATCGCGTTGGATACCTTCACGAGTGAAGACTTGGACGTCGATAACGGTACCGCTCATGCCGGTAGGCATACGCAATGAAGTATCTTTTACGTCGGATGCTTTTTCGCCGAAGATGGCACGCAGCAGTTTTTCTTCAGGAGTCAGTTGGGTTTCACCTTTAGGTGTTACTTTACCTACCAAGACGTCACCGGCTTCTACTTCTGCACCGATATATACGATACCGGATTCATCCAAACGGTTTTGCATACGTTCGGACAAGTTCGGAATATCGCGGGTAATGTCTTCTGCACCCAATTTAGTGTCACGTGCAACAACGTTCAGCTCTTCAATGTGAATCGAAGTGTAACGATCGTCCGCTGCCACTTTTTCGGAAATCAGAATCGAGTCTTCGTAGTTGTAACCATTCCATGGCATGAAGGCGATGGTCATGTTTTGACCCAAAGCCAATTCACCCAAGTCGGTAGATGCACCATCGGCCACCAAGTCACCACGTTGCAACACATCACCTGCTTTTACGGCCGGACGTTGGTTGATGTTGGTAGATTGGTTGGAACGGGTGAATTTAACCAAGTTATAAATATCGACACCCACTTCACCTGCAGTCGCTTCATCGTCATGAACACGAACCACAACGCGGTTGGCATCTACATACTCAACCACACCACCACGGCGGGCAACGATTGCAGTTGCAGAGTCAACGGCAACAGAGCGCTCGATACCGGTACCAACCATCGGTTTTTCAGGGCGCAGGCAAGGTACAGCCTGACGTTGCATGTTGGCACCCATCAATGCACGGTTCGCGTCATCATGTTCCAAGAATGGAATCAGAGATGCTGCAACGGATACCACTTGACCGGTTGCCACGTCCATATATTGAACGCGGTCAGGCGTTGCCATAATGGTTTCGCCTTTTTCACGACAAGTAACCAAGTCACCAATCAAATTACCGTCTTTGTCCAAATCGGCATTTGCCTGTGCAATCACATAACGGCCTTCTTCGATAGCAGACAAATAGTCGATTTCTTCAGTTACTTTGCCATCGACAACACGGCGGTAAGGAGTTTCCAAGAAACCATAATCATTGGTACGCGCATAAACGGACAATGAGTTGATCAAACCAATGTTTGGACCTTCAGGTGTTTCAATAGGACATACACGGCCATAGTGGGTCGGATGTACGTCTCGCACCTCAAAGCCTGCACGTTCGCGAGTCAAACCGCCCGGGCCCAATGCAGATACACGGCGTTTATGGGTTACTTCAGACAATGGGTTGGTCTGATCCATAAATTGGCTCAATTGGCTAGAACCGAAGAATTCTTTAATCGCGGCAGAAACAGGTTTCGCATTGATCAAGTCATGCGGCATCAAGTTCTCAGATTCTGCTTGGTTTAAACGCTCTTTAACTGCACGTTCTACACGAGCCAAACCGCTGCGGAATTGGTTTTCAGTCAACTCACCCACAGAACGAACACGACGATTACCCAAGTGGTCAATATCGTCTACTTCGCCATGACCGTTACGCAGTTCAACCAATGTAGCAATGGAAGCAACAATGTCTTCAACGCTCAGAACGTAACCGCCTTTTTCAGCTGCTCCGGCCAAAGTTTCGTTCAACAAACGGCCATACCAAGAGTTTTGTTGTGCTTCAGACAGTTTTTGCTCGTATGTACGCGTATTAAATTTCATACGGCCTACGCGAGACAAATCATAGCTGTCTTCACTGAAGAACAAGCGGTTGAAGAGCTGCTCAACAGCTTCTTCGGTAGGCGGTTCGCCAGGACGCATCATGCGGTAAATCGCTACGCGTGCAGCTTGCTGATCAGCAGTTTCGTCTGTACGCAGAGTGCTGGAGATGTAACCGCCTTGATCCAATTCATTGATATAAAGGGTCGTAATTTCTTTTACGCCATGGATATCAAGTTTAGCCAACAGTTCTTCTGTAATTTCATCGTTAGCAGAAGCCAATACTTCGCCGGTTTCCGGATCAATCAGGTCAGCAGCCAATGCTTTGCCTATCAGGCTTTCTGGCTCTACATCCAGACGAGTCAAGCCTGCATTGGTAATATCACGGATATTTTTCGCAGTAATGCGTTTACCTTTGGCAACCAGTACATTGCCTTCTTTATCCAAGATATCAACTTTGGCAGTTTCACCTTTCAGACGGCCTGCAATCAGATCAGTTTGAACACCGTTTGAAGACAAATAGAAAGTTTCTTTGTCGTAGAAAATATCCAAAATTTGTTCATTGTTGTAGCCTAAAGCTTTCAACAAAATCGTAACCGGCATTTTACGACGGCGGTCGATACGGAAATACAGCAAATCTTTCGGATCAAATTCGAAATCCAACCATGAACCACGGTAAGGAATAATACGAGCAGAGAACAACAGCTTACCGGAAGAATGTGTTTTACCACGGTCATGCTCAAAAAACACGCCGGGAGAACGGTGCAGCTGGGAAACAATCACGCGCTCCGTACCATTGATAACAAAAGAGCCACTTGGCGTCATCAATGGTATTTCGCCCATATACACTTCGTTTTCACGAACTTCTTTTACAGTCGGCTTAGATGCTTCTTTATCCAAAATTACCAAACGGATACGGGCACGCAATGGAGCAGCATAAGTAATACCGCGCAATTGGCATTCAGGAATATCGAACAAAGGCTCGCCCAATGTGTAATGCACAAACTCCAAGCGCGCATAACCGTTATGGCTCACAATCGGGAAAATAGAATTAAATGCTGCTTGCAGACCATCATCAGTGCGTTGGTCAAAAGCATTTTCCAGCTGCAAAAATTTCGCATAAGAATCAATTTGGGTTGCCAGCAGGAAAGGAACATCTAAAACATTCTCTCGCTTTGCAAAACTCTTACGGATACGTTTTTTCTCGGTAAACGAATAGCTCATATACACTCCGAAAAGCAATTTTAAATAATAGGCCGTCTGAAAAACGGTATGCATCAATCTGATATTTACATTTATTTGCAATGATTTTATAAAGACCATGCAAATAAATGTAAACAATGGCTGATGTTTATTTTAAGAAGCAAAATAAGGCTGGCAGAAAACTGCCAGCCTTCATAGGAAGCATCAAATTATTTGATTTCGACTTTAGCGCCGGCTTCTTCCAGTTGTTTTTGGATGTCTTCAGCTTCAGCTTTAGAAACACCTTCTTTCAGAGTTTTAGGTGCACCGTCAACGATGTCTTTAGCTTCTTTCAGACCCAGACCAGTGATAGCGCGGACAACTTTAATCACGCCAACTTTTTGATCACCGGCAGAAGCCAATACTACGTCAAATTCAGTTTTTTCTTCAGCAGCAGCTGCACCAGCACCTGCAGGACCTGCAACTGCAACTGCAGCAGCAGAAACACCAAATTTTTCTTCAAAAGCTTTAACCAGGTCGTTCAATTCCATTACGGTCAAGGAACCAACGGCTTCCAAAATGTCTTCTTTAGTAATAGCCATGCTATTTATACTCCAAATATTGTATTAAAAAATAATTGATTAAATGAAACAAAATCGATTAAGCGGCTTCTTCGCCAGCTTTTTTCTCTGCCAAAGCAGCCAAACCACGCGCAAGGCCTGATACAGGAGCTTGCATAACGAACAACAGTTTGGACAACAGCTCTTCGCGACTTGGAATAGAAGCCAACTCCGCAACCTGAGCAGCATTCATTACTTCACCATTGTAAGAACCGGCTTTAACGACAATTTTGTCATCTTTTTTCGCGAATTGGTGCAGCACTTTAGCAGCAGCAACAGCATCTTCAGAAGCAGCGTAAACTAACGGACCAACCATTTGATCGGCCAAACCTGCGAATGAAGTACCCTCTACTGCGCGACGAGCCAGAGTATTTTTCAGAACGCGCAAGTAAACGCCTTCTTTACGTGCATTCGCACGAAGCTCAGTCATGCTGGAAACACTGATACCGCGATATTCAGCGACTACGAGAGTTTGAGCGTTAGCAATTGCTGCGCTAATTTCCTCTACGGCCACTTTCTTGGTTTCAATATTGAGACTCAAGGTCTACCTCCCACTGTTTATAAACAGGATACCGAAATGATATCCCACCAGCGCGGTAACCTAAAAAGACATCTTACAAGCAATCTTGCAATGTGTTTCAGGACTACCGTCTGCGTAGGGCAGTTACGATTAAATCTTACGATCCCTACGGTCTTGGACATCTACTTAATTTTAAGTAGCCCAAATTCAGATAATCCAGAAAACCGGATTACCTGAAAATTTCTTAGTTGTTCACGCTTGCAGTATCAACGCGAACACCCAAACCCATAGTGCTGGATACAGCAACTTTTTTCAGATACTGACCTTTAGCAGCAGCAGGTTTAGCTTTGACGATAGCATCCAACAACGCATTGAAGTTTTCTTTCAAGTCAGCTTCAGCGAAAGAAGCACGACCGATAGTTGCGTGAACGATACCGGCTTTATCTGTACGGTATTGTACTTGACCTGCTTTTGCATTTTTAACTGCTTCAGCAACGTTAGGAGTAACAGTACCTACTTTGGGGTTTGGCATCAGACCACGAGGACCCAAGATGGTACCCAACTGACCAACAATACGCATTGCATCAGGAGAAGCAATAACAACGTCAAAGTTCAGGTTACCAGCTTTGATTTCAGCTGCCAGATCCTCAAAACCGACAATATCTGCACCAGCTTCTTTAGCAGCATCTGCATTTGCACCTTGAGTAAATACAGCTACGCGAGTTGTTTTACCGGTACCTTTAGGCAGAACGACTGAACCACGAATAACTTGGTCAGATTTACGAGGGTCAACACCCAGGTTGAAAGACACGTCAACAGACTCGTCAAATTTAGCAGTAGCAGCTTTTTTAACCAAAGCAATTGCTTCGTCGATTGCGTACAGTTTGTTAGCTTCAACAGAAGAGCGCAGAGCTTTCAAGCGTTTAGATACTTTAGCCATTATACAACACCCTCCACATCCAAACCCATTGAACGAGCAGAGCCGGCAATAGTACGAACAGCAGCATCCAAGTCAGCAGCAGTCAAATCAGGCTCTTTAGTTTTAGCAATTTCTTCCAACTGAGCGCGGGTCAGTTTACCCACTTTGTTAGTCAGAGGATTAGAACTACCTTTTTGCAGACCGGCAGCTTTTTTCAACAAGATAGAAGCCGGCGGGGTTTTCATCACAAAAGTGAATGATTTATCCGCAAATGCAGTAATAACAACTGGAATTGGCAAACCAGGTTCCATACCTTGGGTTGCAGCATTAAATGCTTTACAGAATTCCATGATATTCAAACCACGTTGACCCAAAGCAGGACCAACTGGGGGAGATGGATTGGCTTTACCTGCAGGAATTTGCAGTTTAATGTAGCCGATAATTTTCTTTGCCACTTTTATAGGACTCCTAGAAACGGGTATAACGCGGAACCATTTCCGCTCCCCAAATTAATTTTTAATTTTATCGTTTTAATACTTATTTTTCAAGTATAAAATTAGTTAATCTTCTCAACTTGCCCAAACTCCAGCTCGACAGGTGTTTCACGACCAAATATCTGAACAGATACACGCAACTTGTTCCGCTCATAATTAACTTCATCAACAACACCATTAAAATCGGCAAACGGTCCCTCATTCACACGTATCTGCTGACCAACTTCAAATTCGATTTTTGGTTTGGGTTTCTCAGCACCAGTTTGAACCTGCTGCAAAATAATTTCAGCTTCTCTTTGGCTAATAGGCATGGGTTTATTAGCCGTTCCTCCGATAAATCCGGAAACACGAGGCGTACTCTTTACAAGATACCAAGAATCATCCGTCATTTCCATTTCCACCAACACATACCCCGGATATGACTTTCTTTCACTAATAGTCTTACGACCATTGCGAATATCAACAACTTTCTCTACAGGTACCAGAATTTGTCCGAAATAATCTCCCATCTCCTCACGGGCAATTCTCTCTTCCAATGTTCGTTGGACATTCTTCTCAAATCCTGAATACGCTTGTACAACATACCATTTTTTTGCCATTTTAACCTTCCCTTCTCAGCAACACATCAAAAAATAACCATGAGATTGCCGTATCTGCCGCATAGATAAATATAGAAAGCACAGCTACAAACACTATAACAAACATAGTCATTTTGACAGCATCTTCTCGCTTGGGCCAAACTACTTTTTTAAACTCTAACCAAGAGTTTGAGAAATATGCGAAGAGCCCTTCCCTACCAATATTGGATGAAGGCTCCTTATTCCCCTCGACCAACTGACCTACCTTGGCAGTCTTTTTCTCAGACGTATGTTCTGTCATATTATTTACCCACTACAGTATCTGACTTTTCTTGATCCATACAAATGGCAAGAGAATTTACCGAATTATAAATACAAAAAAATTAACCAGCACAAGGCCGGTTAATTTTTTTATTTGGCAGGCCAAGAGGGTCTCGAACCCCCAACCCTCGGTTTTGGAGACCGATACTCTACCAATTGAGCTATTGGCCTCTAAACTTAAGCGATTACAGAAGAAACCACGCCGGCACCTACGGTACGGCCACCTTCGCGAATCGCAAAGCGCAGACCTTCTTCCATAGCGATAGGCGCAATCAGTTCTACAGTAATGGTTACGTTCTCACCCGGCATTACCATTTCTACACCTTCTTCCAAAGTAACCGCGCCGGTTACGTCGGTAGTACGGAAGTAGAATTGTGGACGGTAGTTAGCGAAGAACGGAGTGTGACGACCACCCTCTTCTTTGCTCAGTACGTATACTTCTGCTTTGAACTTGGTGTGAGGAGTGATAGTACCCGGTTTAGCCAATACTTGACCACGCTCTACGTCTTCACGTTTAGTACCACGCAGCAATACACCTACGTTGTCACCAGCTTGACCTTCGTCCAGCAGTTTGCGGAACATTTCAACGCCGGTACAAGTGGTTTTTTGGGTTTCTTTCAGACCTACGATTTCGATCTCGTCACCAACGTGGATGATACCGCGCTCTACACGACCGGTTACTACTGTACCACGGCCAGAGATAGAGAATACATCTTCGATAGGCAACAAGAAAGGTTTGTCCACAGCACGCTCAGGTGTTGGGATGTAGCTGTCCAGAGCAGCAGCCAATTCGAAGATTTTTTCTTCGTAAGCAGCGTCGCCTTCCAAGGCTTTCAGTGCAGAACCTTGTACGATCGGGCAATCGTCACCTGGGAAGTCGTAGCTTGACAGCAAGTCACGGATTTCCATTTCAACCAGCTCCAACAGCTCGGCATCGTCAACCATGTCGCATTTGTTCATGAACACGATGATGTAAGGTACACCTACTTGGCGGGCCAACAGGATGTGTTCGCGAGTTTGCGGCATAGGACCGTCAGCTGCGGAACATACCAAGATCGCACCGTCCATTTGGGCAGCACCGGTAATCATGTTTTTAACGTAGTCGGCGTGACCCGGGCAGTCTACGTGTGCGTAGTGGCGGGTTTCGGTTTCGTATTCTACGTGTGAGGTATTAATGGTAATACCGCGGGCTTTTTCTTCGGGAGCGTTGTCGATTTGGTCGTAAGCTTTTGCAGCACCACCGAATTTTTTAGCCAAAATAGTAGTCAAAGCAGCAGTCAGAGTGGTTTTACCATGGTCAACGTGACCGATGGTGCCAACGTTTACGTGCGGTTTGCTACGTTCAAATTTTTCCTTAGCCATGGCAATTTCCTATATCTAAGCTTTAAAGAAATGAATAATTGAGTAAGATGGTGCCCATGGGCAGATTTGAACTGCCGACCTCTCCCTTACCAAGGGAGTGCTCTACCCCTGAGCTACATGGGCTTAATTGTTTGGAGCGGGTGAAGGGAATCGAACCCTCACCGTAAGCTTGGAAGGCTTCTGCTCTACCATTGAGCTACACCCGCATTACTCGCTACTGCCCCAAGTAAGAATTTTGGTGGAGGGAGAAGGATTCGAACCTTCGAAGCTTTCGCAACAGATTTACAGTCTGCCCCCTTTGACCGCTCGGGAATCCCTCCAAAAGAGAGCGCTAGTTTATTAGCGGCTCGTTTCCCCGTCAAGTTTTTTTTTCACTTTATCTTAAAACAAAAATAATATTATGTTTTTAAAAGTAATTAATTTATTTAAACTGAATTATCTTCTCGTATTTCGCCATCAGTTCATCATGGGTTTCAGGGTGTTCTTCGTCAATCAAGATGCAATCAACCGGACAAACCTGCTGACACTGCGGCTCATCGTAGTGTCCGACGCACTGCGTACAGAGGCTGGGGTTGATTTCGTAAATTTCCTCACCTTGAGAGATTGCATCATTCGGGCATTCCGGTTCGCACACGTCGCAGTTGATGCACTCATCGGTAATAAAGAGCGACATTTCTTTTCCTTTTCCACTAAATTATCAAAACCGTTCGGGCGCGGATTATAGCACAAAGCTTTTTTAAACCATGCTGACGCAAACGAATGTTTACAAACCAAAAATGATAATCAAGCACATATTATTCAGCCACTTGGAAAACCCTTAATTCGAATGTACTCTGCCCTGATTTCCCCTCTCTATATCCCGTCAGCCAAGCAGGCTTGTCCGGCTGCCTGCCTGCCTCGATATAGACGTATGCACCGTCATTCAGGCGTGCGCCCAATGCATTGAAAAGGCTTTCCCAACTTTGCCACGCAAACGGCGGATCAAGGAAGACGACATCGAATTTCTCTTTTAGGTTTGTCAAATAGGCAATGCCGTCCGAACAAACGATTTGCACCTGCCCCAAACGCAGTTCGCGGCTGTTTTTCTCAAGGGTTTGTACCGTTTGACGGTTGTTGTCTGCAATCACGACCCGTTTTGCATTACGCGATGCCGCCTCCATACCGAGCGCGCCGCTGCCTCCGAAGAGATCCAAAACCGTTTTACCCGTCAAATCCTGACCTAGCCAGTTAAACAGTTTTTCACGCACGCTGTCAGGCGTCGGGCGCAGACCGTCGGCGGATGCAAAACTCAATTTCCTGCCCCGACATTGCCCGCCGATAATGCGTACCTGGTTGCTGTGTTTGGTATGTTTGCCTGCCGCCATAATCAAAAACCTGTAAGTTCAAACGGTATTATACAAGACCTGTCAAAGAAAATGCCGTCTGAAAACTTTTTTCAGACGGCATTTTCTTTCATATCAATCCCAACCGCTTCACTCTTTCGGTGCAGGCGGTTCAATCTGTTCTTTCCAGCCACATTCTTTTTGCGGACAGACTTTTTCCACACCCCAGCGTTTGGTGGTTTTGATGGTTAAAACCGGCCAATGGCAGTTCGGGCATTCTTCGGCGACGGGAGGGTTCCAGGTGGCGTAGTTGCAGTCGGGATAGGTGCTGCAACTGTAAAACAGTTTGCCGTAGCGGGATTTGCGCTCGACGAGGTTGCCTTTTTTGCATTGCGGGCATTGGACGCCGGTGTCTTTAGGTTTTTCCAACGGCTCGACGTGTTTGCATTTGGGGTAGTTGGCGCAGCCGATGAATTTGCTGCCGGTGCGGCTGTATTTGTACACCAGCCGTCCGCCGCATTTGGGGCACTCGCGCCCGTCAAGTTCCACCTGTTCAGCTTCGGCTTTGGCGATGCGCTCGGCGGCTTCTTCGGCAGTTTCGTTCACGTTGCGGGTGTAGCTACACTCGGGATAACCAGCACACGCGACGAAACGACCCATTTTGCCGAACTTGATTTGCAGTTTGTGTTCGCCGCATTTCGGGCAGGTTTCGTCAAGTTCCTGCGTGGTAAATTTGGCGCGTTCGATACCCTCTTTTTCTTCCACTTGCTTGATAAACGGCTTCCAGAATTTATCCATCACGGGAATCCATTGACGTTTGCCGTTGGCAATTTCGTCAAGCTGGTCTTCGAGTTTGGCGGTGAAGTGGTAATCAACATATTGGGCGAAGTGTTCGGTCAGGAATTTATTGACGATGTCGCCTGTGTCGGTGGGCATGAAGCGTTTTTGCTCAAGGGTAACGTATTCGCGGTCTTTGAGCGTGGAAATAATGCTGGCGTAGGTCGAGGGGCGGCCAATGCCGTATTCTTCGAGGGCTTTAACCAGTGTGGCTTCGTTATAGCGTGGCGGCGGAGTGGTAAAGTGTTGTTCGCCGTAGAGTTTGTCCACGGGCAATTTGTCGCCTTCGCTCATTTCAGGCAGTTTTTTGCCGTCTTCGCTCTCTTCGTCGTCGCTGCTTTCTTCATACACGCTTAAAAAGCCTGCGAAGGTTTGCACTTGTCCGGTTACGCGGAACACACCTTTACCGACGGTAATATCGACGGTGGTTTGGTCGAATTTGGCGGGCGTCATCTGACAGGCAACGGTACGCTGCCAAATCATTTGATAGAGTTTGAACTGGTCTGCGCTCAGGAAAGGTTTGACGCTTTCAGGCGTACGGTACACGGAAGTCGGGCGGATCGCTTCGTGGGCTTCTTGGGCGTTTTTGGATTTGGTTTTGTACTGCTTAGCCGAACTTGGCAGATATTCTTTGCCGATTTTGTTTTCGATGTAATGGCGGATTTCGGTTAATGCTTCATCAGCCAAATTCACGCTGTCGGTACGCATATAGGTAATCAGACCGATGGCGCCCTGCCCTACATCTATACCTTCGTAAAGCTGTTGGGCGGTACGCATGGTGCGGTCGGTGGTGAAGCCGAGTTTGCGCACGGCATCCTGCTGCATGGTAGAAGTGGTGAACGGCGCGGCAGGATTGCGGCTGCGCTTTTTCTTTTCAATGGCGCTAACGACGGCCTCTTTGCCTTCAAGTTCTTTCAATATATCGGCTTGAGCGGCTTCGTTCGGCAGGTCGAATTGTTCGAGTTTCGCGCCGTTGTATTGGGCAAGTTTGGCGGTGAACTTGCTGCGGCCTTTGTGGCTGTCGAGATGTACCGTCCAATATTCCTGCGCTTCAAACGCGCGGATTTCGTTTTCGCGCTCACAAATCAGGCGCAAAGCAGGGCTTTGCACACGGCCTGCGCTCAAACCGCGGCGGATTTTTTTCCATAACAACGGCGAGAGGTTGAAACCGACCAGATAGTCCAAAGCGCGGCGGGCTTGTTGCGCATCGACCAAATCCATTTCGATTTCGCGCGGGTTGGCGACGGCATCGAGGACGGCGTTTTTGGTGATTTCGTGGAACACGACACGCTGCGGCTTGATGTTTTTCAGGCCGCGTTTGGATTTGAGGATTTCCAAAAGGTGCCAGGAAATCGCTTCGCCTTCCCTATCCGGGTCGGTTGCGAGGTAGATGTTTTCAGCTTCTTTGGCTCCGGCAACGATGGCATCGACGTGTTTGGCGTTGCGCTTGATCAGCTCGTATTTCATGGCGAAATCCTGATCCGGATTGACCGCGCCGCTTTTGGGAACAAGGTCGCGGACATGTCCGTAGGACGCGAGGATTTCAAAATCGCCGCCCAAATATTTTTTCAGGGTTTTGGCTTTGGATGGGGATTCGACGATTAATAGGTTTTTCGCCATGTGTTTCCTCTGGTAATAAATGTCTCGGTTCCGGTATTTCAGACGGCAGGTTAGCAGGATAATGCCGTCTGAACCTGTTTCAGTTCATAGTAGGTTTGTTATCGAGCAAGAGTGCGCTCATCAGCTCGTCGCCGACCAACACGGGCAGCTCGCTCTTGTTTGCCCATAAAAGCAGTAGGGTCAGCACTTTGGCGGTATCTACGGTAATTTCGTCGCCCGGAATGTGCATGAGCGCGTGAATGATGATTTCCCGCTGTTCGCAGCTTACGGCTTTTTCTTCAATCAGATACTGCATCAGCCCCATCACTTCCTGCGGCAGATTGTCGGTTTCGTCTTTGCTGTACACGCGTAATGCGCTGCTGTCGGCAGGTTCGACTGAAAATTCCGAGCTGTTGAGCAGTACTTCCATCATCATCAAGGTGTTGCCGATTTCCATGGTATCGAAACCCGCTTCTTCGAGCAGCAGACCCAAATCTTCGGGCGGCGGACAGGTATCGAAATCTTGGAAATGTTCGATGAGATAGGCAATGACTTCGGTCATTCATGTTCCTTAAATTATGCGTTCAGGTTCGGATACGCTGGTATCTTCCGCCAGGCATGGCGGCAATGCTGCCGTCCAGTTCCAATTCCAACAGTTCGGCGTATAAGTCTGCGGCAGGCATACCCAACTGCTCGGCAAGCACATCGGGATGAACCGGGTCGAAACCCATCCTGTCCAAGATACCGCCGCCGACGGGTCGGTTCTCCGTCTTTTCAGACGGCATTTTGCCTTCAGACGAAAACGGCGGGTCAGATGCCGTCTGAACGGCAGTGATGCACTTTTCAGGTATTCCCTTATTTATAGAATATGATGAAGCACCCTCATTTTGCAAGAGCCGCGGACACTCGTGAAGGATGTCGTCCAGGCATTCCACCAATTTTGCGCCGTCTTTAATCAGTTTGTGGCAGCCTTTACTGTGTGGATTGTCTATCGAGCCGGGTACCGCCATCACTTCGCGCCCCATCTCCGCTGCCAATCTGGCAGTAATCAGCGAACCGGATTCCAATGCGGCTTCAACCACCAGCGTTACTTGCGACAGTGCGGCAATCAGGCGGTTGCGGCGCGGAAAATTGCCGGCATACGGCCGCGTACCGATGGGAAACTCGCTGACAATCAGTCCTTTTTCGGCGATTTCATAGGCAAGGTTTTTATTGGACGGCGGGTAAATGCGGTCTATACCTGTCCCCCACACGGCGATGGTGCCGCCTTCTGCCTCCAGTGCGCCCTGATGGGCGGCAGTATCGATACCGGAAGCCATACCTGACACAACGGGGATATTTTGCCCGCCCAACGACTTGCCGAAATCTTTGGCAATTCGCATTGCCTGCGGCGTGGCATGACGGCTGCCGACGATAGCGGCGGAAGGTTTGTGCAGCAGTTGCACGTTGCCGCGCAAAAACAAAACCGGCGGCGCGGTTATACCCTGAGTCAGCATTTCAGGAAAGTCATCATCCCGCAGAAGCATCAGACGGCATCCGTCCCTCATTTCCCATTCCAATGCCGCTTCGGCGGCCTGCCGTGCCACAGTACGTTTGTCGCCGCCGCGCCAAGCCTCAAGCGCCTGTTTGTGCCGTATCAGTGCCGCCACCTGTTCCGCCGGTGCGGACAGGGCATTTTGCGCACTGTCGAAATGGTGCAGCAGCAGCAAGAAACTTTCCGCACCGATATAGGGCGTAAAAGCCAGCTGCAACCATGCGAAACGTTCGTTCTCTGTCATGAAATCTGTCCCCTTATGATTTCAGACGGCATTTGCTCCAAATGCCGTCTGAAAACGGAAGCCCTGCAATCTGAAAACCGGCGGTTTGCACCTATTCTTCGGTTTTTTCACCCGCACGGCGGGAAATACCGATGCCGAGCTGCTTGAGCTTGCGGTAGAGGTGGGTACGCTCCAACCCGACCTTCTGCGCCACTTTGCTCATATTTTGACCTTCTTGGGCAATGTGGTACTCGAAATAACGCCGCTCCAATTCTTCCCTCAATTCGCGCAGCGGCAGGTTGAAATTGAACCCGCCCACCATATTTTCCGTGCCGTCCTCATGCACGCCCTGACCTAAAAGGGAAGAAACCGCCACCGCACCGATTTCCTGCCCGTCCGCCTCCAACAACAGCGTTGCAACGACACTGCTCAACTGGTCGAAATTTCCTGGCCATTCATAACGGGTCAATGCGGCAAGCGCATCTTCACTGAATGAGGCGGGCGCAATCTTTTGGCTTTCCGCCACATTGCAGGCAATCCCCTGTATCAGGAAGGGAATGTCTTCATGCTGCATACGCAGGGGCGGAATACGGACGACCGATTCCGAAAAAAGCCCGGCCGATTTTTCTTCACATGAAATGCCGTCTGAACCTGCCGCGTGACTGCACGAAGCAATCACCCTGACGCGGCTGTGTTCCGCCTTGCCGACAATAAAGGCAATGCCGGCTTGGATGTTGCGGCTGTACTGGGCAATATCGCCCACATATAAAACACCGCCTTCAGCTTTCTGCAACAGTTCCGTCGGCATATCAATCAGATATTCGACCCTTGCCGGACTCACCCACGGCGTACCGTTTTTATGGAAATAGCGTGCCACCGTTTCAAACGGCGAACCCACCTCGCCCGTCAAAAGTACAGGAGAGGCACGTTTCACCGCCGCCCCTACCTCACGGTTCATTTCCTGAATCGCCGCACTGTTGCCCAGCTTGTCGAATACAGGCCCCGTTTCGGTTTGCGCCGCACCGTACTTCAACGCGTTTTCGACCGTGGACAGCAGCTTTTGCAGGGAAATCGGTTTTTCCAAAAAGTCGAGCGCACCGATTTTAGTGGCTTCCACTGCTGTGTCGATGCTGGCATGCCCGCTCATCATGACGACCGGCATATTAAGCTGCCCGTTTTTCGACCATTCCTTCAAAAGGGTAATACCGTCGCAATCCGGCATCCAAATATCCAGCAGCACCATCGCCGGGCGTACCTGATGGCGCAGCTTGCGCGCCTCTTCGGCATTTTCAGCCAATGCGACCGAATAACCTTCGTCCTGCAGGATTTCCGACAGCAGGTCACGGATGCCGATTTCGTCATCTACAATTAAAATATCGCTGCTACGCATAAATTTATACCGTTTTTGGCAAGATTATTCTGACACACGCGCCACCCGCATCCTGATTGCTCAAACTGATGCGGCCGCCGTGTTCTTCAATGATTTTTTTCACTACGGGCAGACCCAGTCCCGTTCCCGTCGGCTTATCCGTCACATACGGCTCAAAAGCATTGTGCAGCATTTCCTTGCCGAATCCCTTGCCGTTGTCGCAAACCGTCAGGACAATCTGTCCGTCCCTCCCCGCCTCCGATTTTACCCTGACTTCGGGCATATCGGCTTCCTCTGCCGCTTCGGCGGCATTTTTGAAAATATTGTGCAGCACCTGCCGCATGGCGGTCGTATCAGCCGCCACCATCAGCGGTTCTTCAGCAAGCTCCGCCGCAAACCGGCACGGACCGGCTTCATACAACGCCAAAACATCGCCGACCAATACGTTCAAATCCTGTTTTTCCAATTTGAGCGAAGGGGAACGCGCATAATTGCGGAATGCTTCGACCATTTCCTTCAATGCCGCCACCTGTTTGACGATGGTTTCGGTCGAACGTGCCAGAATTTGCGCATCCTGCTCATCCAGTTTCCCGTCCAATTTCCACGCCAGACGTTCGGCAGAAAGCTGGATGGGCGTGAGCGGATTGCGAATTTCGTGTGCCAGCCGTTTGGCCACTTCGCCCCACGCCGCTTCTTTTTGCGCGTGTATCAATACGGTGATGTCGTCTATGACCATGACCACACCGTTGTCGTTGTCTTCAGGCAGGACCGTTGCCTTACCCAGCAGGATTTTGGCATCGTCCGGAGCGGCATATTCCACCTGAACCGGTTTGTCCGTACCCGCTGTCGCATCGATGGCATCAAACACTTCGGCAAGCAGGGTATGCTGCACCGAAACGCCGTGCCAACCGTGCCGGTTGCTGCCCCACAGCGGCACGAGCGACATACCCAAGATATGTTCCGCAGCTTTGTTGAAGGTTTTCAGACGGCCTGTTTCGTCAAATACCACCACACCCGTGGTCAGGCTCTCCAACACACATTCGAGATAATGCCTGGCGGCTTCTTCGCGCTTCCTGTTGCGCTCGTCCGCTTTCTTGGCAATGGAAAGCTGCTCGGTCATATGGTTGAACAACTTGCTCAAACGCCCGAACTCATCGTTGCGCAGTACAGGGCGCATCTGGCTGAAATCGCCCTGTGCGACCGCCTTCGCCCCTTCGGCAAGCGACAAGATGGGCTCGACGAAACGACGGGCAAAATACAGTGCCATCACCAAGGCAAGGAAAATCGACAGCAGCGAGGCGGCAAGCAGCGTCGCCAGAAAGAAGGTCTGCAAACCCTTTTTGCTGTAACTCAACTCAGCATATTTTGCCCTTGCCTTTTCGATTAAGACGGCATCCTCTGCCACGCCTTTGGGAATGGGCTGACGGAAAAACAGCGCATAATCTCGTCCGTTGTATGTACCCGCCAGCAGCCAGCCCTGCGCGTACAATACGCCACCTATACTTTCCAAGCTCCTGACCGAACCGGCCTGTTGGATTTTCTCCCAATGTTCCTTATCCGGAAACGGCTGGTCAAGCTTATGCGGATTGATGCTTTTTTCGATTTTACCGCTTGCCGCATTGTAAAGGGACAACTGCGTAAACCCGCCGGCATAATGTTCCAGCACCCTACCCATATTGCCGGATAGGGAGGCAGTGCTGATGAGGTCTATCTGGACGGGGACGGCATTGCTGAGGGCATTGTCTGCCGCCAGATTCAATGCGGACTTGCTCAAATTGAGGCTGCGTTCAAGCGCCTCGTAAGTGTCGTTACCGAACCATGAATTAATCGTCCCGTTGATAAACTGTGCGGAAATGCCGAATAGGAACACGCCGGGCAATACGGCAACCATCGTGAACATTCCGGAAAGGCGTTTGGCAATCTGCGAACCGAATACGCCGTTGCGCCTGTCTTTCAACAGCAATATGACATAACGTGCCAAAACGGCGGACAACACCAGCAGCAGCATTGCGCTGAACGAGACAATCCACCAGAAATAATCCGCCAGCGAACTGGTGCTGCCGGTTGCCGTCGTCAGTCCGTACAACAGGACGACGGCGCATATGGCTGCTATCAGTAGAAAACGGCGCATTATTTGTTCCCGATAATGTTTAAAGGTTTCCAACCCGAATCCAAATGCCAGTTTTTAGAAGTCAATGCATTGATTTGGAAAGGTTTCGGCAGTTTTGAAGTAGACAACAGCAGACGGATTTCGGCCTTGGTTTCCCTTGCCTCCGTACCGGAAAGCGTGCCTTTATGCAGGACTTTCCAGTTGGCAACCGCACCGATGGCGCGCAATGCCGCATCCAAGGTATCGTAGTCGGTAGAAAATGCACCGACGGTAACACGGTAACGGTTGGTCAACGGATGGAAGGTCAGTTTGTAATAGATATTGCTGTCGTCGCCGATTAATTGGTCGAATTTAAACCGGTATGAGGCAACAGTAGGCGCGGAAAGCTGCCAGCCCAAGGTGAAATTAAGCGGCACGCCCCGGCGCAACGCCTGTTTGAGCTGGTCTGGCAGCTCGGTTTGGAAACGGCTGCTGACTGAGAGCTGCCCGCCGTCGGTTATCCTCGCTTCGGCACGGCTCACATCTATCCCCTCCGCCGCCACATTCTGAAAGGCGGGGAGCATCAGCGGCACAATCAGCCATTTACTGCTTTTGAATAAGCGCGTAATAAAAGCCATCTTGGTGTTTGTTCGGTAAGAGTACCCGCGATTCGATCAGTTCTGCATCGGCATGGCGGTTGAGGAATTTTTGCAATTGTCCGTCGTTTTCCTCGACGAACACGGAACAGGTGGCGATCAACATCCTTCCCCCGCTTTTCAGCACCTGCCACAATGCGTCCAGCAGGGCTTCCTGCTGACGGGCGGTTTTCATGCCGTCGGTCGGTCGGCGCAGCCATTTGACGTCGGGATTGCGCCGCGCCACGCCCGAGGCGGTACACGGCACGTCGGCAAGGACGGCGTCAAACGGTTTCCCATCATACCATGCCGGCAGGTCCTGTGCATCGGCACACGCCGTCGATGCCGTCTGAAAGCCCAGGCGCGCGATATTGTCTTCCACCCGTTTCAGACGGCCTGCATCAATATCCAAGGCGGTAACACGGCAATCCGCCAATTCCAAAATGTGCCCCGTCTTGCCACCCGGCGCGGCGCAGGCATCCAAAATCCGTTCGCCGTCTTTCGGGTTAAGAAGATACGCCGCCTGCTGCGCGCCGAAGTCCTGTACCGAAACAATGCCGTCTGAAAAACCGGGCAGGCGGTTCACCGGCACTGCCTCTTCCAACGTAACCGCATATTCGTCCAAGTCCTTAGCCGCGATACCTTCCGCAGCCAGTTTTTCCAAATAGCTTTCGGCATTGCCGTGTCGGCGGTTGACGCGCAAAGTCATCGGCGGATGGGATTGCAGCGCGGCGGTGATGTTGTGCCAGTGTTTCGGATAATGGTTTTTCAAGTAAGCCACCCACCACAGCGGCAGGTTGTGTTTCGCCACATCATCTTTTTTGCAGGAAGCCGCAAGCTTGTCGCGTTCGCGCAAAAAGCGGCGCAAAATCGCGTTGGCAAACGAACGGTACTGCCCGTGCCCGATTTTCGCGATGCTTTCCACCGCCTCATTGACCACGGCATGGGGCGCGTTGCGCGTGCAATGCAGCTGGTACAACGCCGCCAAAAGCAGGCTTTCGAGCTGCGGATTGTCAATCGGTTTTTTCAGCATCTGCGCGAGCATATGTTTCAAACTGCCCAGATAACGCTGGCAACCGTAGGCGATGTCCTGCAATGCGCCGCTTTCCTGTGCCGTAAGGTTGGGGTGCGCGGTGCGGATTTGCGCCAACACGTCCTGAAGGTTACGTCCTTCGGCAACTGCGGCAATGCTGTCGGCGGCCAGTTTTTGGGCAAGTGCCATACTCATATTATGTGATTCGCTTTCTTCAACTGATGGTTTCCGGACGGTATTCCCGTTTGCGGTTCAAGATGCCGTCTGAAGGAATTTACAGCTTTGTCCCTGCTTCAATAGACCGTCCCGCAGCAAACGCCGCAATATTCATACGTCTGCTGCCGGCAGGCTGCAATTCGGTGATATTCAGCGCATTTTCACCGCAGGCCACCAGCAGGCCGTCTGAAGTGCAGGACAATACTTCGCCAGCCTTACCCTGTTTGACCACGACTTCGGCACGCCAGATTTTCATCGGTTTGCCTTGATACTCCACCCATGCGGCAGGTACGGGGTTGAAGGCGCAGATTTTGCGCTCAATCACAGCAGCGCTTTCATTCCAATCGATATGGGCTTCTTCTTTGCTCAATTTCTGGGCGTAGGTAACACCTTCTTCGGGCTGTTTAACCGTATTCAAACGGCCTTCCGCCTGCAGATGCAGCAAGTCGGCAACAATCGCTTCGGCACCCAAACCCATCAGCGCGTCATGCACTTCGTTGGCGGTATCGGTCGGTTGAATGGCGTAGCGGTGTTCGCTGACCACATCGCCGGTGTCCAAGCCGATGTCCATCTGCATGATGCACACACCCGTCTCGGCATCGCCGGCTTCAATCGCTCGTTGAATCGGCGCCGCGCCGCGCCAACGGGGCAACAGCGAAGCGTGGATATTGAGGCAGCCGTGTTTGGGTGTATCCAACACTTCCTGCGGCAAAATCAAGCCATACGCGGCCACCACCATTACGTCTGCCTCGATCTCTTTGAGCATTTGCAGGGCTTCGGCGTTGTTGCGCAGTTTTTCGGGCTGTGCCACGCGCAAACCCAATTCTAATGCAGCCTGCTTCACGGGAGACGGAGCAAGCTGCATCCCTCGCCCTTTGGGACGGTCGGGCTGGGTCAACACCAGCGGGACTTCAAAACCGGCGGCGGCAATGGCTTTTAAGGCGGCAGCCGCAAAATCGGGCGTGCCGGCAAAGATGACTTTCATGGCATATTCCTGCGTATGCGTAAGGTTGTCGGATAATGCCGTGCCGTATGAAAACGCCGCAGCGTTCAGACGGCATGGCAAAACAGGTCAAATCGTATGTTTCTGACGTTTTTTCAGTTTGGTCTTAATCCGACCCTGCTTAAGCTGGGAAAGGTGTTCGACAAATACGATACCCATCAGGTGGTCCAACTCGTGCTGTACGCAAATCGCCAATAATCCGTCTGCCTCCAGCGTGAATTTCTCGCCTTTTTCGTTCAGAGCCTCAACCTTGACGCTTTCGGCGCGGGTAACGGTGTCGTAAATACCCGGCACCGACAGGCAGCCTTCTTCGTAAGTGGTTTCACCGTCTTTCTCAACAATGACGGGGTTGATGAACACGCGCGGCTCGCTGCGGTCTTCGGTCAAATCCATCACGACGATGCGCTCGTGCACATCGACCTGCGTCGCCGCCAGCCCGATACCGCGCGCCTCGTACATGGTTTCAAACATATCGGCAACCAGCTTTTGGATGCGCTCGTCAACTTGTTCGACAGGCTTTGCCACCGTGTGCAGACGCTCGTCGGGATATTGGAGGATATTCAGTAAAGCCATAATTTTCTCTTTCCGTCGGCAGATACGCTGCCTGTTTTTCACAATTACCGTGATGGTATGGTTAATTCAATGTTAAAATACAAATAATTTATTGTAATGCGGCACGTCCCACAAAGACCTCCGCCACTCTTTCCAACCCAATCAAACAAACAAACCGAAATTCAGTTATAAGGGGAACGGTTATGCAACATCGTATTATAACCCTGCTCTGCATGGCAGGCATGGTATTCTCGACACAAACTTTGGCGGCAAATCTGAAGGTGCGTCCGAATGCGCCGCAACGGTACACGGTCAAACAGGGCGACACCCTGTGGGGCATCTCCGGCAAATACCTGTACAGCCCGTGGCAATGGAGCCGCCTGTGGGGTGCGAACCGCAGCCAAATCCACAATCCCAACCTGATTTATCCGGGTCAGGTTTTGGTGTTGCGCTACGTTAACGGCGAACCGCGCCTCAGCCTGGAACAAACAGACAACATCCCGGTTGTCAAAATGAGTCCGAATAAAGAAGTGTCCGGATACGGTATTCCCGCTATCGATGTCAACTTCTACCGCGTCTTCATGCAGCATCCGCAAATCATTTCCCACAAAGAGACAGTCGCCGCGCCCCGACTGGTGGCCGGACCCGACAGCAGGATGCTGTATACCAAAGGAGATCGTGTTTACACTAAAGGGTTGCAAGAACCGGGCCGCTATCTGACCTACCGTATCAATAAAAATATCACCGATCCGGATACGGGTAAATTCCTCGGACAAGAAGTCGCATTCAGCGGCATCGTACGCTCCCTGCCCTATACCGATGCCGCCCTCGAACAACGCTCCGAACAGGCGGCGGAACAGTTGAAAGACAACGAATACTACACCCGCGCCCACCCTTTGATTACCCCGCTGCGTACCCATTCGATACAGCCGCTGGTGGTAGAAACCGCCATCTCTGAAATACAGCAGGGAGACTATCTGTTGAAAATGCCGGAAAACACCGACCAATTCGACATGATACCGCATGAGCCGTCCCGTCCGGTTCAAGCAAAAATCGTTTCCGTATTTGAAGGCACGGGGGTTGCCGGCCAGTTCCAAACCATTACGATAGACAAAGGCGAGGCGGACGGATTGGACAAAGGCACGGTACTGAGCCTCTACAAACGCAATAAGGTTATGAAAGTCAACCTCTCCAACAACTTGGCACAAGCACCCAAGAGTAAAGACACGGTCGAGCTGATTTCCACTCCTGCGGAAGAAGTGAGCCTGGCAATGGTTTACCGCACCTCCGAACACCTGTCGTCCGCCATCATTCTGGAAAACATCTCCGATATTTCCGTAGGCGATACCGCCGCCAATCCGGGACGCGATTTGGAAAATATGCCGGATTCGGACCGCAGCCGCGTGAAGTTTGGCTTCGACCGCTCCGAATAATTAATCATCCGACAAAAATGCCGTCTGAAACACCTTTCGTTTCAGACGGCATTTTTCCATCTTCAATAAAATATCCGCTTAGGCTTTTCCGATGTTTTTGAAATCTCCTGCAACGCCTGATTGAGCCCTTCCAAATCCAACGCCGTTTCCGAACGGCAGGAGTCGCCGAAGATATTTTTATATTCCGCAGTCAGTTTCAGCACCCCTTTGAACGCACGCCCCTCCAAAGCTTCAGACAATGCGAAAATATCGGCGAACACGCGTCCGTAGGTTTCACCCGAAGCAACCGCATCCGTGCCCAATGTGAACATGTCCATTTTTGCCAACTCGGCCGCAATCACACGCGCGTCTTCATCGTCAGGCAGCACTTCCGCCTTGAACCTGACCTGTTCCGCCATACCTTTGCCGTGGTTCCTGACCAGCAGGGCAAGCATCTGCGGTTTATGTTCCAAATGCTGCAAGGAAGCATGGAGAACCGGATGGATGCTTTCGTTCTGTATCATTTTCTCACGGTAAAACTTCTCCCCCGCAACCTTCGAACGGACAGAGACGACGGCCCACACCAGCCATACCAGCGCGACGGCGGAGAGGACGGCCACCAGACTGAACAGCTCTCCGGTATAGGCTTTTTGGTTAAACCAAACCTGCGCGGTTAAAAAACCGGCAAAGAAAATCAAGACATACAATATCGGTGCAAAGCGGCTTTGGATAGAAGCGTGCATCATTATTCCATTTCAAGTTGGTAAAACGGCGGCAGGCAAAATTCCGCAGCTGGGCTGCGGGAATCCGTCAGGCTTCCGCCACCGAATCCCTGCTGTAGGTTTTTTCGCAGTAATGGCATTTCAGCCTCGTCTGCCCGTTTTGATTTTTAACATAAAACCGGCTTTTGACCGGCTCGCCGTGGCTGGCGCAATTGGTGTTCGGACAGCGGAACACTTCGGCAATTTCATCGGGCAGGTTCAAATGCCGTTTCTGCACGACCTTGAAATTTTCGATAGTATTGACCACTGCTTCGGGTGCAAACAGGGCAAGGCGGTCGGCGGCACTGTCGTCCAACCATACTCCGTTGATTTTGATGATGTCCTTGCTGCCCTGGGTTTTGCTGGGCAGGTTAAAGCCTACGGTTACCGCACTGCCGTAGTGCAAAAGTTTGAACTGGCGCAGGATGGTCAGCCCCTTGCCGGCGGGAATATGGTCGATCACCGTACCTTTTTCAATGGCTTCGACACTGAGTTTCGGGGTTTCCATATCTGTTCCTCACACTTCTTCGTTCAACACCAGCGACAATATCGCCATACGCGCATAAACGCCGTTGGTTGCCTGCTCGAAATAATAGGCATGCGGCGTAGCATCGACATCGGGATGGATTTCGTCCACACGCGGCAAAGGGTGCAGCACGCGCAGGTTCGGTTTGGCGCGGGCGAGCATAGACGCTTCGAGGTTAAATTTTCCTTGGATTTTGGCAAATTCCTGTTCGTCGAAACGTTCGCGCTGAACACGGGTCATATACAGGATATCCGCCCATTCCGCCGCTTCTTCCAAACTGCCGAGGATACGGTATCGGCAGCCGGCTTCGTCCAACTCTTCGGTAATATAGTCAGGCATGGCCAGGCTGGGCGGCGAAACAAAGGCAAATTCACAATTCCAGCGTTTCAACGCCTGACAAAGCGAATGCACGGTACGTCCGTATTTCAAGTCGCCCGCCATGGCAATTTTGAGGTTGTCCAAACGTCCCTGCGTTTCATAAATGGTAACCAGGTCGAGCAGCGTCTGACTGGGGTGCTGGTTCGTGCCGTCGCCGGCGTTGATAACGGGGACGCGCGAAAACTCCGCCGCCACACGCGCTGCGCCGTCTTTGGGATGGCGCTGGATGATGGCATCAGTATATCCGGAAATGATGCGGGCGGTATCGGCAAGCGTCTCGCCTTTTTTTGCACTGGTATTCGCGCCGTCCGAGAAACCGATAACTTTGCCGCCCAGCCGCTGTACCGCCGTTTCAAACGACAGGCGCGTACGCGTGGACGGTTCAAAGAAGCACGAACCGATAAGTTTCCCTTCCAACAGGTTGCCGTGCGGCTCCGACTTCAGTTTCAATGCCGTCTGAAGCAGCAGCTCGAGCTGTTCCCGCGTCAAATCAGAAATAGAAATAACATGCTGTTTATATAGCGGATTAGGCATTTCACCCCTCCTCCGTAAAAGACCCGCGCCAAGCAGGCATCCGGTTATGCGTCCACACCGCCCGAGTGTTTCCGAAAGCGGCAATACGCCGCGTATTATCGCACATTTGCCGCCGCAAAGTTTCAACCGTGCACATCAAACGGTTTTCAGACGGCATATCCAAACACGCCCGCATAAGCATAAGGTATAATCTCGTCAGACATTTCTTTTCAGGAAACCGCCATGTTAGTCTGCAACCCTTACGAGGTAGTCATCCACGGTACGACGAGTTCCGGCAAGATTTTCCGTCCCAGCGACTGGGCAGAACGCCTGTGCGGCATCCTGTCCTCGTTTACCAAAGACAACAGGCTTTCCTATTCGAAATGGGTGCGCCCCATGCTGGTGGACAACATCCGCTGCGTCGCCGTCGATAAAAAACTGGAAACCGACAATCCCCAGATGTTCCGCTTCCTGATGGACTTTGCCGCCGACAACGACCTGCGCGTTATCGACTGCAAGGCACTGCTCGAAGAACGCGAACACGGAAAAGCAGACGAAGCCGCAGCCGGACACATCCCGTTGGCACAAGCAATCGAAGAAAAACATTCTGCCGAAAAAGCACGGGAAACCGCCGCCGCAGTTGCAGCCTACACCTTGCGCGAAATCGGTGTGGAAGACACGTCCACCGCCTTTGCCGCCTTAAGCGTGCTGCGCTCCATGCTGACCGACATCAACCGTTTTACAGAACAGATCAACAAAATCCAACGTCCCGCCGGCTACCGCCTGCTGGGTATTTTTGAAGAAGGCAAACACAATGCCGTCGCCGTCTGCGGTTTCCACGAAGCCTGCAACCTCGCCAGCGGCCGACATATCCATATCGACGACATCGTTACCCTGCCGCAAAGTCGCCGCAAAGGTTATGCTTCGCGCCTGCTGGAAGAAGTCCGGAAAATCGGTGCGGAAACAGGGGTTACCAAAATCCACCTTAACGTCCACGTCAACCACGACCGTACCGACGCGCACCGCCTGTATTTCAAAAACGGTTTTGAAATCTGCGCCTACCACTTCCGTTGCGACCCAAAATGAAAACGCTCCTCCTCATCTGCACCCTGTTGCCCCTTGCCGCCTGCACCACCTTTTCCGGACAAGGCGGCAGCCGGATTTACGGCGAAATCAAAACCGGTATCGAAACCCGGCACAGCCGTTAAAAAATGCCGTCTGAACCCCGATGCTTCAGACGGCATTTCACAATATGCATTCTATTTTTCAACGTTGCCTGCCTTTGCAGCCCTGACCGAAACTGTCTGCAGCCTATACCAGCCAAACAGTCTGACCACGCACAACACCGCCAGCCACGGCATACACAAAGCCGTCAGGACATAGCGCACATTACCCGTATTGACCACATCAACGCCACGCATCAGCGACAACAGCGCGTTTGCCCACTCCCACACCGAAGGCACGCTAAACGCCAAAACCGCCACCAAACCCAACGTCCGGAATATTCCGATTTCCAAAACCTGCCGCCGCAACACCGAACGGTTGAGCAAAAACAAAACCACCAACCCGAAGCCGACCACCGCCGACATACCTCCGTTTGCAACAATCTGCAAACTGTTGAACGCAATATCGGGGGTAACGGCCAATACGCCTTCAGAATCCGGCACGGCACGCTGCAAATCCAAACCCTGCAGCACATTCAATACAAAACCGTACACCAAATCCGCCAATACCACGCCTATCGGCAAAGCACTCAAAAGCCGCCACATCTTTTCATCCGTCCAGCTGTTCAAAACTTTATTTTACCCGACCGTGCAGGCCGCCGAACAAAAATAAATTCAGCTTGAACAAATTCAGCTTGAACCATCATGCCGCACCACACCGGCACCGATACAGGTAAAACATCAGTCCGCCTATTTAAACCATTTTTAAAATCAAACCATAAGATTCCGAACTGAGGGAAATTCCATACGGACAACGCAAACCGACCGAACCCGACTCGCCGCCGAAACATTGCGCACCCGATAATCCAAGCCGTACACCATGCCGTCTGAAACCGATGCCTCCGGGTTTCAGACGGCATCTTATTTGCCCTCCGCAGCAAACCAACCCGATCGGCACGCTTCGGCGAAGCCGAAAGAATTGTGCAAATTCGGCAACGTGGTATAGAATTGAGTGTCTATACTAAAGAGAAACAAGGCATTTAACTGCCTTTTTTATTTGTCTGCCCTTTTTACGGAAACTGAAATGACCCCTTCCACACTGAAAAAAACCGTCCTACTGCTCGGCACTGCCTTTGCCGCCGCATCCGTCCACGCATCCGGCTACCACTTCGGCACACAGTCGGTCAACGCGCAAAGCACGGCGAATGCCGCCGCCGCAGAAGCCGCCGACGCATCGACCATCTTCTACAACCCTGCCGGCCTGACCAAACTCGACAGCAGCCAGATTTCCGTCAACGCCAATATCGTGTTACCCAGCATCCGTTATAAAGCGGATTCCGCCACCGACTTTACCGAGCTTCCCGTCCAAGGTTCGAAAAGCGGCAAAATCACCAAAACCACGGTTGCGCCCCACATCTACGGCGCATACAAAGCCACCGACGACCTGACCGTGGGCTTGGGCGTGTACGTCCCCTTCGGCTCCGCCACCGAATACGAAAAAGATTCCGTGTTACGCCACAACATCAACAAACTCGGTCTGACCAGCATCGCCGTCGAACCTGTCGCCGCATGGAAACTCAACGACCGTCATTCCTTCGGTGCAGGCATCATCGCCCAACATACTTCCGCCGAACTGCGCAAATATGCCGACTGGGGTATCCAGCAAAAAGCAGCAATGCTGAAAGCAACACCGTCCAATCCCGCCGGTGCAGCCGCCATTCAGGCCGACGGACACGCCGATGTTAAAGGCAGCGATTGGGGCTTCGGCTACCAACTGGCGTGGATGTGGGACGTCAACGACCGCGCGCGCGTGGGCGTGAACTACCGTTCCAAAGTTTCACACACGCTCGAAGGCACTGCCGAATGGGCGGCAGACGGTGCAATGGCGAAACAGGCATGGGCAGCAAAATTATTGGAGGCGCGCGGTTATGTACCGAATGAAAAAGCCAGCGTCAAAATCGTAACGCCTGAGTCTTTGTCCGTACACGGCATGTACAAAGTGTCTGATAAAACCGACCTGTTCGGCGACGTAACTTGGACGCGCCACAGCCGCTTCAATAAGGCGGAGCTGGTTTTTGAAAACGAAAAAGCCGTCATCAGAGGCAAATCCGACCGCACCACCATCACCCCCAACTGGCGCAACACCTACAAAGTCGGATTCGGCGGTTCTTATCAAATCAGCGAACCGCTGCAACTGCGCGCCGGTATCGCTTTTGACAAATCGCCCGTCAAAAATGCCGACTACCGCATGAACAGCCTGCCCGACGGCAACCGCATCTGGTTCTCCGCCGGCATGAAATACAATATCGGTAAAAACCACGTCGTCGATGCCGCCTACACCCACATCCACATCAACGACACCAGCTACCGCACGGCGAAAGCAAGCGGCAGCGATGTAGACAGCAAAGGCGCGTCTTCCGCACATTTCAGAAACAAAGCCGACATCATCGGCCTGCAATACACCTACAAATTCAAATAAACGGCTCGCCGTCTGAATGTAACAATGCCGTCTGAACGCTTCCGTTTCAGACGGCATTTTTATCAAGCTGCCTTTATCCGCCGAACAGTCCGGCATCCGACCTCTACCCGTTCCCCGACAAATCCTTTTCGGGCGGTTTCGGCTGAATCCTGCGTTCAGATATGGTTTGCTTCATCACCCTAATCAATGGAGTAGCCGCGAAGATACTGTATCCGTTCACGTGTCATGCGCGTTTCGCATTGCAGCTTGAGGTATTCGGCGTATTCCTGCCGGTCTGCCTGTGCAGCGGCTTGTCGGCAGTTGCTGATTTTTTCCTGCGCCCACTTGCGCTGTTCTCCAACCAACTCTTTTTGCACGTCGGTATCGAGTTCTCCCCAAAGTTTGGTAATTTCGGATTCCGCACGCTGGTTTTGTACGCGCGCCTCTTCCACTTCGCCCCGTGATACGGTAACGGTATTGGCACGCTCGCTGTCGTCGGGATGCAGGATTTCCGGTTCGGGCGCGTCTTCTCCGGCTTGGGGTACGTCTGCATCCCCTCCGGCGGCATTATGTTCCAAAATGTCTTCGGGCGTGGGTTTAGACGGCGCTTCATGAGCTTTACCGCTCAAAATCCTGACCGCGTCTTCTTTCCTGACCGCCTTGCCATCTATCATGACGATGCTCTTCACGCCGTAAGGCAGCAATGCGGCAGACAGGGTTTGTGCCGCCATGCCGACCGTATTATCGACAAATACCGTCTGAGCGTCTTTGGCGGGCAGGAAGCGGACGGCTGCCGTCAATACGCCATCTTTAAACTCGACATTGCCGCCCGTCTTCTGCTGCACAATATCCGACAAAGCGGTTTCCCCGTACAACAGGGGGCTGTTGGCCTTGGCATCGGCAAGCGTTTCAGACGGCACGGTAATGTTCAAATCGGCAATACAGAATGTGCGGCTGCCTTCCCGTGTTTCCGAAGCGTGTTCCAAAGAAAACGCCAAATCGTAGGCAGCGGCGATAATTTTGTCGGCATCGACAAACTGCCGGACGTCATCGCGCGCGAAGGAACGTGCTTCCTGTTTGAGCGTTTCCTGAATACTGCCGCGTATATCCTGCAGCACGGCAGGATTGGCGCATTCCAACGCCCCCGACGGCTCTTCCTTACCGCACGCCGCAAGCAGCAGGGCAAACGGCAGCAGGGCAAATTTGCGGTACATGGTTTTCCTTTGCAATATCCGTAACCGATGGCGGCTATCATAGCAAAAGCACCTGCAGGCGGTAAACCTTGCAGGTGCTTTGTCAGAAAAGCGGAAAAATCAGCCTTTAAAGAAATTCACAAAACCGGTGAGAATCGCGGCATTAATCAAATCGACGAAGAACGCACCGACCATAGGCACAATCAAAAAAGCCTTATGGGAAGGACCGAAAGTATGCGTGATGGACTGCATATTTGCCACCGCAGTGGGCGTTGCACCCAAACCGAAACCACAGTGACCGGCAGCCAATACCGCCGCATCATAGTCGCGCCCCATGAAGACATAGGTTGCAAAAGTCGCATACAGAATCATCACAACGGTTTGTACGGCAAGAATCACGGTTACAGGCCCGGCCAAACCGGTCAGCTCCCACAGTTTCAAGTTCAACAGCGCCATTGCCAAGAAAAGCGAAAGCGAAGCATTGCCGAACACATCGATTGCGCGGTCAAACATATTGACCTTGAATGCGGCGGTCAAAACATTGCGGATGACTACGCCTGCAAACAGACACCATACGAATTTGGGCAGGTCGAACAGATATTCTTTGTCGAAGCCGTCCACAATCTCGGCAAATGCCAGACACGCGGCAAACATGGCAAGCGTTTCAACAGCAGATTCCGCCGTAATCAGACGGGTACGTTTTGCCTGCTCGAACACATCGTCCATATTGTCGTCCTGAGCCTGTTTTGTGTTTTCAACCGGTTTGCGGCCCATTTTATTAATCAGGCGGCGGGCAACTGGTCCGCCGATCAGACCGCCGAACACCAGGCCGAAGGTTGCAGAAGCCATACCCAAACCGGTTGCACCGACCAAGCCGTATTTAGCTTCAAAATCAGGTCCCCATGCACCTGCCGTACCGTGTCCGCCCGTCAACGTAATCGAACCGGTAATCAGGCCGATCAGCGGATCCAAACCCAAAGCCGTAGCCAGGCCGACCCCGACGAAGTTTTGCACAACAATGAATGCGCCTACCACGGCGGTGAAAATTACCAGCGGCAAACCACCGGCCTTCAGGCGCGAGAAATCTGCACTCAAACCGATAGAAGTAAAGAAAATCAGCATAAACGCATCTTGCAGCGGCTTCTCAAATTTGAAGCTCACGCCATACAACTGATGCAACACAAACAGAATAATCGCGGCAATCAGACCACCTGCCACAGGCTCGGGAATATTAAAATCCCTCAACAACTTGATTTTTTTGACTAAAAATTTACCCACCAACAAGACCAGGGTAGCGGCAATCAGCGTGTAATAGCTGTTAAACTCCCATTCCATATCGTTTGACCTCCTAAAATGTTTTTCTTCATGTCCGCCCGAAGGGGACGCAGGCGCGAAGATATTAGGGGAATAGTTAAGGCTTGTCAAAGAATCGCCGTTTTTTTACAACTATTTTTTACAAACAAAATGCCGTCTGAAACTCCGTTCAGACGGCATCGGGCATTCGCACCTGTTCAATAATTGGTCGAACAAAATTGTTCTTGCTTGTCCGCATCTGCGGCATAACATGTCAAACCCATTCCGGACGCGTTGCTGTTGGCCGCTTTCGCACCCGGTTTCTTGTTCACCGAAACTTTGCCGTTTTTTCCGATTTCCACAGTTACGCCTTTGCCGTTTTTCAGCTTCCATTTCAACACTTGCGCATCGGCACTTTGGCACTTACTGACCGTACAGCCGCCCTCTGCCGCGACGTTGCCGTTTTTATAAATCACGCACTGCTGCTGGCTGTCGGAACACGCCGCAAACGCAGAAACCGAAAAACAGGACATCAACGCGGCAAACATCAATTTCTTCATGGTTCGGACTCCTTATTTGTATAACGGTTTAATCATACCGAAACTATACGCCTGTCTGCATATCCATGCCACAACACCGCAAAATGCCGTCTGAAAAGCGTAAATCGGGTGCTTATGAGCTCCGCTTTTAAAATAGCCCTATTTCAAATCCGATATAAAAACAGCGGGCCGGAAGCCCGCCTTACTTTTTACCGCTTCAACTTCGCAAACGCATCCGCCATTGCCGAATTGGTCGGGGCGCGGTCGTTGCGTTGGGGTTTGCGGTCGCGGCGTTCCTGATGTCGGGTTTCAGACGGCCTGTTGCCTTTGGCAGCGCTGCCCGGTTCGTCATCCAAACGCATGGTCAACGCGATGCGTTTACGCGCAGCATCGACTTCCAGTACTTTCACTTTCACCACGTCGCCGGCTTTCACGACTTCACGCGGGTCTTGGACAAACTTGTTGGACAGGGCGGAGATGTGCACCAAGCCGTCCTGATGGACGCCGATGTCCACGAACGCGCCGAAGTTGGCGACGTTGGAGACCACGCCTTCGAGTATCATGCCGACTTGCAAGTCGCTGATTTCGTGGATGCCTTCGGCGAAGGAGGCCGTCTGAAACTCGCCGCGTGGGTCGCGGCCGGGTTTTTCCAGCTCGGACAGGATGTCCAGAATGGTCGGCAGACCGAAGCGTTCGTCGGTGAAGTCGGACGCTTTGATTTGCTTCACGCGCTCGCGGTTGCCGATGAGTTCGGCGGCGGTAATGCCTTGTTGCGCCAGCATTTTGGCGACGATAGGATAGGCTTCGGGGTGGACGGCGCTCGCGTCCAGCGGCTCTTTTCCGCCGTTAATCCGCAAAAAGCCCGCTGCCTGCTCGAAGGTTTTTTCGCCCAAGCGCGGCACTTTCAGCAATTTTTTGCGGCTGTCGAACGCGCCGTTTTCATCGCGGTAGGCGACGATGTTTTGGGCAAGAGTTTGATTCAAACCGGAAATCCGCGCCAAGAGCGGGGCGGAGGCGGTGTTCACGTCCACGCCGACGGCGTTCACGCAGTCTTCGACCACCGCGTCCAGCGATTTGGCGAGCTGGCTTTGGTTCACGTCGTGCTGATACTGGCCCACGCCGATGGATTTGGGATCGATTTTGACCAACTCGGCGAGCGGGTCTTGCAGCCTGCGGGCGATGGACACTGCGCCGCGCAGGGAAACGTCCAAATCGGGGAACTCGCGCGCCGCCAGTTCGGACGCGGAATAAATCGACGCGCCGGCTTCGGAAACGACGATTTTGTGCAGCCCCATTTCGGGCATTCCGCGCACCAGTTCACCCGCGATTTTGTCGGTTTCGCGGCTGGCGGTGCCGTTGCCGATGGCGATGAGCTTCACGCCGTGTTGTTTAATCAGGCTCGACAGCGTTGCCAACATATTGTTTTCTTGATGCAAATAGACGATGACGGTATCGAGCAGCTTGCCCGTGTCGTCCACCACGGCGCATTTCACGCCGTTGCGGTAGCCGGGGTCGAGACCCAGCGTGGTCAGCCGTCCGGCAGGGGCGGCGAGCAGCAAGTCTTTGAGATTGCGGGCGAACACGGTAATCGCGTCAGTGTCGGCGGCTTCTTTCAAGCGGTTCAACGCTTCAAGTTCCAACGACAAAAAGATTTTTGCGCGCCAAGTCAGGCGCACGGTGTCGCGCAACCATTTGTGGCCGTCTGAAACCTTGAAACGACGGGCGATGATTTGCTCATATTCGCTTTGCTGCGTAATCGGCGTGTCGTCGAGTTGGTATTTGAGCGCAATGTTCAACACGCCTTCGTTGCGGCCGCGCAAAACCGCCAGCGCGCGGTGGCTGGGCATGGCGCGGACGGGTTCGCGGTGGTCGAAATAATCGCTGAATTTTTCGCCTTCGGTTTCTTTGCCTTCAACGACTTGCGCGTGGATTTCGGCTTCGTTCCACAGCTTGTCGCGCAGCGTGCCGATGAGTTCCGCGTCTTCAGCAAACTGCTCCATCAGAATCGCGCGCGCGCCGTCCAACGCGGCTTTGGCGTCGGGAACATTTTCGTTCAGGTAGCCTTGCGCGGTGGCTTCCACGTCCTGCGGCTGCTCGGCAAGCAACACGTCCGCCAGCGGCTGCAAACCGTGTTCGCGCGCGATTTGCGCTTTGGTGCGGCGTTTGGGCTTGTAGGGCAGATACAGGTCTTCCAGCGCGGTTTTGTTGTCGGCGGCTTCGATTTGCGCCCTGAGGTCGTCTGAAAGCTTGCCTTGCTCTTCAATGCTTTTTAACACAACGGCTTTGCGCTCTTCCAACTCACGCAGATATTGCAGCCGCTCGGCAAGCTGGCGCAACTGCGTGTCGTCCAGTCCGCCCGTGGCTTCCTTGCGGTAGCGGGCGATAAACGGCACTGTCGCGCCGTCGTCTAAAAGCTCGATAGCGGCGGTGATTTGCGCTGCGGTGGCGGAGAGTTCTTGGGAGAGGATTTGGGTGATGTTCATGCATTCCTCCATAATGCCGTCCAAACAATCGACAGGACGGCACAACATAAGATAATCATTTGGAAAAGCAAAAGATAATACTGATATACTTGATTCAAGACAACATGCCCTGATAAGGAATACTATGACTGTACTGATTACCGGCGGCACCGGCTTTATCGGTTCGCACACCGCCGTCTCACTCGTCCAATCCGGTTACGATGTTGTGATTCTGGACAATCTGTGCAATTCTTCTGCCGCCGTCCTTCCGCGATTGCAACACATTACCGGCAGAAACATACCGTTTTATCAGGGTGATATCCGCGACCGTCAGGTTTTGAGACAGATTTTTTCGGAACATGAAATCGAATCCGTCATCCATTTTGCCGGTTTGAAGGCTGTGGGGGAAAGCGTTGCCGAGCCGATGAAATATTACAGCAATAATGTTTACGGCAGCCTGGTGCTGGCGGAAGAAATGGCGCGTGCAGGCGTGTTGAAAATCGTATTCAGCTCGTCGGCAACCGTTTACGGTAATCCCGACAAAACACCTTATACCGAAAACCTTCGCCCGGGCGACACGACCAATCCTTACGGTGCGTCCAAGTCGATGGCGGAGCGGATTTTAACCGACATCCAAAAAGCCGACCCGCGCTGGAGCGTCATCCTGTTGCGCTATTTCAATCCGATCGGCGCACACGAAAGCGGTCTGATCGGGGAACAGCCCAACGGTATTCCTAACAACCTTTTGCCCTATATCTGTCAGGTCGCCGGCGGAAAACTGGAACAACTGTCGGTATTCGGTGGCGATTACCCCACACCCGACGGCACCGGTATGCGCGACTACATTCATGTGATGGACTTGGCAGAAGGGCATATCGCGGCAATGAAGGCAAAAGGCGGCCTTTCCGGCGTACATTTGTTCAACTTGGGTTCGGGCCGCGCCTATTCCGTCTTAGAAATCATCCGTGCCTTTGAAGCCGCATCCGGTTTGAGCATTCCTTACCAAATCAAACCCCGTCGTGCCGGCGACCTTGCCTGTTTCTTTGCCGATCCGTCCTATACCAAACAACAGACAGGCTGGGAAACCAAACGCAGCCTTGCGCAAATGATGGAGGATTCGTGGCGTTGGGTCAGCCGCAACCCCAACGGATACGGGGATTAAATGCAAACCGCAAACAAAAAAACCATCCTCGTTACCGGTGGCGCGGGCTTTATCGGTTCTGCCGTTGTCCGTCATATTATCCAAAACACCCAAGACTCTGTCGTCAATGTCGATAAGCTGACTTATGCCGGCAATTTGGAATCTTTGACTGAGGTAGCCAATAATCCTCGCTATGCTTTTGAGCAGGTAGATATTTGCGACCGTGCAGAACTCGACCGCGTATTCGCACAACACCGGCCTGATGCCGTGATGCACTTGGCAGCGGAAAGCCATGTCGACCGCTCTATCGATTCGGCAGGCAAATTTATCCAAACCAATATCGTCGGCACATTCAATCTGCTTGAAGCGGCCCGCGCCTACTGGCAACAAATGCCGTCTGAAAAACGCGAAGCCTTCCGTTTCCACCATATTTCTACCGATGAAGTCTATGGCGATTTGCACGGCACAGACGATTTGTTTACTGAGACCACGCCATACGCGCCGTCCAGCCCCTACTCTGCCTCTAAAGCGTCCAGCGACCACCTCGTCCGCGCATGGTTGCGTACTTACGGTTTACCGACCATCGTAAGCAACTGCTCCAACAACTACGGCCCTTACCATTTCCCGGAAAAACTCATCCCTTTGATGATTCTGAACGCGCTTGACGGCAAACCGCTGCCCGTTTACGGCGACGGGATGCAAATCCGCGACTGGCTGTTTGTCGAAGACCACGCGCGCGCGCTGTATCAGGTTGTTACCGAAGGTGTTGTCGGCGAAACCTACAATATCGGCGGCCACAATGAAAAAGCCAATATTGAAGTCGTCAAAACCATCTGCGCCCTGCTGGAAGAGCTTGTTCCTGAAAAACCGGCCGGTGTAGCGCGCTACGAAGACTTGATTACTTTCGTACAAGACCGTCCCGGCCATGACGCGCGCTACGCCATTGATGCGGCCAAAATCGGCAAGAAGCTGGGCTGGGAACCGCAGGAAACATTCGAATCCGGCATCCGCAAAACAGTGCAATGGTATTTGGACAACAAAACCTGGTGGCAAAACGTATTGAACGGCAGCTACCGTTTGGAACGTTTAGGCACTGGAAAATAAGTTTTCAGACGGCCTGTTCCCATATTAGGCCGTCTGAAAATCATGCAAACACACACTACTCAGGAGAAAACTCATGAAAGGCATTATCCTTGCCGGCGGCAGCGGCACACGCCTCTACCCCATCACGCGCGGCGTATCCAAACAGCTGCTGCCCGTATACGACAAGCCCATGATTTACTATCCCCTGTCCGTATTGATGCTGGCAGGAATCCGCGATATTTTGGTCATTACCACGCCTGAAGACAACGCCTCTTTCAAACGCCTGCTCGGCAACGGCAGCGATTTCGGCATTTCCATCAGTTATGCCGTGCAACCCAGCCCGGACGGCTTGGCACAGGCATTTATCATCGGCGAAGAATTTATCGGCAACGACAATGTTTGCTTGGTTTTGGGCGACAATATTTTCTACGGCCAATCGTTTACGCAAACATTGAAACAGGCCGCCGCCAAGACCCACGGCGCAACCGTATTCGGTTATCAGGTCAAAGACCCCGAACGTTTCGGCGTGGTTGAATTTGACGAAAACTTCAACGCCCTGTCTATCGAAGAGAAACCGCAACAGCCCAAATCCGATTGGGCGGTAACCGGCTTGTACTTCTACGATCAACGCGTCGTCGAGTTCGCCAAACAAATCAAACCGTCCGCCCGTGGCGAATTGGAAATTTCCGACCTCAACCAAATGTATTTGGAAGACGGTTCATTATCCGTCCAAATCTTAGGACGCGGTTTTGCATGGTTGGACACCGGCACCCATGAGAGCCTGCACGAGGCTGCTTCCTTCGTCCAAACCGTGCAAAACATCCAAGACCTGCACATCGCCTGCCTGGAAGAAATCGCTTGGCGCAACGGTTGGCTGACGAAAAAAGATGTAGAAACACGAGCAAAACATTTGGAAAAAACCGCCTACGGGCAATACCTGCTGCACCTGATCGGCAAATAAATGCCGTCTGAACCACTTTCTTCAGACGGCATACAGAGAAATTCATGAACATCATCGACACCGCACTCCCCGACGTAAAACTTTTAAAACCGCAAGTCTTCAAAGACGGGCGCGGCTTTTTTATGGAAACCTTCCGAGACGGGTGGTTCAAAGAAAATATTGCCGATCGAACCTTCGTGCAGGAAAACCATTCCAAATCCGGCAAAGGCGTATTGCGTGGCCTGCACTACCAAACCGAAAACACACAAGGCAAACTCATACGCGTAGTTGTCGGCGAAGTGTTCGACGTGGCCGTCGATATGCGAGAAGGTTCGCCGACTTTCGGCAAATGGACAGGCGCAACCCTGTCGGCGCAAAACCAATACCAGCTTTGGATACCCGAAGGCTTCGCACACGGTTTTTACGTTTTGAGCAACACGGCCGAACTTACCTACAAATGCACGGACTATTACAAGCCGGAAGCCGAACAGGTTTTAATATGGAACGACCCGGCAATAGGCATAGACTGGCCGCTTCAAACCGCGCCGCTGCTTTCGCCCAAAGACCTTGCCGGCAAAACGTGGGCACAAGCCGAAAAGCTCCGCCTTACGCTTTCCCGATAAAAAATGCCGTCTGAACGTTTCAGACGGCATTTTTTCCGACAGGCTACCTACCCGCCTTCAGTACGCGCTGTGCAAAGAAAAACATCCCGGTAACGAAGAACGCCAAACCCAACCATGAGGCGGCGGCATCCCAGTTTTCCAGATTCAACGCAAGCGGCGCATCCGAGCCGCCGTTGGTCACGGAGAAGGCAATAATAAACGCCATAATCACACCAATCAGGCTTTCACCGACAATCAGGCCGGCGGAGAACAAGGTTCCGATACGCTCGGCGTTTTTCAGACGGCCTTCACGGTTTTCCGCTTTTTTACCGATGATGTGTTTCAACACCGCCGCCAACACTGCGCCGATCACGATAGGCATAGTGACGGACGGCGGCAGGTAGATGCCCATGCCGACCGCGAGGACAGGCAGTGCGCGTTTTCCGCCGGACGATTTTTTCAACACCAAATCAACGACGATCAACACCGCGCCGATCGCGATGCCGGTGAAGATGTACGCCCATTCAAGGTTGTGGGCGAAGATACCCGACGCAATGGTCGCCATCAAAGTCGCTTGAGGGGCTGCCAAAGCCTGCGCCGCATCCATGCCTTCGCGCGGCATTGCACCGGTAAAGCCGTAGGCTTCGTAAAGCAGTTCCAACACGGGTGAAATAACCAGCGCACCGACGATACAACCGATAATCAGGGCGACTTGCTGCCGCCAAGGCGTGGCTTTGAGCAAGTGGCCGGTTTTCAAGTCTTGCAGGTTGTCATTGGAAATCGAAGCCACGCAGATTACTGCCGAGCCGCAGAAAAGCGTCAACGCCAGTAAGAATTTGCGGTTGGCTTCATCCGCCATCAAACCGCCTGATTCGCCTACAACCAATAAAACCAGCGAAATGATAACAATGGAAACGATACCCACGCCGGAAATCGGGCTGGAAGACGAGCCGACCAAACCCGCCATATAACCGCAGGCGGCGGCGATCAAAAAGCCGATGACGGAAGCCAGAAGCGTGCAAACGACCACTAAAAGCCAAGCCATACCACCCGTAATGTGCGAATCACCGATAAAGTGGTAAAACGACACGCCTAGAATAAGCATCATGGACAATACCCAGAAAATCATGGCTTTAGGCGACAAATCCTGTTCGGCGCGTTCTGTAGCGGGTGCACTGCTGCCAAAACTCTTGAACGACATCTTCATGCCTTCCACCATTGGCTTGATCAGCATCAATAAGGTCCAAACCGCGGCAATACCGATGGTTCCCGCGCCGATAAAGCGTACTTTTTCCTTCCATAGTTTCATGGCGAATGCCGCCATTTCCATATCGGAAGGCTGGGGAATATGTGAGGAGAAATACGGAACGGCAATACCCCACGCAATCGAAATGCCCAACAGGATGGCGATACCGCCCGTCAATCCGACCAAATAGCCCGCGCCCAACAATGCCATTGAAAAACCCATCGGCAGTTGGAAAATCGCCGTGCCGCTTTTGAACCAATAACTCGCACTATCGGCAATCACGCGCAAACCATTGGAACAAAAGCTCATAAAGCCTGCCAATGCGCCGCCTGCCGCCAGCTCTTTAATACCGCTGCCGCCCTGACGGTCTTCCTCTTCCTCGTGGCTGCCGACTTTCAAAATCTCCGCCGCCGCCACGCCTTCGGGATAAGGCAACTCGCTTTTCACCACCATCGCGTAACGCAGCGGAATGGTGAAAATCACCCCCAAAATCCCGCCCGCCATACATAACAGCACAGTCTGCCAAAACGGAAAACCGCTCCAATAGCCCGCCATCAACAAACCGGGCAGAACAAAAATAATGCTCGAAAGCGTACCCGCCGCAGAAGCCTGCGTCTGCACCATATTGTTTTCCAAAATATTGCTGCCTTTGAAAAACTTTAAAACCGCCATCGAAATCACTGCTGCGGGAATCGACGATGCAAAGGTCAACCCGACTTTCAAGCCGAGATAAACGTTAGACGCAGTAAAAATCACGGTAATCAATGCGCCGAGTATCATGCCGCGGAGCGTCAGTTCGCGGTATTCTTCAGCAGAACCGGATAAAGATTTGCTCATTACTCTTCCTTTAAAAAACAGACTTTCACATATTGTTGGCATCACATCATAATGTCAAGTTTTAAAAAGAACAGTTAAAAACAGTTATACAGCCGTATCCCATATTCCCCTGAAAATACAAAAAACTATTTTCAGACAATAAAACAGCCGTATCAGGGAGATGCCCCAATACGGCTGTTTGTTTCCAAACTTTAAAACTAATCAAACAAATCGCGCAGCTTGTCTAAAAACGATTTCTTACGCGGTGTTTGATTTTCCAACCCGGTAGAAATCCGCTCAAACTCTTCCAAAAGCTCTTTTTGACGGTCGGTCAAATTAACAGGCGTTTCGACAACAATATGGCAGTACAAATCACCGATTGCACTACTGCGCAATGATTTGACACCCTTACCTTTCACACGCATCCTTCTGCCTGTCTGGGTTTCTTTTGGAATAGTAAGCTTAACCTTGCCGTCCAACGTCGGTACTTCCAACTCACCGCCCAGAGCAGCTGTGGCAAAACTAATCGGCAGTTCGCAATGCAAATCCAAACCATCGCGTTGGAAAATCTTATGGGCCCTGATACGCACCGTTACATACAAATCGCCTGCAGGCGCACCATGCCTTCCCGGCTCGCCTTCCCCGCTCAAACGGATACGTTGTCCGTCATCTATGCCTGCAGGAATATTCACTTCTACAGCCTTGCCGGTTTTATTCCGTCCTTCCCCGTGACATTTAATACAAGGGTCTTTAATATGCTTACCCGCACCATGACAAGTCGGACAAGTCTGTTGCATACGGAAAATCGCCTGCTGGATGTGCACCGTACCCGAGCCTTTACAAGTCGGACAGGTTTCAGGGGATGTCCCGGGTTTCGCACCGCTGCCGTTGCAGACATCGCACGCTTCATAAGTCGGAATATTGATGCGTTTCTTCACGCCTTTTGCTGCTTCTTCAAGCGTGATTTCGATACCGACTTGAACATCCTCACCCTGATAATCAGGCTGGGCACGCCCTGAACCGCCTCCAAACATTTGGCTGAAAATATCCCCAAAGTCAAAACCTTGAGCACCGCCAAATCCGCCAAACCCTCCAAATCCTCCTTGACCTCCTCCTTCAAATGCTGCATGGCCATATTGGTCATACATAGCACGCTTTTCTTTATCGGACAAAGTTTCATATGCCTTTTGTACTTCTTTAAACTTCTCTTCCGCCTCTTTATTATCAGGATTACGGTCAGGATGATACTTCATTGCCAATTTACGGTAGGCTTTTTTAATTTCTTCATCGGTAGCTGTTCTTGCTACACCCAACGTCGCGTAAAAATCTTGATTACTCATCTTTTCATCTAATTCAAAATAAAATTACCAGTAAAATAAGGGCAACAGGATAAAACACAAGGTTTCCAAAACAAAAACCGTCTTTCAGACGGCATTTCTCCTTCTACTATGTTGGGGATGTATCGGATATCGACGTCTTTATCTACCCAATAATTAAAAAGACAAAATTTTTATTCCACCCCAACCTATCTAGCCGTTAAAAAAGAAAGAGGCAAAAAACAAGCTCATTTAGCTGATGTAAAACCAGTAAACGGTCATCATACGATATTTGTACATACCTTCAAATACAGCTCAAAATGATCTTGAGGAATGCCGTTAAACTTACGTAATTTACATTTTGGTTTCTAAAAATTCTAAATTCCGTTAATAAGGTTTTATCGTTGTGGAAATGTATACTGTGATTGATGTGGAAGCGGGTAAATCCGTTTACATCCAATATGTCATAACCGTGGTAGCAGCCGATATAAATAACGCTGTCAGGCTTAACCTGTTAAAGGATAATCAGCAACAATAAGCGGCTGGTACCGAAACACTGAAAATCTTACCATCGCGCTTTAAAACCCGATTACGATTACGGCGACTTTCCCCGCTGATCCGCGACTGCATTTGCCTTTACAGTGTCTATCAAAATAGCTTTCATCGGCTATCACTTCTCCGTTGAAGATCTCCAAATACGGACTATTCTGATAGATAGGTAGACGTAAACAGTGAAAATAATGGGTGGAGGCATTTTTGTTTACGCCAATCCACTCAGAATAGCTGTTATGGTTGTGATGCCTGTAACAAATAGTTCAATGAGCCTGTTTTGCTTATATCGGCTTAGCAACTTTCTCTCGTGGGATAATTCTGACTCAGATGTAAATATCCCTAGTTATTTAGGATGATTCCTAAAAGAAAACATAAATTATTTCCTTATGAAAATAATATGAAACTTCAAATTCCCATATTAAAAAACAGGGAAGTTCCCAAATATCCCTCAAACATTAATCTAAATTCCCAGAAAAAAGGGCGTCAGAATCTTATCTGACACCCTTTTATTTCCTTCCCGCCCTATTTTTTAGCTGCGGGTAAAGCCGGTTTGGCTGGGGCCTTAGCCGCAGGCGCACCGACAGAAGCCTGGTCCTTCAGCTTCGCCAACACCGCAGGGCCGATACCCTTAACCTTCGTCAACTCGTCCACAGACTTGAACGCACCGTTTTGCGCACGGTATTCCACAATGGCCTTTGCCTTCGCCGGACCTATTCCCGGCAGCGCCTCCAATTCCTGCTGGGAAGCGGCATTGACGTTTACCGCAGCAAAAGAGAAGGCGCAGGAGAACAGCATACAGAACAATACAAACATTTTTTTCATAGTTTTTCCTTCAACGTGTGGTAAATAATAAAATTACGTCATTTTAAAATGAATATCCCAAAATTTCAAGTATCCCTCCACAAACCCAACCGGACACCTCACAGATACCGTCCCGCCATCCCCGACATTTTTTCCTGGCAAAGCAAAAACCCCCGGATATCCGGGGGTTTTCTGAATGGGTGTTTGGCAGTGACCTACTTTCGCATGGAAGAACCACACTATCATCGGCGCTGAGTCGTTTCACGGTCCTGTTCGGGATGGGAAGGCGTGGGACCAACTCGCTATGGCCGCCAAACTTAAACTGTTACAAATCGGTAAAGCCTTAATCAATATATTCGGTGATGACTGAATCAGTCAGTAAGCTTTTATCTCTTGAAGTTCTTCAAATGATAGAGTCAAGCCTCACGAGCAATTAGTATGGGTTAGCTTCACGCGTTACCGCGCTTCCACACCCCACCTATCAACGTCCTGGTCTCGAACGACTCTTTAGTGTGGTTAAACCACAAGGGAAGTCTCATCTTCAGGCGAGTTTCGCGCTTAGATGCTTTCAGCGCTTATCTCTTCCGAACTTAGCTACCCGGCTATGCAACTGGCGTTACAACCGGTACACCAGAGGTTCGTCCACTCCGGTCCTCTCGTACTAGGAGCAGCCCCCGTCAAACTTCCAACGCCCACTGCAGATAGGGACCAAACTGTCTCACGACGTTTTAAACCCAGCTCACGTACCACTTTAAATGGCGAACAGCCATACCCTTGGGACCGACTACAGCCCCAGGATGTGATGAGCCGACATCGAGGTGCCAAACTCCGCCGTCGATATGAACTCTTGGGCGGAATCAGCCTGTTATCCCCGGAGTACCTTTTATCCGTTGAGCGATGGCCCTTCCATACAGAACCACCGGATCACTATGTCCTGCTTTCGCACCTGCTCGACTTGTCGGTCTCGCAGTTAAGCTACCTTTTGCCATTGCACTATCAGTCCGATTTCCGACCGGACCTAGGTAACCTTCGAACTCCTCCGTTACTCTTTGGGAGGAGACCGCCCCAGTCAAACTGCCTACCATGCACGGTCCCCGACCCGGATTACGGGTCTGGGTTAGAACCTCAAAGACACCAGGGTGGTATTTCAAGGACGGCTCCACAGAGACTGGCGTCTCTGCTTCTAAGCCTCCCACCTATCCTACACAAGTGACTTCAAAGTCCAATGCAAAGCTACAGTAAAGGTTCACGGGGTCTTTCCGTCTAGCAGCGGGTAGATTGCATCTTCACAACCACTTCAACTTCGCTGAGTCTCAGGAGGAGACAGTGTGGCCATCGTTACGCCATTCGTGCGGGTCGGAACTTACCCGACAAGGAATTTCGCTACCTTAGGACCGTTATAGTTACGGCCGCCGTTTACTGGGGCTTCGATCCGATGCTCTCACATCTTCAATTAACCTTCCAGCACCGGGCAGGCGTCACACCCTATACGTCCACTTTCGTGTTAGCAGAGTGCTGTGTTTTTAATAAACAGTCGCAGCCACCTATTCTCTGCGACCCTCCTAGGCTTACGGAGCAAGTCCTTAACCTTAGAGGGCATACCTTCTCCCGAAGTTACGGTATCAATTTGCCGAGTTCCTTCTCCTGAGTTCTCTCAAGCGCCTTAGAATTCTCATCCTGCCCACCTGTGTCGGTTTGCGGTACGGTTCGATTCAAACTGAAGCTTAGTGGCTTTTCCTGGAAGCGTGGTATCGGTTACTTCGTGTCCGTAGACACTCGTCGTCACTTCTCGGTGTTAAGAAGACCCGGATTTGCCTAAGTCTTCCACCTACCGGCTTAAACAAGCTATTCCAACAGCTTGCTAACCTAACCTTCTCCGTCCCCACATCGCATTTGAATCAAGTACAGGAATATTAACCTGTTTCCCATCGACTACGCATTTCTGCCTCGCCTTAGGGGCCGACTCACCCTACGCCGATGAACGTTGCGTAGGAAACCTTGGGCTTTCGGCGAGCGGGCTTTTCACCCGCTTTATCGCTACTCATGTCAACATTCGCACTTCTGATACCTCCAGCACACTTTACAATGCACCTTCATCGGCCTACAGAACGCTCCCCTACCATGCCGGTAAACCGGCATCCGCAGCTTCGGTTATAGATTTGAGCCCCGTTACATCTTCCGCGCAGGACGACTCGACCAGTGAGCTATTACGCTTTCTTTAAATGATGGCTGCTTCTAAGCCAACATCCTGGCTGTCTATGCCTTCCCACTTCGTTTACCACTTAATCTATCATTTGGGACCTTAGCTGGCGGTCTGGGTTGTTTCCCTCTTGACAACGGACGTTAGCACCCGCTGTCTGTCTCCCGAGGAACCACTTGATGGTATTCTGAGTTTGCCATGGGTTGGTAAGTTGCAATAACCCCCTAGCCATAACAGTGCTTTACCCCCATCAGTGTCTTGCTCGAGGCACTACCTAAATAGTTTTCGGGGAGAACCAGCTATCTCCGAGTTTGTTTAGCCTTTCACCCCTATCCACAGCTCATCCCCGCATTTTGCAACATGCGTGGGTTCGGTCCTCCAGTACCTGTTACGGCACCTTCAACCTGGCCATGGATAGATCACTCGGTTTCGGGTCTACACCCAGCAACTATTCGCCCTATTAAGACTCGGTTTCCCTACGCCTCCCCTATTCGGTTAAGCTCGCTACTGAATGTAAGTCGTTGACCCATTATACAAAAGGTACGCAGTCACACCACTAGGGTGCTCCCACTGTTTGTATGCATCAGGTTTCAGGTTCTATTTCACTCCCCTCCCGGGGTTCTTTTCGCCTTTCCCTCACGGTACTGGTTCACTATCGGTCGATGATGAGTATTTAGCCTTGGAGGATGGTCCCCCCATATTCAGACAGGATTTCACGTGTCCCGCCCTACTTTTCGTACGCTTAGTACCACCGTTGTGATTTTGAATACGGGACTATCACCCACTATGGTCAAGCTTCCCAGCTTGTTCTTCTATCTCAACAGTTATCACGTACAGGCTCCTCCGCGTTCGCTCGCCACTACTTGCGGAATCTCGGTTGATTTCTTTTCCTCCGGGTACTTAGATGGTTCAGTTCTCCGGGTTCGCTTCTCTAAGTCTATGTATTCAACTTAGGATACTGCACAGAATGCAGTGGGTTTCCCCATTCGGACATCGCGGGATCATAGCTTTATTGCCAGCTCCCCCGCGCTTTTCGCAGGCTTACACGTCCTTCGTCGCCTATCATCGCCAAGGCATCCACCTGATGCACTTATTCACTTGACTCTATCATTTCAAGAACTTCTTTGACTTCGTTTACCTACCCGTTGACTAGGGAAGCAAACTTGAAATTTCTACTTTGATAAAGCTTACTGCTTTGTTGTGTCTTAATCCTGCCTTTTGTGTTTCAGGATTAAGTCGATACAATCATCACCCAAATACTGTGTTTGTTTTCTTTTCTCTCGCGAGAGATTTTTACCCTTTGCAAAAGGTAAAAATCAAAACAAACTCATTGTCTTTGTTTGTTGATTTCGGCTTTCCAATTTGTTAAAGATCGATGCGTCGTTATTCTACTTCGCAAATCAAAATAAGCTGCTAAAAATAGCAAACTTGCTTTCATTTGTAAAGTTTTGGTGGAGGCAAACGGGATCGAACCGATGACCCCCTGCTTGCAAAGCAGGTGCTCTACCAACTGAGCTATGCCCCCGTTATTGGTGGGTCTGGGAGGACTTGAACCTCCGACCCCACGCTTATCAAGCGTGTGCTCTAACCAGCTGAGCTACAAACCCGGATTCTCTTCTTAAGCGAACCTTGCCTTCACTCAAGCTTCTTCCGCATCTTTTCAGTTTACCGATAAGTGTGAATGCCTAAAGCCTCTTCTTTCTCTAGAAAGGAGGTGATCCAGCCGCAGGTTCCCCTACGGCTACCTTGTTACGACTTCACCCCAGTCATGAAGCATACCGTGGTAAGCGGACCCCTTGCGGTTATCCTACCTACTTCTGGTATCCCCCACTCCCATGGTGTGACGGGCGGTGTGTACAAGACCCGGGAACGTATTCACCGCAGTATGCTGACCTGCGATTACTAGCGATTCCGACTTCATGCACTCGAGTTGCAGAGTGCAATCCGGACTACGATCGGTTTTGTGAGATTGGCTCCACCTCGCGGCTTGGCTACCCTCTGTACCGACCATTGTATGACGTGTGAAGCCCTGGTCATAAGGGCCATGAGGACTTGACGTCATCCCCACCTTCCTCCGGCTTGTCACCGGCAGTCTCATTAGAGTGCCCAACTGAATGATGGCAACTAATGACAAGGGTTGCGCTCGTTGCGGGACTTAACCCAACATCTCACGACACGAGCTGACGACAGCCATGCAGCACCTGTGTTACGGTTCCCGAAGGCACTCCTCCGTCTCTGGAGGATTCCGTACATGTCAAGACCAGGTAAGGTTCTTCGCGTTGCATCGAATTAATCCACATCATCCACCGCTTGTGCGGGTCCCCGTCAATTCCTTTGAGTTTTAATCTTGCGACCGTACTCCCCAGGCGGTCAATTTCACGCGTTAGCTACGCTACTGAACAATCAAGTTGCCCAACAGCTAATTGACATCGTTTAGGGCGTGGACTACCAGGGTATCTAATCCTGTTTGCTACCCACGCTTTCGAGCATGAACGTCAGTGTTATCCCAGGAGGCTGCCTTCGCCATCGGTATTCCTCCACATCTCTACGCATTTCACTGCTACACGTGGAATTCTACCTCCCTCTGACACACTCTAGTCACCCAGTTCAGAACGCAGTTCCCAGGTTGAGCCCGGGGATTTCACATCCTGCTTAAGTAACCGTCTGCGCTCGCTTTACGCCCAGTAATTCCGATTAACGCTCGCACCCTACGTATTACCGCGGCTGCTGGCACGTAGTTAGCCGGTGCTTATTCTTCAGGTACCGTCATCAGCCGCTGATATTAGCAACAGCCTTTTCTTCCCTGACAAAAGTCCTTTACAACCCGAAGGCCTTCTTCAGACACGCGGCATGGCTGGATCAGGCTTGCGCCCATTGTCCAAAATTCCCCACTGCTGCCTCCCGTAGGAGTCTGGGCCGTGTCTCAGTCCCAGTGTGGCGGATCATCCTCTCAGACCCGCTACTGATCGTCGCCTTGGTAGGCCTTTACCCCACCAACTAGCTAATCAGATATCGGCCGCTCGAATAGCGCAAGGCCCGAAGGTCCCCTGCTTTCCCTCTCAAGACGTATGCGGTATTAGCTGATCTTTCGATCAGTTATCCCCCACTACTCGGTACGTTCCGATATGTTACTCACCCGTTCGCCACTCGCCACCCAAGAAGCAAGCTTCTCTGTGCTGCCGTCCGACTTGCATGTGTAAAGCATGCCGCCAGCGTTCAATCTGAGCCAGGATCAAACTCTTATGTTCAATCTCTAACTTTTTAACTTCTGGTCTGCTTCAAAGAAACCGACAGGACAATGTTCAAAACATCATCTTGTCTGTCTTTCAAACAGTGTGAGGCTCAAGGCACTCACACTTATCGGTAATCTGTTTTGTTAAAGAGCGTTTGAACTATTAAGTACGCAACAGTATCGGAATATCCAATACGGCTTAAACCAAACCGTGCTATACTTCTCCGTTTCATTACCGCCGCTTCGTCAGCAGCGAAGAACCGAACTATACGCTTGAAGACGTATACGGTCAATACCTCACCTTGCCTTTTTTTAATTATTTTCTCCATCTCGCTGTCTGATAAGGTTTTTTATTTCGCCACAAACCACATCCGACTCGAAATTTACCTGCCTCCATCTTAATCTGCTTCCCTTTTTCTGTCATGTGGCTTGAAAATAACCAAAAGACAAATTTAGTCAGCAAACTGTTTTTTCATTCTCTCCCGACGCTCTTGCGCCTCTACGGATAAAGTGGCCGTCGGTCGCGCCATCAGCCGTTTCAGACCGATAGGCTCTCCTGTATCAGCACAGAACCCATAATCACCCTCATCTATATTGCGGATGGTTGCCTGTATTTTACTAAGGAGTTTACGCTCCCTATCCCGTGTACGAAGTTCCAATGCATACTCTTCCTCCTGCGTAGCACGGTCGGCAGGATCGGGGGCTGATTCATGTTCCTGGAGGTGTCCTGTCGTAACAGATGCATTCTCTATGAGTTCATCTTGCATTTTAACCAGCAATTCGCGAAAAAAAGCCAAATGATCGTCATTCATGTAATCATCTTCAGGCCCGTTCCAATTTAAAATATCTTGTTCTGTCAACTTTGCCATAATGTATCTCTTCTCGATCCATAGCAAAACAAAGCATAAAATAGCTTTATTTTATTGATTTTTATAAAAGTTATTGCATAATGTGTTTTTAAAGAACGCGCATGATAACATGTTTTGAATTTAAGTTTTTATTTTCTTTCCATTATTGATATTGCTGTTCCATTTCCTGTGAACGGCGCACACAGGCACAAACGCCTTCTTCTATCGCTTCGACAACGTGATGGCGGTTGAATGTTTCTATTGCTTCGTGCGTCGTTCCGCCTTTCGAGGTTACCTTTTGGCGGAGTTGCCCAAACTCTTCCCCCGTCTGTTCCGCAAGAGAAACTGCGCCTTTGAATGTTGCCAAACTGAGTGCGCGAGCCTCTTCTGCATTAAAACCCTGACCGATAGCGGCATTCTGCAAAGCATCCAGCAGATAAAACACATAAGCCGGCCCGCTGCCGCTGATGCCGGTAATGCCGTGCATTTTTTCCTCATCATCCAACCAAACAGTCAAACCGACAGATTTCATCATTTGATCGGCAATTTTACGGTCTGTTTCCGATACCTCCGTAACGGCATACATACCGGATACGCCCAATCCTATTTTCCCGGGTGTATTCGGCATAACCCGGACAATGCGGCGTGTTCCCCCGAGGTAACGGCTGAGCGCATCGACCGACAATCCGGCTGCAACAGAAAGCACCAATGCACCATTGGTGCGGATATTTTTGCACGCGGCTTCCATATCCTGCGGCTTGACGGCAAGAATCAAAACATCACCCGAATGCAATTCTGGCAAGGTTTCAGAAGTTTCGACCCCCAACTCTTTTTCCAAACGTTCGCGTTTTTCCGCACCCCGATTGGCTATATGGATACGGTATCCCCCTTGTTTGACTAATCCGCCTGCGATGGCCGCCGCCATATTGCCGCCGCCGAGAAAATAAACATTCATTATTTCTACCCTATTCAAAATTACCTTACTAAATTCATTCCCAGTTTTTTTACCATCGGACGCGCTCGGACAGGCTGTTTCGCTTCAATCCCTGCTTTTCCAAGCAGTTAAATCCTTCTTGCCTGAAGGTTTCGATTAAAGGCTGTTTGTCGCGCGTACGCCAATCCAACCCGCAGGCTTTAAACTTCCTTATTTTCCTGTAAAAGTAAGATTGTCGTGCGGATTCATATTCATTTGCCCTGACGGAACGATTGCCGTCTGAAAGCGGTATCTCGTAGTCCTCTAAAGACGGCGGACTCTCGCCGACAATATCCCAAAAATCGATGGCGGCCGGTTTTCTCGGCTTACACCAGCCAAACAGGGACGAACACTCATACCAACCCGCCAACTGACAGCCGGCTACCGTAAACATAAGCAATAACGCCATTGCAGTATATTTTATTGTGCGCATTCCAATCCGCTCCTTTTCCCGAAAATCGCGCTGCCGATACGGACATGTGTCGCACCGCACTCAATGGCGGCAGACATATCGTCCGACATCCCCATAGACAGCACATCCGCCTTAACGCCTGCCGTATTGAGGTCGGAAAGCAGTTTCCGCATCGTCTGAAATTGCGCCTTCAATTCCGCTTCACTGCCGCCGGCTTTGGCGACGCACATCAAGCCGCGTACGACGATATTCGGCAACTTCGCCACTTCCACCGCAAGCGCGACCGCTTCTTCGGGCGCAACACCGTGCTTTGCCGCCTCGCCCGCAATATTCACCTCGATACACACCTGCAAAGGCGGCATTGAGGAAGGGCGCTGTTCGCTCAAACGGCGGGCGGTTTTCAGACGGCATACGGTATGCACCCAATGCGCGCGTTCGGCGACAAATTTGGTTTTATTGGACTGCACATCGCCGATAACATGCCACACAATGTCGGTCAAATCCGCCAATTCTTCCGTTTTACCGTACCACTCCTGAATATAGTTCTCGCCAAAATCACGCTGTCCGGCAGCGTAAACTTCGCGGATGCCGTCTGAAGGGAAAGTCTTACTGACGGCAATCAGGCTGACAGAATGCGGCTTCCTGCCCGCCTGCAGAACCAATTTCCCGATACGTTCGGACACCTCCCGATAACGCTGTTGCAACACCGTCATAGATTATCCCCTATTAAAAATGATTAAACGGTTGAAACCCCTCCAGTCAGGACGGTAGAATCAGGGTTGTTAGAACCATTCCAACCAATCGAAACATTATACTAAACAGAGCCGCATTATGCAGATTACCGACTTACTCGCCTTCGGCGTTAAAAACAAAGCATCCGACCTCCACCTGAGTGCGGATATGTCCCCCATGATCCGTGTCCACGGCGACATCCGCCGCATTAACCTTCCTGAAATGAGCGCGGAAGAAGTCGGCAACATGATTACCTCCGTCATGAACGATTACCAGCGCAAAGTTTACCAACAAGATTTAGAGGTGGACTTTTCATTCGAACTGCCCAACGTCGCCCGTTTCCGCGTCAACGCCTTCAACACCGGACGCGGGCCTGCCGCCGTATTCCGCACCATTCCCAGCACCGTCCTTTCCCTGGAAGAACTAAGGGCTCCGCGCATTTTCCAAAAAATTGCCGAATCTCCGCGCGGTATCGTTTTAGTAACCGGTCCGACCGGTTCGGGCAAATCAACCACACTTGCTGCGATGATCAACTACATTAACGAAACCCAACCGGCACACATCCTGACCATCGAAGATCCGATCGAATTCGTCCACCAAAGCAAAAGATCCCTGATTAACCAGCGCGAACTGCACCAACACACCCACAGCTTTGCGAATGCCTTGCGTTCCGCACTGCGTGAAGACCCCGACGTTATCCTTGTCGGCGAGATGCGCGACCCCGAAACCATCGGTCTGGCACTGACCGCCGCCGAAACAGGACACTTGGTTTTCGGTACGCTGCATACAACCGGTGCGGCAAAAACCGTCGACCGTATCGTGGACGTATTCCCCGCCGGAGAGAAAGAAATGGTGCGCTCCATGCTGTCGGAATCGCTGACCGCGGTCATCTCCCAAACCCTACTGAAAACGCGCGACGGCAACGGCCGTGTCGCCGCACACGAAATCCTGATTTCCAATCCCGCCGTCCGCAACCTCATCCGCGAAAACAAAATCGCGCAAATCAATTCCGTCCTGCAGACCGGACAGGCAAGCGGTATGCAGACTCTGGACCAATCGCTGCAATCACTCGTCCGCCAAGGCATGATTACCCCCGAAGTTGCGCGCAAACGCGCTCAAAACAGCGAAAGCCTGGGCATCTAACAAACACTGCCTTCAGACGGCAACATACCCTAAAACACCTTCCACAAGGGAAAACACAATGAGCGAAAACCAACTGCACGACATCTTAAGCGAAATGGTGCAGGTTTATTCACAAAAAAACCAAACCCGCATCGAAACCCCTGCAAAAATCGGCACGCACCTCCATCCCCTGCTCGACCGTATGTGCGAAGAAGCTGAAGCGCGCGGCGCATCCGACATCATTATCAGCAAAGGCTTTCCCCCATCCTTAAAAATCAACGGCACCCTGACCATACACCCCCACAAGGCGCTAACTGATGAAGAGACTGCCGCCATTGCAGAATCGACCATGAATGCCGACCAGTTGGAGACCTTTATCCGCGAACGCGAAATCAACTACTCCGTCCAATCGCGCAGCAACACGCGTTACCGCGTCAACGCACACTACCACCAAGGCTGCGTAGGCATCGTGCTGCGCCGCATTAATCAACGCATTCCCGAAATGCAGGCACTGGGCTTGCCGGAAAAACTTAAAGACCTCTCTTTAGCTCCACGGGGGCTGCTGATTATTGCCGGCCCGACCGGTTCCGGCAAATCGACCACCATGGCAACCATGCTCGAACACCGCAACCAGCAAACGCCCGGCCACATCATCACCATCGAAGACCCGATAGAGTTTATCTACAAACCGCGCCGTTGCATTTTCACACAACGCGAAATCGGCATCGATACTACCAACTGGCAGACCGCCGTACAAAACTCCATGCGCCAGTCGCCCGACGTCATCTGCATCGGCGAGGTCCGCAACAGGGAAAGCATGGAATACGCCATGCAGCTTGCCCAAACCGGCCACCTGTGCGTCTTTACCCTGCATGCCAACACCGCATCGCAGGCATTTGAGCGTATCCTCAACTTTTATCCCGAAGAGGCCCACAAACAGGTATTGACCGATCTCTCACTCAACCTGACCGGCATCATCTGCCAACGCCTTGCAATCAAGAAAAATAAAGACGGGCGCACTGCCGTCGTCGACCTCTTGATCAACACACCGGCAGTACAGGACCTTATCCTCAAAGGAGACATCATAGGTCTGCGCTCCCTCATGGAAAGCGCCCAAACCGACGGCATGCAGACCATGGACCAAAACCTCTTCAAACTCTACAACCAAAACATTATCGACTACGAAGAAGCACTGCGTCAGTCGGTATCCGCCAACGACCTGAGGCTGCGCATCCAGCTTTACGAAGAAGGCAGACACCCCGACCGCCTTTACGACAGGATTAACGACCTCAACCTCGTTTCCTGATTGACGAAATACCCGATGCCGTCTGAAAACCCCTGCCGTTTTCAGACGGCATCTCTTCATCATCCGCATCCGTGTGCTACACTTCATTCACCTCATAACAATAAATCCGACAAACCCATGAAAGCCCTTCCGATCAAATCACTCCTCATCACCTCTCTGCCCGTTTTCGCCAGCGTCTTCACTGCCGCCGCCACCGTCCTGCAGATAGGCGAACCTAAGCTCGCCATGCCCTTCGTACTCGGCATTATTGCCGGTGGCCTTGTCGATTTGGACAACCGCCTGACCGGACGGCTGAAAAACATCATTGCCTCCGTCGCCCTGTTCACCCTCTCCTCGCTCACGGCGCAAAGTACCCTCGGCACAGGGCTGCCCTTCATCCTCGCCATGACCCTCATGACCTTCGGCTTCACCATTTTAGGCGCGGTCGGGCTCAAATACCGCACCTTCGCATTCGGCGCACTCGCCGTCGCCACCTACACCACCCTCACCTACACCCCCGAGACCTACTGGCTGACCAACCCCTTTATGATTCTGTGCGGCACCGTACTGTACAGCACCGCCATCATCCTGTTCCAAATCATCCTACCCCACCGTCCCGTTCAAGAAAACGTCGCCAACGCCTACGAAGCGCTCGGCAGCTACCTCGAAGCCAAAGCCGACTTTTTCGATCCCGACGAAGCCGAATGGATAGGCAACCGCCACATCGACCTCGCCATGAGCAACACAGGCGTCATCAACGCCTTCAACCAATGCCGTTCCGCCCTGTTTTACCGCCTTCGCGGCAAACACCGCCACCCGCGCACAGCCAAAATGCTACGCTACTACTTTGCCGCCCAAGACATACACGAACGCATCAGCTCCGCCCACGTCGATTATCAGGAAATGTCCGAAAAATTCAAAAACACCGACATCATCTTCCGCATCCACCGCCTGCTCGAAATGCAGGGGCAGGCATGCCGCAATGCCGCCCAAGCACTCAGGGCGGGCAAAGACTACACATACAGCAAACGCCTCGGCCGCGCCATCGAAGGCTGCCGCCAGTCGCTGCGCCTCCTTTCAGACGGCAACGACAATCCCGACATCCGCCACCTCGGCCGCCTGCTCGACAACCTCGGCAGCGTCGACCAACAATTCCGCCAACTCCAGCACAACAGCCTTCAAGTGGAAAACGACCGCATGGGCGACACCCGCATCGCCGCCATAGAGACCGGCAGCCTCAAAAACACCTGGCAGGCAATCCGTACGCAGCTGAACCTCGAATCAGGCGTATTCCGCCATGCCGTCCGCCTGTCCCTCGTCGTTGCCGCCGCCTGTACCATAGTCGAAGCCCTCAACCTCAACCTCGGCTACTGGATACTGCTGACCGCCCTTTTCGTCTGCCAGCCCAACTACACCGCCACCAAAAGCCGCGTCCGCCAGCGCATCGCCGGTACCGTACTCGGCGTAATCGTCGGCTCGCTCGTCCCCTACTTCACCCCGTCTGTCGAAACCAAGCTTTGGATCGTCATCGTCAGCACCACCCTATTCTTCATGACCCGCACCTACAAATACAGCTTCTCGACATTTTTCATCACCATTCAGGCACTGACCAGCCTGTCGCTTGCAGGGTTGGACGTATATGCCGCCATGCCCGTGCGCATCATCGACACCATTATCGGCGCATCCCTTGCCTGGGCGGCGGTCAGCTACCTGTGGCCCGACTGGAAATACCTCACGCTCGAACGCACCGCCGCCCTTGCCGTACGCAGCAACGGTGCCTATCTCGAAAAAATCACCGAACGCCTCAAAAGCGGCGAAACAGGCGACGACGTCGAATACCGCGCCACCCGCCGCCGCGCCCACGAACACACCGCCGCCCTCAGCAGCACCCTCTCCGACATGAGCAGCGAACCCGAAAAATTCGCCGGCAGCCTGCAACCCGGCTTCACCCTGCTCAAAACCGGCTACGCCCTGACCGGCTATATTTCCGCCCTCGGCGCATACCGCAGCGAAATGCACGAAGGGTGCAGCCCCGACTTTACAGGCAGGTTTTACCATGCCGCGGAACACGCCGCACACATCTTCCAAAACCTGCCCGACATGGAACCCGACCGCTTCGACGCCGAATTAGACAGCCTGCGCGGAGAGCTTGACAGCCTGCGCGCGCAAAGCGTCGGCGCGCAAAGCCACATCTTCCTCCAACAGCTCCAACTCATCGCCCGACAGCTCGAACCCTACTACCGCGCCTACCGCCAAATTCCGCACAGGCAGCCCCAAAACGCCGCCTGAAGTGAAAACCGGCCGCCCGATGCGCCGCCCATGCCGCATCAGGGCGGTTTTCCTCCCGTTCGGAACGAAAAAATGCCGTCTGAAACAGGTTCAGACGGCATTTTGCCGCAGGCGGCAGACTGTGGATTACGGACGGGCTTAACGGCGGCAGACGGCAGGCAGCGACCGCGGCTCTATCGTCCCGCCGCACACCCAGGTAATGATGCCGCTTTCGCTATCGCGCGTGGGCGACAGCGTCAGTATTTTGCCCTTGTGATACCCTTTATCGAAGGGTACGGAAATTTTCGCAGTATCCGCTTCGACGGTAACGCCGCCATGCAGGATATACGTCCCGCCCATCCTGGCGGCCGCGCTGCCGACGCCGCCTGACGGGGAAACTTCCACCGCATCGGGCAGATGGTTGTAAATAGAGGCATAAATTCCGATTTCGGTTTTCAGCTCATCCAGCAGATAGTAAGTTTCGGCAACCTGCGCCCTAGCCGCATAGTCTTGATAGGCAGGCAGGGCGAACATGGTCAGTATCCCCAAGATTGCCGTTACAATCATCAGCTCGATCAGCGTAAACCCGTAAGGTTTGTTCTTCATATTTATATTTTTTATGGTTAGTTTATCCGCATGATTATAATCGATATTCCCGCCGCCCCCAACTTTTCCGCCACCATCCGGATCGCGGCAACAGGCGGCAATACGGGGCAAGGCGAACGGAAACCCAAAACGCGCCCCGAAATAAAAAATGCCGTCTGAAACAGCCTCAGACGGCATTTTGTTTTTCTTATCAGGTTTAAACCTGATTATATCCTTATTAATGTGAATTACCAGCAGATGCAGCAGGTGCAGCTGCAGCTTTAGTTCGGCAGTTTGCAGGAACGTGTTTTGCCTCGCTATCACCTTGGTATGTACAAGCCCATTCAACAGGAGACTCTGAATTAGTTTGAGTAGGAGTCAAAACAAAGATAGGATCGTGAGTAGCACCGGTAGCTTTAGTGGTTACAGTGATTACACCTTTTTTAGCAATCGCGATAGATGCTACATACTTAGTACCGGTTTTAGGGAAAGTATAACCGTTATTATCAGGCGTAACTGCATCCAAACCACCCAAAGAAGCGGCAGTTTCCGCTACTGCCAATTTAGCAGGCGCAGCCAAGTTCAGACCTTCGGATACTTTAGCGCGGATGGTGTAGTCTTGGTATGCAGGGAATGCGATAACGGCCAGAATACCCAGGATGGCGATAACGATCATCAGCTCGATCAGGGTGAAACCTTTTTGGATTGCTTTCATGGGATAACTCCTAAGTTTAAAGTTTAAGTGAAAAATAAAATGTTTTTCGGCATCTGCCAAAAAATTGTCAAACCCGTAATGTATTTGACCTGAGGTCTTTTTTACTTTGCCTTTCGGCTTGTCTTTCTTCTAGCAAACGGCGTGCCAAAACCTTGCTAAACGCTGCATTTTTTTTAAAATTTTTTATTATTTTATTGTTTTTAAAATATATTTTTATTATTTTAATTTTCTTTTCACGATTTTTTGAAAGGGCGGGCGTGGCGCAGGGCTGACGTTTTTGGTCACTTTTGACATTTTTGGTCAGTTTTGAGCTGACATTTTTTGTCATGTGCCGTTTTTTGTCAGTTTGGGATGACGTTTTTTGTTATGTGCCGTTTTTTGTCGGTTGGGCGCGGTGTTTCGGTCGGGCTGTTTCCCTGATGCAAAAAAATCCGCCGTTTCCGACGGGGCGGAAAGGGCGGTGGTTTGCCCTGTTGCCGTTGCGGCCGCCGTGTTCGGCAGGCAGGTGCAAGGCGGGCACAGGCGGGAAAAGGGAAATCAGGCGGTTTTGTTTTTAAGGGGGAGCTTGATGTGGGGTTTGGCGGGTTTCGGGGCTTCTTTCAAGCCCAGCTCGATTTGCTGCTCCTCGCTCAGGAGGTTGCTCCAGTCGCCTTTTTTATACCAGTCGCGCCCGTCCAGCTCGATGGGGTGTTGGATGCGCTCGCAGCCGTTGCCGCACTGCAAATCATCTTCGCGGCAATATTTGTCGCACCCCCAGCAGATGCGCTCGGGGTTTTTGGGGAATATAGGGAATTTTTTCGCCATGATATGTGCCTCGTTTTTTTTTATTGGATGAAATTATAGGGGATGCGGCGGCAACGGTTTCGGGTTTATACGTTTTTTACGCGCAGGGGTTAAGGTTTGTGAAATACCGTATGAGGCGGTTTCGGTATTTTATACGGTAAATGTGTCAGGCGCGTGGGCGTTTTTTTGGGATGAGGTGGGGGAGTTGGTATGGATTGGTATGAATTGGTGGACTAAAGCCCACCGACTCCTCCAATTTTCACCAATTTCCACTACCGATTCCGCCACCTCCCTCAAACACCAACCTGCCGTTTTCAGACGGCATTTCTACTCAATCCAGCAGTGCGTCCACAAACGCGCGCGCGTCAAACGGACGCAAATCGTCTATGCCTTCGCCTACGCCGATGTAGCGGACAGGAACTGGGCGGTCGGAGGCAAGCGCGGCAAGGATGCCGCCTTTTGCCGTGCCGTCTAGCTTGGTAACGATTAAACCGGTCAGCCCCAATGCGTCGTCAAAGGCTTTGACTTGGTTGACGGCGTTTTGCCCGATGTTGGCATCAAGCACGACGATGATTTCGTGCGGCGCGTCGGGCATGGCTTTTTGCAGTACGCGCTTCACTTTTTTGATTTCTTCCATCAAATGAAGCTGCGTGGGCAGGCGGCCGGCGGTGTCGGCCAGCACGATGTCGATGCCGCGCGCTTTGGCGGCTTGGACGGCATCAAAACAAACGGCTGCGGAATCGCCCGTGGTTTGCGAAATCACGGTTACGTTGTTGCGCTCTCCCCAAGCCTGAAGCTGCTCACGCGCGGCTGCGCGGAAAGTATCGCCTGCCGCCAGCAATACGGATTTGCCCTGCGCTTGGAAATATTTGGCGAGTTTGCCGATAGACGTGGTTTTGCCCGCGCCGTTGATACCGGCAAGCATAATCACGAAAGGCTCTTTGGTTTCGGGCAAGACCAGCGGTTTTTCCAACGGCTTAATCAGGTCGTACAGCGCATCCTTCAGCGCGCCGCGCAATTCGTTGCCGTCTTTCAGCCCTTTGAGGCTGACGCGGTCGCGCACGTCTTTCATCAGGTATTCCGTCGCTTCCATGCCCATGTCGCTGGTAATCAACACGGTTTCCAGCTCTTCGTACAAATCCTCGTCGATCTGTCCGCCGCCGAACACGCCCGCCAGCGATTTTGCCATTTTGTCGCGTGATTTGGTCAAGCCTTGTTTCAAACGCGCCGCCCAACTGAGCTTATGTTCTTCTGCCGGAGCAGAGGCTTCAGCCGGTGTTTCCGCAACGGCTTCTTGAACTGGCTCGACAGCTTCGCTAACTGCCTCAACAGCTTCTTCTTTGACTGCTTCGGCCTGTTCTACTGCTTCCTCAGCAGCTTCAGCCACTTCAGACGGCATCTCGGCAACGGTTTCTTTTACCTGTTCAAGAGCCTCGCTGGCGGTTTCAACAGCCGCTTCTTTTGCCGCTTCAACGTGTTCTTCTACTTTTTCGACTGTTTCAGACAGCGTTTCGGTCAAAGCTTCCCGAACCTGCTCGACGGTTTCGCTGACGGTTTCGCTGACAGTTTCAACAGCCGATTCGACAACTGATTCAACATTCCCTTTGACGCTTTCTGCTAAAGATTCGGAATCTTCTTTAATATTTTCAATTACTTGAGCAACTTCAGATTCTATTTTTGCTGCGGTTTCCTGAACTTGAGCCTCCTCAGGAGCCGGAGTTTCCTGTTTTTTCTTGCGACGGAAGAAGCTGAACATTGAATTTTCCTTTTAATTTTAGAAACTTGAAATAGGTAGTATTGTAGCGTATTTTACGCGGCAAGGTTGTCTGAAAATCCGGGCTGTAAGGTTTCGGCATCTCAAACGTCTAATCATACAAACCGTCCACACAGGAAACATCAAAATGAAACCCCGTACTTTCTTTTCCCTTTGCGCCAAGTTCGGCTGCCTGTTTGCGCTGGGCGCTTGTTCGCCCAAAATCGCCGATGCCGAAGCCGCGACCGTGCCGCACACTTTATCCACTTTGAAAACCGCGGACAACCGCCCCGCCGATGTTTATTTGAAAAAAGACAAACCGACGCTGATTAAATTCTGGGCGAGCTGGTGTCCTTTGTGTCTGTCCGAATTGGGGCAAACCGAAAAATGGGCGCAAGATGCAAAATTCGGTTCCGCCAACCTGATTACCGTCGCGTCTCCGGGCTTTCTGCACGAGAAAAAAGACGGCGACTTCCAAAAATGGTATGCCGGTTTGAACTATCCCAAGCTGCCCGTCGTTACCGACAACGGCGGCACCATCGCCCAAAGCCTGAATATCAGCGTTTACCCTTCTTGGGCGTTAATCGGTAAAGACGGCGACGTGCAGCGCATCGTCAAAGGCAGCATCAACGAAGCGCAGGCGTTGGCGTTAATCAGCGATCCGAATGCCGATTTAGGCCGTCTGAAAAATTCGTTCTACAAACCCGACACACAGAAAAAGGATTCAGCAATCATGAATACGCGCACCATCTACCTCGCCGGCGGCTGCTTCTGGGGCTTGGAAGCCTATTTCCAACGCATAGACGGCGTGGTTGACGCGGTATCCGGCTACGCCAACGGCAAAACAAAAAATCCGAGCTACGAAGACGTGTCCTACCGCAACACGGGCCATGCCGAAACCGTCAAAGTGACCTACGATGCCGACAAACTCAGCCTCGACGACATCCTGCAATATTATTTTCGCGTCGTTGACCCGACCAGCCTCAACAAACAAGGCAACGACACCGGCACGCAATACCGCAGCGGCGTGTACTACACCGACCCTGCCGAAAAAGCCGTCATCGCCGCCGCCCTCAAACGCGAGCAGCAAAAATACAAACTTCCCCTCGTCGTTGAAAACGAGCCGCTGAAAAACTTCTACGACGCTGAGGAATACCATCAGGACTACCTGATTAAAAACCCCAACGGCTACTGCCACATAGACATCCGCAAAGCCGACGAACCGCTGCCGGGCAAAACCAAAACCACTCTGCAAGGCAAAGGCTTCGACGCGGCGACGTATAAAAAACCCAATGATGCCGAACTCAAACGCATTCTGACCGAAGAGCAATACCAAGTTACCCAACACAGCGCAACCGAATACGCTTTCAGCCACGAATACGACCACTTGTTCAAACCCGGCATTTATGTGGACATCGTTAGCGGCGAACCCCTATTTTCCTCCGCCGACAAATTCGATTCCGGCTGCGGCTGGCCGAGCTTCACCCGCCCGATTAACGCCGCCGCCGTTACCGAACACGACGATTTCAGCTACAACATGCGCCGCACCGAAGTGCGCAGCCATGCCGCCGATTCGCACTTGGGACACGTCTTCGCCGACGGCCCGCAAGACAAAGGCGGACTGCGCTACTGCATCAACGGCGCAAGTTTGAAATTCATCCCGCTGGAACAAATGGACGCGGCAGGCTACGGCGCGTTGAAAGGCAAAGTGAAATAAGCCGCACCGCCGCCTAACCCGACAAAATGCCGTCTGAAACCCGAAACGTTTCAGACGGCATTTTTTATCCGATGGTGATTTTATTCAGACGGCATCGCCGCCGTTTTCAATCAGCACAGCCAACCTTTCCAACGCAAAGGCGACAGCCTGCGCGCGGACGGATTCGCGGTTGCCGTCAAAACGGCGTATTTCTTCACAACTTCCGCCCGGAAAGGCAAACCCGAACCAAACCGTACCTACGGGTTTGCTTTCGCTGCCGCCGCCCGGGCCGGCAATGCCGGAAATACCGACGGCGTAATCCGCCTGAGCCGCAACTTGTGCGCCTCGCGCCATCTCGCGGACGGTTTGACGGCTGACTGCGCCGTATTCGAGCAGGGTTGCCGGCGATACGCCCAAGCGGTCTTCTTTGGCTTTGTTGCTGTATGTTACAAAACTTTGTTCAAACCATTGCGAACTGCCTGCCACACTGGTAAATGCGGCGGCAAGCAGCCCTCCCGTGCAGGATTCGGCACAGGTTACGGTTTCGCGCTTTATGGTCAGGTTTCGGGCGATGGTGTTTAACGCTTCCATTCCTACCGCTCCTTTTTCAGACGGCATTTTTTACTTCAATACCGTTTTAATCCAGCGTCCGACCCAGCCTCGCTGTTTGGCGTTGATGTCGGCACGGGAAGGGGAATCCGTGTGCGTCGGAGCTTGTGCAAAACGGAACACATCAGGCAGCGGCGTGTTTTTGACGGCCGGGTAAACCCACATCTCAGACGGAACGGCACGTTGCACTTCGCCGCTTTGCAGCCACTGAACGAGTTTTGCCGCCAATTCCGGCTGCTTCGCCCCTTTCAATACCGCCGCGCCTTCAACCTGACGGAATACGCCGCCTTTTAAAAACAGGTTGCCCGTCGGCGGCTCGCTGTATTTACCTTTGGAAAAATACACTTCCGCCGCAGGGCTGGCTGCATAACCGACTACCAGCGGATAAGCTCCGCCGTTGTGCGAAAAGTCGGTGTAATACGCCTCGCTCCAGCCTTTGGCGACCTTCACGCCGTTCTGACGCATCTGCGCCCACCATTTGAACGCACCCGCCTCGCCCATGCTACCAATGTTCGCCATCAGGAAGGACAATCCGGGCGACGAGGTAGCGGGCGACGGCGTAACCAGCAGGTTTTTATATTCGAGACGGGTTAAGTCCTGCAAGGTTTTGGGCAGCGGCAGCTTTTTCTCGGCAAACCATTTTTTGTCGTAATTGAGTGTTACATAACCGTAATCAACCGCCAAAACCGAAGGCAGGCCGACCGAAACCGGCAGGGATTTTGGCTGCTCATCCGCCAAAACGCCCATTTCCCGCGCCTTACCGATATTGGCATTGTCCAAACCGTACACCGCGTCGGCAATCGGATTGGCGCGGCTTAAAATCAGTTTGTTGAGCATTTCGTTTGCATTGCCAGCCTGAATAACGGACACTTTCGCATTGTTTTCCCGTTCGAAACGCGCAATCACCGCTTTGGGCAGGCTGAACGACTTGTGCGCCGCAAGCCTGACCTCCGTCTGAGCCTGCATATATGCCGAAACCGACAGCAGCGGCAGCAGCCAGATTTTCCGTTTCATCCTTCATCCTCCTTAATTCACTGTAAAATGCCATCATAACAAATTTTCATCGTTCAACATGCAAGAAAATCCGACCGTGTGGCTGTTCGACCTCGACAACACGCTGCACGATGCCGACGCAGGCATCTTCACACTCATCAACCGCGCCATGACCGGCTACATCGCGCAACGCCTCCGGCTCTCCGACCAGGCCGCGTCTGACCTGCGTCAGGAATATTGGCACCGTTACGGCGCAACACTTGCCGGCCTGCAAATCCACCACCCCGAAATCGACATTGCGGAATTTTTACGCGAAAGCCATCCGATTGACGAGGTTTTAACCCGGCTGCACGGTATGCCGGAAACACAAAACACCCTGAGCCGCCTAAAGGGGCGCAAGGCGGTTTTTTCCAACGGGCCTTCTTTTTATGTCCGCGCCGTTTCAGACGCACTCGGTTTGACGGAAAGCTTCGACGCACTTTTCGGCACGGACGATTTCGGGCTGCTCTACAAACCCAATCCACAAGCCTACCTCAACGTCTGCCGCCTGCTGGACATACCGCCCGAACGCTGCGTGATGGTGGACGACAGCGCGGACAACCTGCATCAGGCAAAGGCGCTGGGCATGAAAACCGTCTGGTTCGGTGCAAAATCCCACGCGCTGCCCTTTATCGACACCTCGGTAAGCGATATGGCGCAACTGGCACAGTATGCAGAAACTTTGTCAGAACACCGCCAAACTCATTACAATACCCCCTAAACCCCGAAAATACGAAAGAAAAGCCATGCGTAAAACCTTCCTTATCCTGATGACTGCCGCCGCCGTACTGTCGGGCTGCTCATGGGAAACCTACCGGAACGAAAACGGCAAAACAGCCGTCCGTCAAAAATATCCTGCCGGTACACCCGTTTATTACCAAGACGGCAGCTACTCGAAAAATATGAACTACAACCAATACCGCCCCGAACGCCATGCCGTGTTGCCCAACCAAACCGACGGTTCCGAACAAGGCTTACGCGGACAGAACTGGCAAAAGCCCAAATTTCAAAACCGATAAATCCCCTCCATGCCGTCTGAAGCTGCTTCAGACGGCATGGCACAGGAAACCGTCATGCCGCAAAACACTTTAAACATCGTCATCCTCGCCGCCGGCAAAGGCACACGCATGTATTCCAAAATGCCCAAAGTGCTGCACTGCATCGGCGGCAAGCCCATGGTCGGGCGCGTTATCGACACCGCCGCCGCGCTGAATCCGCAAAACATCTGCGTCGTCATCGGTCACGGCAAAGAGCAAGTTTTAGACACCGTCAAACGCGATATCGTCTGGGTCGAACAAACCGAACAACTCGGTACCGGCCACGCCGTCAAAACCGCCCTGCCCCACCTTTCCGCCGAAGGCCGCACACTGGTGTTGTACGGCGACGTCCCCCTGATTGACGTTGAAACCCTCAAAACCCTGCTCGAAGCCGCCGGCAACGAAGTCGGTCTGTTGACCGACGTTCCCGCCGACCCGACAGGCTTGGGCCGCATCATCCGCGACAGCAACGGCAGCGTAACCGCCATCGTCGAAGAAAAAGACGCCGACGCCGCCCAAAAAGCCGTGAAAGAAATCAATACCGGCATTTTGGTTCTGCCCAACGCCAAACTTGAAGCTTGGTTGAACAGCCTTTCCAGCAACAATGCCCAAGGCGAATACTACCTGACCGACCTCATCGCCAAAGCCGTTGCCGACGGTATTAAAGTTCATCCCGTCCAAGTACGCGCCTCCTACCTCGCCGCCGGCGTGAACAACAAACTCCAGCTCGCCGAACTCGAACGCATCTTTCAAACCGAACAGGCGCAAGAATTGCTCAAAGCAGGCGTTACCCTGCGCGACCCGGCACGTTTCGATTTACGAGGCCGTCTGAAACACGGGCAAGATGTCGTGATTGATGTGAACTGTATCTTTGAAGGCGAAGTCGAAATCGGCGACAACGTCGAAATCGGCGCAAACTGCGTCATCAAAAACGCCAAAATCGGCGCAAACAGCAAAATCGCCCCCTTCTCCCACCTCGAAGACTGCGAAGTCGGCGAAAACAACCGAATCGGCCCGTACGCCCGTTTGCGTCCGCAAGCCAAACTAGCCACCGACGTACACATCGGCAACTTCGTCGAAGTCAAAAACGCCGCCATCGGCAAAGGCACCAAAGCCAACCACCTCACCTACATTGGTGATGCCGAAGTCGGCAGCAAAACCAACTTCGGCGCAGGCACAATTATTGCCAACTACGACGGCGTGAACAAACACAAAACCGTCATCGGCGACGAAGTACGCATCGGTTCAAACTGCGTACTGGTTGCCCCTGTAACACTGGGCAACAAAGTAACCACAGGCGCAGGCAGCGCGATTACCCGCAACGTCGAAGACAACAAACTCGCCCTCGCCCGCGCCCGCCAAACCGTCATCGAAGGCTGGGTGAGGCCGGAAAAAGACAAACAATAAAGCCATGCCGTCTGAAGCCGGTTTCAGGTTTCAGACGACATCAACCCTCTCCGATATCAAATAAGGACTGCAAACCATGTCATTACCCCCATGCCCGCAATGCGCCTCCGAATACACCTATGAAGACGGCGGACAATACATCTGCCCCGAATGCGCCCACGAATGGAATGAAACCGAATCCGCCGCCGACCTTGCGGTGGGAGTGCTCGATGCCAACGGCGCGGCGCTGCAAAACGGCGACACCGTCATCCTCATCAAAGACCTCAAGGTAAAAGGCAGCTCGATGGTGATCAAACAAGGTACGAAGGTCAAAGGCATACGCCTGCAGGAAGGCGATCACAACATCGGCTGCAAAATCGACGGCAGCGCGATGAATTTAAAATCCGAATTCGTCAAAAAAGCCTGACCGTCCAAAACAAGAAACGCCGTCCGAACCCGTTTGGCAAGGTTCGGACGGCGTTTTTTATATGGCGGATTTATACGCCCAGCAGCCCTTGTCCCAAGAAGCCGCCTTTTTCCACACCGGGCAGCACGAAGAAATAGCCGCCACCGAAGGGGCTGATGTATTCTTCCAGCGGTTCGCCGTTGAGGAGGTTTTGCACGAAGATGAAACCGTCGGCAAGGTTTGCCTGATAGCAGACGAACACCAGCCCGACATCAAGCTGTCCGCTTGAGGCGAGTCCGCGCGAATAGTTGTAGGCGCGGCGGAAGAGGCGGTGTTTTTTGAGGAATTCGGGATCGCGCGGATTCGCCAGGCGTATATGGCTGTCTTTGGGCGTGGTATTACCCTCGGGGTCTTTGGCAAAATCCGGTTGGTCGGCTTCTTTTTTGCCGTCCATCGGTGCGCCGCTGTATTTTCGCCGCCCGAAAATGTCGGTTTGCTCTTGAAGCGGCGTCCTGTCCCAAAACTCGACAAAGTGGCGGATAAGGCGGACTGCCTGATAGCTGCCGTTTTTCGCCCACTCCGGTTCGTCTAGGCTGTTGGCGGCCACACCCGTCCACAAAACCTCGTCGGCGGTTTTGGGGTCGGAAACTTTGGGGTTGCCCGTGCCGTCACGGAAGCCCAACAGGTTGCGCGCCGCCATCGCGCCGGGTTCGGATTTGGGCTGCCACCCGTCGATACTCCAGCGGATAACGGCGGTTTGGGCGGTGTGTTTGATGATGTCGCGCAGGGCGGCTTGGCAGGTTTCGGGGGTAAAGGCGCAGATTTGCAGGCTCAAATCGCCGTCGCACCAGCTTTTTTGCAGCTTATCGTTGGGGAAGTCGCGCATTTCCTGCAAATGAACCGGTTTTTTGTCTTTGAATCCGAATCGTCCGTCAAACAGGCTGCTGCCCACCCCCACGGTAACGGTCAATCCGTCGGGGTTGAAGGCTTTGCCTAAAATGCCGCTGCCGGCGGGCGGGAGTTTGTCGTCGCCGTCTTGGTATTCGCCGCCTTGGGTGAGAAACTCGATACGGGCGGTCAGTGTACGGAACAGGTTTTCCAACTGCTTGGCGTTTTGCGCGGTAACGTCGAAGGCACACATGATGGAAAATGCCTGCTGCGGCGTAACGATGCCTGCCTGGTGTTCTCCGTAGCAGGGATAAGCTTGGGGCGAGTGTTGGATTTCGGCGGTGCGTTCGGCGGTTTCGCCCTGTTTTTTGCCGCCGAGATAACCTCCGATTGCGCCGACTGCTCCGGCGGCAAGGGCGGTTTTAAAGAGGGTGCGCCTGGTCGGTTGTGTCGGGTTGTTCGTACTCATGTTTTATCCTTTGTTTAAACTCAATATCCGATACGGCGGAACGTAGGGAACGGAAACCTCCGCCTTTTTCAATACCTTTCCGGTTTTGCAGATAAAATTTCAGACGGCATCTGTCGCCAAATGCCGTCTGAACGCTTGAGGCTTATTTCAAACCAAGTATGCCGCGAAGTTGGGCAAGGTCTTCGGCAAGCGCGTTAACGGGGGCTTGCAGCGCTTTGCGGTCGGCTTCGCTCAGCTTGTCGTAGGTTTCAAAACCGTCTTTAGTCCGGTATTTCGCCAGAATTTCGTTGACCTGTTTGAAGTTGGTATCGGTTTTTTCCAACAAGGCTTTGTTTTTGGCCTCAATCAGCGGACGGAACAAATCGACGATTTTTTTCGAACCGTCCACATTGGCTTGGAAGTCGCTCAAATCGGTATGGCTGTACCGGTCTTCTTCGCCGCTGATTTTACTGCCCGCCACTTCTTCAATCAGTTCGGATGCACCACCGACCACATTGCCCGGAGGAAACGCTAATGCGTCGATTTCTTTTTGCAGGGCTTCGACATCAGCCATCAGTTTCGCTGCAATTTCCTTCACGCCGGATACGTCTTTTTCTACCCAAAGGGCGTGTTCGATACGGTGGAAGCCGATAAACCCGGCATCTTTCGCGCCGTCTTTGAAGTCGTCTTCACGCGCATCGATGACAGGGTCGAGTTCGCTGAAAAGCTCGGCAATCGGTTCGATGCGTTCGTAATGGACGCGGGTGGCGGCAAACAGGGATTTCGCCTTTTCAATGTCGCCTGCTTTGACGGCTTCGGTAAAGGTTTTGGTTTTCGCCACCAGCTCTTTGACCTCGCCTTGAACGTAGGCTTTATAGTCGGCGAGCGGTTGGGACAGTTTTTCCAAATCCGCTTCGTTGGCAGTGCCTTTAAAGCCGCTGTCGGTTACCACCAGCTTGCCGCGCGGATTGGTCAAAAGGCCGCAAGTCATTTCGTATTCGCCCGGCAACAGAGTTACGGTCATTTTGTCGGAAAGTCCGGGGGCGATATTTTCGCGCTCGTCCACCACCATCACGCCCTTCAGGATTTCCCATTCGAGCTTGCGGCCGCTGTTGTTTTTAATATTGAACACAACCTGTCCGCTCGGTACGGTCAGCTCCATCGGTTCGCAAGCGTTGTCGTTGACGGCGATACTAACCGAACCGCCCTCGTTGGCGGCTTGCGCCTCACCGGACGCTGCCGGCGCAGCTTTCTCCGCCTCCGGAGGCTGGCACGCGGTCAAACCTAAGGCAAGCATAACGGACAATGCGGTCAAATTGAATTTTCTCATTTCAGTTCCTCTTTACGGGTTAAAGTTTCAGACGGCCTGCTGCCGCGCAAAAACCAAGTCATGACGGGAATAAGGTACAGCAGCCAAACCAAGGCCTCGCCCTGCGTCGGATGGTCGGTATAGCCGAAAAATCCGCCGAGCAGCACACCTAACGGACTGTCTTCGTGCAAATATTTTGATGAGTCGAACACAATGTCCTGAAGCGAGTTCCAAATACCTGCCTCATGCAGCGCACGCAGCGAACCGGCAAGCAGGCCGGCGGCAACAACAATCAGAAACGCCCCCGTCCAACGGAAAAACTTCGCCAGATTCAGACGCATCCCGCCCTGATAAATCAACGCGCCGATAACGGCGGCAGCCAAAACCCCCGCTACCGCACCGACTGGCATCTGCCAAGTCGGGCTCTGTTTGAATACGGCAAGCAGGAAAAAAACGCTCTCCAGACCTTCGCGCGCCACAGCAAGAAACGCCATACCGACCAAGACCCATCCTTGGCCGCTGCCACGGTTCAAAGCCGCCTGCACAGAATCCTGAAGCTGCTGCTTCATCGAACGCGCCGCCTTTTTCATCCATAAAATCATATAAGTCAGCATGGCAACGGCAACCAAACCGATGATACCGACGACAAACTCCTGCTGCTTCTGGGGAATCTCGCCCGTTGCCGAATGGATTCCGTACCCCAGCCCCAAACACATCAAAGAAGCAAGAACAACCCCGAACCAGACCTTAGGCATCAGTTTCGAATGGCCGGACTGCTTCAGAAAACCTGCAACGATACCGACGATGAGCGCAGCTTCGATACCCTCGCGCAACATAATTAAAAAAGCAACCAGCATAAGTATCAGTTTATAAGTAAATGGACGGCATATTATCAGGACATTTATATGTATGACTTGTAAATGAGAATATAAACTATTTTATTTTATTTTTAGACTACCCAGCAGCCGGAAAACTTCAGGGCTGTGTTAAAATCCCATTTTTTAAAACTTTAAGAAATCAGTCTCTTGAAAATCCGATTCAAGGATTTCAACAGCATTGCCCCATTATGAAAAAACACCTGTTTCAAACGGCGCTGTTCGGCATGGTTGCCGCCATTCTTGCCGCCTGTCAAAGCAAAAGCATCCAAACCCTCCCGATTCCCGATACATCCGTTATTCAAGGCCCCGACCGCCCTGCGGGCACCCCTTTTCCCGCCGGTACGGCAGTTTCGGGCGGAGGGGCGGTTTACACGGCGGTTCCTCACGACAGCCTGCCGCACTGGAGCGCGCAAAACTTTACCCAGAGCCTGCAGTCTTTCAGGCTCGGATGCTCAAGTTTGAAAAACCGCCAAGGCTGGCAGGATGTGTGTGCCCAAGCCTTTCAAACCCCTGTGCAACATTTGCCGGCAAAATACTTTTTTGAACGCTATTTCACCCCTTGGCAGGTTGCAGGCAACGGAAGCCTTGCCGGCACGGTTACCGGATATTACGAACCGGTACTGCAAGGGGATGACAGACGGACGGCCCAAGCCCGCTTCCCTATTTATGGCATTCCCAATGATTTTATTTCCGTCCCGCTGCCTGCAGGTTTGAGGAGCGGAAAAAACCTTGTCCGCATCAGGCAGACGGGAAGAAACAGCGGCACAATCGACAATGCCGGAGGCACGCATACCGCCGACCTCTCCCAATTCCCCATCACCGCACGCACAACGGCAATTAAAGGCAGGTTTGAAGGAAGCCGCTTCCTCCCTTACCACACGCGAAACCAAATCAACGGCGGCGCGCTTGACGGCAAAGCCCCCATCCTCGGATATGCCGATGACCCCGTCGAACTTTTTTTCATGCACATACAAGGCTCGGGCCGTCTGAAAACTCCGTCCGGCAAATACATCCGCATCGGCTATGCCGACAAAAACGAGCATCCGTATGTTTCCATCGGAAAATACATGGCGGATAAGGGCTACCTCAAACTCGGACAAACCTCCATGCAGGGCATTAAGTCTTATATGCGGCAAAATCCGCAACGCCTCGCCGAAGTTTTGGGGCAAAACCCCAGCTATGTCTTTTTCCGCGAGCTTGCCGGAAGCAACAATGACGGTCCCGTCGGCGCACTGGGCACTCCGCTGATGGGTGAATATGCCGGTGCAGTCGACCGGCACTACATTACCTTGGGCGCACCCTTATTTGTCGCTACCGCCCACCCGGTTACCCGTAAAGCACTCAACCGCCTGATTATGGCGCAGGATACCGGCAGCGCGATTAAAGGCGCGGTGCGCGTGGATTATTTCTGGGGTTACGGCGACGAAGCAGGGGAAACGGCAGGTAAAATGAAAGAACCGGGTTACGTCTGGCAGCTTCTGCCCAACGGCATGAAACCCGAATACCGGCCGTAAACCGGCAAAACAATGCCGTCTGAAACCTTCAGACGGCATTTTGCTGTTTTCCGACACGGAAGGCGGTTTATAATCCGAAGCGGAAGGTGCGGCACGGGAGCCGTCCGCGCCTGTTTTTTTCAACCTGATACTAAGGAACAGTCATGTGCGGTATCGTCGGCGCCATCCGCGCCCATCACAACGTCGTCGATTTTCTGACCGACGGCCTCAAACGCCTCGAATACCGGGGGTATGATTCATCAGGCATTGCCGTCAATACCGACGGCAACATCAAGCGCGTGCGCCGTGTCGGCCGGGTTCAGTTGATGGAAGACGCGGCCCGTGAAAAAGGAATAGCGGGCAGCATCGGCATCGGACATACGCGCTGGGCGACACACGGCGGCGTTACCGAGCCGAACGCCCACCCGCACATCAGCGGCGGTATGATTGCCGTCGTACACAACGGCATTATCGAAAACTTTGAAAGCGAACGCGAACGTTTGGAAGGTTTGGGATACCGTTTTGAATCTCAAACAGATACCGAAGTCATCGCACACAGCATCAATCACGAATACGCGCAAAACGGCGGCAGGCTGTTTGAAGCCGTGCAATCCGCATCCGCCCGTTTCCACGGCGCATATGCGATTGCCGTCATGGCTCAGGACAACCCGGACGAGATGGTCGTGGCACGTATGGGCTGCCCGCTTTTGGTCGCTTTGGGCGACGATGAAACCTTTATCGCTTCGGACGTATCCGCCGTCATCGCCTTTACGCGCCGCGTGGCGTACCTCGAAGACGGCGACATCGCGCTGCTGGCTTCAGACGGCATCAAAAGGCTGACCGATAAAAGCGGCCTGCCCGCCGAACGCAAAGTCAAGGTATCCGAACTCTCCCTTGCCTCTTTGGAGCTGGGGCCGTACAGCCACTTTATGCAAAAGGAAATCCACGAGCAACCGCGCGCGATTGCGGACACGGCGGAAGTTTTCCTCGACGGCGGCTTCATCCCCGAAAACTTCGGCAAAGACGCCAAAAGCGTATTTGAAAGCATCCGCAGCGTCAAAATCCTTGCCTGCGGCACTTCCTATTATGCCGCGCTGACCGCCAAATACTGGCTCGAATCCATCGCCAAAATTCCGACCGACGTCGAAATCGCCAGCGAATACCGATACCGCAGCGTGATTGCCGATCCTGACCAACTGGTCATTACCATTTCCCAATCCGGCGAAACGCTGGACACGATGGAAGCTTTGAAATACGCCAAATCCTTGGGACACCGCCACAGCCTCTCCATCTGCAACGTGATGGAATCCGCCCTGCCGCGCGAAAGCAGCCTCGTGCTTTATACCCGTGCCGGTGCGGAAATCGGCGTCGCTTCGACCAAAGCATTTACCACGCAACTGGTTGCACTGTTCGGTTTGGCGGTAACGCTGGCGAAGGTACGCGGCTTGGTATCCGGCGAAGATGAAGCACGTTATACCGAAGAACTCCGCCAGCTTCCCGGCAGCGTTCAGCACGCTTTGAACCTCGAACCTCAAATTGCCGCATGGGCGCAACAGTTTGCCAAGAAAACCAGCGCTCTGTTTTTGGGGCGCGGCATCCATTACCCGATTGCCCTCGAAGGCGCGTTAAAACTGAAGGAAATCACCTACATCCACGCCGAAGCCTATCCTGCCGGCGAGCTGAAGCACGGGCCGCTTGCCTTAGTGGACGAAAACATGCCCGTCGTCGTCATCGCGCCCAACGACAGCCTGTTGGACAAAGTCAAAGCCAATATGCAGGAAGTCGGCGCACGCGGCGGCGAACTTTTCGTCTTTGCCGACCTCGACAGCAATTTTAATGCCACCGAAGGCGTGCACGTTATCCGCGCGCCGCGCCATGTCGGCGAATTATCCCCCGTCGTGCATACTATCCCCGTGCAGCTCCTTTCCTACCATGTTGCCCTCGCACGCGGTACCGATGTGGACAAACCGCGCAACCTGGCGAAATCCGTTACGGTCGAATAAGTCCGGATAGTTTGCGAACATGCCGTCTGAAGCCTGATTTTTCAGGCTTCAGACGGCATTTATCCATCGGATTTACGGTATAATTCCCCTTTACCATCTATCCCCAAAAGCATAAACCATGACACGCAAAATCCTCGTTACCTCTGCCCTGCCCTATGCCAACGGCAGCATCCACCTCGGCCACATGGTCGAACACATCCAAACCGACGTTTGGGTGCGCTTCCAAAAACTGCGCGGCCACGAATGCTACTACTGCTGCGCCGACGACACTCACGGCACGCCTGTAATGCTTGCCGCGCAAAAACAAGGCATTGCTCCCGAAGACATGATTGCCAAAGTGCGCGAAGAACACCTCGCCGACTTTACCGGTTTCGGTATCGGCTACGACAATTATTACAGCACCCATTCCCCTGAAAACAAACAGTTTTCCCAAGACATTTACCGCGCGCTGAAAGCCAACGGCAAGATTGAGAGCCGCGTCATCGAACAACTTTTCGACCCAGAAAAACAAATGTTCCTGCCCGACCGCTTCGTCAAAGGCGAATGCCCGAAATGCCACGCCCAAGACCAATACGGCGACAACTGCGAAGTCTGCGGCACGACCTATTCCCCGACCGAACTGATTAACCCGTATTCCGCTGTATCCGGTGCCAAACCCGAATTGCGCGAATCCGAACACTTTTTCTTCAAACTGGGCGAATGCGCCGACTTCCTCAAAGCATGGACTTCCGGCAACAATCCGCACGACGGCAAGCCCCATCTGCAACCTGAAGCCCTCAACAAAATGAAAGAATGGCTGGGCGAAGGCGAAGAAACCACCCTGTCCGACTGGGACATCTCCCGCGACGCGCCGTATTTCGGTTTCGAAATCCCCGACGCGCCGGGCAAATACTTCTACGTCTGGCTGGACGCGCCCGTCGGCTACATGGCGTCGTTTAAAAACCTGTGCGACCGCATCGGCGTCAATTTTGACGAATACTTCAAAGCCGACAGCCAAACCGAGATGTACCACTTCATCGGCAAAGACATCCTCTATTTCCACGCCCTGTTCTGGCCCGCCATGCTGCATTTCTCCGGCCACCGCGCCCCGACTGGCGTGTACGCACACGGCTTCTTGACTGTCGACGGACAAAAAATGTCCAAATCGCGCGGCACCTTCATCACCGCCAAATCCTACCTGGAACAAGGCCTGAACCCCGAGTGGATGCGCTACTACATCGCTGCCAAACTCAACAGCAAAATCGAAGACATCGATTTGAACCTGCAAGACTTTATTTCGCGCGTCAACAGCGACCTCGTCGGCAAATACGTCAACATCGCCGCCCGTGCTTCAGGTTTCATCGCCAAACGCTTTGAAGGCTGTCTGAAAGACGTTGCCGACAGTGCATTGCTGGCAAAACTAACTGCGCAAAGCGAAGCCATTGCCGAATGCTACGAAAGCCGCGAATACGCCAAAGCCCTGCGCGACATCATGGCCTTGGCGGACATTGTCAACGAATACGTTGATGCCAACAAACCTTGGGAACTCGCCAAACAAGAAGGCCAAGACGCACGCCTGCACAAAGTATGCAGCGAGCTCATCAACGCCTTTACCGTGTTAACCGCCTACCTCGCCCCCGTATTGCCGAAAGTGGCCGAAAATGCCGCCAAATTCCTGAATTTGGAAGCCATCACTTGGGCAAATACACGCGAAACCTTGGGCGAACACGCCATCAACAAATACGAACATTTAATGCAACGAGTGGAGCAAAAACAAGTGGACGATTTAATCGAAGCCAACAAACAAAGCATCGCCGCGGCAGCCGCGCCTGCCGCCGAAGAGAGCAAATACGAAAAAGTCGCCGAACAGGCCAGCTTCGACGACTTCATGAAAATCGACATGCGCGTCGCCAAAGTATTGAACTGCGAAGCCGTCGAAGGCAGCACCAAACTTTTGAAATTCGACCTCGATTTCGGTTTTGAAAAACGCATCATCTTCTCCGGCATCGCCGCGTCTTACCCAAATCCAGCCGAATTGAACGGCCGCATGGTCATCGCCGTCGCCAACTTCGCCCCGCGCAAAATGGCAAAATTCGGCGTATCCGAAGGCATGATCCTCTCCGCCGCCACAGCAGAGGGCAAACTGAAGCTCCTCGATGTCGACGCAGGCGCGCAACCGGGCGACAAAGTCGGTTAAGCAGAAATATCAAAAAAATGCCGTCTGAACCCTTTGGGCGTTCAGACGGCATTTTTTTCGTCATCCCGACAAGCTCAAACCACCCGGTTTTGCGCCTCGCCTTTCACAAAGGCGTTAATGTTCGCCAACAATATATCGAACAGCCTGTCCAACGCTTCACGGCTTGCCCACGCGGTATGCGGCGTAACAATCAGATTGGGAAGGCGGGCATTCAACAGGGGATTGCCGCCCCTAGGCGGTTCCTCCGTCAAAACATCAACACCTGCCCCGCCGATCTGCCCGTATTTGAGTGCGGCAACCAGCGCGTTTTCATCCACCAGCCCGCCGCGCCCGCAATTGATCAAAACCGCACCGGGCTTCATCTGCTGTAATTCGTTTTCGCCTATCATATTTTCAGTTTGGGCGTTCAGCGGACAGTGCAGCGACAACACATCAGCAGCCCGTACCGCATCTTCAAAGGAAACATAGCCTTCACGCACAGCGGGCGCGTGTTTGTGTTCGGCAAACACCACCCTCATACCGAACGCCTGTGCATATCGGGCAAGCGTCCGTCCTATATTGCCGCGTCCGAAAACCGCCAGCATTTTACCGTTCAAATCCCGAATCGGCGCACCGTAATGGCAGAAAAACGGCGACTTCTCCCATAATCCTGCCGCAACATCACGCTGATAAGCAGGCAAATTCCGCATCAAGGCAATCATCAGCATAAAGGCATGTTCCGCAACCGATTCGTTTCCGTAGGCGCGGACATTGCATACGACAATGCCAGCCGCCTTCGCAGCCTCAATATCGACATTGTTCACACCGGTCGCACTGACGGCAATCAGCTCAAGCTGAGGATTATCCGCAATGATATCGGCAGAAATGACAACCTTATTGGTGATGACAATGTGCGCACCGCATACGCGTACCGCCGTTTCCGCAGCATCTGTCGTGCCGTAAACCGCAAGCTCGTGCGGGAAATCGAAGTGAAAAGCCCGACCGGGTAAAGTATCCGCATCCAATACGACTACTTTCTTCTGATTCATAATTTTTATCCCTATTTGAAAAATGATTCATTTACACTAACAGTAAATAGCAAATTTAAACCGCGCAGCCTTAGGATAATCTTTATCATCTCTCCGTAAATTTTCAATTAATTTTTCAATCAAGGAGATGATGATGCTTAAAACCTTGACTTTTGCCGCACTGCATTTCAGCGTCGCCTTCAGTGTAACCTATGTACTGACGGGCAGTATAGGCGTATCGGGGGCGGTCGCACTGGTCGAGCCCCTAATCAACACCGTCGTTTTCTATTTCCATGAAAAAGCATGGAACCTTTACGAAAAAAATAAAACAGTCCAACAAACACAGCCGTTTCAGCTGCACCGGTGCAGCTGACGTTTGAGCGGCATTTGACTTCGACGGACGGTATGTTACCCTTGCCGTTTTAACCAACAAGCAACGAAAGGACAGATATGGGCAGCCTGATTATTGAAGATTTGCAGGAAGGCTTCGGCAAAGAGGCGGTAAAGGGTAAAGAAATCACCGTCCACTACACCGGCTGGCTGGAAAACGGAACCAAATTCGACTCCAGCCTCGACCGCCGCCAACCGCTGACCATCACGCTCGGCGTCGGACAAGTTATCAAAGGTTGGGACGAAGGCTTCGGCGGCATGAAGGAAGGCGGCAAACGCAAGCTGACCATCCCTTCGGAAATGGGTTACGGCGCACACGGTGCCGGCGGTGTGATTCCCCCGCACGCCACTTTGATATTTGAAGTCGAGCTGTTGAAAGTGTACGAATAAAGCTGCCTGACCCATGCCGTCTGAAACACAAACAAATCGTTTCAGACGGCATTTTGTTTTAAATAAAACATCCGTATTGGCAAATACTATTGAAAAACATAGCCTGTTTTTCCGGTTTTATCGTATCATTCCTCAACTTACCCCATTGATAAGGAAGCGGTTTATGCTGCAAAGAACTTTGGCTAAATCCATCAGCGTTACCGGAGTCGGACTACATTCGGGCGAACGGGTCGCGCTGACCCTGCACCCCTCGCCTGAAAACAGCGGGATTTCCTTCCGCCGCACCGATTTGGACGGCGAGATGGGCGAACAAATCAAGCTGACCCCTTATTTGATCAACGATACCCGCCTTTCCTCCACCATCGTTACCGACAAAGGCGTGCGCGTCGGCACCATCGAACACATCATGTCCGCACTGTCCGCCTACGGTATCGACAATGCATTGATTGAGTTGAACGCGCCCGAAATCCCGATTATGGACGGCTCCAGCCTGCCGTTTATTTACCTCCTGCAAGATGCGGGCGTTGTCGACCAAAAGGCGCAAAAGCGTTTTTTAAAAATCCTCAAACCCGTCGAAGTCAAAGAAGCGGGAAAATGGGTGCGCTTTACACCGTATGACGGATTTAAAGTTACCCTGACCATCGAATTCGACCATCCGGTTTTCAACCGCAGCTCGCCCACTTTTGAAATCGATTTCGCTGGCAAATCCTACATCGATGAAATCGCACGCGCGCGCACTTTCGGCTTTATGCACGAAGTTGAAATGATGCGTGCCCACAATCTCGGCTTAGGCGGCAATTTGAACAACGCCATCGTGATTGACGACACGGATGTCCTGAATCCCGAAGGTTTACGCTATCCCGATGAGTTTGTCCGCCACAAAATCCTTGATGCCATCGGCGATTTGTATATCGTCGGGCATCCGCTCATCGGCGCATTCGAAGGCTACAAATCAGGACATGCCATTAACAATGCACTATTACGCGCAGTTCTGGCGGACGAGACCACCTACGAATGGGTCGAATTTTCCAACAGCGAAGACTTGCCTCCTGCATTTCACGACTTAAACCTCAAGAAGTGTGGATAACTTCCAACTTACCCCCCAATGCCGTCTGAACAAGGAAATCCAATGTTTCAGACGGCATTTTTATATATCATCATACTTCTATTTTTTATTTATACACACTACAATTAAAAATAACATATTGAGTTTATTAAACAATCTGATTTCTCCATAAATTTTCCACCACTTATGCACAAGATGGTTTTTTTGTTATTTCCGTTTTGAACGTTCTGCATAAATCACCTATATTTTTTAAAAAATTTCCACCAATACGCAACATCCGCCACCATAAATCACCCCGCTACGTCCTCCATGAAATATACGAACACCCGCAGAGGAACAAAACCGAGAATATCGCTGCATAACAGTAAAGTTATTCACAGGTCTTAAATTCCAGGCAAATCTATCCACAGAAATGCACAAAACCCCTGCTAACTTGCCGACACCCAAAATAAAAAAACATCCTATTGAAAATAAATACAAAAAAAAGTTATTCACAGAAGGTTTTCAGACTCAATATCATCAGCTTTTTATTATTTAAAATTATATTTAAATTAAATTCTTCAACGCACGTCTGGCAAAAGCGTAAAGAACCTTTTTCAAAACTTTAAACGTTAAATATTGTTAAATAGATGTAAATCAGGTAGAGTTAAAGTTGATAAATTAAATCAATGACGGAGCTTCCAGGAATGAAAGGCAATCTGGGTTTAATCGGTTTGGCCGTTATGGGACAAAACTTGATTCTGAATATGAACGATCATGGTTTTAAGGTTGTTGCCTATAACCGGACTGTTTCTAAAGTTGACGAATTTTTAAAAGGTGCTGCACAAGGTACGGACGTTATCGGCGCATATTCGTTGCAGGACTTGGTTGATAAACTGGAAAAACCAAGAAAAATTATGCTGATGGTTAAGGCAGGTTCGGTGGTTGACAACTTTATCGAACAGCTGTTGCCGCTTTTGGATAAGGGCGATATCATCATTGACGGAGGAAATGCTAATTATCCGGATACAAACAGACGCACCCGTTACCTTTCCGAAAAAGGTATTTTGTTTGTCGGCATGGGGGTCTCCGGCGGAGAGGAAGGCGCGCGGCACGGCCCGTCTATCATGCCGGGCGGAGATGAGCGTGCATGGGAAGCTGTTAAACCGATTTTCCAGGCGATTGCCGCGAAAACCCCTCAAGGTGAGCCGTGTTGCGATTGGGTCGGCAGGGATGGGGCGGGACATTTCGTCAAAATGGTACACAACGGTATCGAATACGGCGATATGCAGTTGATTTGCGAGGCATACCAATTTATGAAAGATGGCCTAGGTATGTCCCACGAAGAAATGCATCAAGTATTCGCCGAATGGAATCAAACCGAGCTTAACTCGTATCTTATTGAAATTACGGCATCCATTTTGGCGTACAAAGACGAGGGAGGCGAACCGCTGGTTGAAAAAATCCTCGATACGGCAGGACAAAAGGGAACGGGGAAATGGACGGGTATCAATGCGCTGGATTTAGGTATTCCGCTGACGCTGATTTCAGAAGCCGTGTTTGCCCGTTGTGTTTCTTCGCTGAAAGAACAGCGTACTCAAAACAGTAAATTGTTCGGACAAAAAGTTTTCCCTGTGGATGGGGATAAAAAACAATGGGTCGACAATTTGCGCCAAGCATTGCTTGCATCAAAAATAATTTCGTATGCGCAAGGATTTATGCTGATTCGGGAAGCTGGGGAAACCTATAACTGGAATTTAAACTACGGCAAAACGGCCTTGCTCTGGCGCGAGGGGTGCATCATTCGCAGCGCATTCTTAAGCAATATCCGCGATGCCTATGAAAACAATCCGGATTTGGTGTTTTTAGGTACTGATCCCTACTTTAAAAATATTTTGGAAACATGCCTTCCGGCATGGCGAAAAGTGGTTGCCAAGGCAATCGAATGCGGTATCCCCATGCCGTGTATGGCTTCCGCCGTTACGTTTTTAGACGGCTATACGTCCGAACGGCTGCCTGCCAACCTACTGCAGGCGCAACGTGACTATTTCGGTGCGCATACGTACGAACGGACCGATAAACCGAGAGGCGAGTTTTTCCATACGAACTGGACGGGCAAAGGCGGAGATACCGCTTCGACGACGTACGATATTTAAAACTGTTTCAGGATATGCCGTCTGAACCGTTCAGACGGCATTTGTTTTACGGAAAATTTTAATGTTTCAATGGCTTTATGATGTGTTGTGGCGGTTTGTGCCGGTATTGATACGGCACCGGCTTCGCAAGCGGGCGGAGAAATCTCCGGCGTATAGGGAAAATTGGGGGGAGCGCTTCGGCAAACCGCATCCGCATCCGGTTAGTGGTGCGATTTGGATACATGCGGTGTCTGTCGGTGAAACGCGTGCCGCCTTACCGCTGGTGAATGAGTTAAGGCAGCGTTTTCCCGGCGTGCCGCTGCTGATTACCCAGATGACACCGACAGGGCGGGAAACGGCTCAGGCGGTGTTTCCTGATGCGCAATGCCGTTACCTGCCTTATGACAGAAAGGCATGGGTGAGGCAGTTTTTGCGCGAACACCGCCCTTTGTTCGGCGTGTTGATGGAAACGGAAATCTGGCCCAACCTGATGACGGCGTGTCGGGAGGAAGGGATTCCGCTGTTTTTGGCAAATGCAAGGCTGTCGGAAAAATCTCTGAAAGGATATTTAAAAATACTCAGCCTGATCCGTCCTGCAGCAGCTTCATTGTCCGGCTGTCTGGCTCAGACGGAGGCGGATGCCGCCCGCCTGATGCGGATAGGCGTACGGGAAAGCAGTGTGTGCGGCAATACCAAATACGACATGATGCCGTCTGAAAGTATGAATATACTGGCGGATAAATTTAAAAAACGAATCGGAGGCCGTCCGGTTGCCGTGTGCGGCAGCACGCGCGTATACAAAGGGGAGGACGAGGCGGAGAAACTGTTGGCGGCATGGCGGAAATATCGCGGAAATGCACTTTTGGTTATTGTCCCACGGCATCCAGAGCATTTTCAGACGGCATTTGAAACGGCAGAACGCTTCGGGTTTAAGGTTCAGCGGCGCAGTGACGGTTTGCCGGTGGCGGCCGATACGCAGGTCTGGATAGGGGACAGTATGGGGGAACTGCATGCGTATTATTTAAGTGCCGATGTCGCCTTTGTCGGAGGAAGCTTGGTGGATTCCGGCTGTCAAAACATCATCGAACCGCTTTCCTGTCATGTTCCTACGATATTCGGCTTTTCTACTTACAACTTTGCCCAGGCATGCAGCCATGCACTGGAGGCCGGTGCGGCAATCCAGGTAGATTCTGCAGACGGATGGCGTGAGGCGGTCGAATCGGTATTGGCGCAAGGAGGAAGCGGCGCACCGATGAGTGAGCGTATCGAAAAATTCATTTCCCAACATCGCGGGGCTAGTGGGAGAATGGCGGAAATGATTTGCCAGACAGTGCGAAATGCGGATTCTGTATGCGAGTGATACAATCGGCATTCACAGATTTAGGTAGGGGTATCGTATGAGCATTTATGCCGTTGCGCACATTGTCCACCTGTATTGCGCCATTGCCTTTGTCGGAGGCGTATTTTTTGAAATGCTGGTGTTGTCCGTCCTGCATACAGGCAGGGTGTCCAGGGAGTCGCGGCGGGAAGTGGAAAAAGCCATGTCTTACCGCGCCGTCAGGGTGATGCCGGCAGTGGTCGGACTCTTGTTTGCCAGCGGCATCGTGATGGCGGCAAACCGTTATCTTCCTGTATTGGGTGAACCGTTTACCACATCCTTCGGTACGATGCTGGCCTTGAAAATCCTGCTTGCATGCAGCGTGTTGGTGCACTTTGCCATAGCCGTCGTCAAAATGGCGCGCTCCACGTTAACCGTGAGGTGGTCGAAATACATACACGCCGTTGTCTTTACCCATATGCTGCTGATTGTGTTTTTGGCGAAGGCCATGTTTTATCTCAGCTGGTGAATAAAATCCTCAAAATAGGAGATTGAATAATGTCTGAATTCCCCGAAGTCGGGACGCCGTTGTTTTACGGCGTTTTTTTTACCGCCGTATTGCTTATGGTTGCCGTCGATATGCTTTCACTGAGGAAAAACGGCAGCCATAAAGTCGGCATCAAAGAAGCGTTGGCGTGGAGCGGATTATGGGTTGCCGTATCCTGCCTGTTTGCCGGATGGCTGTATATCGAGCTTGCCGGCAATCCCGTGTATGGAGCCGCAGTAGCTAAAGAAAAAGTTTTGGAGTTTTTTACCGGATATATTTTGGAAAAGTCGCTGGCGGTGGACAACATATTCGTATTCCTGATGATTTTCGGCTATTTTAAAGTTGCTCCGAAGTATCAGCACCGTGTTTTGCTGTACGGCGTATTTGGGGCATTGGTTTTGCGTGCCGTAATGATTTTTATCGGTGCGGCACTGGTTCGGCAGTTTGAATGGATACTTTACCTTTTTGGCGCGTTCCTGCTGTACACGGGTATACGCATGATGAAGTCGGAGGAGGATGAAGAAGACTTGTCCGGCAACCGGCTGTTGGGTGTTGTGAAGAAAATTATTCCCGTCGGCTCTGAATTTCACGGAGATAAATTTTTCACCATCGAAAACGGCAAAAAAATAGCCACTCCGCTGTTTTTAGTTTTAATCATGATTGAGTTGAGTGATGTTATATTTGCGGTGGACAGCATACCGGCGGTTTTTGCGGTAACCACAGACCCGTTCATCGTGTTGACATCCAATATTTTTGCCGTTTTGGGTTTGAGGGCGATGTATTTCCTTCTGGCAGATGTCGCGGAACGTTTTGTATTCCTGAAATATGGATTGGCATTTGTTTTGAGTTTCATCGGTCTGAAAATGCTGATGATGCATTGGGTACACATCCCGATTTCCATTTCTTTGTCGGTGGTGTTCGGCGCATTGGGAGCGTCGATATTGACATCATTAATTTATACGAAAAAACAGGTTGATAAATAAAAATGCCGTCTGAATTCCTGAGAGGGGTTGACAACAACTAAGCTGATATATAAAATTCAAAACTTACTGGGTCGTTAGCTCAGTCGGTAGAGCAGCGGACTTTTAATCCGTTGGTCGAGCGTTCGAATCGCTCACGACCCACCAGATAAAATAAAAAAGCCGAGCTTTAAAGCTCGGCTTTTTTATTTGTTTTTTTAATGTAATGCTAAAAATAGCCGGTATTTCACCAAATTCTTTTCAGTACAACGTATCGGCGGTAAAAATCCTTTATAATTCTGCCATTCGGAAAATATACCTTATTCAGGGAGATACCTCCCGAGATTATCATGGAAGAACAAACGTGGATAAACTGAAAATTTCCGCAAACGGGCCGCTCAACGGCGAAATTACAGTTTCCGGTGCAAAAAATGCAGCTTTACCGCTGATGTGTGCCGGCTTGCTGACATCAGGTACGCTCCGCCTGAAAAACGTCCCCATGCTGGCTGATGTCAAAACCACGCAAAAACTGCTTCAAGGGATGGGCGCACGCGTTCTGACCGACAATATCAGCGAATTTGAAATCAACGGAGGTACGGTAAACAATACCTGTGCCCCTTACGAATTGGTCAGAACCATGCGCGCCTCAATTTTGGTACTCGGCCCTACGCTGGCGCGTTTCGGTGAGGCGCAAGTCAGTCTGCCGGGCGGTTGTGCCATCGGTTCCCGCCCTGTCGACCAGCATTTGAAAGGCTTGGAAGCGATGGGTGCTGAGATTGTTATCGAACACGGTTACGTCAAAGCCAAGGGTAAGCTTAAAGGCACGCGTGTGGCAATGGATGTGGTAACGGTCGGCGGTACGGAAAACCTGCTGATGGCGGCTACTCTGGCCGAGGGTACGACGGTTTTGGAAAATTGCGCCATCGAGCCTGAGGTGGTTGATTTGGCGGAATGCCTGGTCAAAATGGGTGCGAAAATCAGCGGTATAGGAACCTCAACCATGATTGTGGAAGGAGTGGATGAGTTGCACGGCTGCGAACACAGCGTTGTTCCCGACCGGATTGAAGCGGGTACGTTCCTGTGTGCGGTGGCAATGACCGGCGGCAAGGTGGTTTTGCGAAATGCCGCACCGAAAACCATGGAAGTGGTTTTGGATAAATTGGTCGAGGCCGGGGCGTTAATCGAAGTCGGAGACGATTGGATTGCCATCGATATGCGTCAACGTCCGAAGGCGGTGGACATCCGTACGGTCGTCCATCCCGGCTTTCCTACCGATATGCAGGCGCAGTTCATGGCGTTGAATGCCGTGTCTGAGGGGAGCTGCCGTGTGGTAGAGACAATTTTTGAAAACCGCTTTATGCATGTTCCGGAGTTAAACCGGATGGGGGCAAAAATAACGACCGAGGGCAATACGGCATTTGTCCAAGGGGTGGAGCAGCTTTCCGGTGCGGTCGTCAAGGCGACGGACTTGCGCGCTTCCGCCAGCCTTGTTATCGCCGGTTTGGTTGCACGGGGGGAAACTGTGGTCGAACAGATTTACCACTTGGATCGCGGTTATGAAAATATTGAGAAAAAGCTCGGTAAAGTCGGTGCGACAATCGAACGCATCTCCGGATAAATGTTTCGTCATGCCGTCTGAAACAATTCAGACGGCATGATTCGTTCCCCTACAATAAAACCTATTTGGAAAAAAGGACTTATGATGGCATTTTTAAAATTGACCGAACAAGACGTGCAAGGTAAAACCGTCCTCATCCGCGCCGATATGAACGTGCCGTTCAAAGACGGCAAAATCAGCGACGACACCCGTATCCGCGCCTCGCTCGCATCCATCAAATACTGCTTGGACAACGGTGCGTCCGTTATTGTGATGACCCACTTGGGCCGCCCGACCGAAGGCGAATTCCATCCCGAAGACGATGTCGCGCCCGTTGCCGCGCATTTGGGCGGCCTGTTGGGCAAAGACGTAAAAGTATTGAACGACTGGCGTGAAAACAAACCTACCCTGAACGCTGGCGATGTCGTCATGCTGCAAAACGTGCGCATCAACAAAGGCGAGAAGAAAAACGATTTGGAGCTGGGCAAAGCCTACGCCGCCTTGTGCGACGTGTTCGTCAATGACGCGTTCGGCACCGCCCATCGCGCCCAAGCCTCGACCGAAGCCGTTGCCCAAGCCGCGCCCGTTGCCTGCGCCGGCGTATTGATGGCGGGCGAACTCGACGCTTTGGGCAAAGCCCTGAAAGAGCCTGCGCGCCCGATGGTGGCGATTGTCGCCGGCAGCAAAGTGTCCACCAAACTGACCATCCTTGAATCGCTGGCGGACAAAGTCGACCAACTCATCGTCGGCGGTGGCATCGCCAACACTTTCCTGTTGGCGGAAGGCAAAGCCATCGGCAAATCTTTGGCGGAACATGATTTGGTGGAAGAATCCAAAAAAATCATGGCGAAAATGGCGGCCAAAGGCGGCTCCGTACCGCTGCCGACTGATGTCGTCGTTGCCAAAGCCTTTGCCGCCGATGCCGAAGCGGTCGTTAAAGACATTGCCGACGTTGCCGAAGACGACATGATTTTGGACATCGGTCCGAAATCCGCCGCCGCGCTTGCCGAGTTGCTCAAAGCCGCCGGCACGGTGGTGTGGAACGGTCCGGTCGGTGTGTTCGAGTTTGACCAGTTCGCAGGCGGCACGAAAGCCCTTGCCGAAGCCATCGCCCAAAGTAAAGCGTTCTCGATTGCGGGCGGCGGCGACACGCTGGCGGCGATTGCCAAGTTCGGTGTTACCAACCAAATCGGCTACATCTCCACCGGCGGCGGCGCGTTCCTTGAGTTCTTGGAAGGTAAAGAGCTGCCAGCCGTAGCCGCTTTGGAAAAACGCGGCGAGTAAACGGTTTGATATAAAAAAATGCCGTCTGAAAACAATTTGTTTCAGACGGCATTTTGTATGGCGGTTATTGTGCTTTGGCATTCCATTCTGCCGGTGTGGCGGCTACCGAAATGGAAAGTGCGTGCAGTTCGTTGCTTTCCAGTTGGGCTTTAAGCCCGTCTTTAATCAGGCGGTGGCGTGCAAGGCGTGCTTTGCCTTCAAATTCTGATGAAACGATGACGGCGAAAAAATGGTGTCCGTCGCCTTCTACTTCGATATGTTCGCATTTTGCCACGCCTTCAATCATGGCTTTTACTTGTTCCGGGGTCAGCATGGTAGGTTCCTTGTTGGAAAAATGCGCCATTATACTGGCAAATTGAAATGCCGTCTGAAAACGGCTTCAGACGGCATTTTATCGGGATTATTTTCTGGCTTTAAAACCGAGCAGGTGTTGGGTGGTGGCAAGCCACGCCCCCAATATCCCCAGTGCGACGACGAAGCCGAACACCAGCGCGATTTCTCCCGGGTAGAAGAAACGCCAGCCGATATTAAGCCCATAGGGTTTGAAGATGGCATCGACCAACGGGCGCACGGCGGAGAGCAGCCAGCCGCAAAGCCCCAGACTGACGGCGGCGGAAAGAATGCTCTGCCACATGGCTTGATAAAGGAATGGGCGGCGGATAAACGATGCAGGCGCACCGAGCAGCTTGGTGATTTCGATTTCTTCTTTGCGGCTGAGGATTTGCAGGCGGATGGTGTTGTGTGCGACAAGGACGAACGCCATCCCCAGCGTCAGTGAAAGAAACCATAAAATTTTACGGATGAATTCGTTGATTTGGTACAGTGTCTGTACCCATTCTGTATCCATGTTGGCGGATTCGACCATAGGCAGTTTGGTAATGTCCCGGTAGATTGCCTGCATTTGGTCGGGAGTAGTTGCCGGGTCGGGGGTAACGATAAAGACATCCGGCAGGGGGTTGCTGTCAAGCATGGAAATTAGATTTTGGTCGAGATTGGACTGTAATTCTTCCAGACCGTCTTCTTTGCTGATAAAGCGGATGTTGTCGAGCCGTTTGTCGCGCGTCAGCAGGCTGCGCACGGTCTCGCTGTCGCTTTGTGCGGCAGCGGTTTCCATATAGATTGTGATTTGCGGCGACTCGTTGAGTTTGCCTAAAACGCTTTGTCCGCTTTGGATGCCCAAATACATAAATAGCGGCAGCGTCATGGCGACGGCGAGCATCAGGAGGGTCAGTATCGTGCCGACAGGTTGGCGCATGAGTTGTTTGAGTGCGGTGCGTGCGGATTCGACGTGCAGCGAGACGTAGTGAATGATGCTCATGCGAGACGTCCTTTCGAGAGGCGCAGGATGCGGTGTCCGTAGTCCGCCATAAGGGTTTCGTCATGGGCGGCAACAATGACGGTGGTTCCTGCTTCGTGGAAGGTTTTGAACAATTCCATGATGTCGAGCGCGTAGGCGCGGTCGAGGTTGGCCGAGGGTTCGTCGGCAATCAGCAGGCTGGGCTGGTGAACGACGGCGCGGGCAATGCACAGGCGTTGTTGTTCACCGCCCGAGAGGGTTACGGGATCGTCCAATTCTCGCCCTTTTAAGCCGACTTTTTCAATAGCGATGCGGGCGCGTTCTTCGGCTTTGCGCGGTTGATAACCGATAATCCGCAGCGGGAGGATGACGTTTTGCAGGACGTTGCGGTCGTAGAGGATTTTGTGGTCTTGGAACACGATGCCGATATGTTGGCGCATAAAGCCGATTTGGTTGTCGGTCAGTGTGCCGAGGTCTTGTTTGTTGAAGTGGACTTTGCCCCTGCTTGGTTTGGTAATGCCCGAAATTAGCTTGAGGACGGTGGATTTGCCTGAACCGGAGTGTCCTGCAATAAAAATCATCTCGCCTTTGTTGATTTGGAAGCTGACATTTTTCAGGGCTTCAAAACCGCCGGGATAGGTTTTGGAAACTTGTTCGAAACGGATCATGAGAGTTCCTATAGAGGGGCATACCGTATCAGGTTATTTGCCTGAAAATGGGGGGGGAGCGGTATGCTGTCTGAACAATAAGTAAGTAACGGAGATTATAAAGATTCCGTTTGTTTTTAGATAGTGGATAAGTTTGGCGGATACCGAAGGCTGGGAGGGAAAAATGCCGTCTGAAGTCATTTCAGACGGCATAAGAGATTTAACGGCATTTTGAATAGGCTAGTTTGACAGCTTCCGTCAGGCTTTTTTCGTTTACTTCCCCGGTAATGGTCTGCTTGTATCCGCATTTCGGGGCTTCGACGACGGTAAAGGGCAATACACCGATATTGTTTCCGTGGGATTTCATAAAGTTTCGGCTGCTTGCTCCGGTATAGCGCCAAATCGGGTAGCTGACCGGGGTCTGCTTGAGGAAGTTTCCGATATTGTCGGATGTATCAAGCGCGATACCGACCATATCGACGCTGCCTTTTTTCTGGGCTTTGTACCATTTGGACATAACCGGCATCTCTTTGCGGCACGGGCCGCACCAGGTTGCCCAAAGATTGACTATGCGGACAGGGGCTTTGAGTGATTGCAGGGTTTGTGCGGCATTGTCTTTCCAGTCGGCAAGCTCGTCTGCCGATGCAGTATGGGAAACCAGTACGCCGGCAAGTGCGATTGCGGCAAGCGGTAAGTGTTTCATTTTTTGTCCTCCGTATATGGATTGGGGTATTGTAAACCGTTTGGTGCGGCTGTCTATGGTTTGAAGGAGGATATTGAGTAAAATTCTACAGAAGCCGATAATGAGGCTGTTGCCGACAAATAAGGAAATACCATGTCTGAAATTAAAATTTTCCACAATCCACGTTGCAGTAAGTCACGAGCCGCCTTATCCCTTTTGGAGGAACGCGGGATATCGGCCGATGTGGTCGGGTATTTGGATAACCCGCCTGATTTGCCTGCATTACGGGATATTTTTAACAAATTGGGTTTGGATTCGGTTCGGGGCATGATGCGCGTCAAGGATGATTTGTATCGGGATTTGGGTTTGGATAATCCGGATTTGGATAACGATGCGCTGCTGCAGGCGATTGTCGAACACCCCGCTTTACTGGAACGCCCGATTGTTTTGGCGAACGGTAAGGCTGCCATCGGAAGGCCTTTGGAAAATATTGAAGCAATATTGTGAAAAAACGGCTGTTTCGCAGCCGTGAAGGGTTGCGCTATTACCTGCTTGGCGGTTTTTGCTTTTGGTTTTTTTTGTTTGCCTCGTTGTTTGCCTCATCCGTTTGGACGGTGTATCGGCTGAATGAAGGGGTTTTACCCGCAGGTACCCGTGCGGATGCCGCATTGGTTTTGGGAGCTGCTGCATGGGACAAACGCCCGTCCCCTGTTTTTCGGGAACGCATCAACCATGCCATCGCGCTTTATCAGGGGCACAGGGTCGGTAAAATTATTTTTACCGGCGGCAGAAGTAAAAAGGGTTACATGACGGAGGCCGAAGTCGGGCGGCGGTATGCGCTCAAGCAAGGTGTTCCGGCGCACAATATCTTATTTGAAAACACGTCGCGCAATACCTATGAAAATCTGAACAACATCCGTCCGATTTTACAGGCCAACGGTATTTCCAGCGTAGTAATCGTCAGCGATCCCTATCACTTGGCCCGTGCTGCGGAAATGGCCGGGGATTTAGGGGTTCGGGTTTATGTTTCCGCCACGCCGACGACACGTTTTGATACCGCGAGCGGAAAGAAAAATTTTATCCTTCATGAAGGATATGCCCTCACCCTTTACCGTTTGGAAAAATGGGGGAGGCGTTTTTTTAATTGGCTGTTTGGTTGAAAACAACGGAATGCCGTCTGAAACTTATCCGCAAGTAAGCTTCAGACGGCATTTTTAATGCTTAAGCACGGTAAAAACAGTAAAATAAGGCGTTTTAAAAGATTCTGGAGCCATCATGACCGTCAAAACCCGTTTCGCCCCCAGCCCCACCGGCTACCTGCACATCGGCGGCGTGCGCACCGCCTTGTTTTCATGGGCGTTTGCCCGCCATCACAAAGGCGAGTTCCTATTGCGTATTGAAGACACCGACTTGGCGCGTTCCACCGCCGAATCCGTCAACGTCATCCTCGACGGCATGAAATGGGTCGGCCTGAACTACGACAACGCCGACAACGTCGTGTACCAAACCCGCCGTTTCGACCGCTATAAAGAAGTCATCGCCGAACTTTTAGAAAAAGGCCATGCCTACTACTGCTATTGCAGCAAAGAAGAGCTGGAAGCCATGCGCGAGAAAGCCGAAAAAGAAGGCACGGCGACTTACGACCGCCGCTGGCGTCCCGAAGAGGGCAAAACCCTGCCCGAAATCCCTGCCGATGTGCAACCCGTCGTCCGCTTCAAAACGCCTTTGGACGGCGTTACCCAGTGGACGGACTTGGTCAAAGGCGAAATCTCCATTCCCAACGAAGCACTCGATGATCTGATTATCGCCCGCGCCGACGGCACGCCGACCTACAACTTCTGCGTCGTCGTGGACGACTACGACATGGGCGTTACCCACGTTATCCGCGGTGATGACCATGTGAACAACACCCCGAAACAAATCAACATCTTAAAAGCCATCGGCGCAAACCTGCCCGAATACGGCCACCTGCCCATGATTCTTAACGAACAAGGCAAAAAAATCTCCAAACGCAGCGGCGATACCGTTGCCATTACCGATTTCGGCGCGATGGGTATCCTGCCCGAAGCCATGCTCAACTATCTGGCGCGTTTGGGCTGGGCACACGGCGACGACGAGTTCTTTACGATGGAACAATTCATCGAATGGTTTGATTTGAAAGATGTTTCCCCGTCTCCAAGCCGTATGGACTTGAAAAAGCTCTACTGGATCAACGGCGAACACATCAAAATTACCGCCAACGAAAAACTTGCCGAAATGGTGAAACCGCGCCTCGCCCTGCGCGATATCCACGAAACAAGCAAGCCTGCTTTGGAGGACGTGTTGGCATTGGTCAAAGACCGCGCCCAAGACCTGAACACGCTTGCCGACGAGTGCCTCTACTTCTACGTTAAACAAACGCCGGCCGAAGCGGACGTGCAGAAACACTGGGACGACGAAGCCGCCGCCCGTATGCTGCGCTTCGCCGAACGCCTCGAAGGGCTGGAAGACTGGAACGCCGAAGCCATCCACGACCTGTTCAAACCCTTCTGCGACGAAGAAGGCATCAAAATGGGCAAACTCGGCATGCCCCTGCGCCTCGCTGTATGCGGTACGGCGAAAACCCCAAGCGTCGATGCCGTGTTGGCATTAATCGGCAAAGAAGAAGTGTTGAAACGTATCCGCGCTTAAGTTATCCACAGGTGTGGGCGATGCCGTCTGATGTCGGAATACGGCTTCAGACGGCATTTAAACGGAAGTTAAAAATGAAAAAAATATTTTATTTTCTGATGGTTGTTTTTTCTACCAGTGTATGGGCAGGGGATGCTGAAGACAATTTACTTAGTATCCAATCCGGTTACCGCGCCTTATTGCAAAAACAAAACAATCTTGATGGAAAAATTATCGGGATGCAGTCGGATTTGGAAGATGCGCGCAGACGGTTGCAGGCGGCACAGGCGGATATTACCCGTTTGGAAGCGGAAATTCCCAATGCGATGGCGATGAAAGCGCGGCAGGAGGAAGAGTTGAGACAGGCGGGACTGCGCTTGGACAATGCTTGGAATGCGGTTTATGGTGCAGGAGGGACGAAAGCGGCGGGAAATTAACCGATGCATTCTGATTTTGAGGAAAGAAAATACGGTGGCCTGAGCAAGAATGATGTTGTTTCCATTGTGCGTTTAGAGGTGCGGCATATTGACAATCTGGCTCAGGCTTTGTTTGAAGAATGGCATGATTTTGCCCCTTGGTCTTCTGTGGATAAAATCCGCAGCTATTATCACGAGTGCTTGAGGGACGATAATTTGCCACTGGCTTTTGCCGCTATCGGTCATTCTCATGTACTGCTGGGTTCGGCGGCGCTCAAACGGCATGATATTACTACGTTCCCGCAATATGAATATTGGTTGGGCGATGTCTTTGTGCTTTCCGAGCACCGTGGAAAAGGTGTGGGCAGATACTTGGTTGCGCATTGCATAGAGGCTGCGCGCTCGTTAGGTATACGGCAGTTGTATCTTTACACGCCTGATGCGCAAGCCTTTTATCGGTCATTCGGCTGGATAGCCGTCAGACGGCATTTTTACAATGGGGAATGGGTAACGCTTATGATGTTGGATGTGGAGAAGATATAGGAAAAGTTGTCAAATGCCGTCTGAAAGGTTCAGACGGCATTTTTTATGTGCTTTGAATCGGGTAAAAGGAGACAAAGCCTGTCAAAACAAATTTTAGGATGACTGTCGGGATAACTCCTTTAAACGGTACAGTTCGGATAGGGCTTCCAATGGGGTCAGGCTGTCGGGATTGAGGAGGTTTAGAGCTTTCGTCAAAACCCCTTCGGGGGCTGCGTCCTCATATTTTTCTGACGGTCGGTTGCCGTCTGATTCATCTTGTTCGGATGGTATGAGGTTGAAAATATCGAGCTGCGGTTGTGCGTTGGCAGCTTGGGCTTCGAGTTCGCTCAGATGTTTTTGGGCGGCTTTGAGGGCGCGGTTGGGTAGGCCGGCGAGTTTGGCGACGGCAATACCGTAGCTTTTGCTGGCGGGGCCGGGTTTGATGTGGTGGAGGAAGACGATGTCTTGTCCTTGTTCGAGTGCAGAGAGGTGCATGTTGACTGCCGTTGCGTGGGCTTCGGGCAGTTTGGTCAGTTCGAAATAGTGGGTGGCGAAGAGGCTGAAGGATTTGTTTTTTTGCAGCAGGTGTTCGGCGATGGCGTGCGCGAGGGCGAGGCCGTCGAAGGTGGAGGTGCCGCGTCCGACTTCGTCCATGAGGACGAGGGATTGGTCGGTGGCGTGGTGGAGTATGTAGGCGGTTTCGCTCATTTCGACCATGAAGGTGGAGCGGTTGGAGGCGAGGTCGTCGGAAGCGCCGATGCGGGTGAAGATTTGGTCGATGGGGCCGATTTGGGCAGCATCGGCGGGGACGAAGCTGCCGGTGTGCGCCATGAGGACGATGTGGGCAACTTGGCGCATATAGGTGGATTTGCCGCCCATGTTTGGGCCGGTTAAAAGCATGAGGCGGTGTTTGTGGTCGAGGCGGGTGTGGTTGGCGGTGAAGTGGCGCACTTGTTGCTCGACGACGGGATGGCGGCCGTTTTCGATATGGATGACGGGGTAGTCGGCGAACTCGGGACAGACGAAGCCGCGTTCGGCCGCAATCGCAGCAAACGTAGAAAGTACGTCGAGGGCTGCGGTGGCTTTGGCTGCTTTTTGAAGCTGCGGCAAGGCCGTCTGAACTTCTTTCAGCAGGGCTTCAAACAGGCGTTTTTCCAATGCCAACGCCTGCTCTTGCGCGGTCAGGACTTTGTCTTCGAAGATTTTGAGTTCGGGGGTGATGAAGCGTTCGGCGTTTTTCAAGGTCTGGCGGCGTTGGTAGTCGGCGGGAGCTTGTTCGGCTTGAACTTTGGATAGCTCGATGTAGAAGCCGTGGATGCGGTTGAACTCGACTTTGAGGGTGGAGAGGCCGGTGCGTTCGCGTTCGCGCGCTTCGAGGTCGAGCAGGAATTCGTCGCCGTGGTTTTGGATGTGGCGCAACTCGTCGAGTTCTGCCGAATAGCCTTGGTTGATAACGCCGCCGTCTTTGAGCCAGACGGCAGGCTCGGGCATCACGGCGGCTTTGAGGGTTTCGGCGACGGGCAGGGTTTCGGGGAAAACGGCTTTGAGGGTTTCCAACAGGCTGCTGCCCTCAGTGGACAATTCGATTTCGTATAGGGCAAACAGGCTGTCGCGCAGGGCGGCGAGGTCGCGCGGGCGGGAGTTGCCGACGGCGATGCGGGCGGCGATGCGTTCGATGTCCGCGATGTTTTTCAGACGGCCTTGCAGGGTTTCGTATTGCGAACCCAGCGCGGCAACGGCTTCTTGGCGGGCGCGGATGTGGGCGCGGCTGCGTAAGGGGTGATGCAGCCAAAGTGCCAAGAGGCGGCTGCCCATGTGGGTGGCGCAGCCGTCGAGTATGGAAAACAGGGTCGGCGATTTTTTGCCGGAGAGGGTTTGCGTGATTTCGAGATTGCGGCGCGTGGCGGCGTCCATGCCGATATATTGGCTGTCGGTTTCGAGCGAAATGCCGTCGAGGTGTTGCGGCATCAGGTTTTGCGTCAGGCGGATGTAGTTCAACAGCGCGCCCGCCGCGCCGACGGCGGCTTCGTGTTCCTTGCCGTCCAAACCGAAGCCGTGCAGGTCTTGGCAGCCGAAGTATTCGGTCAATAATTTCGTGCCTGCGTCGGCAGCAAACTGCCATGAGTTCAGGCGCGTAATGTTGGCAGATGTTGCCTGAAAACCATCAGGCAGGCTTTTGCCTTCGGGCAACAGGATTTCCGCCGCCTGCAAACGCGCCAGCTCGTCGGCGAGTTTGTCCGCCGTTGTCAGCTTGGTTTTGAATTCGCCGCTTTGCAAAGATGCCCACGCGATGGCGATGTGTTTTTTATCCGAGTTCACTGCCGCGATGCGGTTGGTTTCCTTGTCTTCCAGAAACGCCGCGTCGGTCAGCGTGCCGGGCGTAACGATGCGCACGACTTTGCGTTCCACCGGCCCTTTGCCCGCGCCGACTTCGCCCACCTGCTCGCACACCGCCACGCTTTTGCCCATCTTCACCAGTCGAGCCAGATACTGCTCCGCCGCGTGAAACGGTACGCCTGCCATCTTAATCGGCACGCCTTCCATCTGCCCGCGCGTGGTCAGAGTGATGTCCAACAGCTTCGCCGCTTCCACCGCGTCATCCAAAAACAGCTCGTAAAAATCGCCCATGCGGTAAAACACCAGCTTGTCGGCGTGCTGCGATTTGATGGCGAGATACTGCTGCATCATAGGGGAAACGGTGGGCTTGGACATAATGAGGCTTATAAATTTTGAAAACAGCATTATTGTAGCAAAAGGAGATGCTTCAGACGGCATGTGAATAACAGAAATTTTGTTGATAAATTTGTGGAAATAAAGAGGGAAATATTAAGTTTATCCACAAAAAAAGAAATTATATAAATTTTATCCACTTATATTCTATCGGGACGGTAGGTGTTAAACCCAATATTATTTTTTTAGAAGATTATGAAAATTTTGAAGATTTATGACTTATACCCGCTTCTGACAGTAATCATCAAAATCATCATAAAAAAATTTAAATTTGTTTTAGAAGTTATTTAAACAAAAAATCAGCAAATTTGAATAAAACTGATTAGAAATGCGAAACTCAATCTGCAAATATCACAAAACCTTAATTATTAGCTGCTGTTTTAGTTGTGTTTTCATCAACATTTACATTGATTGAAAAGTTGAAATTACTGAAAACTGTAGCTGTACGATAATGAAATGTCTTACATCTGAAAAATCGTCCTTGTTTTTGAATATTTATCCTACATTCGGAATGGGTAAAGAAAACATGCCGTCTGAAATTTTCAGACGGCATGTTTTTTAATAGAATCAAATAATAAAATAACTAAATTTAAACAACGCTTATCTCAATAACCGTCGCGTGGTTTCCCTCTATCTGAAACCTGACTTCATAATCCTCAATATTCATGACGTAAATCCGTTCGGGAATATTCTGATAGGCGGGGCGCGGGTCTTGAGCAATGCTTTGGCTGATGAGGTTTTGGGTGCTTTCAGATAAATTTTCCGCGCCGATGTTTTCCAACCATACAACTTCAAGCTCTTCGGGTTTGCCGCTGACGAAGCCAGATAATGCGTCGGGTTTGGATTCGACAAAGGGGATGTAGGGCTTGATGTCGATAATCGGCGTGCCATCGAGTAGGTCTGCGCCGCTGCAATGGAGGTGGACGGGTTTGCCGGTTTCGATGCGTTCGAGCTTTAAGAGTGACAGTCCGAGGTGATTGGGGCGGTGGGGGCTGCGCGTGGCGAAGACGCCCATTTTTTGTTTGCCGCCGAGCCGTGGCGGGCGCACCATTTGTGCCCAGCCTTCATCCAGTACGCCGTGAAAGATAAAACTTATCCACACATAATCGAAGTGTTCCAATCCGCGTACGCTGTCTGCGGTAAATTCGGGATTTAGCTCGATGCAAACTTCTGCGGCGGGAACCAAGCCGGGCTGACGGGCGACGCCGAATTTCTGTTTGTAGGGCGAGCGGGCGGTGGCGATGGGGGTGATGGTGTAAGTCATGAGAGTTGTGGATAAGTTTTTCGGAAAAACGTTATCTTATCACAGTCGGTTTTACCGCTTTTGGGCAGTAATTTGTTATAATACAGGGCATTTTAATTGCGTTGAAATGATGAGATGATTGTTTCCATTGATGTCGATGCACAAAAAACTTTTACGCCTTTGTGTCCTAAAGAGCTTCCTGTGAATGAGGGGCATTTGATTGTAGAAGAGTTGAATGCCCAAGCCGCTTTGGCGGATTTGCGCGTGATGACGAAAGATGCGCATCATGCGGCAGCGAAATGGCTTGTGGATAACCCTGTTGATATGTTGAAGCCGACAGGTTTGCCCGATGCGGATTTAACTTGGGTGGCTCATGCAATGGTCGGTACACGCGGATATGAATTGTTGGACGGACTGCCTTCTGCCAAAGAATACGATTATTGCGTTTGGAAAGGCGTTGATCCTGAATTGCATCCTTACGGCGCGTGTTTTCACGATATCGAGGAAAAACTGAGCACTGGATTGATTGAATGGCTGCGTTGTCAAAATACGGATACGGTCATTGTCGGCGGTTTGGCTACGGATTATTGTGTGAAAACAACGGTTTTGCAGTTGCTTAAAGGCGGCAATTGGCAGGTTATCGTTAATGAAGCGGCTTGTCGGGGCATTGCGCCGGATACCATTGAAACGGCATGGCAGGAAATGCGTTCTGCCGGTGTAATGATCTTAAAAAACGCTGAAGAAATTAAAAAATATATTAATAATCAATAAGTTAAAATTGTTTCACGTGAAACACCCTTCCTAAATATGAAAATTTTGCTTGTCCGCTTGTCTAGTATGGGCGATTTAATTCACACTTTGCCCGCAATCGAAGATTTGGCGCGACAATGCCCTGATGTGGAACTCCATTGGCTGTGTGAAGCCGGATTTGCGGATATTGCGCGCCTGCATCCGTTTGTGAAAAAAATCCATGTGATGAAATGGCGGCAATGGCGCAAACATCTCTTTCAGGCAGAAACTTGGCAGGAAATAGGTCGTCTGAAACAGGCCTTGCGGCAGGAAACATTTGATTTTGTATTGGACAGTCAAGGTCTGATTAAAAGCTCGTGTTTCGCTAAAATGGCAAAATCCCCTATTTATGGTTTGGATAAACACAGCGCGCGCGAGGGGTTGGCTGCGTTGGCGTATGCGAAAACATACGCTGTACCTAAGGGGAAAAATGCTGTTTGGCGCAATCGTGAGCTGTTCGCCCAAGTATTTGGGTATGTAATGCCGGAAACGCAGGTATTCGGCTTGATCGTTCCTGAAGCAGGTCGTCTGAAAAATTTGGAGCAGCCGTATTATGCGGCTTTGCATGCGACCAGTCGGGACAGTAAGTTATGGCCTGTGGAAAACTGGCGGGCGTTTCTGCAAAAGCTGAATGAAGAACAACAATGCAATGTTTATCTGCCATGGGGGAATGAAACTGAAAAAACGCGTGCCGAACAGATTGCAGACGGACTGCCATTTGCCATCGTGTGCAACAAAATGAATTTATTGCAGGCGGCGTATCTGCTGAAACACGCGGTCGGAATTGTCGGCGTGGATACCGGTTTGCTGCATTTGGCAAATGCTTTGGAAAAACCTGTGGTCGGTATTTATACAGATACCGATCCGATTAAAACAGGCGTTCAAGTTTCGACTGTTGCAAAAAATTTGGGCAATATCGGGCAAATTCCGACTGCAGATTTGGTTTATGAAACGCTGATGGATTGTGTCGCAGCAGACAAAGGCTAAAAGGTCGTCTGAAGCTGATATAGCGCCTGATATTTTCCAGTTTGATAAGTATAAGAATGTATATCTACCAGCCTGAGTAAATGCTTTAAAATGGTATAATCGGCAAGCATTATCCGAAAATTTCTGAATGAATTCGTTTTTAAGAAAAACGGATTTGATTTTATAGAGAAGAAGGTTTGGTTTCACTTGATGGTGAAAGCAGCGTTCTTTTTAGGAGAATTCAATGAAAGCACTGGTCGCAGTAAAGCGCGTAGTGGACTACAACGTCAAAGTTCGTGTAAAAGCCGATGGTTCGGATGTGGATATCGGCAATGTCAAAATGTCAATGAACCCGTTTGACGAAATCGCAGTGGAAGAAGCCGTCCGACTGAAAGAAGCCGGAAAAGTAAGCGAAATCGTAGCGGTTTCTTTGGGTGAGAAAAAATGCGAAGAAACGTTGCGTACCGCTTTGGCTATGGGTGCCGACCGTGCAATTCATGTTGAAACTGATGCGAAATTGGAGCCGTTGGCAGTTGCTAAGCTGCTGAAAGCTGTTGCGGACAAAGAAAATCCGCAAATTTTCTTTTTGGGCAAACAAGCGATCGATGATGATGCCAACCAAGTGGCGCAAATGTTGGCAGCTTTGCTGAATGCGGCGCAAGGTACGTTTGCTTCAAAAGTACAAATTGAAGGCGACGAAGTGCAGATTGTGCGCGAAATCGATGGCGGCGAAGAAACGATTGCGTTGAAACTGCCTGCAGTCATCAGTGCAGATTTGCGTCTGAACGAACCGCGCTTTGTCAAACTCCCCAATATTATGGCGGCAAAGAAAAAACCTTTGGAAAAACTGACTCCTGCCGATTTAGTTGCCGACATTTCACCTCGTCTGAAAACGGTGAAATTTGCAGAGCCTAAAGCGCGTCAGGCAGGCATAAAAGTAGCAAGCGTTGCTGAATTGGTTGAAAAATTGAAAAACGAAGCCAAAGTGATTTGAGGAGACTGAAATGAGCGTATTGATTATTGCCGAACACGATAACAAACAGTTGAATCCTGCTACTTTGCATGCTGTTACCGCTGCCGCCAAACTGGGTAAAGTCGATTTATTGGTTGCCGGAAATGGCTCATCGGCTGTAGTGGAATCCGCGAAACAAGTAGCGGGTGTGGAAAAAGTTTTGGTTGCAGATGCTGTCCATTATGCCGAAGGTTTGGTTGAAGAGTTGGCTCCGCTGGTTGTCAAATTGGCGGCGGATTACCGCTATATTGCTGCAACGGCGACTACATTCGGTAAAAACCTTCTACCCCGCGTAGCAGCCTTATTAGACGTATCGCAAATTTCTGATTTGACCGAGATTGTGGATAACACGACTTTTGTACGCCCGATTTATGCGGGTAATGCATTTGAAACCGTGCAAGCTGATTCGGAACAATTGGTGCTGACCTTTCGAGCAACGGCTTTTGATGCAGCTCCTGCACAAGGCGGTCATGCCGAGGCAGTTAATGTTGAAGCAATCTCTGCTCAAAACCTGAGCCGTTTTGTGAGCCGTAAGCTTTCCTGTTCCGATCGTCCCGAGTTGACTCAGGCAAAAGTCATTGTCTCCGGTGGTCGTGCTTTGGGTAGTGCGGAAAAATTCAATGAAGTGCTGACACCGTTGGCAGATGTTTTAGGCGCGGCAATTGGTGCATCCCGTGCGGCAGTTGATGCCGAATATGCGCCGAATGACGTGCAAGTCGGACAAACCGGTAAAGTGGTTGCGCCGCAGCTCTATTTTGCAATCGGTATTTCAGGTGCGATTCAACACGTTGCCGGTATGCAGGACAGCAAAGTGATTGTCGCAATCAACAAAGATGCTGATGCACCGATTTTCAATGTGGCCGATTACGGGTTGGTAGGCGATTTATTCGAAATCGTCCCGCAATTAACAGAAGCATTGAAAAATTGATGTTTCACGTGAAACGTTCAGACGACCTTGTTATTAATAAAGTCGTCTGAAAACATTTCAGCATGATTACGACTTATAACACCATTACTTCCCCGACACAGGCTGAGTTTAAAGATAAAGGCAGCCGTTTTATTGCATTTGCCTATCCGATTCGGACATTGGCTGATGTGAAAAAATACCTTGATCCGTTAAAGGAAGAACATCATAAAGCACGACACTTGTGCTATGCCTATCGTTTGGGTGTGGATGGTATGCAATTTCGTGCCAATGATGATGGAGAGCCATCAGGAAGCGCGGGTCGGCCGATTTTAGGGCAGATTGATTCGGTAGGTGTAACCGATGTTTTGGTCGTTGTTGTGCGCTATTTTGGCGGTACTTTATTGGGAGTTCCTGGTCTGATTCACGCATACAAAGAGGCAACGGCTCAGGCGTTGGTGATCGCGGAAGTGGTTGAAAAGAATATTGAAAAAACCGTTTGGCTAAAATGTGAGTATCCGTTTTTGAACGAAGCAATACGCATCGCTAAACAATATCAGGCAGATATATTGGAGCAGGATTTACAGTTGGATTGCCGATTGACGGTAAGTTTGTCGTTGGCAAAATATGAGGCTTGTGTTATGGCTTGGAAGAATACACGGCAGATTGAAGTAGATACGGAAAAGCCTTTTGAATGAAAAGGTCGTCTGAAAATTCATATCTTAGGGTTTTTAGACGACCTCTTTGCTCATTAATCTTCTTGCGTATATCTGTCCAGGGCATCGACGCTAGAGCGCAAATATAGCCAGGCTAATTGATGGAATTCGCCCAGCGCGTTCCATAATGCATCTTCACTCATAATGCTGTATTCGCCTTCTGTACGCAAATCCAGTTCTACTCCATCTTCAATGGCCTGATGGCAAACCTGATACTCATGGGTATAGAAATTGTCCATATCGCGAATCAAAGCTATGGCATGTTTCCAACGCCGGATGTCTTCTTCTAATTGCGGTAGTAAATGACACCATTCGCGGTATTTTTTTTGGATTTCATCAATACATTTTTGCATGGTTGCTTGTCCTTTTTAATTTGTGGATAAGTTGAATAGGTTACAGAGTGGAATGAAGCGGTTTTTTGTTTGATTTCACTAAAATTTCTTCAAACGGGACAAAAGTCCCCTTGTGTTGAGTTTTCGTTAAAAGTACATATTTGTCAAGGAGATGACATGAAACTGCTGGTTATTGGTAATGGTGGTCGCGAACACGCGTTGGCTTGGAAATTGGCACAGTCGCCCAAAGTGGAAACAGTATTTGTTGCGCCCGGTAATACCGGTACGGCGATTGAACCCAAGCTCCAAAACATCGCCTTGACTGCGCATCAGGATTTGATCGAATTCTGTCGTAAAGAAAATATTACTTTTACCGTCGTTGGCCCTGAAGCGCCTTTGGCGGCAGGTATTGTGGATGATTTTCGTGCCGCAGGGCTGAAAATATTTGGTCCGACACAATATGCGGCGCAGTTGGAAAGTTCTAAAGATTTTGCCAAAGCATTTATGGCGAAATACAACATTCCGACCGCGCAATATCAAACCTTTGAAAATGCCGATGCTGCACACGATTACGTCAATCAGAAAGGTGCGCCCATCGTCATCAAAGCCGATGGTTTGGCGGCAGGTAAAGGCGTAATTGTGGCGATGACTTTGGATGAAGCGCATGTTGCGATTGACGATATGCTGCTGGGCAACAAAATGGGCAATGCCGGTGCACGCGTTGTGATTGAAGATTTTCTGCAAGGCGAAGAAGCGAGCTTTATCGTCATGGTTGATGGTAATCATGTATTGCCTATGGCGACCAGCCAAGACCACAAGCGTCTTTTAGACGGCGACAAAGGCCCGAATACAGGCGGTATGGGTGCGTACAGTCCCGCGCCTGTGGTAACGCCAGCCGTGTACGAGCGCGCGATGAACGAGATTATTTTGCCGACTGTAGCGGGTATAAAAGAGGAAGGACATGAGTTTACCGGCTTCCTGTACGCAGGTTTGATGATTGATCAAAGTGGCGCACCCTATACGATTGAGTTTAACTGCCGTTTTGGTGATCCCGAAACTCAGCCGATTATGAGTCGTCTGAACAGCGATTTGGCGGATTTGGTTGAAGCAGCAATAGACGGCAAACTCGATAGCGTAACCGCGGAATGGAACCCGCAAACTGCCGTAGGTGTGGTGCTGGCGGCTCAAAATTATCCCGAAACACCTAAAAAAGGCGATGTTATTTCCGGTCTAGATGCTGCCAACCAAGTAGGCAAAGTTTTCCATGCAGGTACAACGGCAAACGAGAAAGGCGACGTATTGACCAACGGTGGGCGCGTATTGTGTGTCGTAGGATTGGGCGACGATGTGGCTCAAGCCAAAGCCACGGCGTATGGCGCATTGGAAAAAATCAGCTTCGGCGGCATGCAATACCGTAAAGATATTGCTGATAAAGCTATTAATCGTTAATTAGAAAGAGGATGATGCCGTCTGAAGCTAAGTATGAATTATACGCTTCAGACGGCATTTATATTATGTTATTTCCGAGAATTATCGCTGCATCAGCGCAACGTAAGTTAAGAGTTTATTTGAAAAAAGGCGGTTTGGTAGCTTATCCAACGGAATCATGTTATGGATTGGGGTGTCTTCCAACATTAGCTAATGCACTTAGTAAGTTAACACATTTGAAAAAAAGACCGCAACATAAGGGGATGATTGTCATCGGGAATCAATTTGAACAATTACGGCCTTTGCTTAAAATGCCATCTGAAAATTTACAGAATATACTTATAAAAGAATGGCCTGCTCCTAAGACTTTCCTATTGTTGGCTAAATCTGGCGTATTACCTAAGTTGCGTGGTAAGAGGCGCAATAAGTTGGCAGTCAGGGTTCCCGATCATGATGGAGCAAGACGTTTGTGTCAGGTATTGGGTATGCCTTTAGTTTCTACCTCATGCAATAGGGCGGGTAAACGTGCATGTAGGACAGAAAGGGAAGTTAAAAGACAATTTGGACGGAATGTATGGGTTATAGGAGGAAGGATAGGTAGGCAAAAATTACCGAGTCAGATTATTGATGGAGAAACAGGTAAGCGTTTGCGTTAGGAAACTTAATGGGGAAAGATAAAGGGCTATCCTAGGTATCTAGGACAGCCCTTCATTTTTTATAAACCAGTTAATTATTTATAGTTAAGGTTATTGAATTAAACTGTGATATCTATATGGAAAAGCGTTAGTTAAATAGGAATAAAAATGCAAAATGTTATATAAAAGCCACAGTTGGATAGTGGATGGATGTTAAATGTTTTATATTAAAGCAGTAAATTTATTAATCCGAAATGCTGTGGATAAGTTTGAGTATAACTTATCCGAATGGTTTCTAGTATTCGGCGAGTATTGATATTACGGCGTTTTAGAAAGTATTTAAATTTGAATACCTATGGATAAATTTGTGGATAAATATCAATCATAGTTTTCTTTTGCATACGATTTCATATTGTTTTTCAGTTAATGTTCCAGATAAGATACTCATTGGGCGAAGCGAAGAGGCTGTGTAGGATTGTCTGGAAATTTCTACGTTTTTTGTATCAAACAACTGTAGTGAACTTAAGCGGTATGTTTTATTGTTGCAGTGGATTTCCCATTCGGCAATGGCTGTCTTATATGCGGGAGTGTTGGCGAAACGTTCTTGTTTTAGATCGATAACAACTTTTTTATCTTGAAAAATTATAATATTTCCGTTCTTTTTGAAATTGTCTTTATTGATATATACATGAATATTGCCGTTTGAGATAGTGCCGATATTTTCCCATTGAGAAGAACTGTTTAATGTACTGCAGGAGATCAGTAAAATGGGAAGTAAAATAAGGGGTAAGGTAGAACGCATTAGGATTTCCTTGATGGTTGTAAATTTGTTATTTAGAAATATGGGGTTAAGCGAGGGAGATAATATTCTATTAAATGAGATAAACACATGGCAACACTCATGTAACTTTGCATGTTTGGAATATTTGTATTTCTTATTATAGAAAATATGCTGCTTTTGAAGTGTATATTATGGATGAACTGTCTACAACAGTAAATTAGTTTGATTTATTTCCTGCTATGCCGTCTGAAGGTTGATATTTCAGACGGCATTTATTTTGAAGTTCGGGTTGTTTTTGCCAGTGATATTTTGATGGTTTGAAGCTGTCTTTTATATTCCCGGCAATGCGGGCAGAACAGCAGATGTATGTATATTGAAATCTTCTCGCTCGGGGTGGTTTCCCGTTCCTGATGTTTGGAAAGAAGCAGGGTAATATCGCGGCATTTTTTCATAACGTTTACTTCGGGTTTTCTTGGTTGAACCATTTAATTTGTAAGCATTGGCGCAATGATTCTCGGGCGCGGTGCATAATGGTGTGGTAGTTGGCTGTACTGATACCGCACATTTGTTGTATTTCGTTGGATGAAAAACCGAGTATTTCTTTCAGGGTGAATACCCGTGCGGTGTTTTCAGGAAGGTTGTATAGGCAGCTTTGCAGAATTTTTTGAAATTCGTTGTTATTTAATGATTTTTCCGGAGTGTTCCAATGTTGAGGTTGCCCTTCCGGTGTCCAATGCCCGTTTGGGAAAAAATGGCTTTCAAATGTTTCATCCAGCAGTTCGTCATCCAGTGCGGTAAAGATTTTCCTTTGCCTCCCGATTTGACGTAATGCGTCAATAATTTTGTTTTTCAATATGGCAAAAAGCCAGCTGTTGACAAACGCCCTGCCTTGAAAACTGTTGCCTGCGCTGTATGCAGACAGTAATGTTTCCTGCACTAAATCTTCAGCCAAATCAGGATAGTCAGGCAATTGGAGCTGCGTAAAATGCAGAAGCAGTTTGCGCGACTCCATTAATTCGGCATCGGTCAGGTCGGGTAGCGGCATAGTATCGGGAATAGGGTGGTTTTATGCGGATATGTGCTTTTGAAATGCAGAGCTGTTTTCTATATTTTGGGATGCAGCGGGTAAAGCAGGGATTATAATTCTTTGATCAATCCAGTTTAACCATTTGTCTATCAACATTTTTTTCCAATTATCGGTATCAGGCATAAATTCGATAAGAGTTTGGGTTAGCATGTTAAGTGAAATTGAGGATGAGTTCATCATTTCCAGCAGCATAGCTTCGAAATCATCCAGTGTTTGGTACATTACATTATCTTCACTGTCTCTCCAGATTAATAAGCCCCAATCTATTTCCTGCAGGCTATCAATAACATCATAGCGATATCGCCGTATAAAAGCCGTAGGGGATAGAGTATATTTAATGTCATTTGAATAGCGAATATTTGGAATATCTGAAATTTGCGCAACTTCTGCAAGCAATTGTGTATATTCAAAATCCATCAGTGCCAAAATGCCGTCTGAAAGCGGCAGGCTTTGGCAATATCGGAGGAACTCGCCGGGGATTTCTTGAAAATAGGGCGTTTGGGCGTGCGCGTCGCGGACGAAATCTTCTTTCAGACGTCCCCATTCTTCACTGTCAAAGTATTGCAGCGTTTCGGTATAACAGCGGTCGATAAAGCTGTGAATGTTGTTTCGTATCAGTCGGATATAGACGTTCAAGCGGTCTTGCGGCAATCCGTCGGCGGCTTCGCCTTCGCGTATGGCTTGGGCAAAGCGGTGTTGGTATTGGGCGGAGGTTTCAGGCTGCACGGCGGTGTTCCTTTCCGGCACGCGTTTGATAGTCGGTAATTTTGGCGACTTCGACTTCGAGTTCGGCAAAAGGCGGAAAATTGAAATCGCGTTCCAATAGGGTGGGCGGAATCGTCGGCAGTTTGGCATAGGCGAGTTCGAGCAAATCCCAAACGGTCGGCAAAACCGCCGCGCCATGCGTATCAATCAAAAGCTCGGGCGTTTCCACATCATGTCCGGCAATATGGATATAGCACACGCGCTCTGCGTCCACATTTTCTAAAAAGGCTTCAGGCGACAACAGTCCGTGGTTGACGGCGTTGACGTAAATATTGTTCACGTCCAAATGAATGCCACAGTCGGCTTCACGGGCAACAGCGTTGAGGAACTCAACCTCGTTCATCTCGGCAAGCGGAGAATGCAGGTAGTAGGACGTGTTTTCTACGGCAATACGGCAGCCCAACCGATCCTGCACTTCGTGGATACGGCGCGCAGTATGTTGCACCATTTCTTCAGTGAAAGGCAGCGGCAACAAATCGTAAAGATGACCGCCGTCGTGGCAGTAGCTCAAATGGTCGGAGAAAAACGTGCAGTCATAACGGCGCATCATTTCTTTGATGCCGTCTATCAAATCGGTATCCAGCGGGGCTTGTCCGCCCAGCGACATGGATAATCCGTGCAACGCCAGCGGTAGCCGTTCCGCCACGCGGTCAAATTGTTTGCGCGCCCTGCCGCCCATTTTCATCCAGTTTTCGGGGGCGGCCTCGATAAAGCGTATCGGGCTGTTGTCTGAAAGTGAAAGAAAGTCTTCCGCCAAGTCGCGGCGGTAGCCTAAGCCTGCATGTTGAATCATGATTTCATCCGGAGGCAGTATAAAGAAATTTGATGATGAAAAAAGCAATGTTTTAAAATACTGTCGATTTGGTCATCTAAACTTAATAAATTACAAAACAATTACTTTGCATCATAATGCAAAATCAACAGAATATTAAAAAAGAGCCTGTAACAACCTTTATTTGTTGTTAAAAAGCCGCATTTATCGTCAAAATGCGGCTTTTCAGAATACGGTGTTATTTAGAACCGCATTTACCTTCGCCGCATTTACCTTCTGCTGCTTTGGTAGCTTTTGCTTGCTTGGCAGGCGCTTTTTTTGCACTTGCCCCGCATTTTCCTTCAGTAGCTTTTGCAGATCCGCAAGTACCTTCTGCTGCTTTAGCGGCAGGTTTTTCTGCTGTAGCAGGTTTGTCGGCGGCAACTGCACCGGATGCTAAAGACAGGGATAATGCGCCGGCCAGGGCTGCTGCTACGGTTTTTTTCATGGTAATTCCTTTCTAAATAAAAAATAGGCAGTTAAGTTGGAAGTTTTTAAAGTCGCCTTCCTCGACCGAATCAATTGTTTTTTAGACGGCATTTGGCGCAAAAACGGTGTTTGATCAGTTGGTCAAGCGACCAAATACCCGCTCCTTGAAGCAGCAGGGGGATCAAAACCACGATATAAATTAAAGCCATTTTATAGCCGTTGTCGCAGACATTGTAGCCCAAACCGGCATGAACTGCAGCCCATGCGACAGCAGTAACTATTATCAGTCCTAATGCTGAAAGGCGTGTTGCCAGTCCTAAGAGCAATAAGACAGGTAACAAGAGCTCTGCATACATGGCGAGATTCCAGTTTAAGCTGTCAGGAAAGATGTTAAATGGGAAAGGGAATTGGCTGTTAATTTCTGAAAACCAGTTTTCCCCGTTCCATTTTTGCAAACCTGATTCTAAAAATTCATATGCGGCAAACAAACGTAAAATCAGCATGGATAATGCCGTCTGCCAGATTGTTCCGTTTTTCATAAAATTTCCTGTTTCTATTGATATGCTATTAGACGATATTTATTATGTAAAACTTACACTGAATCATTGAAATCTTAGTAACACATTGAATATATATAATAAATATTCTACTAATAGAGTGAAGGGAATGAGGTTGATGTTTAGGGAATGGGGCCGTTATGAGATAATTCCTAATATTGGAAAATGTGTAGAATGCAGTGACCGTATCAGGTAAAGGAATAATAAATATGTTAAATTTTTCAAAAATCAAACAGTTTTGGGCTGTGCCGGCAATTTTGCTGTTTACCGCATGCGGTACGACAGGGAGCCAAACTGCACGCAAACCCGTACAAACCTCTAAACCTACTGCAGTGGTCGGTTTGGCTCTCGGTGGCGGGGCATCTAAAGGATTTGCCCATATAGGGATTATTAAGGTTTTGAAAGAAAATGGTATTCCTGTGAAGGTTGTAACCGGTACATCGGCAGGTTCGATAGTCGGCAGTCTTTATGCATCAGGAATGTCTCCAGACCGCCTTGAATTGGAAGCCGAGATTTTAGGTAAAACGGATTTAGTCGATTTAACCTTGTCCACCAGTGGTTTTATCAAAGGTGAAAAACTGCAGTCTTATATCAACCAAAAGGTCGGTGGATTGCAAATCCAGCAGTTTCCCATTAAATTTGCCGCCGTTGCCACTGATTTTGAAACCGGCAAAGCCGTCGCTTTTAATCAGGGGAATGTCGGACAGGCGGTTCGTGCTTCCGCAGCAATTCCCAATGTGTTCCAGCCAGTCATCATCGGCAGGCACAAATATGTTGACGGCGGTCTGTCGCAGCCCGTCCCTGTCAGTTCGGCCAGGCGGCAGGGAGCGAATTTTGTCATTGCCGTCGATATTTCCGCACGTCCGAGCAAAAATGTCAATCAAGGGTTCTTCTCTTATCTCGATCAGACACTGAACGTAATGAGCGTTTCCGCACTGCAAAACGAATTGGGGCAGGCAAATGTTGTCATCAAACCGCAGGTGTTGGATTTGGGGTCTGTTGGCGGATTCGATCAGAAAAAACGCGCCATCCGGTTAGGTGAAGAGGCCGCACGTGCCGCATTGCCTGAAATTAAACGTAAACTGGCGGCATACCGTTATTGACAGTCATGCCGTCTGAACGTGTTTCCAGAAGGCTTTATCCATAGAAAAAAATACCCGAATCCCGTACAATACGCCCCTAAAATTTTGAAAGAACAAAAGAATCATGGAAGCCGAAGTAATCAACCAGCTCAACAACACCCTGAACGATTTGGAAAAGCGCAGCGAAGACATCCGCGTTTATATGGATTATCAGGGTAAGAAAGACCGATTGGAAGAAGTCATCGGTCTTTCTGAAGACCCTGAGCTGTGGAACGACCCGAAACGCGCCCAAGAAATCGGCAAAGAGCGCAAAATCCTCGAAGGCATCGTATTGACGCTCGACAACATCGCGTCGGGCATCGAAGACAACCGCATGCTGATTGAAATGACCGTCGAAGAAAACGACGAAGAAGGTTTTGCCGCCGTGCAGGAAGACGTGTCGGGACTGGAAAAACAGATGGCGGATTTGGAGTTTAAACGGATGTTCAACCAGCCTGCCGACCCGAACAACTGCTTTATCGACATCACTGCAGGCGCGGGCGGTACCGAAGCGGAAGACTGGGCGGGTATGCTGTTCCGCATGTACAGCCGCTACGCCGAGCGCAAAGGCTTCAAAATCGAAATCCTCGAAGAAGACGACGGCGAAATCGCGGGCATCAACCGCGCGACTATCCGAGTGGAAGGCGAATACGCCTACGGTTTGCTGCGTACTGAAACCGGCGTTCACCGCTTGGTGCGTTACTCGCCGTTTGACTCGAACAACAAACGCCATACCTCGTTTGCCTCCGTGTTTGCCTATCCGGAAATCGACGATTCCATCGAAATCGAAATCAACCCCGCCGATTTGCGCATTGACACCTACCGTGCATCGGGCGCGGGCGGTCAGCATATTAACAAAACCGACTCCGCCGTGCGTATTACCCACGAGCCGACCGGTATTGTGGTGCAATGTCAAAACGACCGTTCGCAACACGCCAACAAAGCGGCCGCGATGGAAATGTTGAAATCCAAACTGTACGAATTGGAAATGCGCAAACGTAACGAAGAGAAACAGGCATTGGAAGAAGGTAAATCCGATGTAGGTTGGGGCAGCCAAATCCGCTCATACGTTTTGGATTCCTCACGCATTAAAGACTTGCGTACAGGCTACGAAGTCGGCAACACCAAAGCCGTATTGGACGGCGACTTGGACGGCTTTATCGAAGCCAGCCTGAAACAAGGCGTGTAGTTTAGACTGTATGCCGTCTGAAACCTGTACCGTTTCAGACGGCATTTTTGCGTTTCGTGTTATAATCCGCGCCGCACACGGGACGGGCAGACAGTCGCTGCGTATCGCGTAAGGCATACGGGGAGGAAAGTCCGGGCTCCGCAGGGTAGAATGCCGGTTAACGGCCGGGCGCGGTAACGCGACGGAAAGTGGAACAGAAAGCAAAACCGCCGATGGCTGCTTTGGCAGCACAGGTAAGGGTGAAAAGGTGCGGTAAGGGCGCACCGCGCATTTGGTAACAATATGCGGCAGGCCAAACCCCATTCGGAGCAAGACCAAACAGAACGCAATGACGCTGCCCGCCGAGCGTTCGGGTAGGTTGCTTGAGCATACTGGCAACGGTATGCCTAGAGGAATGACTGTCCGAGACAGAACCCGGCTTACCGCCTGTCCTGTGTGCATCCGACATAAAAGTGCCGTCTGATACAACGAATGTTTCAGACGGCATTTTATTTCCGTATATCGGAAAGGAAATAGGCATCCTTTAATGTCGGGTTGCAATACGAATGGTATTGGGGATTATATGAAAAATGCCGTCTGAAGGTTTTCAGACGGCATTTTTGTGGCAAAAACAGGTTTCAGTCTATACCTTTCAGCATTTTATTTAAAACAGGGATAAGCAGCAGGAGCAATGTGCCTGTTGCTGCACCGATGTAGAAGAGCAGTTGGTAAAATCCGATGTCGTTACCGGCATGATAACCTTTTTCAAACAATACTCCTCCCAAAGTAAAACCTAATGAAAAAGCAAGAAAGTTGAGGGCGACCATTTGGGTTTTGAATAAAGGAGGGGCAATTTTGGTGGATATGGATAGCGCAATAGGGGAAATCATTAATTCACCTATCGTGATGGCAAGGATAATCAGTGAGAAAACCATAATAGGCATCGGGGTGCCTGATGAGATAAAGGGAATGAAACATAGAAAGGATGCGCCGGTTACAAATACCGCCATAGCAAATTTAAGGGGAGTTTTAGGCTGTTTACGCCCCATTTTGGTCCAAATAGCCGCCATCACGCCGGAAAAGAGGATAACCCACATGCTTTGTATGGAGTCTTTCCATGAGACCGGTATGGTAAATGATCCTATGGTGCGGTTAACGGTTTCGTCAAAATAGACCGTGGCGACCGTATAGACTTGAAACCAGACCGCCCAAAACATACAGATGGTCAGGAAAAGGGGCATATAGGCGATGATGTGCCGCTTATTGTCGGAACTAACGTGGGGATTGGTCAGCAGCCGGGTAAAATAGACGATTACGGCAAGGATGATGGTAGACAGTAGGACGGTGGAGAAATTGTCGACGTTGATAAGCCCGGTTTTGATAGCGGTTGCAAGTGCGGCAATAAAGGCAATGCCGATGGCAGCCGCAGTTTTGCCTTGTCCTTTTGAAAGCGGATGGGGAACCGTGGGATGTGGGAGGTTTTTACGACCTAAGGAATAACGCCACAAGCCGAATGCCATACCGACCGCTGCTGCGCCAAAGCCATAATGGAAACCGATATTTTCTTGAAGCAGTCCGGTCAATAAGGGGCCTAAGAAGCCGCCGATGTTGATGGCGATGTAGAAGATGGAGAAACCTGCATCGCGCAGCGGGCGCATTTCGTCTTGTTCGTATAATGCGCCCACCATTGAACTGGCCGTAGATTTCACGCCGCCGCTGCCCAATGCGATGAATATCAGCCCGATTAAAAGGCCGTACAGGCCCGGTGCTGCGGCAAGGACGATGTGTCCGAGCATCACGACGATGCCCGAGAGGAAGAGGGTTTTTTCCGCACCCCATACTCGGTCGGCAAACCACGCGCCCAAAATGGTGGACAGGTACACGCTGCCGCTGTATGCGCCGACAATACCGCCTGCAAGGGTTTTGTCTATCCCCAAACCTCCTTTGTTGGCAGTGTAGTAGAGGTAAATCAGCAGGATGCCCTGCATTCCGTAGAAGGAAAAACGTTCCCACAATTCAATATGGAAGAGGGTGGAAAGCTGGAAGGGATGCCCAAAGAATTTTTTTTCTTCGGAGCAGGAGGAGTGTTGGGACATGTGGATTCTCCTAAAAGATTTTCTCGTAATGCCGTCTGAAACGGTTGCAGACGGCATCAGTATTTTTCTTGTATCAAATCCGGTTGTAACCGATATTTTTATGTATTGTCAAATAGATTATTACGGTTTTTTGTGTTGAATTTATTTAATAATCGTTTAAATTCAATTAATTGTATTTAAGCAAAAGCTCTTTTTGACGGTGTGATTTGCAGACGGCGCAGCTTGAATCGTTGGCTTTGCCGTCTGAAATCCGACTATTTTTCTTTGCCGTTTTCCGTGGTGTCTTTCTTGTCTGAACCGAAGAAACGGTCGAAACGTATGGTGTATTTCAGCTCGCCGCCCGACGAACGGCTGCCGATGCGGGCAACCGCCTGTATGGCACGGGTCAACTGGTAAACCATTTTGATGGATTGTTCTGCACTGGAAATGCCGTATTCGTATCCGATGTAGAGGTCGCCGGTGAGTTGTTTGCCGATAGTCAGTACCTGTTCGGCAGGATTGAGTTCGCCGGTTTGCGCGTTTCTGCTGCGTTTGCTGGTAAATCCCAAATCATCCACCAGTCCGATTCGGTCGTTGATTTGTCCGGCAAGTAGTGCGCCTGCGGCGGCAGACAGGGTATCGTTGTCGCTGCTGCTGCCGCTGCTGGCACGGTTGAGGACGAGCCATGAGAGCTTGTCTTTTTCACTCATCGGTTCGTTTGCCGTCAGGGTAACGCGCGGGCTGTTGAGGCTGCCTAAAATTTCTACACCCGCCCCCACGGGGGAAAGGCGGCGTTCGGCACGGATGTTGAGGTTGGGGGCATTGAGCGGTCCGACAAAGGAAACCCTGCCTTTGGTGATGTCCAAATCCTGCCCGTATGCTTTATAACGTCCTTTGACAATGTGTACCGTACCTATTCCCTGTACGCTCTCTCCGGGATGCGAGGTCAGAGTCAGCTTTCCGCCTGCGGTAACGTCTGCACCATAACCGACGAAGCGGATATTGTCGTTTAAATCCAAGGTAATGTTCATGCTGACGGGGAGGGTTGCGGCGGCTTCTTTTTTGGGTTCTCCCAATACGACGACATCATCTCCGACAGACGGCATTGAGGATTTTTGCGAGCCGAACAATCCTTGATCTGTTTTAATCATACCGGTAACGGATATGCCTTTTTGCAGAGAATAGAGCAGGCGCGTATTGCCGGAAACCAGAAGGCGGCGGTTAGGGCGGGACAGGATGCGGTATTTGTCGAATACCGCGCTGATATCGACATCGGGTTCGCTGTTTTCCATACTGACCGTGCCGGAGAGTTCCGCCGTCCCTTCATGACGGAATTTCAAGCTGTCAATTATCCATTTCCTACCCTCTATATGGGAACGCAGTGAACCGTTATCCAAGATGATGCCTTGGGATTGGTTGCGGTAGTAGAGTTTTTCGCCGTTGATGCTGCCGCCCAAGTGCGGATTGGCAATGTTGCCGCCAAGGGTTACGGCGGCATTCAGGCTGCCTTTGACAGTTTGTCCGACCGGTAGGAAATTGCGGAATACTTCAGCATCGGCAACGGTCAGGTTGAGTTTCCCGCCCAGGGGCGAGGTACTGAAAGAATTACTTTGCCCGATTGTGATGTTGCCGTTGATTTTCCCGTAGTTGCTGTTACCGTTGACAGCGGCGTTGACGGACGGAGAGCCCACCCGTCCGCCGATATGCGCGTCGGCGTTCAGGTTGCCGGTGATATTTTGTACGGTAGCGGGCAGAAAGGGTTTGAATGCACCGAAATCGGGAAGGGAAACGGTAATCCTCCCGCCAATCGGTGCGGCAGCCATATTACCGCCGAAGGCGTTGCCGATATCCAAATCGGCATTAATCCGTCCGAAACGCGTGCCGCTGTCAAGCAGGGTTTCGATGCGGTTGTTTTGGAAACGGGTTTTCAAGGAAAGCGCATTCAAGCCCAAAGCATGTTTCCCGTCCAATACGACATCCCCGCTTTGGCGGCTGATGTTGAGGTAGCCGTGCGCATTATGCCCGTAGGCGACATCCCAATCTCCGTCTAAAACCAGATTGTGTTCGACGGGCGGTTTGTAGAAATTGTGCAGCTCGGCAATGTGCAGGCTGTGTGCGTTGCCTTTTGCCGATATGCCGCTTTTTTTATCCCAGGAAAAGTGTTGCAGATTCAGGCTGCCACCCATGGCTCGCCAGTTTGCCGTACTCATGGCCACACGTTCCGCACCGGCTTCAAGCATCATACGGTTTTGCAACTTGAGGTTGAATGCGCCGCCGATGTCGAAAACACTAATACTGCCTTTCCATAGGGTAAGTGCCTTGTTGATACCGCCTGAAGCGTCCAAGTCGAATTTGAACGGCTTGCCGTCCAGAGTCATGGAGGCATGCGTACGGATACGGTGTTGCACGCCCGTGCCGTCCAGTGTCAGGTCGGCAGTGTCGATAACTGCCGCCCCGCCGGATACGGAGAGGCTGCTGCCTTTTATGTCGGCATGGAGCGGACGGTTTATATCGGGCGAACCTTTGAGTGTGAAATCGAGGGAACGAATGTTTGCCGCCTTGCCGATATGCAGGCCGCGTGCCGTACCGGAAAGGTTGGTTTCAAATGTTTTGATGCCTTCGGATGGGTCCCCGGAAAGATGGCCGTGTATGTTTAACAAGCCTTCCAGTCCGAAACCGAAGCGGGATAAATCGGGGGCGGTGATATTGAGGTTGAGACGGTCGCCTTTTTTACCGAAGCTGCCGTCTGTTTTAATAATGTTCTGTCCCAGACGCAAATCAATCAGGGCACGCGGAAGGTGGCGGGATTCGTAAACAATGTCGGCATGACCGTTAAGCGGTACGCCGTTGAGTATGCTGGGGGAAAACCGCATTTTTCCCGAAAACTGCTCTTTTGCGAGTTCTCCTGCAAGGTTTATTGAGCCGTTGATATTGCCTGACGGAAACTTCGGGTCGATATTTGCGGGGTTGAATGCTTGGGAGCGGATATCGAGTTTGAGCAGGCGGTCTTTAAACAGTTCGAGGTAGCCTTGCGCGGTCAAACTGCCTTGCTCTGCTTCAATGCCAACGGTGTCGAACACCAGTTTTTGCTGTCCGTTTGCGGGGTCGCTTTCAATACCCAGACTGCCGTGCGTGCGTGCCGTACCGTTGCTGAGTTTCCAAGTGATGCCTGGTGAGGCGGTTGGGCCTTTGATGCCGATATTTCCGTTCAACTTGCCGTTGATTGCGGTTTGAATCACATCATCCGAGCCGACAGAGTCTATGCCTATATCCAGTTGCAGGATGTTTTTTCCGGTATCGATATCGCCGGACAGGTTGATATTTCCCCGTTCGAGCAGGGCAATGCCCGCATTATCAATATGTACCACACCATCCTGACCGATGACGAAGTCTCCCAAAATCTGTCGGACGGGGATGCTGTTGCGGTCGGCAAAACCGGCCTCGGTATTTTCCAGGTCGAGAGAACCATCCAGTGCGATGCCGTCTGAAAAAGACGGAATGGCGGTCAGGTCAAAGTTAAGCCTTGCTTTGGGTAGGGAGGGCAGGAAGGCGGACGGATTGATGTTGAATCCTTTAATCAGCACTTCTTCCAATGTTTTATCCAATGATTCGGCAAACGGGTGGATGATGGATTTCCCCGATAAATGGATATTGTCGCCATCCAGTATCAGGTCGGTGTGCATATCCTGCAAACTACCCCACAGGCGCGCCGTACCGTGTATGGTTTCGCCTTCCAGTTCGCCTTTGGTGTAGATGGCGGTGTTGAGGACAAAAGGTTTTTTCAGACCGATTACGACTGCACCGGTCGATTTGCTCCACGGGGTGTCGGCGGTTTTCAGGTCGAGGCGGTGTCCTTTGATGTCATAACGGTATGAAGCATCCAGCCTTTCGAGATAGACGGTTTGTTTGTCAAAGGCTTTGCCCACGCTGATTTTACCTGTTTCAAAGCGGTCGACGGATACGGCGGCAGGCAGGTCTATACTGTCCGGCAGCCCTTGTGCCGGACGCTCTTCTTTAGGCGGGGTCGGTTTGGTAACGATGGAAATGTCGCCGGCGGATATTTCGGTAATGTGCAGGCGGCGGCGTATCAGCTCGGACGGTTTCCAATCGAATCGGAAACGGCTGACGGTGATGTCGGCACCTTCGGTTTCTATCGACCAGTTGTCGCCGTCAAATCCGGCTATCAGCGTACCTTTGAGGTTTTTGGAAGAGATGTTTACGCCGAACCATGACGGAATCTTGTACAGACCGAAGCGTAAACCGGATTCCGTACCGGCAAGCCAGCCGGCAAACGACGTTATCAGGATGAGGATGCACAGCAATACCGCTGCCGATTTACGGAACAGTTTGCGTTTTTTTACCGGCGGGGTAGGGCGGTTTTCAGACGGCATTTGTCGTGTGTCGTTGACGGTCGGTGAAGTATCGGTCATGGTGTCTGTTTCAAAATAGTTGCGTCGGTGCCGTCTGAAACGGCTATACCGGTTTAGAAGCGTGTTCCCAGGCTGATGTGCCAACGGATTTTTCTATCGCTGTGCCCGTAGGCAATATCGAAGGAAAACGGTGCGAGCGGACTGAACCAGCGCACACCCAAACCGGAGCCGTGTTTCAGCGTCATGTGTTTGAAATTGGTGGAGACATCGCCCATATCGTGGAACACCGCGCCGGAAAGGGTGCGCGTAAACGGCAGTTGGTATTCCAGGCTGCCCACAAAGACGGCACGCTCGGGCAGAACCGATCCGTTCGGACCTGCAAGTCCGATACTGTCGAGTTCGTAACCGCGTACGGAGGACGCGCCGCCGCTGCGGAACATCAACCCTGAAGGAACTTCGGCATCTTTGCGGGCAACGGTGTACCCTGCCTGACCGCGTATGATGAACGTACCGATTTTTTTGTTTTCGGGCGTGAAGAAATAGCCGGCACGGGCGGAGGCACGCGTCAGAACGGTAGAGGACAGGAATTTGCCCAAAGTCGTACCGATTTTGCCGTCCAGGTAATAGCCGTTTTCAGGGTGCAGTTCGCTGTTGAGCAACTGTCGTTTCCATGATGCGGTCAGCATGGTGGCATGGCTTTTTCCCAAATCGTAATCCGTATCGGGAATTTTTCGGTCTTCTACAAGGAATTCCACACCCAGCCGCGCATCGATGCCGTTACGGTCGCGTACATGCCAGATGCCGCTGGAGAGGGAGCGTTTTTCGAGGTTTTGAGTGGTCGAACGGTTGTAGGAAACGTTGGTTGTCCAGTATTTGCCCCTGTAGTTGCGGGGTTGGCTGATACCGGCGGCAAGCGTGGTTTCGTATTTGTCCATATCCCAAACGACCGAACCGATATAGCCTTTGTTGAAGAGGTTGTAATGGTCGTAGGCGATCCTGCCGCCCAAACCGTATTCCGAATCAAGCCGTACGCCGGTTTCGAGTTTGTGGCGTTTGACTTCGGTTACGCTGACTTTGACGGGAACGCGGTCGTCTTGAAGGTGGTCGAAGTCTGCTTGTACGGATGCGCCGGAATAATGTCCGTTTTGTTCGAGGGCCTGTTGGAGGTCGAGTAACAGGTCTAGGTCGTACGGCATACCGGGCTGGAAACGCGCAAGGCCGGAAACGATTTGTTCAGGGTAACGCTGTGTGCCGGTGATTTCAAAGTTGCCGAATAATATGGGGCGGTTGCTGTCTACAATGACGTTCAAATCGGCGGTGGCGGTATCCGGGTTGACGGTAGCCTGCGTATTGCCGAGTTTGGCCAGGGGATAACCTTTGCGCGTTACCGCGCTGAGAACGGATGTTTTGCTGCTTTCCCAGTCGTCCTGATTAAAATCGCTGCCCACCGGCTGCTGCCAGTTTGACATAGCGTTGCGGTAGTATTCGGCAAGGTTGCCGTCTGAAAGGATGTCGCCGAGGATGGCGACGCTGACATTGCTGATTTTGGTGCGCGGGCCGGGTATGATATGTACTGTGTAGCCGCCGTTTTTTTCCGTCAGGCTGACTTTGCTGTTGAAATAGCCTTTGCTGCGGAGCATGGTTTTGACGTTGTCCGGCGCTTCTTCGGCAAGGAAGCCCACCTGTTCCTTATCCAAAACCTCTTCCTGCTGCTGTGTGATGAGTGGCAGGTGTTCTTCTATCATATCTTTAATTTCACTGTCTTGCGTATCGATACTGATGGGAAATTTGGGTTTTAATTTGACCGATTCGGTGTTTGTATTTTTATTTTTCGTCAGTATGGAACCCTCTGCCTTATTTTCGGTATGGTCGGCGGCAAGCGCATGTGCTGATGGGAAGAAAGATAGAGCCAGAAGGAGCGGGGCGGTCAATTTGATCATAATGGTATGCGTGTCGGGCGGTGGTATCGGTCTTTTTGATTCTAACATTGTTTCTACTGGGTTTTGAACGGCTGCCTTATATTGTTTGAAAGGGATAAGGTATTTCAGACGGCATATAAATTTCGGGCATTTTAACGGTTGTGGTTTGTTGTGTCTTTATTTATTTGTTTGATGGTATTTTGTTTTAAATCGGCATGCGGAAAAAATAAAAAAACACGGGAGATGAGATTTCTTTTAAAATACAACGTTTCTTAACATATAACAACATAAGGAAGAATAATGGCATTCGGCAGATCCTTACTTAATGCGATTAACAGTGTCAGCCTGGTCAAACAGATTGCCGTCGGTTTGGTGTTGGGTGTTGTAATCGGTTCGGTTTCACCGCAACTGGGTTTGGCGGCAGGTCTTTTCGGCAGCCTGTTTGTCGGTGCGCTTAAAGCCGTTGCCCCTGTTTTGGTTTTTGTTTTGGTCGCAGCAGCCGTTGCGCAGCATCAAAAAGGCAATGAGGCGTTTATCAAGCCTATTATCATTTTATATTTGATTGGAACGTTTGCCGCCGCCGTCGTGGCGGTAGTGGCCAGCATGGTGTTTCCCGTACACATCGTATTGGCGGGTGCGGGCGAGGTATCCAATGCGCCGCCTTCCGGTATTGTGGAGGTTTTGAAATCCCTGCTGATGAGTTTGGTTGCCAACCCGATTAACGCGATTGCCAATGCCAACTATATCGGTATTTTGGCTTGGGCTTTGGTTTTGGGTGCGGCATTGCGCAATCATGGTTCGGACGTAACGCGGCAGGTCGTCGCCGATTTGGCGGAAGCGGTTTCTACTGTTGTGAAATGGATTATCCGCTTTGCCCCTCTGGGTATTTTTGGTTTGGTATCGTCCACGATTGCGGAAACAGGTTTCGGCGCGCTTTCCGGTTATGTGAAGCTGCTTGCTGTCCTGCTTGGCTGTATGGTGTTTATCGCATTGGTGGTCAATCCGGTCATTGTATGGTGGAAAATCCGCAGTAATCCTTATCCGCTGGTGTTTACCTGTTTGCGCGAAAGCGGCGTATATGCTTTCTTTACCCGTTCTTCTGCCGCCAATATTCCTGTCAATATGGCTTTGGCGAAAAAGTTGGGTTTGCATGAAGATACTTATTCGATTTCCATTCCTTTGGGCGCAACCATCAATATGGCGGGTGCGGCGATTACGATTACCGTGTTGGCAATGTCGGCCGCGTACACTCAAGGGATTCATGTTGATTTTGCCACTGCGTTGCTTTTGAGCCTGGTGGCAACCGTCAGTGCGTGCGGCGCATCCGGCGTGGCAGGCGGTTCCCTTCTGCTGGTTCCTTTGGCGTGCAGCCTGTTCGGTATCAATAACGATGTCGCTATGCAGGTGGTTGCAGTCGGCTTTATCATCGGCGTGATTCAGGATTCGGCAGAAACAGCGTTGAATTCTTCAACCGATGTTTTGTTTACTGCCGCCGCCGATATGGGCAGACAGAGGAAATAGGCTTGGATATGGAATGCCGTCTGAAACAGTAAAGTTTCAGACGGCATTTTTTTAGGTGTTTGACGGTTGTCCGCACCGCTTTCTTGGGAAGGCGGGAGATAAATCCGTTATCGGATTTCCGGCAGTTACGGATAAGGATGTGCCACCAGTTTCCCATCGATGTATTCGCCGATATAGACTTGCACGGCAGTGAGCTTGAGGCGGTCGAGTTCCTGTTGCAGCCACGCTTCATCGCGGTTGATGATTTCGAGGATGTCGGGATCGACTTGACCGTCTGTAATCAGCGGATAGCGCAGGCTTTCGTCGCCGTATTGGATGACGGTAAGTTGCCCGTTTTGTTCCATCACGGCGCGTTTGACGGCTGAGATTTCGTAGATGCCGGCGGCGCGGAGTTTGAACATGAGGTCGTGTGCGCTGATGCCGTTTTTCATACATTCTTCTGCTTGGATTTTACCGTTGATGATGACCCAAACAGATTTGCCGTCAATTACGGATTTGATCCAGCGGTTGTGGTTTTTGATGAATTTCAGACTCAAGACCAACAGCGTCCACAAAATCAGCACGAGGAAAAATTGCAACAGCCCGACGCTGTCGCTGTAAATCACGCCGCCGATGATGCCGCCAAGCACATAGTTTTGTACTTGGTCCATAGCGGAAGTGGGGGCGAGGTTTCCTTTTCCCAAGATATTAATTTGAAAGACCAAACCTAAAATACCCATGAGGAGTTTGAGGGCAAGGAGGGAGTATGCTTCCATGAGTGTGTCCTGTTATTCTTTGTCGATGAGTTCGATGTTGTTGTTGACCAGATTGGTGGGGGTCAGGGTGTAGGCGGAGAAGTCTTGATTGAAATGGACTTCGTAATATTGGCTTTTGATGCCGATAATCATGCCGTTGTATAGGTGCGTGCTGTTGACGATGATGTCTTGTTTCTCCACTTTTTGATTTTCAATCAGTGCATTGAGAAAACCGACCATGCGCGAGGTGTCCGCGGCGAAGTTTTGGCGTTCGCTGTATGAGAGGTATTGGATGCCGCTGATGAGGATAAGCAGCAGTAAGGCGATAATGCTCAGGTCGCGGTATTTGGTGTCCATGCGGTGGCGCAGGTATTGCGATACGGCGAGCAGTAGGACGACAAGAGCGGCGAAAATCAGGACGTATTTCAAGTAGTCGTTGAAATACATATGGTTTTCAAGATAAAAGTGGGAAAAGAATTTCATGATTTCAAATGATTTGAGGAAAAAATAGAAAGGTCGTCTGAAAACTGAATTTTAGACGACCTTTCCCGTTTGAAACAGTTCAAAATGACAGGGCTGCTTTATTTCTTATTGCCCAACTGCGGCAATACCGAACCTTCGCCCAGCGACAACAAACCGCTTTGCGAGTAGATACCCAGTTTGGCGCGGGTGTCGGTGATGTCGAGGTTGCGCATGGTGAGTTGGCCGATGCGGTCGAGCGGGGTGAACGCGGCGTCTTCGACTTTTTCCATGCTCAGGCGTTCCGGTTGGTAGGTCAGGTTAGGCGATTCGGTGTTCAGAATCGAGTAGTCGTTGCCGCGACGCAGTTCGAGGGTGACTTCGCCGGTAATGGCTTTGGCGACCCAGCGTTGGGCGGTTTCGCGCAACATCAGGGCTTGGCTGTCAAACCAGCGGCCTTGGTAGAGCAAACGGCCGAGGCGCAGGCCGTTGATGCGGTATTGTTCGATGGTGTCCTCGTTGTGGATGCCGGTCACCAAACGTTCGTAGGCGATGTGGAACAACGCCATGCCCGGGGCTTCGTAGATGCCGCGCGATTTGGCTTCGATGATGCGGTTTTCGATTTGGTCGCTCATGCCCAAGCCGTGGCGGCCGCCGATGCGGTTGGCTTCGAGGAAGAGTTCGACGGGGTCGGCGTATTCTTTGCCGTTCAATGCAACCGGCACGCCTTCTTCAAAGCGTACGCTGACTTCTTCAGGTTTGACTGCGACGTTTTCGTCCCAGAAGGCAACGCCCATGATGGGCTTAACGATTTTGATGCCGCTGTTGAGGAATTCCAAATCTTTGGCTTCATGCGTCGCGCCGAGCATATTGGAATCGGTGGAGTAGGCTTTTTCAACCGACATTTTGTAGTTGAAACCGTTGGCAATCAGAAATTCGCTCATTTCGTGACGGCCGCCGAGTTCGTCGATAAATTGTTGGTCGAGCCAAGGTTTGTAGATTTTCAGCGCGGGATTGGTCAAGAGGCCGTAGCGGTAGAAACGCTCGATGTCGTTGCCTTTGTAGGTGCTGCCGTCGCCCCAGATATTGACGTCGTCTTCTTTCATGGCGGAAACGAGCATGGTGCCGGTCACGGCGCGGCCCAGAGGCGTGGTGTTGAAATAGGCGATGCCGCCGGTGGAAACGTGGAACGCGCCGCATTGGATGGCGGCGATACCTTCGTGTGCCAACTGCGCGCGGCAGTCGATCAGGCGGGCGTTTTCCGCACCGTATTCCATTGCTTTTTTGGGAATGGCATTGTAGTCGTCTTCGTCGGGCTGGCCGAGGTTGGCAGTGTAGGCATAAGGCAGCGCGCCTTTGAGTTTCATCCACAACAGCGCGGCAGAGGTATCAAGACCGCCCGAGAAGGCGATGCCGACTTTTTGACCGATGGGGAGGTGTTGCAGGATAGTATTGTTTTGACTCATGTGGAATCCTTCGGACTAAAAATAAAAGCAGAACGAGGTAAACCGCTCTGCACATGATTTGAACTTATTATCTTATAAATAGATGAGATAATCTAGTTTAATGCCGTCTGAAAAAGCATTCAGGTTTTCAGACGGCATTTGTCCGCAATTATTGAGACGCTATCCGAAGCTGAATATAATGAAGCATGCTGCCCAAACCGAAGCAGCTGCCAAAGGCCACAACAAGTAGCCTTTTTGCCCGGTCAAACGCCACATTTCATCTGCATTGGTTGCAACAAAAAACAACCACAAAAAACCAAGTAAAATATCCGTAAAGACTGCCAGTGAAAAAATCATACGGTTTGCAGGTAAGGAGCTGAATGCGCTCAGAACAACCCATTGTATAAAAAATGTGGAAAGCGTAGCATATTTGGCGCGAAAATTGACTGCACGTTTGTCTTGATGAATTTTACGGCGAATAATCAAATACTGAACAATCAGCACAAACGCACACACAAAAAGGCTGATAATGAACATGAAAAACGCAACAATGCCGATTACAGACATGAGTCTCTCCTATCCGTTGCACCTAATAAGCAATATTGGAACAGTAATCATGGGGAATCATGAATATAGCCTTTAGGCAGAAGGAAAGATTATGAAAGACCGACAGCATTTGTTCAACCTCATCATCATCGGCGATGAAATTCTTCATGGCAGCCGTCAAGACAAGCATTTCGCCTTTTTCAAATCCTTATTGGAATCGCACGGACTGAAGCTCAATCAGGTGCAATATCTGCCCGACGAACCCGATTTGCTGGTCAAACAACTGCGCCGCAGCTTTTCAGACGGCATGCCGACTTTCGTTACCGGCGGTATCGGCGCCACGCCCGACGATCATACCCGCCAAGCGGCCGCCGCCGCTTTGGATTTGCCCGTCGTCCGCCATCCTGAAGCCGCTAAGTTTATCGAAGGCGTGACCCTTAAACGCGGCGAGCCGCTCGATTCGCCCGAACACGCCCAACGCCTGAAGATGGCGGATTTTCCCGAAGGCGCGGAATTGGTGCCCAATCCGTTTAATAATATCGCCGGATTTTCCATCCGCGAGCATTATTTCTTCCCCGGCTTCCCTGTGATGGCGCACCCAATGGCCGAATGGGTTTTGAATACTTATTACGCCGACCGCTTCAACCAAACCGAACGCGGCAGCCGCAGCGTGTATGTGTTCGAGCAGCCGGAATCACGGCTGACGCCGCTTATGGAGTATATCGAACAAACTTATCCCGGCGTGCGTTCTTACAGCCTGCCCAGCGTCGGTTGGACCAATGCGGACGGAACGGCAGTCAGGCCGCATATCGAGTTCGGCATTAAGGCAGAGGGTGAGGTGGTGCAGCTTCTGGATGCTGCGTGGAAAGAAGTGTCCGACAACTTGGACGCAATGGGCGTAGAACGGAAAAATCGGGCAGAATGAACAGTTCTGCCCTTCGGGATATTTTAAGAAAGGTCAAGTATGCAATATCGGATTAGGAGGGAAAACGAAGCCTCTGAAGCCCAAAATACCATGGAAACTTCTTGGGAGCGCGACATCATGCGTGAAGTGCTGCTGTCCGCCTATCGGGACAGGCGCAGGGAACGGATGTGGAAAAACATTTGGCGTGCCGTCGGCACCCTGATTTTGATTGCCCTGCTTGCCGGCATTTTCCGTAAAGATGAAACGGCGTTGCGGCTGGAAGGCAATACGCCGCATACGGCAGTCGTCAACCTGTACGGAGAAATCGGCAACGGCGTCGAAGATCAGGTCAAGAAACTGAAAGACGGCATGGAAGCCGCCTACAAGAACCCGCAGGCAAAGGCCATTATCATCCGCGCCAACAGTCCGGGCGGCTCTCCCGTCGTATCCAATACTGCCTTTGATGAAATACGCCGTCTGAAAGCGCAACATCCCGACATTCCCGTTTATCTCGTGGCGGAGGATATGTGTGCATCAGGCTGCTACTATATTGCGGCGGCGGCAGACAAAATTTATGCGGACCCGTCCAGCATCGTCGGCAGCATCGGCGTTATCGGCAGCAGTTTTGATGCTACTGAATTAATGGAAAAAATCGGCGTGAAACGCAGGGTTAAAATTGCAGGCAGCAACAAAGGTATGGGCGATCCGTTTTCTCCCGAAACGCCCGAACAGTCGAAAATCTGGGAAGAAATGCTGACCGGCATACACGGAGAATTTATCAAGGCTGTTAAAGCAGGACGTGGCAGCCGACTTAAGTTCCAACAGTATCCCGATGTGTTCAGCGGTCGAGTGTATACGGGTGCGGATGCGCAGAAAGTCGGGTTGATAGACGGTATCGGCAATGTCTACAGCGTGGCGCGCAATGTCGTCAAAGCTCCGGATTTGGTCGATTACACACGGCAGGACGATTTCGGCACACTATTGGGCAGGCGTTTTGGGGCAGAACTTAAAGCTGGCGTGCGTGAAGTCTTGCAGACTGTCCGATAGTTTTACCATACATTATCCCATGCCGTCTGAAGCTTTCAGACGGCATTGTTGTATGCGGGTAAGGAAGAATGCGAGGGGTAAGCGGAAAAGGGAAAATCAGATAGGGTATTTACAAAAAACTCAAATAATAATCGTTATCATAAAATAATTGTATTTATTGGACTTTTTTGCCTGTTTTCCTTTTAAAGGTTTTTGAAATTCGCTAAAATACGAAATTATTGTAGAAATTTTGTTAACGGATTTGGGTGTAACCATGTTGTCCGCTTACTTTCCCGTCTTTGTCTTTATCCTTGTCGGTCTTGCAGCCGGCGTGCTGTTTATCCTGCTCGGCACGATTTTAGGCCCGAAACGCCACTACGCCGAAAAAGACGCGCCTTACGAATGCGGTTTCGAAGCCTTTGAAAACGCAAGGATGAAGTTCGACGTGCGCTATTACCTCGTCGCCATCCTCTTCATCCTCTTCGATTTGGAGGTCGCGTTCATGTTGCCGTGGGCAGTCGTGTTCAAAGATTTGGGCGCGTACGGCTTTTGGTCTATGCTGGTGTTTATCGTCGTTCTGACGGTAGGCTTTATTTACGAATGGAAAAAAGGTGCGCTGGAATGGGAATAGAAGGCGTTTTGAAAAAAGGTTTCATCACCACCAGCGCGGATACGGTGTTGAACTATATGCGTACCGGTTCATTGTGGCCGGTTACTTTCGGTTTGGCCTGCTGCGCCGTAGAAATGATGCATGCGGGCATGGCGCGTTACGACCTTGACCGCTTTGGCATCATTTTCCGTCCGTCCCCCCGTCAGGCCGACCTGATGATTGTGGCAGGTACGCTGACCAACAAAATGGCGCCTGCCCTGCGCCGCGTATACGACCAGCTCGCCGAGCCGCGCTGGGTATTGTCTATGGGCTCGTGTGCCAACGGCGGCGGCTATTATCACTATTCTTATTCCGTTGTGCGCGGTGCCGACCGCGTCGTGCCGGTAGATGTTTATGTGCCGGGTTGTCCACCGACTGCGGAAGCTCTGATTTACGGCCTGATTCAGCTCCAACAAAAAATCAAGCGCACTTCCACCATCGCGCGTGATGAGTAAGGAGAGGACGATATGGCAAGCATTCAAAACTTATACGAAACCGTCGTCAGTGTGCTTGGCGATCAGGCAAGCAAAGTCATTTCAGCTTTGGGCGAAATTACCGTCGAGTGTCTGCCTGAACACTATATTTCAGTCATGACCACGCTGCGCGACCATGAAGAACTGCATTTCGAGCTTCTGGTTGACTTGTGCGGTGTCGATTACAGCACTTATAAAAACGAATTATGGCAGGGCAAGCGCTTTGCCGTCGTCAGCCAGCTGCTTTCCGTTAAAAACAATCAGCGCATCCGCGTGCGCGTCTGGGTTTCAGACGACGACTTCCCCGTAGTCGAATCCGTAGTCGATATTTACAACAGTGCGGATTGGTACGAGCGCGAAGCCTTCGATATGTACGGCATCATGTTCAACAACCATCCGGACTTGCGCCGCATCCTGACCGATTACGGTTTCGTCGGACATCCGTTCCGCAAAGATTTCCCGATTTCCGGTTATGTGGAAATGCGTTACGACGAAGAGCAAAAACGCGTGATTTACCAACCTGTTACCATTGAGCCGCGCGAGATCACGCCGCGTATCGTCCGTGAGGAGAACTACGGTGGCCAATAAATTAAGAAACTACACCATCAACTTCGGCCCGCAACACCCTGCGGCGCACGGCGTATTGCGTATGATTTTGGAGTTGGAGGGCGAAACCATCGTCCGTGCCGACCCACATATCGGCCTCCTGCACCGAGGTACCGAAAAACTGGCAGAAACCAAAACCTATCTGCAAGCCCTGCCCTATATGGACCGCTTGGATTACGTTTCCATGATGGTCAACGAGCAGGCGTATTGTTTGGCAGTAGAAAAACTTGCCGGAATTGATGTACCTATCCGCGCCCAGTATATTCGCGTGATGTTCGCCGAAGTAACGCGCATCCTCAATCACTTGATGGGCATCGGTTCACACGCCTTCGACATTGGCGCGATGACCGCCATCCTTTACGCCTTCCGCGACCGCGAAGAGCTGATGGACTTGTACGAAGCCGTGTCCGGCGCGCGTATGCACGCAGCCTACTTCCGTCCCGGCGGCGTTTACCGCGACCTGCCCGACTTCATGCCTAAATACGAGAGCAGCAAATTCCGCAATGCCAAAGTATTGAAGCAGCTCAATGAATCCCGCGAAGGCACCATGCTCGACTTTATCGATGCCTTCTGCGAACGTTTCCCGAAAAACATCGATACACTTGAAACCCTCCTGACCGACAACCGTATTTGGAAACAGCGTACAGTCGGCATCGGCGTTGTCACTCCTGAGCGCGCCATGCAAAAAGGCTTTACCGGGGTGATGTTACGCGGTTCCGGCGTGGAATGGGACGTGCGTAAGACACAGCCTTACGAAGTGTACGACAAAATGGATTTCGACATCCCCGTCGGCGTCAACGGCGACTGCTACGACCGTTACCTCTGCCGCATGGAAGAAATGCGTCAATCCGTGCGTATCATCAAACAATGTTCCGAGTGGTTGCGTGTCAATCCGGGTCCGGTCATTACCACAAACCACAAATTTGCTCCGCCCAAACGTACCGAAATGAAAACAGGTATGGAAGACCTGATTCACCATTTCAAACTCTTTACCGAGGGTATGCACGTTCCCGAGGGCGAGACCTACACCGCTGTCGAACATCCGAAAGGCGAGTTCGGCGTTTACATCATTTCAGACGGCGCAAACAAACCCTACCGCCTGAAAATCCGCGCACCCGGCTTCGCCCACCTGCAAGGCATGGACGAAATGGCAAAAGGCCACATGCTGGCCGACGTCGTTGCCATCATCGGTACGCAGGACATCGTATTCGGGGAGGTTGACCGATAATGTTATCCGCAGAATCTTTAAAACAAATTGACATTGAGTTGGCAAAATATCCTGCCGACCAACGCCGCAGCGCCATCATGGGCGCGTTGCGTATCGCCCAAACCGAAAAAGGCTGGCTTGCTCCCGAGACCATCGCCTTTGTTGCAGACTATATCGGCATCTCGCCTGCACAAGCCTACGAAGTCGCTACTTTCTACAATATGTACGACCTTGAGCCTGTCGGTAAATACAAACTGACCGTTTGTACCAACCTGCCCTGCGCCCTGCGCGGCGGTATGGCTACCGGCGAATACCTCAAACAAAAACTCGGTATCGGCTACGGCGAAACCACGCCTGACGGCAAATTTACCCTTGTCGAAGGCGAATGCATGGGCGCATGTGGTGACGCTCCGGTCATGCTGGTCAACAACCACAGTATGTGCAGCTTTATGACCGAAGAAGCGATTGACAAGAAACTTGCCGAACTGAAATAAAAGGCCGTCTGAAAAAGGGGGTATGGTATGGAATACATAATAGATATTTATGAAACAGATGAATTAAATAAATATCGTTTTGCATTAGGATCTATATCTGAAAAAACGCTTTTTGTTTTTGGTATTAATCCTAGTACTGCAGATGACAAAGAACCTGATCCTACAATTAGAAAAGTCATGGGTTTTGCTGAGGAAAATGGATATATAAGTTTTGTAATGTTTAATTTGTATCCACAAAGAGCAACGAATCCTAATGATTTACCGCAAGAAGCTAGTAAAGAAATTATACAAAAAAATGTTGAAATCATTTCTAAATTGATTTCGCAACAAGTAACAAGTGATATTTTGTTGGCTTGGGGTGGTTTATTTTATTCTAGAGCGTATTTTTCCGACTGCTTAAAACAGCTTTACGAAAACTTAAAACAGTACCCTATAAATTGGTTAAGAATTGGGGAGTTTTTAAAGAGCGGACAACCTCGACACCCATTATATGCAGCGTATAGTAACGAATTAAAGAAAATGGACATGCTGAATTTTTTGGAGAAAATTTAGCGAAGTAGGTTGGGAACCAATACAAAATACATTCAGGCCGTCTGAAAACAACGGCTGCAACCTATACGAAAACAAACAGGCACACCAAAAATGGCTATTTACCAATCAGGCGTGATTTTTGACCAAGTGGATACCGCCAATCCCGATTGCTGGACATTGGACGAATACGTCAAACGTGGCGGTTATACCGCCCTGCGTAAAATCCTGTCCGAAAACATCTCGCAAACCGATGTGATTGACGAAGTCAAAACCTCCGGTTTGCGCGGTCGTGGCGGTGCGGGCTTCCCGGCCGGCTTGAAATGGAGCTTTATGCCCCGTTCCTTCCCGGGCGAAAAATATGTGGTTTGTAACACCGACGAAGGCGAGCCGGGTACATTTAAAGACCGCGACATCATCATGTTCAATCCTCATGCCCTGATTGAAGGCATGATTATTGCCGGTTATGCGATGGGTGCGAAAGCCGGCTACAACTATATCCACGGCGAGATTTTTGAAGGCTATCAACGCTTTGAAGCCGCTTTGGAGCAGGCGCGTGCCGCAGGCTTTTTGGGTAAAAATATTTTGGGTTCGGATTTTGAATTTGAACTCTTCGCCCACCACGGCTACGGCGCATATATTTGCGGCGAAGAAACTGCATTGCTCGAATCGTTGGAAGGCAAAAAAGGCCAGCCGCGCTTCAAACCGCCATTCCCTGCCTCGTTCGGCCTGTACGGCAAACCGACCACTATCAACAATACCGAAACGTTCTCCTCTGTCCCCTTCATTATCCGTGATGGCGGACAGGCGTTTGCCGACAAAGGTATTCCGAATGCAGGCGGTACCAAATTGTTCTGTATTTCCGGTCATGTCGAGCGCCCGGGCAACTATGAAGTGCCGTTAGGCACGCCGTTTGCCGAAATCCTGAAAATGGCGGGCGGTATGCGCGGCGGCAAAAAACTCAAAGCCGTTATCCCCGGCGGTTCGTCCGCGCCGGTATTGCCTGCCGACATCATGATGCAGACCAATATGGACTACGACTCGATTTCCAAAGCGGGATCAATGTTGGGTTCCGGCGCGATTATCGTGATGGACGAAGATGTGTGCATGGTCAAAGCCCTTGAGCGTCTGAGCTATTTCTACTACGACGAGTCTTGCGGTCAATGTACGCCTTGTCGTGAAGGTACGGGCTGGCTCTACCGTATCGTCCACCGCATCGTAGAAGGCAAAGGCCGCATGGAAGACTTGGAGTTGCTCGATTCCGTCGGCAACCAAATGGCCGGCCGCACCATCTGCGCCCTCGCCGATGCCGCCGTCTTCCCTGTCCGCAGCTTTACCAAGCATTTCCGTGATGAGTTTGTGCATTACATCGAACACGGCGGACCGATGAAACCGAATAAGTGGTGCTAAGTTTTCAGACGGCCTCTAAAAGAATTATTTATTAAATACCCGTAACTAGGAACGAACCATGTTACAAATCGAAATCGACGGCAAACAGGTATCTGTGGAGCAGGGTGCGACGGTGATTGAAGCCGCGCACAAGCTCGGTACTTATATCCCGCATTTCTGTTACCACAAAAAACTTTCCATCGCCGCCAACTGCCGTATGTGTTTGGTGGATGTGGAAAAAGCCCCCAAACCTCTGCCTGCCTGTGCCACGCCGGTTACAGACGGCATGATTGTGCGCACGCATTCGGCAAAAGCCCGAGAGGCGCAAGAAGGCGTGATGGAGTTCCTGCTCATCAACCATCCGCTTGATTGTCCGACCTGCGACCAAGGCGGCGAATGCCAGTTGCAGGATTTAGCGGTGGGCTACGGCAAAACCACCAGCCGTTATACCGAAGAAAAACGTTCCGTCGTCGGCAAAGACATGGGTCCTTTGGTTTCCGCCGAGGAAATGAGCCGTTGTATCCACTGTACCCGTTGCGTTCGTTTCACTGAAGAAATCGCCGGCGTGCAAGAAATCGCTATGGCCAACCGCGGCGAACATTCCGAGATCATGCCTTTTATCGGAAAAGCAGTGGAAACCGAATTGTCAGGCAACGTCATCGATTTGTGTCCTGTCGGCGCATTGACCAGCAAACCGTTCCGCTTCAACGCGCGTACTTGGGAATTGAACCGCCGCAAATCCGTTTCCGCCCATGACGCTTTGGGCAGCAACCTGATTGTACAAACCAAAGACCATACCGTCCGCCGCGTGTTGCCGTTGGAAAACGAAGCTATAAACGAATGCTGGCTGTCCGACCGCGACCGTTTCTCCTACGAAGGCCTGTATCACGAAAGCCGTCTGAAAAACCCGAAAATCAAACAGGGCGGCGAGTGGATGAATGTGGATTGGAAAACCGCACTGGAATATGTCCGCAGCGCGATTGAATGTATCGCCAAAGACGGCAACCAAAACCAAGTCGGCGTTTGGGCCAATCCGATGAATACGGTTGAAGAGCTGTATCTGGCTAAGAAACTTGCCGACGGCTTGGGTGTTAAAAACTTTACCACCCGTTTGCGCCAACAAGACAAACGTCTTTCAGACGGCCTTAAAGGTGCGCAATGGTTGGGACAAAGCATTGAATCTTTGGCTGACAACGATGCCGTATTGGTAGTCGGTGCGAACTTGCGCAAAGAACAGCCGCTCCTGACCGCCCGTCTGCGCCGCGCCGCCAAAGACCGTATGGCCTTGAGCGTATTGGCCAGCAGCAAAGAAGAATTGTTTATGCCGCTTCTGTCCCAAGAAGCCGTACATCCCGACGAGTGGGCAGGCCGTCTGAAAAACCTGTCTGCCAATGCGGAACACGCCGTTACCGCCAGCCTGAAAAACGCTGAAAAAGCAGCGGTGATTTTGGGCGCGGAAGTGCAAAACCATCCTGATTACGCCGCCATTTATGCCGCCGCGCAAGAGCTGGCAGACGCGACCGGCGCAGTGCTGGGCATTTTGCCGCAAGCCGCCAACAGCGTTGGTGCGGATGTCTTGAATGTAAACTCCGGCGAGAGCGTTGCCGAAATGGCAAACGCGCCGAAACAGGCAGTCTTGCTGCTCAACGTCGAGCCTGAAATCGATACGGTGGACGGCGCAAAAGCCCTAGCCGCGCTGAAACAGGCGAAAAGCGTGATAGCGTTTACGCCGTTTGTCAGCGAAACGCTGCTGGACGTGTGCGACGTGTTGTTGCCGATTGCACCGTTTACCGAAACCTCAGGCAGCTTCATCAATATGGAAGGCCGTCTGCAATCCTTCCACGGCGTGGTACAAGGCTTCGGCGATTCGCGTCCGATGTGGAAAGTATTGCGCGTATTGGGCAACCTGTTTGACCTGAAAGGTTTTGAATACCACGATACCGCTGCGATTCTGAAAGATGCGCTGGATGCAGAAAGCCTGCCGTCTAAACTGGACAACCGCAGCACATGGACAGAGGAGGGCGTTCAGACGGCCTCAGATCGTCTCGTCCGTGTCGGCGGCGTCGGTATTTATCACACTGATTCTATCGTGCGCCGTTCCGCACCGTTGCAAGAAACCAGCCATGCCGCCGTGCCTGCCGCGCGTGTGAATCCGAACACGTTGGCGCGCTTAGGCCTGCAAGACGGACAAACTGCTATCGCCAAACAAAACGGCGCAAGCGTATCGGTTGCTGTCAAAGCCGATGCCGGTTTGCCTGAAAACGTGGTGCATCTGCCGCTGCATACCGAAAATGCCGCGCTGGGTGCGTTGATGGACACTATTGAACTGGCGGGAGCTTGATCATGCAAGAATGGTTCCAAAACCTCTTTGCCGCAACGCTCGGTCTGGGCGATTTGGGCATCACCGTGGGCTTGGTGGTATCCGTCATCGTCAAAATCGTGATTATCCTGATTCCGCTGATTCTGACCGTTGCCTATCTGACATATTTCGAACGTAAAGTCATCGGCTTTATGCAGCTTCGTGTCGGCCCGAACGTAACCGGCCCGTGGGGTCTGATCCAGCCGTTTGCCGACGTGTTCAAACTCTTGTTTAAAGAGGTAACCCGTCCGAAGCTGTCAAACAAAGCCCTGTTTTACATCGGCCCGATTATGTCGCTCGCCCCGTCTTTCGCGGCATGGGCAGTGATTCCGTTCAACGAAGAATGGGTGCTGACCAACATTAATATTGGTCTTTTGTACATCCTGATGATTACCTCGCTTTCGGTTTACGGCGTGATCATCGCGGGCTGGGCTTCCAACTCCAAATATTCGTTCTTGGGCGCAATGCGTGCTTCCGCGCAAAGCATTTCCTACGAGATTGCCATGAGTGCCGCGCTGGTGTGCGTCGTGATGGTATCGGGCAGCATGAACTTCTCCGATATCGTTGCCGCTCAAGCCAAAGGTATTGCTGGCGGTTCGGTATTCTCTTGGAACTGGCTGCCGCTCTTCCCCATTTTCATCGTCTATCTGATTTCCGCCGTTGCCGAAACCAACCGCGCGCCGTTTGACGTGGCAGAGGGTGAATCTGAAATCGTTGCCGGTCACCACGTTGAATATTCCGGCTTCGCATTCGCGCTGTTCTTCCTCGCCGAATACATTTTCATGATTCTGATTGCCGCGCTGACATCGCTGATGTTCCTCGGTGGCTGGTTGTCTCCGTTCCCACAAAGCTGGGGCTTTATCGGCACGCCTTCCGCATTCTGGATGTTCGTGAAAATGGCGGCTGTGCTGTACTGGTATCTGTGGATACGCGCAACCTTCCCGCGCTACCGTTACGACCAAATCATGCGTTTGGGCTGGAAAGTGCTGATTCCGATCGGCTTCGCCTATATCGTGATTTTGGGCGTGTGGATGATTTCACCGCTGAATTTGTGGAAATAGGGCAGGGAGGCCGTCTGAAAGTTTTCAGGTAGCCTGAACCCCAAATTTTTAACCGTTTCAAACCGAGAGAAACCGATGAAAGCTCAATGCCTGTGCGGCGCAGTATCACTGGAAACCGCCGAAAACCGCGAACTCCACGCCTGCCATTGCGGGAAATGCCGCACATGGGGCAGCGGCGCGTCTTTTACTTTGGCCGCCCGGTCGCCCGAAATCACAGGCAGCGAGCACATCGCGCATTATCAGTCGTCCGAATGGGCGCAACGCTGTTTTTGCAAACACTGCGGCACACACCTGTTTGTGCAGGTTGGCAACGATTATTACATCAACGCCGGGCTGTTTGCCGACAACGCGGGCTTTGAAACTACATCACAAATCTTTATTGATTGCAAAGCTCCGTATTATGACTTGGCCAACGATACCCCGAAGCTGACCGAAGCCGAGTTTTTAGAAATGGTGGGCGCGGCAGGTTAAAAAAACCGCTTTCAGACGGCCTGTAAACAGAACAATCCGAAAAGAGCATCCGAAAATGGCTAATTTAGTAAAAACCTTCCTGCTGGGCGAATTGGTGAAAGGCATGGGCGTAACGCTCAAAAACTTCTTCGCCCGCAAAGACACGATTTACTTCCCCGAAGAAAAAACGCCGCAATCCGTGCGTTTCCGCGGCCTGCACGCGCAACGCCGTTATCCGAACGGCGAAGAGCGCTGTATTGCGTGTAAATTGTGCGAGGCAGTTTGTCCGGCAATGGCGATTAACATTGAATCGGAAGAACGCGAAGACGGCACCCGCCGCACCAAGCGTTACGACATCGACCTGACCAAGTGCATCTTCTGCGGTTTCTGCGAAGAGGCCTGCCCGACCGATGCGATTGTGGAAACCCATATTTTTGAATACCACGGCGAGAAAAAAGGCGACTTGCACATGACCAAGCCGATTCTTTTGGCCATTGGCGACAAATACGAAGCTGAAATCGCCAAACGCAAAGCCGCTGACGCGCCGTATCGTTAAGGAGCAGACGAATGACTTTTTCCGCGATTCTGTTCTATATTCTTGCCGCTATCGTTTTGTACGGTGCGGTTCGTACCGTCACTGCTAAAAACCCCGTTCACGCCGCTTTGCATCTGGTGCTGACCTTCTGCGTGAGTGCGATGCTTTGGATGCTGATGCAGGCTGAATTCTTGGGCGTGACGCTGGTGGTGGTTTACGTCGGCGCCGTGATGGTGTTGTTCCTGTTCGTCGTGATGATGTTGAACATCGACATTGAAGAAATGCGCGCCGGTTTCTGGCGTCATGCGCCGGTTGCCGGTGTGGTCGGCACATTGTTGGCGGTTGCCCTGATCCTGATTCTGGTCAACCCGAAAACCGATCTGGCCGCATTTGGTCTGATGAAAGACATTCCGGCCGATTACAACAATATCCGCGATTTGGGCAGCCGTATTTATACCGACTACCTGTTGCCGTTTGAATTGGCGGCGGTATTGTTACTGTTGGGTATGGTGGCCGCGATTGCGCTGGTTCACCGTAAAACGGTTAATCCGAAACGCATGGATCCTGCCGACCAAGTTAAAGTACGCGCCGACCAAGGCCGTATGCGTCTGGTGAAAATGGAAGCGGTCAAACCGCAAGTTGAATCTGACGAAGAAAGCGAAGTTTCAGACGGCCTCAAGCCGGAAGGGGAGGGCAAAGCATGATTACTTTGACGCATTATCTGGTATTGGGTGCGCTCCTGTTCGGTATCAGCGCAATGGGTATCTTTATGAACCGCAAAAACGTGCTGGTATTGCTGATGTCGATCGAGCTGATGCTCTTGGCGGTGAATTTCAACTTTATCGCCTTCTCGCAACATTTGGGCGATACTGCCGGACAAATTTTCGTATTCTTCGTATTGACCGTTGCCGCTGCCGAGTCCGCCATCGGTTTGGCGATTATGGTGCTGGTGTACCGCAACCGACAAACAATCAACGTTGCCGATTTGGATGAGTTGAAAGGGTAATCATGAACGATATGACTTTATATTTGATAATTGCCCTTGTTCCGTTGGCAGGCTCGCTGATTGCAGGTTTGTTCGGCAACAAAATCGGACGTGCCGGCGCGCATACGGTTACGATACTCGGTGTCGCTGTATCTGCCGTGTTGTCGGCTTATGTACTGTGGGGCTTCATTGACGGCAGCCGTGCCAAGTTTGACGAAAACGTCTATACCTGGCTGACAATGGGCGGTTTGGATTTCTCCGTCGGCTTCTTGGTCGATACGATGACGGCGATGATGATGGTCGTGGTCACTGGCGTGTCGTTGATGGTGCATATCTATACCATCGGCTATATGCATGATGAAAAAGTCGGCTACCAACGCTTCTTTAGCTATATTTCTTTGTTTACTTTCAGCATGTTGATGCTGATTATGAGCAACAACTTCATCCAGCTCTTCTTCGGCTGGGAAGCGGTGGGTTTAGTATCGTACCTTTTGATCGGTTTCTATTTCAAACGTCCAAGCGCAACATTTGCCAACCTGAAAGCCTTTTTGATCAACCGTGTCGGCGACTTCGGCTTTTTGCTTGGTATCGGCTTGGTGCTTGCCTATTTCGGTGGTAGCCTGCGCTATCAAGATGTGTTCGCTTATCTGCCTAATGTTCAGACGGCCACTATCCAACTGTTCCCCGGTGTGGAATGGTCTTTGATTACCGTAACCTGTTTGCTCCTGTTTGTCGGTGCGATGGGTAAATCGGCACAATTCCCACTGCATGTCTGGCTGCCTGATTCGATGGAAGGCCCGACTCCGATTTCTGCATTGATTCACGCCGCAACCATGGTTACCGCCGGTCTGTTCATGGTATCGCGTATGTCGCCGATTTATGAGATGAGCAGCACTGCGCTGTCTGTCATCATGGTAATCGGTGCGATTACTGCCCTGTTTATGGGTTTCTTGGGCGTGATTCAAAACGACATCAAACGTGTGGTTGCGTATTCCACCCTGTCGCAACTGGGCTATATGACTGTGGCTTTGGGCGCGTCTGCCTATTCTGTGGCGATGTTTCATGTGATGACCCACGCTTTCTTTAAAGCCTTGTTGTTCTTAGCCGCAGGTAGCGCGATTATCGGTATGCACCACGACCAAGATATGCGCCACATGGGCAATCTGAAAAAATACATGCCGATTACTTGGCTGACCATGCTGATCGGTAACTTGTCGCTGATTGGTACGCCGTTCTTCTCTGGCTTCTATTCCAAAGATTCGATTATCGAAGCGGCGAAATACAGCACCCTGCCGGGCAGCGGCTTTGCCTATTTTGCCGTCCTCGCCAGCGTGTTTGTTACTGCGTTCTATGCGTTCCGCCAATACTTTATGGTGTTCCACGGTGAAGAGAAATGGCGTAGCCTGCCTGAGCATCATGATGATCATCATGGCGAAGAACATCACGGCTTGGGCAAAAACGACAATCCGCACGAAAGCCCGTTGGTTGTTACCCTGCCTTTGATTTTGCTTGCCATTCCGTCCGTCATCATCGGCTATGTTGCCATCGAGCCTATGCTTTACGGCGATTTCTTCAAAGACGTGATTTTCGTCAATGCCGACGCGCATCCGACCATGCACATCATGAAGGAAGAATTCCACGGCGCATTGGCAATGGTGTCGCACAGCCTGCATTCGCCTGTACTCTACCTTGCTATTGCAGGTGTCTTAAGCGCATGGCTCCTGTACGTCAAACTGCCGCACCTGCCTGCGAAAATTGCACAGACGTTCCGTCCGATTTACGTTTTGTTTGAAAACAAATACTACCTCGACGCCCTGTATTTCAACGTTTTCGCCAAAGGCACACGCGCATTGGGTACCTTCTTCTGGACAGTCGGTGATACCGCCATTATCGATAACGGCATCGTCAACGGCTCTGCCAAACTGGTTGGCGCGATTGCCGCGCAGGTACGCAAAGCCCAAACCGGCTTTATCTATACCTACGCCGCCGCTATGGTATTCGGCGTATTGGTACTGCTCGGCATGACCTTCTGGGGATTGTTCCGATAAGAATAAGGTTTCAGACGGCCTTAAACATTCAGGCCGTCTGAAACGAAGAAATATCCACATAAACACATTTTTATTTTAACCACAGGTTAACCACTATGTTTTCCAACTACCTACTCAGCTTGGCAATATGGATACCCATCGCCGCAGGTGTGCTGGTTTTGGCGACCGGTAAAGACAGCCGTGCGCCGCTGGCGCGTGTGCTTGCCTTCATGGGTGCGCTTGCCAGTTTCTTGGTAACGCTGCCCCTGTTTACCGGTTTCGACCGTTTGAGCGGCGGCTATCAGTTTACCGAGTTCCACGAGTGGATTCCGCTTCTGAAAATCAACTATGCATTGGGCGTGGACGGTATTTCAGTGCTCTTTATCATCTTGAATGCGTTTATTACGCTGCTGGTGGTATTGGCCGGTTGGGAAGTCATTCAGAAACGTCCGGCGCAGTATATGGCCGCTTTCCTGATGATGTCGGGTTTGATTAACGGTGCGTTTGCCGCGCAGGATGCGATTCTGTTTTATGTGTTCTTCGAGGGTATGCTGATTCCGCTGTACCTGATTATCGGTGTATGGGGCGGTCCGCGCCGCGTCTATGCGTCGGTTAAGCTGTTCCTCTATACGCTGATGGGTTCGCTTTTGATGCTGGTTGCCATGGTTTACCTGCACTATCAAACAGGCAGCTTCTCTATTGTCGATTTCCAAAACATCAAACAGATTCCGTTGGGCGTACAACAGCTTTTGTTTGTAGCGTTCTTCCTGTCATTTGCCGTAAAAGTGCCGATGTTCCCTGTGCACACTTGGTTGCCGGATGCCCACGTTGAAGCGCCGACCGGCGGTTCGATGGTGTTGGCGGCCATTACGCTGAAACTGGGTGCGTATGGTTTCTTGCGCTTTATCCTGCCGATTATGCCGGACGCGGCTCGCTATTTTGCCCCTGTAATCATCGTATTGAGTCTGATTGCCGTGATTTATATCGGTATGGTGGCTTTGGTGCAAACCGATATGAAAAAACTGGTGGCGTATTCTTCCATCAGCCATATGGGTTTTGTCACTTTGGGTATGTTCCTGTTTGTGAACGGCCAATTGAATGACTGGGCATTGAAAGGCGCAATCATTCAAATGATTTCCCACGGTTTCGTGTCTGCCGCGATGTTTATGTGTATCGGTGTGATGTACGACCGCCTGCATACCCGCAATATTGCCGATTATGGCGGCGTGGTCAATGTGATGCCTAAGTTTGCGGCGTTTATGATGTTGTTCGGTATGGCTAATGCCGGTTTGCCTGCGACTTCCGGCTTCGTGGGCGAGTTTATGGTGATTATGGGCGCGGTTAAAGTGAATTTCTGGGTGGGCGCGTTGGCTGCCATGACCTTGATTTACGGTGCGTCTTATACCCTGTGGATGTACAAACGCGTTATTTTTGGTGCGATCCACAATCCGCACGTTGCCGAAATGAAAGACATCAATTGCCGCGAATTTGCGATTTTGGCGATTTTGGCGGTTGCTGTATTGGGCATGGGTCTGTATCCGCAAGCGGTTATCGAAGTGGTGCATCAAGCGGCAAACGATTTGATTGCCCATGTGGCACAAAGCAAGATTTGAGGTGTGTAAATGAATTGGTCTGATTTGAATTTAATGCCCGCCATGCCCGAAATCGTGCTGCTTGCGCTATTGGGTGTCGTATTGCTGGCAGACTTGTGGATTTGCGATAAAAACCGCTATTTAACCCATCTGATGAGTTTGGGAACAGTCATTGTCGTGGCCGTCACCCAATTAGCGGTATGGGAGCAGGGCAGTGTCGATGCCTTTCACGGTATGTATATTGCAGACGGCATGTCCCGTTTGGCAAAACTGGTACTGTATGCGCTGACGTTTGGTTTGTTTATTTACAGTAAACCGTACAACCAAGACCGCCAAATTTTTAAAGGTGAGTTTTACACCCTGTCGCTGTTTGCCCTGTTGGGTATGAGCGTCATGGTCAGCTCGGCACATTTCTTGACCGCGTATATCGGTTTGGAATTGTTGTCTTTATCGCTGTACGCCATGATTGCCCTGCGCCGCGATTCCGGCCGCTCCGCCGAGGCCGCGCTGAAATACTTCGTATTGGGCGCGTTGGCCTCCGGTTTGCTGCTCTATGGCATTTCTATGGTTTACGGCGCCACCGGTTCCCTTGATTTTGCTTCCGTCTTGGCTTCCGCTTTCAATGAGCAGGCTAATGAATGGTTGTTGAAATTGGGTATGGTATTTATTGTAGTCGCCATTGCATTTAAATTGGGTGCGGTTCCATTCCATATGTGGGTCCCCGATGTGTACGATGGCGCGCCAACCTCTGTTACCGCCTTTGTGGGTACGGCTCCGAAAATTGCCGCCGTTGTCTTTGCGTTCCGTATCCTTGTTACCGGTATGGGTACCATACATTCAGACTGGGCGCCGATGTTGGCCATTCTTGCCGTTGCTTCTTTGGTGGTTGGTAACCTTGCCGCTATCATGCAAACCAATATCAAACGTATGCTTGCCTATTCCACCGTATCGCACATGGGCTTTATCCTGTTGGCGTTTATGGCAGGCGCAGTCGGCTTTACCGCAGGTTTGTATTACGCTATTACCTATGCTTTGATGGCGGCAGTCAGCTTCGGTGTTTTGATGGTATTGTCCACCAAAGACATTGAGTGTGAAAACATTAAAGACCTCGCGGGTCTTAACCAACGCCATGCATGGTTTGCCTTCCTGATGTTGCTGTCCATGTTCTCCATGGCAGGCATTCCGCCACTGATGGGTTTCTACGCCAAGTTCGGCGTGATTATGGCGCTCTTGAAACAAGGCTATGTTTGGTTGTCTGTATTTGCCGTTATCATGTCTCTGATTGGCGCGTTCTACTACCTGCGCGTGGTCAAAGTCATCTACTTCGATGCGCCTGACCATGACCAGCCGGTCGGCAGCAACTATGCCGCCAAATTTGTCCTGACGGTCAATGCCTTCCTGCTGCTTCTCTGGGGCATCATGCCGCAAACCGTTATCGATTGGTGCGCCAAGGCACTGGAAAATACGCTGTAATATTCGGTATCATCACGGCAGCCGTATCAGAGGTTGCCGTTTTATTTAAGGTTGCCGCCGTATTTTAGACGGTATGGGAAACGGCTATGCCGTCTGAAAGCGGAGAAAGAAGATTATGACCGCATCTATGTACACACTCTTGCTGCTTGCCTTAATTTTTGCCAATGCTCCGTTTCTTACGGTCAGGCTGTTCGGTATTGTTCCGCTCAAGCGCAAACATTTCGGACATCACCTGATCGAGCTGGCGGCAGGTTTCGCACTGACCGCCATTCTTGCTTATATTCTCGAATCCCGTGCAGGATCGGTACACGATCAGGGTTGGGAGTTTTACGCCACAGTCGTCTGCCTGTACCTGATTTTTGCGTTTCCATGTTTTGTGTGGCGGTATTTCTGGCATACGCGCAACAGGGAATAGGGTAACAATAATGCCGTCTGAAGCCTTGTTCAGACGGCATATCCGAGTTTGCTCAGTATTTGCGCGCAATCGTAAATTCGGCAAGCTGCCTGAGCCGTAATGCCTTATTGCCGAAGGGTTCGAGCAGCGAGACTGCTTCGTCGGTCAGTTGGTACGCGTATGCCCGCGCACTGTCCAAGCCCATCAGTTTTACATAAGTCGGCTTGTCGTTGTCTGCGTCTTTGCCCGCTGTTTTCCCTAAGGTCGCCGTGTCTGCCTCGCAGTCCAACACATCGTCGATGACTTGGAACGCCAGCCCCAGTTTTGCCGCATAATCATCCAATACCGCCAGACTGTTTTCAGACAGATTCGGGCAAGACATCGCCCCCAATAAAACCGCGGCACGAATCAACGCCCCTGTTTTCAGGCTGTGCATCTGTTCTAAATCGGTTTGGGCCATCTGCTTGCCGACATTGGCCAAATCGATAGCCTGACCGCCTGCCATGCCCCTGCTTCCGCCTGCTTTTGCCAAAACCGACAACATCGCCAGCTGCTGCGAAGCAGGCAGGCCGGACGGACGCGCCAATACATCGAAGGCCTGGGTCTGTAAAGCATCGCCGACCAGTAGTGCGGTTGCTTCTCCATACTTCACATGGCAGGTCGGTTTGCCCCGGCGCAGGCTGTCGTTGTCCATTGCTGGCATATCGTCGTGAACCAACGAATAGGCATGGATCATTTCGATTGCCGCCATTGCCTGTTCTACTGCTTCATGCACGGCTTCGCCTAATTCCGAAGCTGCTAGAACCAGCATCGGCCGCAGACGTTTGCCCCCGTCCAAAGCCGCATAACGCATGGCTTCGTGCAGTGTGTGCGGTATTTCCCCCTCAGACGGCAAAAACCGTTCAAGCAGCAGCTCTGTTTGCGCCTGTGCCCTCTGTTGCCACGTTTTCAAATCATTCGTCGGATTCAAGGTTTAACTCCTTCAGCCCGTCTGTGTCTAAAACCTGTAGCTTTTGTTCGACTTGGGCCAACTTGGTTTGGCAGTATCTGACCAGTTCGTTGCCTTCCTGATATGCCGCCAATGCATCCTCCAACGGCATTTCCCCCTGCATGGACTGGGTCAGTGATTCAAGGCGCGACAGTGCCTCTTCAAACGATTTCGGGGTAATTTTCTTCATGGTGTCGGGAGTTTCTGTAAAAACGGAATTGTAGCATTTCTGAAAACCGGATGCCGTCTGAAACAGCAGGATTTCAGACGGCATGGTTTTTGTCCTGCAAACAGCAAGAGGTTATTTGAGCAGATCGTCGGTAATGCGTTGCAGGAAGGTCAGCCGTTCGGTGCGGATTTTACCGGTTTGCGCGGCAGCCTTGACGGCGCAGCCGGGTTCGGCGCGGTGGGTGCAGTTGTGGAAGCGGCATTGCCCGACGAGATGGCTCAGGTCGGGGAAGTATTGCAGCAGGTCGGCGGCTTGGAGGTGGTGCAGGCCGAATTCTTGCAAACCGGGGGAGTCGATTAATTGGGTTTCTTCGTTTAAATCGTAAAGCTGGGCGTGGGTGGTGGTGTGTTTGCCGGAATCGAGCGCGGTGGAGATGTCGCCGGTGCGGGCGGTTTGGTTGCCCAAGAGGGCGTTGGTCAGGGTGGATTTGCCCATGCCGCTTTGTCCGAGCAGGATGTTGGTATGCCCTTGCAGGACGGGGCGCAGGATGTCGGCGTTTTCCAGCGCGCGGGTTTCGATGACGGGATAACCCAGCGTTTCGTAGAACTTGAGTTTTTCGCGCCAGAGGGCGGTTTCGGGCAGGTCGGCTTTGTTCAGGATGATGACGGCTTGGATGCCCGCGGCTTCGGCGGACAGGAGGGCGCGTTGCAACAAGGCTTCGCTGGGCGAGGGAACGGCGGCGGTAACGATAAGGAGCTGGCTGACGTTGGCGGCGATAAGTTTGGTTTTCCAAGTGTCTTGGCGGTAGAGCAGGCTTTCGCGCGGCAGGTAGTCTTCGATGACGGCCTGTTCGGCGTTGATGTTTTGGATATGCACGCGGTCGCCGCAGGCGAAATCGACCCGCTTTTTGCGCGTGCTGGCTTCGTAGGTTTTGCCGTCGGGCGTGCGCACGATGTAGCGGCGGCCGTAGCTGGTGATGATTTGGGCGGTATCGGTCATGGTTTTGACGGGTAGGAGAACGGGAATGCCGTCTGAAAACGGCGGTTTCCAGACAATAAGGTTTCAGTCATGCTGCCACTCGACATGCTCACTCAAGAAACCGCCGCTTTGGTGTGCCCAAAGTTTGGCGTACAGACCTTGTTTTTCGAGCAACTCGGTGTGGCTGCCTTCTTCGATGATGCGGCCTTTGTCCAAGACGATGAGCCTGTCCATCGCGGCGATAGTGGAGAGGCGGTGGGCGATGGCGATGACGGTTTTGCCGTCCATCATTTTGTCGAGGCTTTCTTGGATGGCGGCTTCGACTTCGGAGTCGAGCGCGCTGGTGGCTTCGTCGAGCAGCAGAATCGGTGCATCTTTGAGCATGACGCGGGCGATGGCGATGCGCTGGCGTTGGCCGCCGGAGAGTTTCACGCCGCGTTCGCCGACGTGCGCGTCATAGCCGCGCCGCCCTTTGGCATCGGAAAGGTTGGGGATGAAATCAGCGGCTTCGGCGCGTTCGGCGGCGGAAACCATTTCGGCATCGGTCGCATCGGGGCGGCCGTAAACGATATTGTCGCGCACGGAACGGTGCAGCAGCGAGGTGTCTTGCGTGACCAAACCGATTTGGGCGCGCAGGCTTTCTTGGGTCACGCTGTCCACGGTTTGACCGTCGATCGAAATCGTGCCGCTTTGCGGTTCGTAGAAGCGCAGGAGCAGGTTGACGATGGTGGATTTGCCCGCGCCGCTGCGTCCGATCAAGCCGACTTTTTCGCCCGGGCGGATGGTGAGGTTGAAGCCGTTGAGCAGCGGTTTGCCGGCTTCGTAGGAGAAATCGACGTGTTCGAACTTGATTTCGCCTTGCGACACTTTCAGCGGCAGGGCGTTCGGCTTGTCGAGGATGGTGTGCGGTTTGGACAGGGTTGCCATGCCGTCGCCGACGGTGCCGATGTTTTCAAACAATCGGGCGGATTCCCACATGATGTATTGCGACAAACCGTTGACGCGCAACGCCATGGCGGTGGCTGTAGCAACCGCGCCGACGCCGACTTGCCCGTGATACCAAAGCCAGATGCCCAGCGCGGTCGTGCCGGCGGTCAGCGAGCTGTTGACGATGAAGCTGCAGGTGTGCAGAAGCGTCGCCAAACGCATTTGGGCGTGTACCGTCACCATAAATTCTTCCATCGACTGCTTGGCGTAGGCCGCTTCGCGCGCGCCGTGGGAGAAGAGTTTGACGGTGGTGATGTTGGAATAGGCGTCGGTAATGCGGCCGGTCATCAGCGAACGCGCATCCGCCTGACGCGCGGCGGTTTTGCCGAGCTTGGGAATCAGGAAGCGCATAATCAGGGCGAATCCAATTATCCAGCCGATAAAGGGCAGCAGCAGCCAGCCGTCGAACGAAATCAGAATCACGCCGGAAGTAATGAAATACACCAGTACATAAACAACCATGTCAGCGACGGTCATCACCACGTCGCGCAGCGCCAGCGCAGTTTGCATGACTTTGGCGGACACGCGTCCTGCAAATTCGTCCTGATAGAAGCCGAGGCTCTGTCCCAGCATCAGGCGGTGGAAGTTCCAGCGCAGGCGCATGGGGAACACGCCTTGCAGGGTTTGCAGGCGCACGTTGGACGCGAGGAAGGTCCAGAGGGCGAAAAACACCATCATTCCCGCCATCGCCGTCAACGCCCAGCCTTTTTCAGCAAACAGGGTCGCGGGCGTGTATTTGCCGAGCCAGTCCACGACTTTGCCCATAAATTGAAACAGCAGGGCTTCCATGATGCCGATGCCTGCGGTAAATGCTGCCAAAACGGCAATCCATTTGCGCAAGCCCCTGATGTTGCTCCAGATAAACCGCCACAGTCCTTTTTCAGGCGTTTTCGGGGCGGCTTCGGGATAGGGGTCGATTCGGGATTCGAACCAAGAAAAGATTTTGTTTAACATTGTTTTCGATTTCAGTAGGCCTGTTTCAGACGGCATTATTTCAGCAGGTTTTTCAGGGCGAGGCGCACACCTTCGCCCACATCTGTCCCTTTAGGGATGCCTTTAACTGCAGCTTTTGCCTCGCGTTCGCTGTAACCCAGCGCAAGAAGCGTGCTGACGATGTCATTGGTTTCGTCATTCTCGGACGGGGCGGCAAACAGCCCGTCCGTTACGGTATGGGTTATCAGTTTTCCGCGCAGTTCCAAAACCATGCGTTCGGCGGTTTTTTTACCGATTCCCGGGGCGGAGGAGAGGCGTTTGACATCTTCTTCTGCAACCGCCTGCGCCAGTTCGTCGGCAGTCATCGCTGATAAAATCCCCAAGGCGGTTTTTGCCCCGATGCCGCTGACCTTGATTAGTTGGCGGAATGTTTTGCGCTCTTCCGCAGTGGCAAAACCGAAGAGCAGGTGTGCGTCCTCACGGACGACGAGTTGGGTGAAAACCTGTACGGTTTCGCCCAATGGCGGCAGGTTGTAGAAGGTCTGCATGGATACGTCGGCTTCGTATCCTACGCCGTTGACATCGATGACGATTTGAGGAGGGGTTTTCTCAACTAGTTTGCCGGTCAGTCTGCTGATCATGTATGAAGGATCCTGAAGTGTCGGGTGCAAAATGCCGTCTGAAACCGGTTGGGGCTTCAGACGGCACGGATTGTATCAAATTCAGTCGTCCCGGCGGGAGGAAATCACGCGGCCGGTACGGGCATCAACGACAACTTTGTATTCCTGTCCGTTTTTGACGATTTCGACATCGTAGTGCGGACGGCCGTCATCTTGGTCGAGGTCGATGTCGGTAACGCGGCCGCCGATACGTGCCAAAGCTGCTTTTCTCGCCTGTGCCTGGCTGATCAGCCCGGCTTGTGCTTTGTGTTCATGCATAGCGTGCGGATGATCGTCGTCATGGCCGTCGTGGTGGGCGAGTGCGGGAGAGGAAATGCCCAACAGTGCGGTTGCGGCGGCGCTTAAGAGAAGGTGTTTGAAGTTCATATTTTGCTCCTGTAAAGTTTCAAGCATGATAGTCTCTGAAGATTAGCCCTGCATTAGGGGGCGTGTCAACCGGCAGTCAATGCCGTCTGAATCATACCGCGTGCCTGAGTTTCGGCTTCGGCGGCACGTTCCTGCGAGGAAAACGGCCCCATTTTGACGACATATTCGTAATGGCGTTTTTCAACCGATAGGTTCGGGTTTGATGCCGATGAAGCCAGGTTTTGGGCGGCATGGTTCAGATATGCCTGTGCTTCGCGTTCCGTACCGAAGGATTTCAAGTCGATGAAGATGTCTTTGTTTTCGGCAGTCGGTGAGGATTTGCCCGGGACAATCTGTTCGATTTTGACATGTGCCGTACCTTGGCTGACAAAGCCCAATTGTTGGGCCGCCGCTTTGGATACGTCGATGATGCGGTTGCTGTGGAAGGGGCCGCGGTCGTTGATGCGGACGACGACGCTTTTCCCGTTACGGGTATTGGTTACGCGGACGTAGCTGGGAATGGGCAGTGTTTTGTGTGCGGCGGTGAAGGCGTTCATGTCGTATCGTTCCCCGCCGGAAGTTTTGCGGCCGTGAAATCTGCCGCCATACCATGAGGCGTTGCCGGTTTGTGTAAATGCGGCAACTTGGTTTATCGGCGTGTAGCGTTTGCCGGCTACTTTGTAGCTGCGGTTGGCGGAGGCGTGCAGTTTTTCTGCTTTGACCACTGCGTCGGCGGATGCCGTCTGAAAGGAATGTATGCCGAATGCGGCCGTGAGGAGGAAAAGGGTTTTTCGGGTTAAAGTCAAAACGTGTTCCGTTCTTGAGTTGAAGACGAATGGGCATCATGCCCGCCGGATACGTTCCGAACCGCCGCACAGTGCGGACGGCGGTTCGGAATGTGTCCGGATAGGTTTTCAGATGGCATGAACTTGCGTTCAAACGCCGCCTGAGTAACCGTGTTGCCGCCATGCTTCGAAGAGAATCACGGCAACGGTATTGGAAAGGTTCATACTCCGGCTGCCGGGCTGCATGGGTAGGCGGATTTTTTGCGTGGCGGGCAGGCTGTCGAGAATGTCGGCGGGCAGCCCGCGCGTTTCCGGCCCGAACAATAAAACGTCGCCTTTTTGAAACGCCGTTTCATCGGGGCGCGCCGTGCCTTTAGTGGTCAGTGCGAAAATACGTCGGCCCGCCAATGCCTTGAGGCAGTCGTCGAAGTTTTCGTGCACCGTCAGGTTGGCGAACTCGTGGTAGTCGAGCCCAGCACGTTTCATTTTGGCGGAATCCAATGGGAAGCCGAGCGGCTTGATCAGGTGCAAATCCGCGCCGGTATTGGCGCACAGGCGGATGATATTGCCTGTATTCGGTGGGATTTCCGGTTGGTATAAAACGATGGTAAACATAAATATCAATCACTTATAGGCGCATAACCTTGCCATAAGGCGGCATGGGTGTCAAAAAATTTAGTTATTTTTTCATTGGCGTGTGTGCCAGCGTCCAGCAGCAGATGCGGTTTGCGCCTGACTTTTTCAGCATCTTCGCCAGCTCGCCCAGCGTTGCGCCGGTGGTAAAGACATCGTCGATTAACAGAATATTACAGTTTTCCGGTATCGGTGTGCAGACTTCAAAGGCATTTTTGATGTTTTTCAGTCGGTCGCTGCCTTTGAGCGTGCTTTGAGGAGGCCGGTGGCGGCGGAAAACGGTATGCCGCGGCAGTGTGCGCCAACCGTAGCGTTGCGCCAGCAGCCCGGCGATACTTTCGCTTTGATTAAAGCCGCGTTGAAGCAGCCGTTCTTTGCCCAGCGGTACGGGCAGGACGAAATCGAAACATTCGTCTGAAAGCCAGTCGGGCGGGTTTTGTACCATCAGGTTTGCCAACGGGCGAACCATGCCCAAATCTGCCAAGTGTTTCAGCGTACGTATCATGTTGCTGACGGGTGGTTCGTAATGCAGCGAGGCCCACATCCGGTCGAATGCGGGCGGTTTCTTTTGGCAAATGCCGCACACCGATCCGCCTTGGATGTGTCTGAAACACAGGGGGCAGCTGTTTGCCGCGTCGGTGCGGAAACTTGCCAAATCGGTATTGCAGCCGGCGCAGATGCCGTCTGAAACGTCTGATGAATCGTGGCATAATACGCAGTGTCTGACTGCGGCCGCGTCTGCGATGCGCCGCCAACAAGAGAGAAAATTCATGCCTGATGCTGCCAAAAAAGTTTACCTGATACACGGGTGGGGGGCGAACCGCCATGTGTTCGACGACCTGATGCCGCGCCTGCCCGCAACGTGGTCGGTGTCCTCCGTCGATTTGCCCGGACACGGGGACGCGCCCTTTGTGCAACCCTTCGATATTGAGGCAGCCGCCGACGCTGTTGCCGCTCAAATTGACGCGCCGGCCGACATTCTCGGCTGGTCGCTCGGCGGATTGGTTGCACTGTATCTGGCGGCCCGCCATTCTGACAAAGTCCGTTCGCTCTGCCTGACGGCGAGTTTCGCCCGGCTGACGGCTGACGAAGACTATCCCGAAGGGCTTGCCGCGCCTGCACTGGGCAAAATGGTCGGTGCGTTCCGTTCGGATTATGCCAAACATATTAAACAGTTTCTACAATTGCAGCTTTTGCATACGCATGATGCGGACGGAATCATAGGCAGAATCCTGCCCGATTTGGCACGGTGCGGCACGCCCTCCGCCTTACAGGAAGCTTTGGAAGCGGCGGAAAGGGTGGATGCGCGGCATTTGTTGGACAAGATAGATGTTCCGGTACTGCTGGTGTTCGGCGGCAAAGACGCGATTACGCCGCCGCGCATGGGTGAATATCTGCACCGCCGTTTGAAGGGCAGCAGGCTGGTTGTGATGGAAAAGGCGGCGCATGCGCCGTTTTTGAGCCATGCGGAAGCGTTTGCCGCGCTGTACCGCGACTTTGTCGAAGGGGTTTGACATGAATCCGCAGGACAAATGCTGGCAGGTTCACCGCCATCTCGCCGAACATGCCGACCAACGGCTGACACTCGTCCGCAACGCGCCCAAGCATATCCTGCTTGCCGGGGCGGATGCGGACATCAGCCGCAGCCTGCTGGCGAAACGCTATCCGCAGGCGGTATTTGAAGAATACGATTCCCGTGCGGATTTTTTGGCGGCGGCGGCCGCCGCCCGCAAAGGCGGTTTTTGGCAAAGGTTTACGGGTAAGGGCGTGGTGCAACACTGCCAATCCCCGACCGCGCTGCTGCCCGAAGCGTGTGCCGATATGTTGTGGTCCAACCTTGGTTTGACTGAGGCGGAAAGCATCGTCCCCGTGCTGCAAAATTGGGCGCGCGCGCTGAAGACGGACGGGCTGCTGTTTTTCACCTGCTTCGGGCGAGATACCTTGGCGGAACTGAAATGCCGTCTGAAAGAAAACGGTATTGAGAGCCGCAGCGCGCTTTTCCCCGATATGCACGACTTGGGCGATATGCTTGCTGAAAACGGGTTTTACGACCCCGTTACCGATACGGCGAAGCTGGTGTTGGATTACAAAAAGGCGGAAACGTTTTGGGCGGATATGGACACGCTGGGCATCTGGCGGGCGATGGCGTGGAACGATGAAAATGCCGCGCGTTCGTGTGTCGGGGCGATATTTGAACGAGAAGGCGGTTTGGGCATTACGCTGGAAACGGTTTACGGACACGCCGTGAAAAAACTGGTGCTGCCGCAAGGGGAGAACGTGGTGCAGTTTTTTCCGAAGAAATGAGCGTGTCGGGGTGAAAATGTGCAGATGCCGTCTGAGCCTGTTTTCCCTTTTCAGACGGCATTCCGCTCCAACACCGCCAACACCGCCGCACCGTAACGTGCGGCTTTTTCTTCGCCTACGCCATATACGGCGGCAAGCTCCGCCAAACCTTCCGGCTGTTTGGCGGCAATGGCGCGCAGGGCGGCTTTGCTGAGAATGCGGTAGGGTTCGGACTGTTCGTGTTTTGCGGTTTCGTTGCACCATTGAATCAGGGCGCGCATCAGGCGGCGTTTGCGTTTGGCGGTTTCATCGATGCCGTCTGAAAACGGACGGCAGACGGCGAGGATGTCCCGTCCGTATTTGGCGGTGCGTACGCTGCCCAAGCCGTGCACGCCTTCGAGGTCGGTTTCGGTTTCGGGCGTGTCGGCAAGCATGTCGGCAAGGCTTTCGTCGGAGAGGACGGCATACAGGGCGCATTTTTCCGCCGTTGCCTGTTCGTACCGCCAGGCTTCTAGTTTTTGACGCAGTTGTTGTTCGCGTTCGGTTTGCGGACGGATGACGGCATCGTGGCTAAAGTCGGCGGCGTTTTGGCAGACTTTGAGTATGCCGTGTCCGAAACGGTTGATTTTGGCTTCGCCCAAACCGTAGATGTCGTGCAGCCCGTTGAGGTTTTGCGGCATTTTTTCGACAAGGTCGCGCAGGGTTTTGTCACCGAAAATCATATAGGCGGGGATGCCTTCGGCTTCTGCCTGTTTCATACGCCAAACGCGCAATGCCTGCCACAGGCGTTCTTCGCGTTCGGTACGCAGCCAGTTGTCTTTGAGGGTGCGGACGGCGGGCTTGTCGCGCTTGAGCGGACGCAGCATCACTTCGGTTTCGCCTTTGAGGACTTTTTTGGCGGCTTCGGTCAGTTGCAATGCCTGATATCGGGCAATGTTGACGGTGAGGTAGCCGAGGCTGATGCACTGGCGGATGACGCTGCGCCATTCTTTGTCGGACAACTCCGCACCGATGCCGAATGTGGACAGTTGCTCGTGCCGGTTGCCGCGTATCCAATCGTCGCTTTTACCTCGCAAAAGGTTGGTGATGTAACCGGCGGCAAAACGTTGTCCGGCGCGGTACACGCAGCTGAGTAATTTTTGCACCAACACCGTGCCGTCAAACCGTACGGGCGGATGCAGGCAGTTGTCGCAATGGCCGCAGGGTTCGGATTCTTCGCCGAAATGTTTGAGCAGCAGTACGCGGCGGCAGGCGGCGGTTTCGCAGACGGAAAGCATGGCATCGAGTTTTTGCATTTCGATTTGCTTTTGCACCTCGTCGCTGTTGCCTTCGGCAATCCGTTCGCGCAGCAACACCCAATCGTTCAAACCGTAACACAGCCAGCTCACGGCTGGCAGCCCGTCCCGGCCGGCACGCCCCGATTCCTGATAGAAATGTTCGACACTCTGGGGCATATCGAGATGGGCGACAAAGCGCACGTCGGGTTTGTCTATGCCCATGCCGAACGCCACGGTCGCCACCACGATAATATTGTCTTCATGTGTAAAGCGACGTTGGTTTTCCTCGCGCACGTCCATGCTCAAACCGGCATGATATGGAATCGCGTTTAATCCGTTTTCACGCAAAAACTGCGCCACATCTTCCACCTTTTTGCGGCTTAAGCAATACACAATGCCGCTTTGCCCCGTCATTTCTTTGCGGATGAAATCCAGCAATTGTTTTTTGCCGTTGTTTTTTTCGATAACCTGATAATAAATATTCTGGCGGTCAAAGCTGGAGACAAATTCGGGCGCATCGTCCAAGTGCAGATAATGCTTGATGTCGGCGCGCGTGGCCGCATCGGCGGTGGCGGTCAGGGCGATGCGCGGGACGTTCGGATAGCGTTCGGCAAGCATGCCGAGCTGTTGGTATTCGGGGCGGAAATCGTGTCCCCATTGGCTGACGCAATGCGCCTCATCAATGGCAAACAGGCTGACGGTTTGTTGGTCGAGAAAACGTAAAAAGCGGTCGGTAACCAAGCGTTCCGGTGCGACATAAAGCAGTTTCAGACGGCCTTGGGCAAGCTTGTCGGCAATCTCGCGCGCCTCATCTGCCGATGTGCTGCTGTTGACTGCCGCCGCTTCAATCCCGGCCACATGCAGGCTGGCCACTTGGTCGTTCATCAGCGCAATCAGCGGCGATACGACAACCGTCACGCCTTCGCGCATCAGCGCCGGAATCTGGTAACACAAAGACTTGCCCCCGCCCGTCGGCATCAGCACCATCAAACTCTCGCCGCCGGCCAAAGCATTGACGATAGCCTCCTGCCTGCCGCGAAATTCGGGATAACCGAATACTTCGTGCAAAATCTGTTTGGCGGTCGGTCGGTGCATGATGGTTCCGTGCTCGGTAAGGGTGTTGATCGGTCGGCGGCAATATGCCGTCTGAAATCGGGATTTAGAAGAGTTTGCCCACTTCCGCCTCAATATCGTCGGCACGCATGAACGTTTCGCCGATCAGGAAGGTATGCACGCCGCGCGTCCGCATAAATTCCACATCCGCCTTACCCGTAATGCCGCTTTCAGTAACGACGGTTTTGCCTTCCAGCGCGGGCAGCAGCGACAGGGTTTGGTCGAGGGAGACTTCAAAAGTCCTCAGGTTGCGGTTGTTTACGCCCCACAACGGCGTGGTCAGGTTGCGGCATTTTTCCAATTCGGTTTCATTGTGCAGCTCGAGCAGGACGGTCATGCCCAATTCGTGCGCCACCGCTTCAAAGTGTTCCAATTGTTCCTGTTCCAGTGCTGCGGCAATCAGCAGGACGGCATCCGCCCCCCATGCGCGCGCCTGATAAACCTGATATTCGTCGATGATGAAGTCTTTGCGCAGCACGGGCAGCGATACGGCTTCGCGCGCCTGTTTGAGGTATTCGGGCGAACCTTGGAAATAGGGTTCGTCGGTCAGTACGGACAAACACGCCGCTCCGGCGTTTTCATATGCGCGTGCAATCTCGGCCGGTCGGAAGTCCGGACGGATCAGGCCTTTGCTCGGGCTTGCCTTTTTGATTTCGGCAATGACGGCGGGCAGGTTTAGGCGGTGTTTGCCGCGTATCGAATCGATGAAGCTGCGGACGGGTGCGGCTTCTGCGGCAAGTGCGCGGATGTGTTCGGCGTTGACGGCGGCTTTTTGGGCAGCAACTTCCTGTGCTTTGGTGGCAAGGATTTTATTGAGGATGTCGGTCATGTCGGGTTCCGTATTCGTCTGGGGAAAGGGGGAATATTAGCATCAAACCGTTAACGACTGTTTGTGCGGAAGCTGTCGAAATAGGACAGGACGGTCTGCGGCAGCCATTGCAGGTGCAGCCTGCCGCCGGTGCTGCTGACAAAGCCGACATGACCACCGTGTGCCGGCTGGAACAGGGTAACGGCTTCGGACACTTCGTCCGGTGTCGGCAGCGCTTCGGGCGGCAGGAAGGGGTCGTTGACGGCATTGAGTAGGAGCAGCGGTTTGGTAACGTGTTTGAGCAGCGGTTTGCAGGAAGTTTGGCGGTAGTAGTCGTGCCGGTCGGCAAAGCCGTGCAGCGGTGCGGTGAAACGGTCGTCAAACTCACCCAGTGTTTTGCACTCTGCGGCAAATGCCGTCTGAAAACCTTGGAGCGACCGTGCTTTGGGTATCAGTGTGCGGAGGAAGTAGCGCGTGTAGAGCAGCCGCGTGATGCCGCTGTCGAAGCGGCTGCCTGCCGCCTCTGCATCGACGGGGGCGGAGATGACGGCGGCGGCTTGCGGCAGCGCGTTTTCGCCCTGTTCGCCCAAATATTTTGCCAGCGCGTTGCCGCCCAGCGATACGCCGACGGCGTATATTTCACGGTAACGCGCGGTGAGCGTGTCCAAAGTAAAGGCGATTTCGGCGGTATCGCCCAAGTGGTAGAACACCGGGGCGGTGTTCGCTACGCCGCCGCAGCTGCGGAAATGGACGACTGCGCCGTTCCAACCGCGGCTGCGTACCGCGAGCATCAGTTCGACCGCGTAATGGCTGCCACTGCCACCCTCCAAACCGTGAAACAGCACGACCAGCGGCGCATCGGGCGAAATGCCGTCTGAAAAGTCGTAGGGGACTTTGGTTTTACCCGTGCTGTCGGGAAGCAGCTCGCGGCGGTATGCGGGTGCGGGGCGTTGCAGGAATTTGGCGGCAATCGTGTCGGCATTGCCGTTGCGGAGGAAAAACGGTGTGTCCGGCAGTGTTAAAATCATAAGGTATCGGTTTTTCTGTTTTCAGACGGCATGATGACGCAATAGGCGGTCAGCGCGCACAGCAGCCCGTTCGTCCAACCAGCCCAAACGTCCGAGGGATAATGTACGCCCAAATATATGCGCGAGAACCCTGTCAGCAGGGCAAACAGGATGCCGGCGGACAGTACGGCGCGGCGGTAGGGCGTGTGCCGGAAGCATACGGTCAGCATGACGGCGACGGCGGCGGAAAACGTGCTGTGTCCGCTGGGGAAGGAAAAATTGCCCTCTTCGACAGGGTGCGTCCAGAGCTGCGGGCGCGGACGCGCAAACCATGCTTTCAGCAGCAGCATATTCAGCGTGGGCAGCAGGGCGGACAGGGCGCAGAACACCGCTTCGCGCCAACGCCCCAAGCGGCAGAGGCACGCGCAGGCGAATGTAACCAGCGGTACGGCGACGGCGGTTTTGCCCAAATAATGCAGTACGAGCGCGACAGGGTAAAACGTATCGGGCGTAACGGCACGAACCTGCCTCATCAGCGTTTCTTCATACGGGAGCATGCCGTCTGAAGCGACGGCGCGGGCAATGAGCGCAAAAATCGGCAGCAGTACGGCGGCAGGCAGTAAGGATACGCGGAAAAAGCGTTTTCCGAAAAAGGATATCGGCATCGGTCAGCTTTCCACCCGTTTGAAATGGCGCGGACGGAAGCCCAGTGCCGCCAGTGATGCGAAATACAGGCAACCTCCGATGACAATCAGGATGAAGAGCCGGGCGGCCTTTTGCATTCCACCGGCGTGTGCCCAGTCGAACGGCAGCCAGATTTGGGCGGCATACAGGCCGCCTCCCATCACGGCGAGCGAGAGCAGCATTTTTGCCAAGAACGCCGCCCAACCCTTGCCGGGCCGGTAAATACCGTGTTTGCGCAACAGGAAGAACAACAATCCGGCATTGATACACGCGCCCAGACCGATGGCAAGCGAAAGTCCGACGTGTTTCAGTGGGCCGATAAAGGCAAGGTTCATCAACTGCGTGCAGATGAGCGTAAAGATGGCGATTTTGACGGGCGTTTTGATGTTTTGCCGCGCATAGAAGCCGGGTGCCAACACTTTAATCATGATCAAACCGATTAAACCGAAAGAATAGGCAATCAGCGCATGTTGTGTCATCTGCGCGTCAAACAGCGTGAATTCGCGGTACATGAACAAGGTTGCCACCAGCGGGAACGACAACACCGCCAGTCCGACCGCCGCCGGCAGCGTCAGCAGCATGCACAGGCGCAAACCCCAGTCAAGCAGGGCGGAAAACTGTTCCGTATCTTGGTTTGCCGAGTGTTTGGACAAAGTCGGCAGCAAAATCGTACCGAGTGCCGCCCCCAGTACGCCGCTGGGCAGCTCCATCATGCGGTCGGCGTAATACATCCATGAAACGCTGCCCGATTGCAGATAAGACGCGAAAATCGTGTTGATAACCAAAGAAATCTGCGCCACGCTCACGCCCAAAATCGCAGGCGCCATCTGTTTCATGACGCGGTTGACCGCCGCATCTTTGAAATTCAGTTTGGGCAGTTTCAAAAAACCCAGTTTCGCCAACCAAGGGAGCTGAAAGCCGAGCTGCAAAATACCGCCGACAAAGACCGCCCAAGCCAGCGCGGTAACGGGAGGATCGAAATACGGCACGAAAAACAGCGCGAATACGATAAACGACACGTTCAGGAACGTGGGCGTAAACGCCGGAATGCTGAATTTATGATAGGAATTGAGTACCGAGCCGACAAAAGAGGAAAGTGAAATTAATAAGATATAAGGAAACGTAATCCGCAGCAAATCGATGGAGAGCTGAAATTTGTCGGCATCTTTGGCAAAACCGGGTGCGGAAACATAAATCACCCAAGGCGCGGCAAGTATGCCCAGCGCGGTAACGATGACCAGTACAAACGACAGCATCCCCGCCACATGGCGGATAAAAGCTTCCGTCGCCTCTTTAGAACGCGTTTCCTTATATTCCGCCAAAATCGGCACAAACGCTTGGGCAAACGCCCCTTCCGCAAACACGCGGCGAAGCAGGTTGGGCAGTTTGAACGCGACAAAAAACGCATCCGTCGCCATGCCTGCGCCGAATGCGCGCGCAATGACCGTATCGCGCACAAATCCCAAAACGCGCGACACCATCGTCAGGCTGCCGACTTTTGCCAAAGCTCCCAGCATATTCATTATTGTTCCTCAACAGTCGTACCCGTTTGGGGCAACGGCGCGTATTGTACGACAGAAACCGGTTCAGACGGCATAGGGTTTCATGCCGTCTGAACCGGTTTCCCGATACGAAAGCTTCCTTTTCCAGAGGCAAACTGTATCAACACGCGAAAATACAATAAAATACCAATATCCGATTTATTTCCAACATCACGGAGAACCGTATGAAATCCAGACACCTTGCCCTCGGCGTTGCCGCCCTGTTCGCCCTTGCCGCGTGCGACAGTAAAGTCCAAACCAGCGTCCCCGCCGACAGCGCGCCTGCCGCTTCGGCAGCCGCCGCCCCGGCAGGGCTGGTCGAAGGGCAAAACTATACCGTCCTTTCCAACCCGATTCCCCAACAGCAGGCAGGCAAGGTTGAAGTCCTTGAGTTTTTCGGCTATTTCTGCCCGCACTGCGCCCACCTCGAGCCTGTTTTGAGCAAACACGCCAAGTCTTTTAAAGACGATATGTACCTGCGTACCGAGCATGTCGTCTGGCAAAAAGAGATGCTGCCGCTCGCCCGCCTTGCCGCCGCCGTCGATATGGCTGCCGCCGAAAGCAAAGATGTGGCGAACAGCCATATTTTCGATGCGATGGTTAATCAGAAAATTAAGCTGCAAGAGCCGGAAGTCCTCAAAAAATGGCTGGGCGAACAAACCGCCTTTGACGGCAAAAAAGTCCTTGCCGCCTACGAATCTCCCGAAAGCCAGGCGCGCGCCGACAAAATGCAGGAGCTGACCGAAACCTTCCAAATCGACGGTACGCCCACGGTTATCGTCGGCGGCAAATATAAAGTCGAATTTGCCGACTGGGAGTCCGGTATGAACACCATCGACCTTTTGGCGGACAAAGTACGCGAAGAACAAAAAGCCGCGCAGTAAGCCCGTTTGAAAAATGCCGTCTGAAACTTGGTTTTCAGACGGCATTTTGATTGGGTCTAAAACGTAAAGCCCGTTTCCAGTTCTTCATCGCCGACCAGTTCGACCAAGAGCGCGTAGAGCGGGGCGAGTTCGGCGTAACGGCGTGATACGCGGCGCAGATAGTTTAAGAAACGCGGGATTTCCGGACGGTATTTGTCTTTGCCGTCGCGGTAGTACAGGCGTGCGAAGATGCCTGCAACCTTCAAGTGCCGCTGCACGCCCATCCATTCGAACCAGCGGTAAAACTCGTCAAACGCTTCGGGGACGGGCAAGTCGGCAGCCCGCGCCTTTTCCCAGTAGCGGATAACCAAGTCCAAGACAAATTCTTCTTCCCATTCGATAAAGGCATCGCGCAACAGCGACACCAAATCGTAGGAAATCGGGCCGTAAAGCGCGTCTTGGAAGTCTAAAACGCCCGGCCTGCCGCGCGTCAGCATCAGGTTGCGGACGATAAAGTCGCGGTGCACATAGACTTTGGGCTGCGCCAACAGGGGCGGCAGCAGCGTATCGACGGTCTGCTGCCAAAGTTGGCGTTGTTTGAATGTTAATTCGCGCCCCAATTCTTTTGCGACAAACCATTCCGGGAACAGGTTGATTTCGCGCAGCATCGTTTCACGGTCATATTCGGGCAAGACCCCTTCACGGCTTGCCTTCTGCAATTCGACCAGCTCGCCGATGGCCTCCAGCAGCAGCGCTTTGTGCGCCGTTTCGCCCTGTTCCTGAAGCATCGCGGTTAAAAACGTCGTATTGCCCAAGTCGTTCAATACCACAAACCCCAAATCCGTGTCCGCGTGCAATATCTGCGGCACATTGACCATGTTAAACAGTTTCTGCACTTTCAAATAAGGTGCGACACTCATCTTGTCGGGCGGCGCATCCATGCAGACGCTGCTGCTGCCGTCTGAAAATGTTGCACGGAAATAGCGGCGGAAATCAGCATCCGCCGCCGCAAAGGCCAGTTCGAAACTGCGGTCGGGATAGACGGTCTGAAGCCAATTTTTCAGTTCGATTTGTCGTTGCATAACAGTACTAAAGCATTTCAGGTTACAATAAACGCTATTCTAACTGGCAAACCGACTTGAGGGGCAATTTTGGCTCGTTTATTTTCACTCAAACCACTGGTGCTGGCATTGGGCTTCTGCTTCGGCACGCATTGCGCCGCCGCCGATGCCGTTGCGGCGGAGGAAACAGACAATCCGACCGCCGGAGGAAGCGTTCGGAGCGTGTCCGAACCCATGCAGCCTGCCGGCCTGAGCCTCGGTTCAACCTGCCTGTTTTGCAGTAACGAAAGCGGCAAACCCGAAAAAACCGAATCTGCCGTTAAAGGAAGCGGCGAAGGGCCTGTGCCCGAAAACCACACGCGAATTGTCGCCGACAAGGTGGAAGGGCAGTCGCAGGTCAAGGTACGCGCGGAGGGCGGCGTCGTTGTCGAACGCAACCGGGCAACCCTCAATGCCGACTGGGCGGATTACGACCAGGTCGGCGAAACCGTTACCGCGGGAGACCGTTTCGCCCTCAAGCAGGACGGTACGTTGATTCAGGGTGAAACGCTGACCTATAACCTCGCCCGCCAGACCGGTGAGGCGCACAATGTCCGCATGGAAGAGGAGCGCGACGGGCGGCGGCTGCAAAGCGTCAGCCGCACGGCCGAAATGGCGGGCGAGGGGCATTACAAACTGACGGAAACCCAATTCAACACCTGTTCCACAGGCGATGCCGGCTGGTATATCAAGGCCGCTTCCGTCGAAGCCGATCAGGAACAGGGTGTGGGCGTTGCCAAGCATGCCTCGTTCGTATTCGGAGGCGTTCCCCTTTTCTATACGCCTTGGGCGGACTTCCCGCTGAACGGCAACCGCAAAAGCGGCCTGCTCGTTCCCTCCCTGTCCACCGGTTCAGACGGCATTTCCCTTTCCGTCCCCTATTATTTCAACCTTGCCCCCAATTTCGATGCCACCCTGTCCGCCGGTATAATCGGCGCGCGGGGCGCGGTATTCGACGGGCAGTTCCGTTACCTGCGGCCGGATTACAGCGGACAGTCCGACCTGACCTGGATGCCGCACGACAAAAAAAGCGGTATGAGCAACCGTTATCAGGCGAAATGGCAGCATAAGCATAAGATTTCCGAAACAACCCAAGCCGGCGTAGATTTCAACGGGGTTTCCGACAGCGGCTACTACCGCGACTTTTACGGCAGCGAAGAAATAGCCAGCAACATCAACCTCAACCGGCGGGTATGGCTGGATTACAGCGGCAAGGCGGCTGGCGGCATTTTGAACGTCGGATTGTCGGCACAAAAATTCCAGACGCTGGCCAACCAAAACGGCTATAAAGACGAACCGTATGCCCTCATGCCGCGCCTTTCGGCCGAGTGGCGTAAAAATACAGGCAGAGCGCAAGTCGGCGTATCCGCACAATTCACACGATTCAGCCACAACAGCCGCCAAGACGGCAGCCGCCTGGTCGTGTATCCCGGCGTCAAATGGGAGTTCGGCAGCAGCTGGGGTTATATCCGGCCCAAGCTCGGGCTGCACGCCACCTATTACAGCCTTAACCGCTTCGACGGCAAAGAGCCGCGCCGCGTCAGCCGCGTGCTGCCCATTGTCAATATCGACAGCGGCGCAACCTTCGAGCGGAATACGCGGCTGTTCGGCGGAGAAGTCCTGCAAACCCTCGAACCGCGCCTGTTCTACAACTATATCCCGGCCAAATCACAAAACGACCTGCCCAATTTCGACTCATCCGAGAACAGTTTCGGCTACGGTCAGCTGTTCCGTGAAAACCTCTATTACGGCAACGACAGGATTAACGCCGCAAACAGCCTTTCCGCCGCCGTGCAGAGCCGTATTCTCGACAACGCGACCGGAGAAGAACGGTTCCGCGCCGGCATCGGTCAGAAGTTCTATTTCAAGAACGACGCAGTCATGCTTGACGGCAGCATCAGCAGGAATCCGCGCAACCGTTCCGACTGGGTGGCATTCGCATCCAGCGGCATAGGCGGCCGTTTTACCCTCGACAGCAGCATCCATTACAACCAAAACGACAAACGCGCCGAAAATTACACCGTCGGTATCAGCTACCTGCCCGAGCCTGGCAAAGTATTGAACGCCCGTTACAAATACGGGCGCAATGAAAAAATCTACCTGCAGGCCGACGGCTCCTATTTTTACGACAAACTCAGCCAGCTCGACCTGTCCGCACAATGGCCGCTGACGCGTAACCTGTCGGCCGTCGCCCGCTACAACTACGGTTTTGAAGCCAAAAAACCGATAGAAATGCTGGCGGGTGCCGAATATCGGAGCAGTTGCGGCTGCTGGAGCGCCGGCATGTATGCGCAACGTTACGTTACCGGAGAGAACACCTACAAAAACGCCGTCTTCCTTACCCTGCAATTAAAAGACTTGAGCAATATCGGCAGGGTTCCCAAAGGCACGATGGACATTGCCGTACCCGGCTATATCCCGAATCTGGACCTTTCAGGCAGGCGCAAAACGCAGCCGTAAACAGACCGAATCTCCGTCCTGTTCCAACGAACCTGCCGTCCGACGAACAACCCCGATTCCGCCGAACCCAAGTGCGGAATCCAACCGATAAGGAAATATCGATGAAGATAAAAACCCTGATGATAGCCGCCGCACTGCTGAGCGCCTCCTACAGCCAAGCGGCACCCCGTGCGGCAAAACCTGCATCTGCCGCCAAAGCCGCCAAGCCGGCGGAGACGGCACGCCAAGAAACCGCGCAACAGGAAGGCGGCATACACTTTTCAGACGGCATCGCCGCCGTTGCCGACAACGAAGTCATCACACGCCGCAGGCTGGCACAGGCTGTTGCCGATACCAAGGCAAACCTGCCCAAAGGCGTACAAATCAGCGATACGGCATTGACCGAACAAGTACTGATGCAGCTGGTCAACCAATCCCTGATCGTACAGGCGGGCAAACGCCGCAATATTCAGGCAAGTGAGGCAGAAATTGCCGCCGTCGCCGCGCAAAACCCCTCGCTTAAAAACCTGTCTGCCGAACAACGCCGCGAACTTGCCGACAGCATTATTGCCGAAAAAGTCCGCCAGCAGGCAGTGATGCAGAACAGCCGGGTAAGCGAGGCAGAGGTCGACCGCTTTATCGAACAGGCGCAGAAACAGGGCGTTACCCTGCCCGAAGGCGAGCCGATGCGCCAATACCGCGCCCAACACATCCTGATTAAGGCCGACAGCGAGAACGCCGCCGTCGGCGCAGAAAGCACCATCCGCAAAATCTACGGAGAGGCACGCAGCGGTGCAGACTTTTCCAGCCTGGCGCGCCAATATTCGCAAGACGCGAGCGCGGGCAACGGCGGCGACTTAGGCTGGTTTGCCGACGGCGTAATGGTTCCCGCCTTTGAAGAAACCGTCCGCAGTCTCAAACCCGGCCAAGTCAGCGCGCCCGTACGCACCCAGTTCGGCTGGCACATCATCAAGCTGAACGAAGTACGCGAGGCCGGCACGCCTCAGGAACGCGTCCGCAACGCCGTGCGCCAGTATATTTTCCAACAGAAGGCGGAGCGTGCGACCGCCGACCTGTTGCGCGACCTGCATTCCGGTGCCTACGTGGACATCCGCTGAAACGGTCGTGACTGAAAAGCCGTGCCGTCCCGACAACCTTTGGGCGGCACGGCTTTTTCAAACTGCGGCGGCAGACAGGCGGACGAAGCGGCAGAACATATTGAGAAATATAGACAAACGCCATGTAATCCGCGTACAAGTTTTCCGGTTGCTCTTTAAGTTAATGTTCCGTCAAACAATGGTTTTGATTGCTAAGAAAAAATTTAACCTTTTTAACTTTCAAGCATTTGAAAGTAATGGAATTTTTTGACAGGATGCAGTCGGAAAACTTGCCCCATAAATCGGGGATAAAAGTAAAAACGGACGGCATATTTGCCGTCCGTTTTTTGTTGCCGGAGTTTGCCGTATCGGGGTTCAGACGGCATTGCCTGCCGTTGTGCCCGCGAGTGCGACTGCCTTGATGTAGTTGAGCGAGACAAACTGCTTCTCGGCATTCAATTCAGTAATTTTGAACAATGCCTGTGATTTGGGCAGCGCGTCAAACGGAATACCGGTCGCGCGCGTGACCAGCGGCAGGCCTTCGATGCGGACGAGGTCTTCTTTGAGGATGGTGGCCGTCAGCTCGCTTGTGCCTTGCTGTTGCAGGTACACGAGGCTCCAGTAGGCTTCCATTTGGCGTTGGAAGTCGGCGTAGGCTGTATAGGCGGCATCAAAGTCGCGCAGTGCGGCAAAAAGCTCGGCATCGCTGTTTTGATACAGCGGCTCGGCAGTGTCGTCGATTAGGCTGATCAGCTGCTTTTGGTTGATGTAGTCGGCGGCGCGGCGCAGTGGCGAAGTGAACCAGCCGTAATGCTGCACGCCCATGCCGATGTGCGGCTCGGATTTGGTGCTCATGCGCACTTTGCCTGCCGGTTGGACGCGGAAAAGGCCGGGCAGCTCGTTTTCGTCCAGCATTTGCGCCCAAGTGCTGTTGGCAAGAATCATCATCTCGCTGACCAGCGTATCGATGGGCGAACCGCGTTCGCGGCGGACAACGGATACGTTGCCTTCCTCATCTAATTCGATGCTGTAATCGTATTGCGGCGCGCGGTCGGGCTCGTATTTGCCGCGTGCTTTTTGCAGGGCGATGGCAAATTGATAGAACCAAATCAGGTCTTGATGGTGGGCGAACATCATTTCGCCTGCTTCGTCCAAGCCGGTTTCGGCGTTGAAATGCGGCTCGATGGCTTGGATGCGCAGGTTTTCGGCGATATTGACGGCTTCGATTTTGCAGGTCGGCTCACCGACGTTGAACTCGCTGTCCACATCGAAATAAATGCTGACGGCAGGACGGTACGCGCCCGCATCAAGGCTGAACGCGGCAATCCAGTTTTCAGGCAGCATGGTGATTTTGCCGCCGGGGAAATAGACCGTGCTCAAGCGTTTCATGATGTTTTTTTCCATTTTGTCGCCTGGTTTAATGGCAAGCGACGGCGCGGCGATGTGGATGCCGACGCGTTTCATGCCATTGCCCAAGTCGGTCAGGCTCAAGGCATCGTCCACTTCGGTGGTCGATTCGTCGTCAATGGAAAAGGAGGTAACGTCGGCTTTGGGCAAGTTGGGCATTTCAGGAAGGGCAAGGTCGGAGAAGCCTGTTCCTTTGGGGAAGTATTTGATTTCAAAACCGTCTTGCAGATATTGGGGAATGGACGTAATGCCGCCCGTTTTTTTCGCCAATTCGTAGGCGGAGGTTTTCAGCGCGTCGGCGGCTTTGGTAAAGGCTTTGTAGGTCAGCGACTGTTTGTCGGGCGCGTGTAAGATGGTTTTCAAATCCGCCGCGATTTCAGACGGCATCTCGCCGCGTTTCAAGGCTTCCGCCCAAGCGTCGATTTGTGCGTCTTGCTGTTTTTTGCGTTCGATGGCGGCAAGCGCTTGTTTCAAAGTTTCTTCAGGCGCGGCTTTGAACACGCCTTTGGCTTTTTTGTAGAAATACATCGGCGCGGCGTACAGCGCAATTAAAGTCGCCGCCAGCTCGGTTTTGGTCGGCGCATGACCGTAATATTCTTCGGCAATCGCCTCAGCGGAAAATTCTTCTTCGCCGCATACTTCCCACAATAAATCGGTGTCGATGTCCGCCGCCTGCGCCTGCGCGTTCTCCAAAAACGCCGCCATGTCGCCGTCGAACTCGGCAAAGACGTTGTTTGCCTTCACTTTGGTGCGTTTGCCGTGTTGGGTATCGACTTGGTAGGTAGCGTCGTTTTTTTGGACGATGGCGGCAACTTTGAATTGGCCGGACTCTTCGTAAAAAATATTCATTTTTCGGATTTTTCTGTGGAAACTCAAGCGGGCGATTTTAGCAGATTACCGAAAATGCCGTCTGAAAAAAGGTTTGGGGAGGGTTGGCGCACCTATTTGAACTGTTCCAGCCAGACCGCCCATTGGCTGTCGGTTTCGGCAAGGGCGGTTACGGTCTGTCCGCCATCGGGGCTTCGGAAGGTCAGGGAACGGGCGTGGAGCATGAGGCGTTGCGTGCCGAGGTGTGCGGCAACGGCGTGGTTTTGGCGCAGGTCGCCGTAGTTGGTGTCGCCGACGATGGGGTGGAAGATGTGTTTCATGTGGCGGCGGAGCTGGTGCTTGCGCCCTGTATGCGGCGTCAGCTCCGCCCACGAGTAGCGCGAGGTCGGGTAGCGCAGTGCGGATTGGAAGGGCAGCTCGGTTCGGGCGATGCAGCGGCAGGCGGTTTGCGCGTCCTGTATGACGGATTCGGTATGCGCTTCGGCAATTTTGTCGGGGCAGTATTTGAGCGGATAGTCGATGATGCCGTCTGAAGGCAGGTGTCCGCGCACGATTGCCCAGTAGGTTTTGCGTATGTTTTTTTGTTCGAACTGCTGCGTCAGCAGGCGGGCGGCTTCAGGGTCGAGGGCAAACAGGAGGACGCCGGATGTGGGGCGGTCGAGGCGGTGGACGGGGTAGACGTGTTGTCCGATTTGGTCGCGCAGCGTCTGCATGGCGAAGACGGTTTCGCGGCTGTCCAACCACGAACGGTGGACGAGCATTCCGGCGGGCTTGTTGACGGCAACGGTGCGGCCGTCGCGGTAGATGATGTCGAGCATGGCAAAAAAACGGTTATTGTATCGTGTTCCTGCAGGTACAATCGTTGTTTTTAAACGGAGGACGGAATGGGGAATACAAACCGTGTGACGGAGCAGGCACGTTATGATGCCGAACGCAGGCAGGCAGACGAAGCATTGGCGGGTGTGTTTCCGGCAGTCAGTATCTTCGGCAGCGCGCGCACGCCGCAGAATCATGCGGATTATGCGTTTGCCTGCCGTCTGGCAAGGCGGCTGTCGGATTTGGGCATTGCCGTCATTTCGGGCGGGGGACCGGGGATTATGGAGGCGGCAAACAAGGGCGCGTTTGCAGGGAAATCGGTTTCGGTGGGGCTGAACATTGCCCTGCCGCATGAGCAGAAACCGAATCCGTATCAGGACATCGCCTTGCGGTTTTCCCGTTTTGCCGAACGCAAGGCGGCGTTTTTCAGCTATTCCCAAGCATATGTCGTGATGCCGGGCGGCTTCGGGACGCTGGACGAATTGTTTGAAATCCTAACCTTGGTGCAGACGGGCAAAGTGCCGCCGCGTCCGGTCGTTTTGGTCGGGAAGGCGTTTTGGTCGGGTCTGGCGGAGTGGATAAACACGCAGCTTTTGGCGCGCGGTCTGATTTCCGAAGGAGCAGCCTCTTTGTTCACCATATCGGACGATGAAGAAGAAATCGTTGCGTATCTGTCGGAAAACGGGTTTCAGACGGCATGATGCCCTGCAAAATCATGTATAATTGCAAACAATTTAACATTTCTTGATGTCTTTTCCGAACAGGATGCCGATATGATCAACCCCATCGCCTCGCTTTCCCCTTTAGACGGCCGTTATGCCCAATCCGTTGAAGCATTGCGCCCGATTTTTTCAGAGTACGGCCTGATGAAGGCGCGCGTTAAAGTCGAATTAAACTGGCTCAAAGCCCTGGCCGCCGAGCCGAAGATTGTCGAAGTACCGCCCTTTAGTGCCGGAACGCTTGCCGAAATCGACAAAGTCATCGAAAACTTTTCATTGGAAGACGCAGCCGCCGTCAAAGCCATCGAAGCCACGACCAATCATGATGTCAAAGCCATCGAATATTGGCTGAAAAAACGTTTTGCCGAAGTGCCCGAAGTCGCCGCTGCCGGCGAGTTCATCCATTTCGCCTGCACCAGCGAAGACATCAACAACCTGTCCCACGCTTTAATGCTGCAAGAAGCGCGTGAGGCTGTTTTGCTGCCGAAGCTGGCCGAAATCATCGAGAAGCTGACCGGCATGGCGCATGAGTTGGCTGCCGTTCCTATGATGAGCCGCACGCATGGCCAGCCTGCTACACCAAGCACACTTGGTAAAGAAATCGCCAATATCGTGTACCGCCTGCAACGTCAGTTTAAAAACCTGCAAGCGCAAGAATTCCTCGGCAAAATCAACGGCGCGGTCGGCAACTACAATGCCCACATGGTCGCCTATCCCGACGTCGATTGGGAAACCCACTGCCGCAACTTTGTCGAAATCAGCCTCGGCCTGACCTTCAACCCCTACACCATCCAAATCGAACCGCACGACTACATGGCTGAATTCTTCCAAACCCTCAGCCGCATCAACACGATTCTGATCGACTTCAACCGCGATGTTTGGGGCTACATTTCTTTGGGTTACTTCAAACAAAAAGTCAAAGCAGGCGAAGTCGGTTCTTCCACTATGCCGCACAAAGTCAACCCCATCGACTTTGAAAACTCCGAGGGCAACCTCGGCATGTCTAACGCCGTATTGGGCTTTTTGTCCGAAAAACTGCCCGTCTCCCGCTGGCAGCGCGACCTGACCGACAGCACCGTCCTGCGTAATATGGGCGTGGGCGTGGGCTATGCCATGTTGGGTTTCGTCGCCCACCTGCGCGGTCTGAACAAGCTCGAACCCAACCCTGCCGCGCTTGCCGCCGATTTGGATGCCACTTGGGAGCTGCTCGCCGAGCCGATTCAAACCGTAATGCGCCGTTACGGTGTCGCCAATCCTTACGAGAAGCTGAAAGACCTGACGCGCGGTAAAGACGGCATTACGCCCGAAGTGCTGAAAGTCTTCATCGAATCGCTGGAAATCCCTACTGAAGCCAAAGCAAAATTGCTTGAGCTGACCCCCGCACTGTATGTGGGCAAGGCTGAAGCGTTGGCTAAACGGATTTGAGCGTTTATTGAAACCGATGCCGTCTGAACGCGCGTTCAGACGGCATTTTTAAAATACCGGGACATAAGGATAGCCGCCGTCAAACCCGTATATGTTTTTGCAAATAATGCATCAATCAGCCGTTCGCCCTTGAGGGAGGAAAAATTGAAAAGATTTGCTATAAACCAATATCTCCAACCTATTCAAGCTATGGGCAATATTGAAAAGAGCAATCAGGTGGTCTTTGATTTGGTTAAAGATATCCCCAATGTGCATTGGGTTGATGCACAGAAATACCTTCCTAAAAACACGGTCGAAATACACGGCCATTATCTTTATAGCGACCAGGATCACCTGACGGAATTCGGTTCCTATTATATGGGGCGGGAATTCCACAAACATGAAAGCTTGCTCAAGCATTCACACGGCGGCGCATTGCAGTAACCTGCCTTGCCGTCCGATATCGTTTGTGCCGTCGTATGCCGCCGTATACCGTTTCCCGTTCGGGTCGGCGGACGGTTCTCATTTGCCGGTTTGAGAGACAGTGGTTGGAAATAACTGTTCTCTTAATGCTTTTCCCTCCCCTGCGGGAGGGAATTTTTAATCAAAACCCCAATTGCCTTTCCAAGTTTTCCACCAGATTGTCATCCAGTTCCAAAGCTTGCGACAGGCGGGCGAGGAAGACGGTTTCTTTCCGCGACAAATCGGCACATACCAGTCTTGCCGCCAGATAGGCCTCCGCCGCCAGCGCCTCATCGTTGCCGACGGAGGCGGCGATGTCTTCGATGCTTGCGGGAAGGCGGTATTCGGCGGCGAGCCATGCGGCAGTTTCGGGGTCTGTGCCGCTTTCCTGTTCGATAGTCCGGCGTTCGGCTTCGTCTATCATGCCGTCTGAAGCGGCGGCGGCTATCATGGTGCGCAATACGGTGCGGCTGTATGTTTCTTCAGTTTCTCCGGCAGGTTGGAAATCGCTTTGTGTTACGGTTGCCCGCCCTTTGTTTTGCTGCCACATCTGATAGCCCCGGTAGGCGAGGTAGCCCAAAGCGGCGGTCGAACCGATTTTGGTGATGGTTTTGCGGTTTTTACCGTTCAGCAGCATGGAGGCGACACCGGCAACCAGCGCGCCTCCGCCGAATGAATTGAGCGGGCTGTCGGAGAATGTGTTGCCTTTTTTTTGAACCGTGCTTAAGACTTGGTTGAGCAGTCGGGTGAAGTTCATGATTTTTCCTTTCTGTTGCGGGAAGGGCAGTATGTTTACCCTATCCTTTTAAACGGCGGCAGGCCGGCTAATAATTGTTGGCCGTACCGCTGCGTTTTGATGCGGTTGTCGAGGATGGTTACGCGGCCATAGTCTTGTTCGGTGCGAATGAGGCGGCCGACGGCCTGGATGAGTTTGATGCCGGCTTCGGGGACGGTGATTTCGATGAAGGGGTTGCCGCCGCGCTGTTCTATCCAGCGGTTTTGGGTTTTTTCGATGGGGTTGTCGGGCATGGCGAAGGGGAGTTTGGCGATGATGACTTGCACGCAGGCGGTGCCGGGCAGGTCGAGTCCTTCGGCAAAGCTGTCGAGTCCGAAGATGATGCTGGCTTTGCCTTCTTCTATGGCCTGGTGGTGTTTTTGCAGGAGGACGGCTTTGGGTAATTCGCCTTGTACGAGCAAGAGCGGCAGGTAGTCTCCGGGCAGGCGCAGAGCGACATCCTGCATTTGTTTGCGCGAGGAAAACAGGACGAGTGTGCCGATGGCTTCGGTGGGCGAAATAAGCTTGGGCAGCCATTCGATGATGGCTTCGGTGTGGGCTTCGGGGTCTTTGGGGCTGGCGTATATGGGGGGGATGTAGAGTTCGCCCTGTTTTTCAAAGTCAAAGGGGCTTTTGAGGGCGAGGGTGGTGGTCTCGGGCAGCCATTGCAGCCCGGTTTGGCGCAGCATCAGGTTAAAGTTGCCCAAGGATTGCAGGGTGGCGGAGGTCAATACCGCGCCTGCCGCGCGCCGCCACAGGCTGTTGGCGAGGTGGGACGCGCTGCTGATGGGGCTGGCGTTGAAAATGTAGTCGTTTTTGTCGTCGGCGCGGCGGGTTATCCATTTTGCCAGCGGCTCTTCGCCTTCGAGGGGGACGGTGGAGAGCAAATCCCAAACTGCGCTGATTTGTTCGATACGGGAGATAAAAAGGCCGAACTCGCTGGTCAGGCGGTCGAGGAGCGCGCCGTCCTGTTCTTTTTCGCGGCGTGCGGCAGAAAGCGCATCGTTCAGCCCGATAACGTGTTTGAGCAGGCTGCGCGCAGCAATGGCCGTATTGGAAACGGTGGTTTCGAGGCCTTCGGGGATTTTGCCGTCTTCCCACAGCCAAGTCGGTTCGCTGTTGGTTCGTCTGTCGTTTTCAGACACCCCCAGACTTAAAGATGGCTCTTCCGCCAAATGGAATTGCCATTCATGCAGGCTGTCGAGCAAGGATGCGGCGGCTTCGTCGGCCAGGTTGGCAAGTTCGGCTTTATCGGTAAGCGCGGCAATTTTGCCGGTAAGCTGCGGCAGTTTTTCCAGCGTCCAAACGGCAATATTCCATGAATGTTCGGCGGCAAAACGGCTGAGGGCTTTTTTGGGCAGGTGGTGCGCTTCGTCGATGCAATAGAAACTGTTTTCTGGCTCAGGCAGAATCACGCCGCCGCCCATGCTGATGTCGGCAAGCAGAAGGTCATGGTTGGCAACGACGACATCGACGGTTTCCAAGACATCGCGTGCCAGGTAAAAAGGGCATTCCGGACGGTTGGGACAGGCGGTTTTCAGGCAGCCGTGGCGGTCGTTGGTCACTTTGAGCCAAATCGCGTCATCGATTTTTTCCGGCCAAGTGTCGCGGTCGCCGTTGAACCGTCGGGCGGAAAATTCGTCGGCGATGTCGCGCAGCAGCTTCAATTCTTCGGGCTTGGGTTTGCTGTCCCACAAGACGGCGGGGGCTTCAAAGCCGAGCAGGTTTTGTTGGGCGTTGCTTTGCGTCAGTTGATAGAGTTTGTAGGGGCAGAGATAGCGGCCGCGCCCTTTGGCAAGTGCGAAGGTCAGTTCCAAACCGCTTTTTTCGACCAGAAACGGCAGGTCGCGGTCTACCAACTGCTCCTGCAAGGCAACCGTCGCGCTGCTCACAATCAGCCGCTTGCCGCGTGTTTGCGCCATGATGCCGCCCGCAAGCAGGTAGGCAAGCGATTTACCCACGCCGGTCGGGCCTTCGATTACGGCAATGCTCTCGCCTTCGCGTTTGGGCGGCTCGCCGCCCTCTTCACGCGTCAATGTCCGCGAAAAAGCGTTGGCAACCGCCGCAATCATTTCCCGCTGCGAAGTGCGCGGACGGAAACCGGGCAGGTTTTTGCCGATATTTTGGTAATGGTCGCGGATGGCGTTTTTTTCTAAATCGGTGAGCATGGCGTTTTGTACGGCGGTAGAAGTGGGGTTATTTTAACATTGCACGGAAGCGGTACAATATCGTTGTCGGAATGGGGGTGAGGTGAATCGTGCGGACGTGGTTGGTTTTTTGGTTGCAGCGTTTGAAATACCCGTTGTTGCTTTGGATTGCGGATATGCTGCTGTACCGGTTGTTGGGCGGCGCGGAAATCGAATGCGGCCGTTGCCCTGTACCGCCGATGACGGATTGGCAGCATTTTTTGCTGGCGATGGGAACGGTGTCGGCTTGGGTGGCGGTGATTTGGGCATACCTGATTATTGAAAGTGAGAAAAGCGGAAGATATTGAGTCATTCGGATACAATGCCGTCTGAAACGGAAGTTCAGACGGCATTTGTTTTAGGTTGCCATGCCGCTTAGGGAATACCGGCGACAGGATGGGCGGGATAGCCGTGGGTGTCGATGCTGCCGGCGGCGCGCCACGGGGTATGGATGACTGCCGCCGGCAGGTGGGCAAGCTCGGGGATGTGCCGTCTGACAAAGGTGCCGTCGGGGTCGGTCTTGTGTGCGGCGGCGGCAATGTCGGGGTAGGTGTGCCGTGAGGCGGCAAGCCGCCAGTTGCCTTGGTTGATTGCTGCATCGAAATCGGTCAGCAGTCGGGCAAACCATGCTTCGCCTTCATGACGGGGCACGCGAAGCGTATGGCATAGGAAGTCGGCGCACAGCCGGCGCAGTACGGGATGGAGGCCGCCCGTCTTATATAGGCAGCGCATAGAGGCATCGATAATCGGGATGCCGGTCTGTCCCTGCTGCCAGAGTGACAGATATCGGGTATTTTCCGGATTGCCGTCTGAAGGGGCATCGTCCGCGTGCTGCAAGGCAAGTTGAAGGAAGAAGTCGCGGCGGATCAGGTTGTCCGTCCACGAATCCAAGCGGTACCCGATGCCCTCCCGTGCCAACAGCCTCGGCGAAAGGCAGCCTGCATTCAGATAGGCACTCATCAGCGATGTGTGTTTGCGTGAAGGAAAATCTTTTAATACATCATAAAAATCTGCCTGTTTGAGGAAGGTCTGCCACTGCTTCCATGCAGCAGAACTGCCACCGCGCCGTATTGGGAAGATGCCGTCTGAAAGAGCGGCAGTTTGCGGGGCGGAAAGGTTTTCGGGGAACGGTTGGCGGTATGTCGCGAATATGTCCGAATCGGCGGGGGGGTGCTTGGAAAAGCGGTCGCACCATGCTTTGCGGTAGCGGTTGAAATCGGTGTGTGCCGTACCGTTGTCTGGTGTCAGGTCGGTTTGGTCGAAAACGGAACGGTCGTTGACGAAGGTCAGCCTGATACCGTGTTTGTCCAGCTCATGCCAAAGGGCGTTGTCGGCGAGTTTTTCAGCAAAGGTACAGGATGCGTCGGCGATGACGGTGCGGACGGAGGAGCCGGCGGCAAGTCGGACCAGCTCGGATGACGATGCAGCCGTGTAGAGCGGGATGCCGTGCCCTGCAAGCACTTGGGCAAGTTCGGCGGCAGATTGGCGGTAGAATGCAGTCCGGTGCAGATTGCCTGTTTCGGTATCTTCAATCCAAATGCCGATAATGGGCGAACCTTCGGCAACGGCGGCGCATAAGGCGGCGTTGTCGCGGATACGGAGGTTTTGTCGGAACCAGACGAGCGTATACATAGCGTGTGCAACAGTGGCGGCGTGTTCAGACGGCATTTCGGCAGTCTTTTCTGTTTTCAATTTTTTCGTTCAGAAAATCGATGAAGCTGCGGACTTTCGCGCTTAAGAATGCCCTGTCCGCATAAACGGCATTCAGGCGGTCGGTCGGGACGGTATATTCGGACAGCAAGCGCACCAGCGTACCGCAACGCAAATCGTGTTCTACCGCCCAAAACGGCTGATACCCGATGCACGCGCCCGCCTTAATCATTTCGCGCATCATCAGCGTATTGTCGGTACGGATGACGGGGGTCAGTTCAAGCCGGTATTTCTTGCCGTCCGATTTGCGGGTGATGTCGAGTTTCTGCTGGTTGGTGTAGGTCGGCAGGACAGCGGGCAGCATCATGACTTCTTCAGGTGTTTTCGGTACGCCGTTGCACATCAGGAAGTCCGGCGAGGCAAGCAGGGCAAATTCGATTTCCGCCAGCGGGCGCACGATTAGCGAAGGGGAAAGGGTTTGGGAAACGCGCAACGCCAAATCCACGCCTTCAGCAATCAAATCGATGTGGCGGTTGTCCAAAATCAGTTCTAATGTTACCTCGGGATAACGTTCGCGGTATTCCGCCAGCCAGTTGCATATCAGGCTGCCGGCAAACCACAGCGGCATCGTCACGCGCAGCAGCCCCTGCGGTTTTTCCGTCCCTCCGGCGGCTTTTTGCGCGGCATCGTCGAGCGTGTCGAGCGCGTAACTGCATTGCCGGTAGTATTCTTCCCCGGCTTCGGTCAGGCTGAGGTTGCGGCTGTTGCGGTGCAGGAGTTTGGCTTGGACGGTGTTTTCCAAGTGGCTGATGTGTTTGCTTGCCATTGCGGTGGAGATGCCGAGCGCGTCGGCGGCGCGGGTAAAGCCGCCGCTTTGGACGACTTGGCGGAAAACCTTGAGGCTGAACAGGGTGTCCATAGTTTCTTTTTTGGAAACATTGTTTCAATAAAAGCAGTATATATCTATGGGGAGGAATTATCTATACTGTACCGGTACAAAAGATGACGAATATTTAAGGAGCTTTTATGTCCAATTGCTGCAACCGTATCCAACCTGTTTTGCTTTCTGTTTTGCGTATCGTAACCGCCTACCTGTTTTTGTTGCACGGTACGTCAAAATTCTTCGCCTTTCCCATTGAAATGGGCAGCGGTTCACCCGAAGGGTTGATGCTGGTTGCCGGTATTTTAGAAATTGTCGGCGGCATTTTGCTGGTGTTGGGCTTGTTTACGCGCCCTGCCGCGTTTGTTTTGTCCGGCCAGATGGCGGTTGCCTATTTTATGGCGCACGCTTCCGGAAATGCTTTGTTCCCGATTGCCAACGGCGGCGAGTCTGCAGTGCTGTTCTGCTTCGTATTCTTCTATATTGCGGCAGCGGGCGGTGGAGCATGGTCGCTGGACAGGCTGTTTTTCAAGCGTAAAGCCTGAACCGGACTGCCTAAAGTGTATTTTGTTGAATGTTTTTGAGGAAAAGAAATGACTCGTCAATCTCTGCAACAGGCTGCGGAAAGCCGCCGTTCCATTTATTCGTTAAATAAAAATCTGCCCGTCGGCAAAGATGAAGTTGTCCAAATCGTCGAACATGCTGTTTTGCACACACCTTCTTCGTTCAATTCCCAATCTGCCCGTGTGGTCGTGCTGTTTGGCGAAGAGCATGATAAGGTGTGGCAATTTGTCGAAGACGCGCTGCGTGCCGTCGTGCCTGCCGACAGTTTTGAACCGACCGCGCAAAAATTGAACCTGTTTAAGGCGGGTGCGGCAACTATTTTGTTTTATGAAGATCAAAATGTTGTCAAAGGTTTGCAGGAGCAGTTCCCTGCTTATGCCGCCAACTTTCCCGTTTGGGCGGACCAGGCGAACGCTATGGTACAGTATGCCGTCTGGACAACACTTGCCGCGGTCGGCGTAGGTGCAAACCTGCAACATTACAACCCCTTGCCCGATGCGGCGATTGCCAAAGCGTGGAATATCCCCGAAAATTGGTTGTTGCGCGCACAAATGGTTATCGGCGGTATTGAAGGGGCGGCAGGTGAAAAGGCCTTTGAACCTGTTGCAGAACGTTTGAAAGTGTTCGGCACATAATTTAGCAGTCAAAAAAATGCCGTCTGAAAAGGATTCAGACGGCATTTTTCAGTATCAGGCAACGAGTTTTTCGCATTCTTTGATACAGTCAAGGCAGGACTCGTAACATGCTTTGCATTCCGCATGGTGGGCAGCATGTTCTTTACAGGCTTTGGAACATTGTTTGCATGCGTCGAGGCACACTTTTGCCGCGTCGCGTGTCAGAGGGGCATTTTGTGCAGCAAGGTCGTGCAACGCACCGCATAGGGCAAGCATTTGGCGCACGGTAACCGCGCAATCGGCCATAGACGTATCGCCCTGGGTAAGCAGGGACAGGCAGTGTGTCAGGCAAACCTGTCCAGCATCTATGCAGTGTGCTGCAGTCTGGCGGACGGCAGTGTAGGCGGATGCGGCGGCAGGTTGCATATCGTGATGATGATGGTGGTCGGCATGGCTGTGCGCACGCGCGAAAGAGGCGGCGGAAGCCAGGGAGACGGCAGCGGCACTGCCCAAAAATTGACGACGGTTCATAATGTTTCCTTATATGTTTCAACATGCGGGTCCGGCATAAGGTACGCACTTACTATACTGCCCTGGCCGGATCGGTACGCTTTTCTGAATAACTGTTTGATTTTGCAGATGTGAAATTATCGCACGAGCAGGCATGTTTCAGCTATTCGAAAATTTGAGGAATGGTGCATCAATCTGTTTTGAAATGATGTGCAGACATGGTAACAGACAAAAAGCCGTCTGAAAATCGTTTTAGACGGCTTTTGTTTTCAAACATTAAAGACCGGGAAACATTCCCTTCATTCCCTTCATGCCTTTGGCCAAGCGCATCAGTTTGCCCAAACCGTTGCCGCTGAACATCTTCATCATTTGTTGCATTTGTTCAAACTGTTTGAGCAATTTGTTCACTTCCTGCACGGTCGTACCCGCACCCATTGCAATACGTCGTTTGCGGCTGGCTTTGAGCAGGGCAGGGTTGGCGCGTTCTTTAGGGGTCATCGAGTTGATGATGGCTTCTACTTTGCCCATCGCTTTTTCAGCCGTACCTTCGGGGATTTGTTTCGATATTTGACCCAGTTCGCCCGGCATTTTCGACATCAGGTTTTCCAAGCCGCCCATGTTGCGCATCTGCTGGATTTGTTCTTTAAAGTCGTTGAGGTCGAAGCCTTTGCCTTTTTGCAGCTTTTTCGCCATTTTGGCGGCGGCTTCTTCATCAATACCTTTTTGAACGTCTTCAATCAGGGTCAATACGTCGCCCATGCCGAGGATACGGCTGGCAAGACGGTCGGGGTGGAAAGGTTCGAGGCCGTTGATTTTTTCGCCGACACCGATAAATTTAATCGGTTTGCCGGTTACATGGCGTACGGACAATGCCGCACCGCCGCGCGAGTCGCCATCCATCTTGGTCAATACGACACCGGTCAGCGGCAGGGCTTCATTAAATGCCTGAGCAGTGTTCACCGCATCCTGACCCAGCATGGCATCGATGACGAACAAAGTTTCAACCGGGTTGACCGCCGTATGCAGCGCTTTGATTTCGTTCATCATCTCTTCATCGATTGCCAGGCGGCCGGCGGTATCGACCATCAAGACATCGTAAAAATGTTTTTTGGCGTAATCGACGGCGGCAGTTGCAATCTCAACCGGTTTTTGGTTGGTATCGGACGGGAAAAAGTCCACGCCGACCTGTTCTGCCAACAGACGCAGCTGTTCAATTGCGGCAGGGCGGTAAACGTCGGCGGATACCACCAAAACTTTTTTCTTCTGATCGTTTTTCAGCAGGCGGGCGAGTTTGCCGACGGTTGTTGTCTTACCGGCACCTTGCAAACCGGCCATCAAAACGATGGCGGGCGGTGAAACCGATAAATCCAGCGTTTTGTTTTCCTTGCCCATCAGTTCGACTAAAGCTTGGTTGACCACGCCGATAAAGGCTTGGTCAGGCGTCAGGCTGCCGACGACTTCTTGGCCAAGGGCTTGTTCTTTGACTGTGTTGACGAATTCTTTAACGACGGGCAATGCAACGTCGGCTTCCAGCAGGGCAAGACGAACCTCGCGCAAGGCTTCTTTAATATTGTCTTCGGTCAGTTTGGCTTGTCCGCGGATGTTTTTGAGGACATTGCTGAAGCGGCTGGTTAAATTGTCTAACATTGTTTGTCCTTGGTGTGGATAATAGCTTGCCCAATGCGGGGCATTCTTTGTTAAAATGAAATCGAGATTATTTTGATACGGTTATCGTGTCAAACGGTATTTGGGTGAATTTGGCAGATATTGCCAAAAATCGGATTCTACAATCTCGACGCTAAAAGTTCCAATATTTCAGGAACAGCCGCATATGGCCAATAACATATGTTAAAGAAAGTTCATTATGCCGACAGTTTTCATCTGCTTGCTTGTAGTTTATGCCGGGTTGGGCGCGTTTGCATGGTATTGCCAACAGCAGGGGCGCAGTAAAGACTACCCATGGAGAACCGAGCTGCCTGTCTTGGGTGCGGCATTGACCGCGCATGGGGCGGCGCTGTTGATGCCGGTTATTCAAGACAAAATACTGATTATGGGTTTCGGTTATTCCGTCAGCCTGATTGTTTGGATGATGTTGTTTATCTATTTTGTCGGCAGTTTCTTTTATTCGTTGCGCGGATTGCAGTTGTTGTTGTACCCATGTGCCGTAATGATGCTGTTTTTGGGTCTCGTTTTTCCCGGAAAGTTTATAGGGTACAAGATTGCCGACCTTCCTTTTATGCTGCATATAGGGGCATCGTTGTTTGCGTACGGACTGTTTGGTATTGCTACATTGTTATCAGTGTTAACCATTTTGCTGCACCGAAGCCTACATCGTAGGAGTTTTTCAAAATTCACAGGATTTCTGCCTCCGTTGTTGAGTTTGGAACGGCTTATGTTTCAAACTATGCTGGCCGGTTTTATCTTGTTGACTTATTCTGTTGTCAGTGGAACATTTTTTGCAGAAGCGGTATTTGGAAAACCCATGACCTTTACTCATAAAACCGTATTCGGCATATTGTCGTGGTTGATTTACGGAGGACTGCTGCTTAAACACGGCATGACCTCATGGCGGGGTAAAAATGTTGCTGTATGGACTATCATTGGGTTTGTCAGTCTAATGATTGCTTATATAGGCAGTAAATTTGTATTAGAAATCATTTTGCAAAAATAAGCACCACCGGTAATTTAAGCTGTATTAAATAGAGTGAGAGAAGCAGATTAAGATGGAGGCAGGTAAATTTCGAGTCAGATGTGGTTTGTGGCGAAATAAAAAACCTTATCAGACAGCGAGATGGAGAAAATAATTAAAAAAAGGCAAGGTGAGGTATTGACCGTATACGTCTTCAAGCGTATAGTTCGGTTCTTCGCTGCTGACGAAGCGGCGGTAATGAAACGGAGAAGTATAGCACGGTTTGGTTTAAGCCGTATTGGATATTCCGATACTGTTGCGTACTTAATAGTTCAAACGCTCTTTAACAAAACAGATTACCGATAAGTGTGAGTGCCTTGAGCCTCACACTGTTTGAAAGACAGACAAGATGATGTTTTGAACATTGTCCTGTCGGTTTCTTTGAAGCAGACCAGAAGTTAAAAAGTTAGAGATTGAACATAAGAGTTTGATCCTGGCTCAGATTGAACGCTGGCGGCATGCTTTACACATGCAAGTCGGACGGCAGCACAGAGAAGCTTGCTTCTTGGGTGGCGAGTGGCGAACGGGTGAGTAACATATCGGAACGTACCGAGTAGTGGGGGATAACTGATCGAAAGATCAGCTAATACCGCATACGTCTTGAGAGGGAAAGCAGGGGACCTTCGGGCCTTGCGCTATTCGAGCGGCCGATATCTGATTAGCTAGTTGGTGGGGTAAAGGCCTACCAAGGCGACGATCAGTAGCGGGTCTGAGAGGATGATCCGCCACACTGGGACTGAGACACGGCCCAGACTCCTACGGGAGGCAGCAGTGGGGAATTTTGGACAATGGGCGCAAGCCTGATCCAGCCATGCCGCGTGTCTGAAGAAGGCCTTCGGGTTGTAAAGGACTTTTGTCAGGGAAGAAAAGGCTGTTGCTAATATCAGCGGCTGATGACGGTACCTGAAGAATAAGCACCGGCTAACTACGTGCCAGCAGCCGCGGTAATACGTAGGGTGCGAGCGTTAATCGGAATTACTGGGCGTAAAGCGAGCGCAGACGGTTACTTAAGCAGGATGTGAAATCCCCGGGCTCAACCTGGGAACTGCGTTCTGAACTGGGTGACTAGAGTGTGTCAGAGGGAGGTAGAATTCCACGTGTAGCAGTGAAATGCGTAGAGATGTGGAGGAATACCGATGGCGAAGGCAGCCTCCTGGGATAACACTGACGTTCATGCTCGAAAGCGTGGGTAGCAAACAGGATTAGATACCCTGGTAGTCCACGCCCTAAACGATGTCAATTAGCTGTTGGGCAACTTGATTGTTCAGTAGCGTAGCTAACGCGTGAAATTGACCGCCTGGGGAGTACGGTCGCAAGATTAAAACTCAAAGGAATTGACGGGGACCCGCACAAGCGGTGGATGATGTGGATTAATTCGATGCAACGCGAAGAACCTTACCTGGTCTTGACATGTACGGAATCCTCCAGAGACGGAGGAGTGCCTTCGGGAACCGTAACACAGGTGCTGCATGGCTGTCGTCAGCTCGTGTCGTGAGATGTTGGGTTAAGTCCCGCAACGAGCGCAACCCTTGTCATTAGTTGCCATCATTCAGTTGGGCACTCTAATGAGACTGCCGGTGACAAGCCGGAGGAAGGTGGGGATGACGTCAAGTCCTCATGGCCCTTATGACCAGGGCTTCACACGTCATACAATGGTCGGTACAGAGGGTAGCCAAGCCGCGAGGTGGAGCCAATCTCACAAAACCGATCGTAGTCCGGATTGCACTCTGCAACTCGAGTGCATGAAGTCGGAATCGCTAGTAATCGCAGGTCAGCATACTGCGGTGAATACGTTCCCGGGTCTTGTACACACCGCCCGTCACACCATGGGAGTGGGGGATACCAGAAGTAGGTAGGATAACCGCAAGGGGTCCGCTTACCACGGTATGCTTCATGACTGGGGTGAAGTCGTAACAAGGTAGCCGTAGGGGAACCTGCGGCTGGATCACCTCCTTTCTAGAGAAAGAAGAGGCTTTAGGCATTCACACTTATCGGTAAACTGAAAAGATGCGGAAGAAGCTTGAGTGAAGGCAAGGTTCGCTTAAGAAGAGAATCCGGGTTTGTAGCTCAGCTGGTTAGAGCACACGCTTGATAAGCGTGGGGTCGGAGGTTCAAGTCCTCCCAGACCCACCAATAACGGGGGCATAGCTCAGTTGGTAGAGCACCTGCTTTGCAAGCAGGGGGTCATCGGTTCGATCCCGTTTGCCTCCACCAAAACTTTACAAATGAAAGCAAGTTTGCTATTTTTAGCAGCTTATTTTGATTTGCGAAGTAGAATAACGACGCATCGATCTTTAACAAATTGGAAAGCCGAAATCAACAAACAAAGACAATGAGTTTGTTTTGATTTTTACCTTTTGCAAAGGGTAAAAATCTCTCGCGAGAGAAAAGAAAACAAACACAGTATTTGGGTGATGATTGTATCGACTTAATCCTGAAACACAAAAGGCAGGATTAAGACACAACAAAGCAGTAAGCTTTATCAAAGTAGAAATTTCAAGTTTGCTTCCCTAGTCAACGGGTAGGTAAACGAAGTCAAAGAAGTTCTTGAAATGATAGAGTCAAGTGAATAAGTGCATCAGGTGGATGCCTTGGCGATGATAGGCGACGAAGGACGTGTAAGCCTGCGAAAAGCGCGGGGGAGCTGGCAATAAAGCTATGATCCCGCGATGTCCGAATGGGGAAACCCACTGCATTCTGTGCAGTATCCTAAGTTGAATACATAGACTTAGAGAAGCGAACCCGGAGAACTGAACCATCTAAGTACCCGGAGGAAAAGAAATCAACCGAGATTCCGCAAGTAGTGGCGAGCGAACGCGGAGGAGCCTGTACGTGATAACTGTTGAGATAGAAGAACAAGCTGGGAAGCTTGACCATAGTGGGTGATAGTCCCGTATTCAAAATCACAACGGTGGTACTAAGCGTACGAAAAGTAGGGCGGGACACGTGAAATCCTGTCTGAATATGGGGGGACCATCCTCCAAGGCTAAATACTCATCATCGACCGATAGTGAACCAGTACCGTGAGGGAAAGGCGAAAAGAACCCCGGGAGGGGAGTGAAATAGAACCTGAAACCTGATGCATACAAACAGTGGGAGCACCCTAGTGGTGTGACTGCGTACCTTTTGTATAATGGGTCAACGACTTACATTCAGTAGCGAGCTTAACCGAATAGGGGAGGCGTAGGGAAACCGAGTCTTAATAGGGCGAATAGTTGCTGGGTGTAGACCCGAAACCGAGTGATCTATCCATGGCCAGGTTGAAGGTGCCGTAACAGGTACTGGAGGACCGAACCCACGCATGTTGCAAAATGCGGGGATGAGCTGTGGATAGGGGTGAAAGGCTAAACAAACTCGGAGATAGCTGGTTCTCCCCGAAAACTATTTAGGTAGTGCCTCGAGCAAGACACTGATGGGGGTAAAGCACTGTTATGGCTAGGGGGTTATTGCAACTTACCAACCCATGGCAAACTCAGAATACCATCAAGTGGTTCCTCGGGAGACAGACAGCGGGTGCTAACGTCCGTTGTCAAGAGGGAAACAACCCAGACCGCCAGCTAAGGTCCCAAATGATAGATTAAGTGGTAAACGAAGTGGGAAGGCATAGACAGCCAGGATGTTGGCTTAGAAGCAGCCATCATTTAAAGAAAGCGTAATAGCTCACTGGTCGAGTCGTCCTGCGCGGAAGATGTAACGGGGCTCAAATCTATAACCGAAGCTGCGGATGCCGGTTTACCGGCATGGTAGGGGAGCGTTCTGTAGGCCGATGAAGGTGCATTGTAAAGTGTGCTGGAGGTATCAGAAGTGCGAATGTTGACATGAGTAGCGATAAAGCGGGTGAAAAGCCCGCTCGCCGAAAGCCCAAGGTTTCCTACGCAACGTTCATCGGCGTAGGGTGAGTCGGCCCCTAAGGCGAGGCAGAAATGCGTAGTCGATGGGAAACAGGTTAATATTCCTGTACTTGATTCAAATGCGATGTGGGGACGGAGAAGGTTAGGTTAGCAAGCTGTTGGAATAGCTTGTTTAAGCCGGTAGGTGGAAGACTTAGGCAAATCCGGGTCTTCTTAACACCGAGAAGTGACGACGAGTGTCTACGGACACGAAGTAACCGATACCACGCTTCCAGGAAAAGCCACTAAGCTTCAGTTTGAATCGAACCGTACCGCAAACCGACACAGGTGGGCAGGATGAGAATTCTAAGGCGCTTGAGAGAACTCAGGAGAAGGAACTCGGCAAATTGATACCGTAACTTCGGGAGAAGGTATGCCCTCTAAGGTTAAGGACTTGCTCCGTAAGCCTAGGAGGGTCGCAGAGAATAGGTGGCTGCGACTGTTTATTAAAAACACAGCACTCTGCTAACACGAAAGTGGACGTATAGGGTGTGACGCCTGCCCGGTGCTGGAAGGTTAATTGAAGATGTGAGAGCATCGGATCGAAGCCCCAGTAAACGGCGGCCGTAACTATAACGGTCCTAAGGTAGCGAAATTCCTTGTCGGGTAAGTTCCGACCCGCACGAATGGCGTAACGATGGCCACACTGTCTCCTCCTGAGACTCAGCGAAGTTGAAGTGGTTGTGAAGATGCAATCTACCCGCTGCTAGACGGAAAGACCCCGTGAACCTTTACTGTAGCTTTGCATTGGACTTTGAAGTCACTTGTGTAGGATAGGTGGGAGGCTTAGAAGCAGAGACGCCAGTCTCTGTGGAGCCGTCCTTGAAATACCACCCTGGTGTCTTTGAGGTTCTAACCCAGACCCGTAATCCGGGTCGGGGACCGTGCATGGTAGGCAGTTTGACTGGGGCGGTCTCCTCCCAAAGAGTAACGGAGGAGTTCGAAGGTTACCTAGGTCCGGTCGGAAATCGGACTGATAGTGCAATGGCAAAAGGTAGCTTAACTGCGAGACCGACAAGTCGAGCAGGTGCGAAAGCAGGACATAGTGATCCGGTGGTTCTGTATGGAAGGGCCATCGCTCAACGGATAAAAGGTACTCCGGGGATAACAGGCTGATTCCGCCCAAGAGTTCATATCGACGGCGGAGTTTGGCACCTCGATGTCGGCTCATCACATCCTGGGGCTGTAGTCGGTCCCAAGGGTATGGCTGTTCGCCATTTAAAGTGGTACGTGAGCTGGGTTTAAAACGTCGTGAGACAGTTTGGTCCCTATCTGCAGTGGGCGTTGGAAGTTTGACGGGGGCTGCTCCTAGTACGAGAGGACCGGAGTGGACGAACCTCTGGTGTACCGGTTGTAACGCCAGTTGCATAGCCGGGTAGCTAAGTTCGGAAGAGATAAGCGCTGAAAGCATCTAAGCGCGAAACTCGCCTGAAGATGAGACTTCCCTTGTGGTTTAACCACACTAAAGAGTCGTTCGAGACCAGGACGTTGATAGGTGGGGTGTGGAAGCGCGGTAACGCGTGAAGCTAACCCATACTAATTGCTCGTGAGGCTTGACTCTATCATTTGAAGAACTTCAAGAGATAAAAGCTTACTGACTGATTCAGTCATCACCGAATATATTGATTAAGGCTTTACCGATTTGTAACAGTTTAAGTTTGGCGGCCATAGCGAGTTGGTCCCACGCCTTCCCATCCCGAACAGGACCGTGAAACGACTCAGCGCCGATGATAGTGTGGTTCTTCCATGCGAAAGTAGGTCACTGCCAAACACCCATTCAGAAAACCCCCGGATATCCGGGGGTTTTTGCTTTGCCAGGAAAAAATGTCGGGGATGGCGGGACGGTATCTGTGAGGTGTCCGGTTGGGTTTGTGGAGGGATACTTGAAATTTTGGGATATTCATTTTAAAATGACGTAATTTTATTATTTACCACACGTTGAAGGAAAAACTATGAAAAAAATGTTTGTATTGTTCTGTATGCTGTTCTCCTGCGCCTTCTCTTTTGCTGCGGTAAACGTCAATGCCGCTTCCCAGCAGGAATTGGAGGCGCTGCCGGGAATAGGTCCGGCGAAGGCAAAGGCCATTGTGGAATACCGTGCGCAAAACGGTGCGTTCAAGTCTGTGGACGAGTTGACGAAGGTTAAGGGTATCGGCCCTGCGGTGTTGGCGAAGCTGAAGGACCAGGCTTCTGTCGGTGCGCCTGCGGCTAAGGCCCCAGCCAAACCGGCTTTACCCGCAGCTAAAAAATAGGGCGGGAACATGCATACTGCTGAATGGGATAGTAAGTCTGTTCAAAGAAATATGTTGAATAATCTGTTCTTATTGGAAGTAAAGTAATGACTGATAATCGGGGGTTTACGCTGGTTGAATTAATATCAGTAGTTTTGATATTGTCTGTACTTGCTCTAATTGCTTATCCAATCTACAGTAATTATATTGAAAAGGCTAGAATAAGTGCGGTACGCTCGGCTTTATTAGAGAATGCACATTTTATGGAAAAGTTTTATCTACAAAATGGGACATTTAAACAAACATCTACTAAGTGGCCAAAGTTACCGATTCAAGAGGCTGAGGGTTTTTGTATTCGGTTGAATGGGGTTGCGAGAGGTGCGTTGGACAGTAAGTTTATGTTGAAGGCAGTTGCCATAGATAAAAATAAAGAGCCTCGTATTATTAAGATGAATGAGAATTTGGTAACTTTTGTTTGTAAAGGATCTACCAGTTCTTGTGATGATGGATTAGATTATTTTAGGGGTAATGATAAGGGTTGTACATTATTTAAGTAGGTTTGAAATTATCGGTGTTGTTTACAAGTATGGGAGATATTGTAAACAACGCCGGTATTTTTATAGATTATGTTTGTTTCTGATTCCGAACGGGATATGGACGGAAGGCAGGATTTCTGTGGCAGAATCCAGATGTATTTTTTGATCATCAAAGAAAATATGGGGTTTGAGTACTTCAAGAATTTTTCTTTTTTCAATACCGCCGAGAAAAAAGGCCTCATTTACGGTTATTCCCCAGCTACGCATTGTGTTAATCACACGCTTGTGGGAGGGGGCATTTCTAGCAGTAATAATTGCAATACGTAATTTGGGTTTGTATTGCCTGTTAGTTACGGAGAAGTTTTTTTCCTGTATTTGGATTTCTGATAATTTTTTTAGGAATCCCGTTAATGGTCCTGAATTATGTGTTTTGTTACTATGTTTCAATTCATATTCTTGGAAAGACCGTATTCCTTGATCTGCATAGATTTTTTCTGACGAATCATCAATAAGAACACCATCAAAATCCAACGCAATCCTTAATTCCGAATCACTGAGACAACCATCTTCGAAATGAGATGCTAAAACGTGTCCGGCAGGATAGCCCGCCGTGATAGCTTGTCTCACATCAACTTCATTTGCAGATAAGAATAAATCAATCGATAGTGTTTTAATGTATCTGTGCGGGTCTCCGCCTTGAAGGAATAAGGCTCGTGTAATATCAAGCCCATAGGCTTCTATCGAATTCATGACCCGTAAACCGGTATCCGGATCGTTTCTGGATAAAAGAATAACTTCAATCGGTGGGTCGTTTGGGTTTATTTCATTGATAGACAGAAGTTTTTTAATAAATGGAAAGGCAACGCCTTTTTTTAAGGGGTGGTTTTGTTTTTCTCTCTGATATTGCCTATAGGTTTCTGCCCCTTCTGTTCTAAATATATTATCCGATTCGGATAAGTCGAATAGGGCGCTTGATGCTAAGCCGATTACAAGTCGTTTCGATAAATCATAGGACATAATAAGGATATCTTTAGCCGTGGATTTATGGAGCATGGTAGCAAAAATCGTATAGGGGTGTACATTACTCATCTGAAAAGGTGAACAGATTTTATAATGCCGTCTGAAGATGTTTTCAGACGGCATTATATTTCCAATTCTTTATAGGTTTATATTTTGCCTATGTAATATAGTAATTTAAGGTATGTTTGCACTCTTAGACATAAGGACAATTGCAGCCTTCGTCTTTAATATACAAATCACTATCCAGCTTCAACTATACCCAATAGTTTTCCGAACCGCACACCTCCGCCTGATAACGCTCGGCGGAAGTTTTTTGGACATCGCGAACTTTACCCTGCTCAAAATACAACAGGTCGCGTTCGGCGATATGGGGCGGGAACAGGTGGAGTGGGTGGATACGGGGCATGGTTTGCTTCCAAGAAGTTGTTGAAATATATGGGTTTTACTGGTTTGGCGACGTTTGGGGAGAGGGTGGTGGGAATTCTTGTTTGGCAAAGACCGCATGCGTGTGTACTGCATACACCCTATACACAGATTCCAAGTTTTGCATGGTTTGCAGGTGGAGCGGACACCTGAAAGATACCATTCACTATTATTTATTTGTCTTTGTTACTCTTAGAGTGTAGCTATATAGGATTCATAAAAGTAACATTCATCCTATGGAAAATTTACTTCAAAAATTTGGTTTACATCTGGCAAGTATTCGTCAAGAAAAAGGTTTATCTCAAGAACAATTGGCGGAAACGTCAGGACTACATCGTACCTACATCAGTTCATTAGAACGTGGGAAACGGAATCCAACAATTGTTACATTGAGTGCACTTAGTAATGCATTAAATATATCGTTGTCTGAGTTAATTGACTTTTAAGGTTACGCTAATGAGTAAAGTATATTCTGATGTCTATCAGATGGCTCGGTTACAGAAAATACTGGAGGGCTATCTAAAGTTGCCTTTTGCTACCGATAATGTACCAGGTTCTCTGATGGAATATATATTAGGAGATGTTAGAAAAGCCAAAGTATTAAAAACCTATGATTTTGTGGATGTTGTAGACATAAGCAACAGAGTAGGATGGCAAGTTAAATCAACTAAAATTGATACACCTATTACATGGAAAAGAGCGAAAATTCCTAATTCAGATGTTTTAATTTCTGCTTCATATGCAAATGATTCATCTGCTAAAGAGGCGACTCAAATATTAGGCAATACATTAATTGAATTTTGTAATGATCATATTCTAGAGAGTATAAATAAATATAATTTAGATGAAGTTGGGTATTCACGTCTAATTGTAGAAGAAACTAAGTTAACATATTTTGAGAAGAAATTATGTACTAGAGACAATCCAATTTTGTTTTCCCCAAGTGATTTTATGTGGGCATGGTCTACTCCAAAAAAGACTACAGGGAAGGAACAGCTACCTGCTTTACATGGAATACACATTCCAACGCAATGTAAATGGTTTGCGTGGCATGGGCTTGGAGAAAATCAACTTCATTTTAATGGGGAAAGGAAATGGTGGGATGAAGTTTGTTCCTCACATAAAATACAATTTCCCTTCCCCAGTAATAGATTAACTCAAGAACAATTTTTCCATTTGCTAGAGGGCTTAAATTCAATTTAATTGTGCTTCAACAATAGCTTTGGCAAGCAAGGGAGGGACGGAATTCCCAACCTGCCCTGCTTGCTCAGTGTATGAACCAATAAATGTAAATTTATCAGGGAAGCTATGTAGCCTTGCTGCTTCTCGGATTGTAATGAGTCTATACTCAGTCGGGTGTCCCCATCGCCCTGACCCAGCATGAAAAACCCAACGCGTAATTGTTGGCATGATCATATCCTTTGTTAGTCTTCCATAAGCTCCACTATAACCACTTTTGGGGCGTAGCTTATCGGGTAAATCTTTTATTCCCTGTCCTGGTTGTAATGAATTAATTCTTTGTTGCTGTATAGAGGTTAGTTTCTTACTAATATGATTTTGCACTACTACTGATTTTTCTCGCATATTTAGCTGGTAAGAATTTTGTGGGGGGGTTTTATATTGTTCAATTGTGGCCTTAGCTGTTTCAACTAAATCACTGATCGCCTCCCAAACCGTAATATGACTATTTAAGGATATATTTCCGTACTTTGCATGGGTGGGTTGTGGAAATACGGGAGATTTTCCATCTCGCCTTGCAATAAAAAAAGCTCGTTTTCTATTTTGAGGTACACCAAAATCAGCCGCATTTAAAACTCCATGAATCACTTTATACCCTAATTTACTTAATTCCTCTTCTATCTTTTTGGTATAGTGCTGATCAAATCCATTTTTCATCTCTGCTACATTTTCCATTATGATGATTCTTGGTAAGATTTTTGCACAATATCTTAGAAAATAATTAACTAAAATATTATTTTCGCTATCTCTACTTCTTTTTGATATAGGTGTATTCTTAGAGAATCCTTGGCAAGGTGGCCCACCTATTATAAAGTCTAACTCACCTTGTTTTAAGCCTAGTCTAGTCAATAAATCATCTGGTTCAAATATTGTAATATTTTTATTTAAAGCCAATGCGTTAGGGAAATTATATTCAAACGTTTGAAGATATTTTTTCTCTATATCAATTCCTGCCAAAATATCAACACCAGCTTGCCTAGCACCCTCTGATAAACCACCACAACCACAGAATAAATCTACTGCTTTCATCTTCTAACCAAATTACGTTTATAATGTTACTTATAGTATTAGTCAAATCCTAATCAATGTCAATAAGATGCTAAGGAATTTTCTCCCACTCCTTCCCCAACCTCTTCACCGACACCGGATACGGCGTCTTCAATTCCTGTGCGAACAGCGACACTCTCAATTCTTCAATCATCCATTTAAACGCGGCGAGGTCGTCTGAAACGGGCTGTCCTTGTTTCACTAAGCCGTCGGTTTTTTCCTGCCACATTTGTTCCAGCTCTTGAATATCGGCTTCGCGGGCTGCGTCGCGGGCGGGGTTGCTGCTGTATTTTTCGAGGCGCAGGGTCATGGCTTTGAGGTAGATGGGGAGGCGCGGCCATTGTGCCCACGGGGTGTGGGTGGCAAAGCCGGGGGCAAGCAGGGTTTGCAGGCGTAGTCTTAGGAGGTGGGTCAATGGATGTTTGCCGAGTTTGCCGTTGAGTTCGGCGTAGGCGGCTGCGGTTTCCTGCAAGTAGCGGCTGAGGGCTTCTTTGACGGCGGGCAGGCGGCTGCGTGCGCGTTTGATTTGTTCTTTGAAGGCTTTTTCGTTGCGCGGCAGCTCGTCTTCGCCGATAAAGGCGCGGTCACAGACGGCCTGTGTGAGGTCGTCGCGCAAGGTGTCGGCGTTGATGTGTTTGAGCAGCATGGCGGCTTGGGTGAAGCCTTGGATGCCTTTGTTTAAATCTTTTACCTGCTCTTTTAATTGCAGCTTCATCAATTCGATTACGCCTTGACGGTGTGCCTGTTCGGCGGCTTCGGTGGTGTCGAACAGGCGCAGGGCGATGCGGCCGTCTTTTTCTTTTTGCAGGCCGAGGTAGCCGGTGAGCTGTTGTTTGCCGCGGGCAAATTTGATGGATTCGGGCAGGGTGCCGATGTCCCATGCGGTAACGTTGTCGCGCTCAAATTCTTGGGTGTTGTCGCGGAAGGTGACGGCGGCGGCTTGGCCGAGTTGTTGTTGCAACTCATGCAGTTTGCGGCCGCCTGCAAGCTCTTGTCCGCCGTCGTCGATAATGCGCAGATTCAGATAGCAGTGTTCGGGCAATTCTTGCGCCGCCCATGCGTCTTGGTCGATTTGCTCGAGAATCCGCATATCGCCGGCACTTTTGGCGATAAAGTGCGCCAACTGGGGAATGATGGCCGCTTGGCAGTCGGGATTGCTTTCGAGAAATTTGGTGATGAAATCGGGTACAGGTACGCAAATGCGGCGGATTTGCTTCGGCAGTGCTTTAATCAGCAATTGGATTTTTTCGCGCAACATACCAGGCACCAGCCATTCGAGTGACGGCGCATGCAGGCGGTTGAGGACGGTCAGCGGCACGGTCATGGTCACGCCGTCGAGCGGATGGTGCGGCTCGAAGCGGTAGGAAAGTTTGAACTTGCCGTCTGCGGTTTGCCAGAATTTGGGGAACTGTTCTTCGGTAATGTGCGCGGCGGCGTGTTGCATCAAATCGTTGCGGCTGAGGAACAGCAAGCGCGGATTGTCGCGTTCGGCGGTTTTGAGCCAGGCTTCAAAGGTGCGGATATCGGCAAGGGGCAAAGGTTTCAGACGGCCTTTTTGAGATGCTGGCTGCTTATTGGGTTTGGGATCGTCTGAAACATTTTGTCGGGTATGTGAACTCGGTTCACGCACGCGGTTGGACGCATCTTTGGAATCCGCGTGCGTGGCTTGCGCCACACTCTCTGCGTTGCGCTGGTTTGCTTGTCCGTTTTGTCCGACCGTCTTGTCCGACTGGGTTTGTCCGCCCTCTTCACTTCCCCAAACGCCGCCTTTCGCATCTTTCCACACCAGCTCGGGTAGACGTTCGTTATAAAACGCAAACAGGGCTTCGTCATCGACCAATACGTCTTGCTTGCGCGATTTGTGTTCAAGTTCAGTAATTTCTTTAATCAGCTTTTTATTGTGGGCAAAAAAGGCCGTTTGAAGATTACTTTCCTGCGCCACCAATGCGCCGCGGATAAAGATTTCGCGCGCTTCTTCGGGCGCAACTTTGCCGTAAGACACGGGGCGGCGCGGCAATACGGTCAGGCCGTAAAGCGTCACGCGTTCGCTGGCGACGACTTCGCCGCGTTTTTGCTCCCAGTGCGGCTCGAAATAATGATAGCGGACGAGGTGCGGCGCTTCCTGCTCTATCCATTCAGGCTGGATAACGGCGGCGTCGCGTGCGTAAAGGCGTGTGGTTTCAACCAATTCTGCCGCCATCACCCATTTGGGTTTGGCTTTGAACAGGGCTGAGGCGGGGAAAAGGTGGAAGCGGCTGCCGCGCGCGCCGGTGTAGTCGTTGCCATCGGGCGATTTCATGCCGACGTTGGCAATAAGGCCAGTCAGTAGGGCGCGGTGGATTTGTTCGTAGCCGGCTTCTTTGGCGGCACGGATTTGGGCGCGGTGTTGCTTTTTATCCAGTTGTTTTTGTTTGAGTTTGGCGGATAAGTCTTGGTCGCCTTGGTTTTCAGACGACGTCAGTTGCTTGGCTTCGGGAGGTCGTCTGAAAGCGACTTCCTTGGTGGTCAAACCCATTTCAATCGCGGTTTGGGCAAGCTGGTGGTGCAGCTCGCGCCACTCACGCATCCGCAGGTGTGACAGGAAATATTGACGACACCACTGCACCAGCTGCTTGTTGGACAAACCTTTGTCGCGCTCGCGCTGAAAGCTGTCCCAAATATTCAGATAGGCAAGAAAGTCGGATTGCTTATCGGTAAAACGCTCGTGCGCCTTGGCCGCGGCATCGCGTGCCTCCAGCGGCCGCTCGCGCGGGTCTTGAATCGACAGTGCGGACGCGATTACCAATATTTCCGCTATGCAGTCGTGCTTCTTCGCCGCCAACAAAATGCGCGCGATTTTCGGGTCGATGGGCAGGCGCGCCATTTGTTCGCCGAGTTTGGTCAGGCGGTAGCGCGTGTTGGTACCGATATGGCCCGAACTGTTTTGCAGGCCGTCTGAAACATTGGCTGGGTTGGGTCGGGCATCCATGCCTGATCCGCGTACTTGGTTTTTCATATTTTGCATAGCTTTCTAGATCGATCGATAATCTTAGTATCAATATTTCTCATAATAATTCGGAGTTTACAGATTAATCTTGTTTTTGTACTTATCTCCCCCAATATTATTACTCCCTTATTACAAATTTGGAGAAAATAATGGTTATTGAACAAGAATTAGAAATTATTCGTCGATTTAGAGAAAATGTTTATGAAAAAAAACCTGATACCAGTCTATTAAATCAAAATCATGATGGCCGTGCAGGTCATTGGTTGGAAACACAAATGGGAATTAGCCATAATGCCCATAATGAAGCAGATTTATTTGGTTATGAAATGAAAAATCATACGACAAGTGGTAAAACAACATTTGGAGATTGGAGTGCTGATTATTATATTTTCAAAAACAATCAATTAAATTTGAGTAGAACTCAATTTATCAAGATTTTCGGTAAACCCAATGCTCAAAAAAATGGGCGTTATTCTTGGTCTGGTGAGCCTATTCCTACTATTCATCGACCTTCTTCTTGGAATGGTTCTAAAATGTTGATTGATGAAGATGATACTATTAAAATTGTTTATAATTATTCGCAGGACCCTCGCCCTAATAAAGACAAAATAGTACCTACTTGGTTGCAACAAGAAAATTTAACATTAGCTAGTTGGAGTAAAGAATGGTTACAACCGAAATTTACAAAAAAATTCTCACAAAATGGCTGGTTTAAGTGTTTACAAGATGACTGTGGTGTCTATCGTACCATTGTTTTCGGTGAGCCAATGAATTTTGAAAATTGGCTTAAATTGGTACGATCAGGGGTCGTCTTCTTTGATAGCGGCATGTATGAGGGTAATGAACGCAACTATTCCCAATGGAGAGCTAATAATACTTATTGGGATTCACTGATTGTGCGTAAATACCCTCCCTTTCCTCAAGAAAATTAAGTAATTAAAAATTTTAGAATTGTCTTTGTATGCTTTCTGCTTTTTCTAAAGCAGAAAGCATTTTTTTAGCAACTGCCTCAATTACTTTCACACAAACAGAATTACCAAATTGTTTATAGGATTGTGCTTTTGAAACAGCATCAACCAAATAATTCTCTGGGAATCCTTGTAAACGAGCACACTCTCTCGGAGTAAGCATTCTTGGGTTTTTCCCAAAATGAGATTGATCAATCAAGGCTTCTGAGCCATCTTTATAATATCGTGCACTAATGGTATTGGTATATTCACTTTCTGAGTTAAATAGACTATAACCAAAACCATTACCTTTTTCGATATGTTCCGCTTTTCTTTTTTGATGTCCCTGCCACAAATTGTCCGAAAGTGTGTAAGTTGTATCATCTGCTGAAATATATTCCAATATGTCTCCAACTTTTGTTCTTTTAAAAGTTGGCTCAGGAAAAGAAAAAATTTCCGAAAAGTCACTAATTTTATTAAAGTAATCTTTATTAAAACCAACGATAAAAATACGTTCCCGATTTTGAGGCACGCCAAAATCAGAGGCTCGCAAGACTTTAAAATCTACCCAGTAATTAAGTTTTTTAAAAAATGCTTTTCTTGCTTCGGTAGACATTGGAATATCGCTATCAGGTTCTCCCTGATATTGTCCAGTCAAGATGTCATAAATTGTTTGAAAGGTCTGTCCTTTTCGATCTGTTTTTAAACGCTTAACATTTTCCAATAAAAATACTTTAGGACGTTTTTCTACCAAAATACGTTGAATTTCAAAAAACATTGTTCCACGAGTATCTTGAAATCCTTTTTTAAGGCCAGCTTGAGAAAAAGCTTGGCATGGAAATCCGGCTAATAAAATATCATGATCTGGGATTTGATCGGCTAAAATTTGCGTAATATCTCCGCTTGGATATTCTCCATAATTCGCAAAATAGGTTTTTTGTGCATGCTTATCTATTTCGCTTGAAAAAACACATTCTCCTCCTAACTGTTGAAAAGGCAGACGAATACCACCTATGCCTGCAAATAAATCAATAAATGTAAACAGTGAATTTGTTGATTGTTTAAATGGATGATCTGCTTTTAAACTTTGAATTAACCTCATTCGTGCAGGGCTTGGCTTATGTAAACCGCTCTCCCATCCACGAACTGTTCTTTCACCGTTTTCTTTCATTCCCAATAACTGAGCAAATTCTTTTTGCGTTAATCCAAGTTCCAAACGTTTTTCTTCAACATACGATTTAAGCATAAAATCACCTTAAAATATCCTGTAATAATCCCGGATATTTTATTAGGGTTATTATGAAATATCAAGTGTAATTAACTTTCAGACGGCCTCCACCGCACCCAACTCCAACAACACCTGAAAACCGTCATTGATATACCGCTGGTCTGGTGCTTCGAGGAATGGGAATGCCGCCACGTCGCCCAGTTTCAACGCTGCCATGCGTAGGATGACGGCGGCGAGGTTGCTGCGGACGATTTCGGGGTCGGTGAATTCGGTGCGGCTGTTGAAATCTTCTTCTGAAAACAGTCGGATACACACGCCTGCGGAGACGCGGCCGCAGCGGCCGGAACGTTGGCGGGCGGCGGCTTGGGAGATTTTCTCTACATGGAGCTGTTCCACCTTCGCCCGTGCGGAATAGCGTTTGACGCGCGCGAGGCCGGTGTCGATGACGTATTTGATGCCCGGCACGGTGAGCGAGGTTTCGGCGACGTTGGTTGCTAACACGATGCGGCGTTTCGCGCCCGAAGGATGGAAGATTTTGTGCTGTTCGGCGTGCGACAGGCGTGCGAACAGGGGCAGGATTTCGTCGTTGCGGCGCAGCGGGGATTTGCGCAGAGCTTCGGTGGCTTCGCGGATTTCGCGTTCGCCTGGCAGAAACACCAAAATATCGCCTTCGCCGTGTCGCGCCAATTCGTCCGCCGCATCGACAATCGCGTCGGTCAGCTCGACTTCTGCATCGTCTTCGTCTTTGCTGGTCAGCGGGCGGTAGAGGATTTCGACGGGATAAGTGCGCCCGCTCACTTCCAGTACGGGCGCGCCGTTGAAGTGTTGGGAGAAGCGTTCTGCGTCTATGGTTGCCGAGGTGATGATGACTTTTAAATCGGGGCGGCGCGGCAGGAGCTGTTTCAAATAGCCCAAGAGGAAGTCGATGTTCAGGCTGCGTTCGTGCGCTTCGTCGATGATAATCGTGTCGTAGGCGGCGAGATAACGGTCGGTCTGGGTTTCTGCCAACAGGATGCCGTCGGTCATCAGCTTGACGCAGGCATCGCGCGAGGTGTGGTCGGTAAAGCGCACTTTATAGCCGACCGCGCTGCCGATTTCGGATTTCAGCTCTTCGGCAATCCGCTCTGCCACCGAACGCGCGGCCAAACGGCGCGGCTGGGTATGCCCGATCAGCCCTGCCGCCCCGCGTCCGAGTTCCAAACAAATCTTGGGTAACTGCGTGGTTTTGCCCGAACCGGTTTCGCCGCAGATAATCGTTACCTGATTCTCGGCAATGGCTTTTTTGATTTCGTCGAGTTTTTCGTGAACAGGCAGCGTGTTGTCGAATTCGGGCTTGGGCAATGCGGCCAAACGCTTCAAAAAGATTTCGTGCGATTTTCGGTATTTTTCTTCGACTTTGGACAAGCCGCCGTATTTGTTGGGATTTTTGAAGGCGGATTGCAGGAAGTGGCGGTCTTTGGAGAGGGTTTGGGAGAAATCGGGAAACATGATTGGTGCGTGTGCGGTAAAAAATATAATTATAGCAAACGCTTTGGTTGGGTTCGGGCAATATCTGGATGGGGAAATGCCGTCTGAAAACCGCATTCTGTCGTTCAGACGGCATTGTTGCTGAAGTCTCAAGCGGCGGCGGAACGGTATTCGAATCAAGGCGGTTTGCCCTGCGCCCCGTCCCGGCTGCGTGAAGGGGCGGCTGCCGGCGTTTGATCGGGGCGTTTTAATTTTCAGACGGCATTCCCGCTTTGCTGTTTGCGGTTTGCAGTCCTGCGGGCGCATTGCCGGTTTGGGCGGCGGTTTCCTGCAGCACGCGCCGGCGGAAACGCATTCCCGATGCATGGTAAAACGGCTGCGGCGAAAACTGGCGCGAAACCTGCGAAGCGAAAATGCAGGCAATCAGCATCCAAAACAGCAGGCTTTGCCCGCCGGTCATTTCCATGACGACGACGGCGGAAGTTATCGGGGATTGTGTCGCACCTGCCAGAAATGCCGCCATGCAGATGAGGACGATGATGTTTGCACCGGCAGATACGTTGGCGACGGAGGCGATGTGTTCGCCTAAGAATGCGCCTATGGTCAGCGAGGGGGTAAAGATGCCGCCCGGTATGCCCGCCCAATAGCTGAAAACGGTGGCGAGCCATTTTGCCGCAGCCAGACCGAAGGGGGCTTCGTAAATGCCGTTTAGGGCTTGGGCGGCTTCATGGTAGCCCGTACCGTAAGTCCTGCCCTGGTAAAGCGTGCCCAATGCGGCAAGCAGCAGACCCATGACAGCCGAGAGCAACAACGGATGATTGCGGACGAAGCCCCGTATTTTGCGCGGGGAAAATGCCGCCGCACCATGATAGAGCAGCCGTCCGAACAGGCCGCCCGCCGCGCCGCAAACCAGACCGGACAGTGCGACCCACAGAAAGATATGTTCCAAAACACCGCCGTTGAAGCCGGAAAAATACGGGTTGTTGCCCTGAATGGCGACCTGTATAAAACCGGAGGCGAGCACGCCCAAAAGAATCTGTCTCTCCCAGCGCAACATGATGCCGCGCCCCAGTTCCTCAATGGCGAAAATCACGCCTGCCAAAGGTGCGTTGAATGCGGCTGCCAAGCCGCCCGCCGCCCCCGCCGCCATCAAATCGTTTTCCTGCATCCCTTTGAATGCCAAACCGTGTTTTTTGCACCACGCGCCCCACGCCCCCATCACTGCCGAGCCTACCTGAACGGACGGGCCTTCGCGTCCGATGGATGCACCGAACAGCATGCCCAAAAAGGTGAGCGGGATTTTCAGCAGTGTCGGTTTGAGGCGGATCAGCCGTGTTTTTTGTGCGCCGTAGGGCAGTGACAGTGAGGCGATGACTTGGGGGATGCCGCTGCCCGATGTGTATGGCGCATATTTGCGTGTAAACCAGGTGATGGCGGGTAATCCCAGCGGCAGGGCAATCCACGCGAACCACGGGTATTTCTGAACCAGGTTGGTGTTCAGTTCCAGTGCAAAGTCGGCAAGGTGGGCGAAAAACAGCGCGGTCAGGGCAACGAGTGCCGAGCCTGCCAAGAGGAACACAAAGGCGATGCTTTTGCGCGACAGGCGGCGGGTTTGACGGATTTTGCGAGCGATGCGCCGGGGAAGCGTAGGTGTCATGACGTGTATTCCGACATTTCAGACGGCATATCCCGGTATGCCGTCTGAAACGGGTTCAAAATTCTAAAACGGGTATGATTAACGGAGCGATGAGTGCGGTCAGTACGCCGTTGAGCGTCAGCCCCAGTCCAGCGTATGCCGCCATACGCCGGCTGCGTTCGAGCGAGGCGGCAATGCCCATCGCGTGCGAAGCCGTGCCGAGCGACATTCCGACAGACGAGGGCATAACGACCGTGTTTTTCAACATTTTGTAACCGGCAATCTGCCCGACGAGGCCGGCGATGATGACGGTGGCGGCGGTAATGGCGGGAATGCCGCCGATGGAACGGGTAATTTCGATGGCAATGGGGTTTGTCACGGATTTGGAGGCAAGGGAGAGAACGACATCGCGCCCCGCTCCCAGCCATTTGGCAAAATACATTCCCGTAACGATGCCCGTAATGCTGCCTGCAAGTTGCGAAACGATGACGGGCAGCCATTGGTTGAAGATTTTTCGGCGGTTTTGGTAGAGCGGGACGGCAAGTACGACAACGGCGGGTTTAAGCCAGAAATCAATGAATTGTGCGGCGTTGTGATACACCGCGTAATCAATGTTGAGGATTTTCAGGTAGGCAATCAGCGCAACCGTGCTGATTAGGACGGGGTTGAAGAGTATGTTGCCCGTCCGCTTCCTAATGATGATGGCGAGCGCGTACGCGGCAAGCGTGAGGAAAAGCAGGATGCTCGGCTGTCTGAGGATTTCGTTCATCGGATAATACCCCGTATCCACTGGTGGACTTTGCCGGTAACGATTAGGACGCACAGCGTGCTAGCGGCGGTAGCAGTCAGTATAGGGAACCAGTCGTCGGTGATGAGGTCAAGGTAGCTGATGACGGCAACGCAGGGCGGCACGAGGAACAGCGTCAGGTTTGACATCAGCGCGTCGGTCAACTCTTGCAACCATGAAGGTTTGACCCATCCTGCCTGAAGCATGAGGAACAGTACGCCCATGCCGATAATGCTGCCGGGCAGCTTGATGCCGCTGAGGTAAACGGCAGTTTCGCCGACAGAGAGGCAGCCGAGGATGATGAGTAGTGCGCGGATGATGTTCATAGCGGGTGTCCGGATGCCGGCGTGGAATGATTTATTTTGTTAACTGTTTAATCATAACGTTATTCATGCTGTCTGAAAAGCCGGGACGCAAACGGAAAACGGCACGGATAAACCGTGCCACATGACATGTACCCTGTTCAGGCTTTGCGGTAGGGGTTGTCCAAGCCGGCAATCAGCGTGTGCAGATAATCGCGCAACTGCTGTTCGCTGCAGCCCATCAGCAACGCGTCTTCAAACGCATCCTGTGCCGTCTGGTACAGTTCGGTCATGTTTTCGGCCATTACTTTGACTTTTTCGGTACAGGATACGATCTGTCCGTCGTCATCGTACCATTTGGGCATTTCGGGCATACTCATTGCGTATTCCTTGGGAAATCAGTTTAGAAAGCGGGATGAATCGTTTTTCTTAACCCGACGGGCGAACGCATATTTACTGCTCCAATATTTGTGGCTCAGGCTGGTGATTTCGATATTTTTTCCCGTGCGCGGTGCATGGATGAAGCGGTCGTTGCCGATATAGAGTCCGACATGTGAAATCCGGCCGCCGCCGAGCGTGCGGAAGAAGACCATATCGCCGGGCTGCAGGTCGCTTCGGGAAACGGAAGAGCCCATCCGCGCCTGTTCTTCCGACGTACGCGGCAGGTTGATGCCCATCGCGCGTTTGAAGATGTGCTGCATGAAGCCGCTGCAGTCGAATCCGGTGGAGGCCGACGTACCGCCGTAGCGGTAGGCGACGCCCAAGAGTCCCATCGCATTGCCGATAAGCTCGTCGGCGGAACCTGAAGTACGGTCATTATTAGTGCGGGCGGTTTGGGTGTATTGTCCGTTTTCGGCAAACTGTTTGAGAATTTGCTCGCGGTTGCTGAGCAGGTTGGTCAACTCGTCGGCAAAGGCGGGACGGGCGGCAAATACCAGCCACAATACCGCCAGAATGACCGGCTTGAGAAAAGAATCCATATCGGTGTTTCCGCGCAGGAGGCCTCATGCCGCCATGCGATGTTATGCTGTATCAATTAAAAATATCTTGTTGATTGTATATAAAAAAACACCGGTTTGGCAAAAACTGCTTGTTAGATTGAGTTAATCTTTTGATTTTATTTGTTTTATCGGATATTTAAACGGGCATATTCTATGCATGACCTTGTTTTCGGGCAGACCGCAACCATATATCCGCCATCCGAACAATCAATCAGAGAGAATAATGAATCAAAATATCCGCCATGCCGATGTACGTACCCGTTTTATTTTTGACGATATGCCCGTACGCGGGCTGCATGTCCGCTTGGAAAACGTATGGCGGCACATCGTGAAGCAGAAAAACTATCCTTCCGCCATCCGTCGTGCTTTGGGCGAGTTGTTGGCGGCGGGTGTGTTGCTGTCGGGCAACTTAAAAAACGAAGGTGCGCTGATTGTGCAGGTTCAGGGGCAGGGGCGGCTGAAAATGTTGGTTGCGGAAGCGACTTCTGACCGTACCGTCCGTGCAACCGCGCGGTGGGACGAGGCGGCAGAAATCGGTGAAGATGAAAGTTTGGCCGACCTTTTGGGCGAGGGCGGCGTATTCGTGCTGACGCTGCAGCCCAAAGACGGCGAACCTTGGCAGGGTGTAGTGCCTTTGGAAGGCGACGGTATCGCGCAAATGTTGGTGAACTATATGAAACGTTCCGAACAGCTTGATACGCACATCGTCCTGTCTGCAAGCGACGAAGCGGTGGGCGGTCTGCTGGTGCAGCGTCTGCCTGAAGAGGTGTTGGATGAAGAGGCATGGGAACACGTTAGTACGCTGGCGCGCACACTGACGGCGGGCGAGCTGGCAGAATTGGATGCGCAACATGTTTTGTACCGCCTGTTCCACGAAACACCGCCGCGCGTATTCGAGCCGGAAACGTTTGAATTTTCATGTACCTGTTCTCGGGGCAAGGTCAGCGATATGCTGTTGATGCTGGGCGGGGAAGAAGTCGGCAGCGTGGTGGCGGAACAAGGCAGCATCGAGATTGATTGCGACTTCTGCCACAGCAAATATGTGTTTGACGAAACCGATGTCAATGCGCTGTTTGGTGCGGATGTGGTCGGCGTTGCCCGAGAGCAGTCCCGACATACCGTCCAATAATCTTGTGTAACAACAAAGATAAATAGTGAAATGCCGTCTGAAAATCCCCACAGGGTGTTTCAGACGGCATTTTCATGTGTTTCAGACGGCATTTAAAGTAGGAACAGGGTTGCGAGACCCAAGAAAATCAGGAAGCCGCCGGAGTCGGTAACGGCGGTAATCAGTACCGAACTGCCCAGTGCGGGATCGCGTCCGAACTTATCCATAATGACGGGAATCAGTACGCCAACCGTTGCCGCCAGCAGGAGGTTGAGCGTCATCGCGGCAACCATGACCAAGCCGATGCCGAGGCTGCCGTAGAGCAGCCATGAAACCGCGCCCATGACGGTTCCCCAGATAATGCCGTTGACCAAGGCGACGCCGACTTCTTTTTTCAACAAGCGCCCCGCCTGCATTCCCGTCAACTGCCCCATCGCCATCGCGCGGACAATCATGGTGATGGTTTGGTTGCCGGAGTTGCCGCCTATGCCGGCGACGATGGGCATCAGTGCGGCGAGAGCGACGATTTTTTCGATACTGCCTTCGAATGCGCCGATGACGCGGCTGGCAAGGAAGGCGGTACAGAGGTTGACGGCAAGCCACATCCAGCGGTTTTTCACCGAATCCCACACGGGTGCGAACAAATCTTCTTCTTCCTGCAAACCCGCCATGTTCAGGATATCTGCTTCTGATTCTTCTCGGATGACGTCGACCATTTCGTCGATGGTTACCCTGCCGATGAGTTTTTTGTTTTCATCGATGACGGGCGCGGTTACCAAGTCGTAGCGTTCAAATGCCTGCGCGGCCTCTTCCACATCGTCTTCGGCACGGAAACGTACGATATCCCTTGCCATTACGGTTTCTACCAAGTCTTCGGGATCGGCGACTAGGAGTTTGCGTATGGGCAGTACGCCCTGTAAAACATCGTTTTCATCAACCACGAAGATTTTATCCGTGTGGTCGGGCAGGCTGTCGAAACGGCGCAGGTAACGCAGTACCACTTCGCAGGTTACATCGGCACGGATGCTGACCAGTTCGAAGTCCATAATCGCGCCAACCTGATGGTCTTCATAAGACATTGCCGCTTTGACTTGCGCACGCTCTTCTTCATCGCGCGTTTGCAGCGCTTCGTAAACCACTTGGTGTGGCAGGTCGTCTGCCAGCTCCGCCAATTCGTCCGCATCCAAGTCGTCGACCGCTGCCAACAGCTCGTCTTTGTCCATCGACTCGATCAGTGTTTCGCGGACTGCATCGGACACTTCCAGCAAGACTTCGCCGTCGTCTTCCGGTTTGACCAAAATCCAGACAATATTACGTTCGCGCGGCGGCAGCGATTCCAATACCGCCGCCACGTCGGCCGGGTGCAATTCGTTCAGAAGGACGGTCAGTTCGGTGAATTTGTCGCGCAACGCCTCATCCTCAATCGGCACACCTTCCTCAATTTGCGGGAAGGCTGGCGAGAGGATTTCGCACAGTGCGTGGATACGGTCGAAATCGGCGGAAACGCGCTCTACGTCGTTTTCGATACCGTTGTTTTCAAAGTTCGGAGGGGTTTGTTCGATGCTCATAAATGCTCCGCCCGCCGTGCGCGGGGAGGCATTTCGGCGGGATGGTTATTGTCGGTTGGAAGTGCGGGGTGCGTTTGGTAAAAACGGACTGGGAAGATCCATGATAAAAGCCTGACAGGGCAGGCACAGAGTCGGAAACGCCGCTATTTTACTCTCTTTTGTCGGAAACGGCTTGCTATTTTTAACGTAAATGCCGTCTGAAACGCGGAGTTTCAGACGGCATTTTCACCGGCTTGTTACCAGTTGTAGCCTATTTTGATTCCTGCCTGTTTGTGGCGGGCGGTGTTGCTGTCTTTGCCGTAAGCGGCATGAAGTTTGGCGTTCCAGCCTTTGTATCCGGCGTCGATTTGCAGGGTATGCAGTGTGCCGTGGGCGGCTTGCTGCAGTAAGGTACGGTCGTTGACGCTGAGGGCGGAGCCACTGTTTTGGCGGGTATGGTAGTAATCGCTGCTGAAGGCGGGGGTCAGCTTGGCTTGACCCAGTTCGACGGTTTTATCGAGACGGATGCCGGCATGCCATGTGGTTTGGATTTGCGCCGGGCTGTTTATCTCTGCACCGTCGAGTACGTACTGGTTGCCGTTGCTGCGGTTTATACGGATGCCGGCATAGGGTCTGAGGTTGATGCTGGTATCGATTTTGATGCCGGTGTTGATGCCCGCATCCCATGCGTGGCGGCGGACGGCAGCCCCGTCATAATCGGTAAATCGGGTACGGCTGTTGCTGTAGCCTAAATCTGCCGCGGCAAAGAGTGCGCCGTTTTCCCCTTTGACGAACAGATGTGCGCCGTTGCTGCGGTTTTGGGCGGATACGCCTTCATCAAAACGGTTGTTTGTACGCTCATCGGTCAAAATCGTACCGACACTGAGACGGTCGGTGATGCCGGTTTGGATGCCGATATGTGTATAGTCGGTAGTCTGTTGGTAGGGACGATGTGTGCCGCTATGGTAGTCGGTTTGTTGCGTACCGGTTTCCAGCCAGATGTTTTGCTGTTGCGGATCGGTAAGGTGGCGGTCGATGCGGCGTCCCGCCTGTTGCCGGCCGGTATTGTAGGCGGCCTGTTCGGAAACGGCGGTGTTGGCCGACCGGCTGATCAGTTCGGCCTGGTTCGGCATACGGATGTCGGCAACGCCGGTTTCCAAACTGTGGATTTGTCGGGACAGACGGTTGAGTGCGTTCAGGTAGGCGTGCCGGGCTGTTTCGACGGCTTGCGCATCGCCGCCTTGCTGTGCTTTGTCAAGTTCGGATTCGGCCATTTCTACACGTTCTATGTACGTATCCAGTTCGGTTTCGAAGAGTGTCAGGTCGTTCGTGTTGGCGGCTTTGGCAACCTGACGGCAGATGTCGGCACTGTATCCTTGTGCGGCACACAGGTTTTGGGCACGCGTCAGAATGCTGGTCAGCGGGTCTGTCTGTTTCAATTGGGTGGACAGATATTGGACTTGGCTGTCGATGCGGGCAAGTTCGGTTTGACTGTTCTGCCAGGCCTGTAGTGCCTGCCTAGTCGCGTCAGCGTCATTTTGAGCCTGTCTGCTGATGTCGGTTGCCTGTTGTTGGCGGCTGTGGAGGGTATTTTGCAACCGGATATATTGCCCGTAGATTGAGCGCCGTTTGAGCGTACGGGAGCGGTTGGTCCGGTTGTATTCGGCTGCGGTCTGGTTGAAGTTTTGCTGCAGTTGGTTGATTTCCCGGTTGATTTGGGCCAGTCTGCCTTCACTGCCGTTTTGGTTGGTTTGAGCCTGTTGGTGGATATGCTGCAGCCGTTCGGTTTCTTGTTGTTTGAGGGTAAGTTTGGCGTGTAATTTGTCGTATGCCCGTTGGTTGCGCTTATGTTCCGCACGCGTGGCTTCAATTTGAAGTTCGGCCTCTTTGAGCGGGTTATACAGGCTGTATCCGTTGTTGTTTTTGCGGAGGATGTAGCGGTAGGCACCCAAATCGGCATAGCCGTTTTGTAGGGTGAATCGGGCTTGGTGGCTGTGTTTCGGGTTGAGGCTCACAAGTGCAAGCGATTCGGTTGTTTGAGGTTCTTGTCCGGTGTTTCTAACGTGGATTTGGAATGCGCCGCGGCTGTTCCCTTCTAGTTTGAGGAGGTCGTTTTGTTTTCGGACGATGTCGGTCAGGAATCGGAATGTGCCGAATCCGTCAAGTGTGCCGTTGACGGTCAGCGTGTTGAAGCGGTTGTTGTGTGTATTGTTGGCGAAATCGGGGTTCAGGGTGATTTGTGCGCCGTCAAGCGTCAGTGCGCCGGTGTGGCTGGACTGGGAAAGTGTCCAGTTGCTGTCTGCTTCCATACGGACTGCGGTGTCTTTGCCGGCACGGATGCTGCCGTACAGGTGTGCTTTGCCCAGGCGGAGCTCTGAACGGTCGTTAAGGGTAATGTCGCCGCGTACTTGCGTTGTAGGTAGTGCACGATAGTTTTCGGCTTTTAAAACGGCGTTGGGTGTGCAGTGGGTGCTGCCGCTATGGTAGGAACGGTAGCATTCCGGTGTTTTGCCTTGGGTAAAGCCGAGGTCGATGCCGGACAGATCGTATGCGGTTATGTCGCCGTCCAGATGCGCGGTATTGCGCCCTGCCGTCAGTCGGGCATGGTTTCTGAGGGTGAAACGCGCAGCCTTGAAGCTACCGTCGGTCCATTCGTTTTCAAGAATGGGTTCGCGTTTGGCCTGGTGGTCGTAGGCATGGGGTACGGGTCTGCCTGACACAATCATATTGCCGCCCTCAATCAAGACTTCACCGTTAAGGTTCATGCCGCCGTTGAGCAACAGCGTGCTGTCGGTGCGTTTGGGACGGTAGTGCAGGTTGAGTGCCCCGTTGTAACGGTATTCAGGCCGTCCGTATACGGCGGCATTTGCGATATGGCGGGTTTTTTCTATGGCTGCTTCGCGGTCATGTCCGAGAAATTCCCAGTCTTGGGTGCTGTAGGCATCCCATGGGAAGTAGGCGCCGGGGTTACCGCCTTCTTTGAGGCGGTAATAGTCGGTACGCCTGCCACTGTGCGGGTTGACGTATTCGTATAGAGCAAGGGCTTGTGTGGGGTGTTTGGACCATTGCACCCATTCGATATTGGTTTTGCTGTAACTCGGTGCGGCTTTGCCCGTTTGCGCGTTCTCACCCAAGTATCCGCCGAAGGTAATCAGGTCGGGGCGGGCATTTTCGGCTTGGGCGACTTGTTTGGCGGCCTGTTGCCTGTTGTTGCCGACAAATTGCCAGCTTGTTGAGTTTTCCATATTTAACGGGAAAAATTCGCGCGGGTTGCCGCCGGGTTTGAGTATGAAGTAGTCGGTCCGACGGTTGCGGTGCGTGTTGATGTATTCGTAAACCGCCGCGTTGCCTTGCGGACGGTTGCCCCATTTCACCCACTCGACATGGTCGGGACTGAGGGCGGGGTTGCCGGTCAGCGTCAGTGTCGCGGCTTGGTCAGGGTTGTGGTTGACGATTTGCGCGCCGCCGTCCGCATGGCGGATATGGGTAAAGGCAAGGTTGTTGCCGTTGAGGTCGAGCCGTCCGCCCCTGAAGCCGAAATAGAGGTTTTCGGGTTTGATTTGCCGGCTGTCGGCGAGGACGGCCGTGCCCCTGCCGCTGGTGATGCCGACTTGGTTGAATGCTTGTTTGCTGCCGTCTGAAGCGGCTTTTTGGGCGAGTACGACAGTGCCTTCCCCGATGCTGATGTCGCCCTGGTTGATGCCTTGTCCGTTGGCGATAAGCGTGCCTGCGCCCAGTTTGGAGAGCCGGTCGCCTTTGGGGTTGCTGACTTGCCAGAAGACGCGTTTGCCGTCGGCTACGATAACGCCTGCACCTTGCCATGTGCGGTTTTTACCGACAACGGTGAAGTTGCTGTCGAACTGCAATGCGCCTGCGCCTTGGTTGATATTGTCTGCCAGTATCAGTGTTTTGTTGTCGAACTTGCTGGATAGGATGAGCGTTTTGCCGGCATCTTCAGACGGCATGTGCCTGCTGTCGTTTTGTGGGGCAAGCGAAGGGTTTGCAATGGGCAGGGTGATGCGTTCGTTGAGCCCTTGCAGGGTGCTGCGGCCCTTGCCGCTGTCGCGCCATATGAGTTCGTTGGTGGTCAGCCCGACATCCAGCCGGGTTTCGTATTGGCGGATGGTGGAACGGATGAATTCGGGTTGGGTGACGATGTAGTTGTTGAAGAAGTTGTCGAAGCCGGTGTAGGTGCCGAGTACGCCCGCAAGCACCCAGCGGTTTTCATACTTGTCGAAAGCGAACAGGGGGGAACCGCTGTCTCCGGGGATTGCGTAGGTGTTAAGGGGTTGGTCGGTCAGGCTGCCGCCGACGCGTAAACCGTGGTTTTGGGAACCCAATACTTTTAGCGCTGTGCCGCCGGTCAGGTATTGGTATGCCGGAGCGGTTTGTGTGCGCGTGCCGTTTGCTTTACGGACTTGTTGCGTGCCCGAGCCGAGCCGTACAAAGTAGGGGAAGCGGTCGGTATCAAGGTAGGCATTGGTCTTTGGCTGGCCGTTTCCAAGCAAGGGTACGCTGCTGAGTGCGGCAGGTGAGATTTCGGTAACCAGTTTGTTGAGGCGGGGAAGGTGGTAGTCGTAGCCAGGGTGCGGGTTTCGTGATATGAGGCGGTAGGTATAGGCTTGTTCTTCGGGATTTTGGGTGTCGTTGCCGAATTGTATGGAACCGTAGCCGGAGTTGTGTTTGACGCTGTTAACGTATTGGGGGTGAACCAGGGTGGCGATGGCGGTTTGGCGGTTGCTGACGCGGAAGTCGGGCATGGGGATGCCGTTGAGAACCCTGCCTAATATTTTGCCTTGCTTGTCTCGGATGGAAATATTGCTTGCACCTACGGAGAATGCACCTTTATTTTCGGCAAAGTCGCGAAAATATTGGTAATCGACATCGCTGCGGACAATGGATGAGTAAGCAGGGGAAACGGCAAAAAGACCGAGGGTGGACAATACGGAATAAAACGGGGTGGTGTGTGTGAAGCGCATGATGATTATCCGTGTAATAGAGAAAATCAACGATTCTTGCGGGTAAGAATCACCGGCCCCGTTTTGTGCTGGATTTATATTGTATATTTTGTTTTTGTTTGATTATAAGGGAACGGCGTCCTTTCGTCTATTGGTGATGATTGTATGATTTTATTTAAGATTTTAATAAAAATCCTAGGAATGGCTGCGTTTTCCTGTTGTTTTATTTCGTCCGGTATCGGTTTTTAAGTTCACGCAGTGCGATAAAGGTATCGAGGCTGCTGTTTAACGTTTTCCCGCTCAATGCCTCGACGCGGGCCCTGACGTGCGGCAGGTCGACGCGCAAAAACGGATTGATGCGGCGTTCATGTGCGAGGGTAACGGGCAGGGTTGGCGTATGCGCCGCCGCCTTCAATGCCGCCTGAATGTCGGCGTTGTCCGGCTCGATATGGGCGGCAAAATCTAGGTTGGCGGCGGTGTATTCGTGTGCCGGGTAGAACAGGGTGCCTTCGGGTAATTGGTTGAACCGTTGGAAGCTGTCGTAAAGCTGTTCGACCGTACCGGTGAACACGCGTCCGCAGCCGGCGGAAAAAAGGGTGTCGCCGCAAAAGACGTGTATGCCGTCTGAAGTTTCCATGAGGTAGCTGATGTGGCGGTCGGTATGGCCCGGGGTTGCCCAAACGGTGATTAACCCTTCGCCGAAGGTAAATTGGGTGCCTGCGGTTACGGTGTGGGTTGCTGCTTCGATGTCGGTTTCACCGTAAATGGGCGATTCCATGTAGCCGCGCCACAGTGCGGCAGCACCGCCCTCGTGGTCGGGGTGGGGGTGAGTTACCCATGTTTGGGCAAGCATGAGTCGGTTGCGTACGAGGAATTCCAATACGGGTGTGGGGTCGGAGGGATCGACGCAGACGGCATGGTTGCCTTCCTGTATCATCCAAATGTAGTTGTCGGTCAAGGCTTTGACGGGTGTGATTTTCATGAGTGTTCCTCGGTGGAAGGATACCGTTTAAAGGATGGTATGCCATAATGCCGTCTGAAATATTCTTCAGACGGCATTGGTTTGAGTTGATTGGGGCGGTTAGCCCAAAGCTTTTCTTGCGCCGGCAAAGAGGCGGTACCAGCCGGATAATTCCATCCAGTCTTCCGGTTTCCAGCTCATTTGTGCGGCGCGGTACACGCGTTCGGGGTGGGGCATCATGATGGTAACGCGGCCGTCGGCGTTGGTCACACCGGCAATACCTTGAGGCGAGCCGTTGGGGTTGAGCGGATAAGTTTGGGTCACTTGGTTTTGACCGTCCACATATTGCAGCGCAATGCCCAAATCAGCAGAAATGTTGCCGCCGTGAAGCGTGAAGTCGGCGCGGCCTTCGCCGTGGCTGACGACGACAGGCAGGCTGGAGCCTTGCATTTCGTTCAGAATCAGCGACGCGGATTTCGGAACATGAACCATGCTCAGGCGCGCTTCAAACTGTTCGCTCAAGTTGCGTTTGAATTTAGGCCATGCTTCTGCGCCCGGGATAATCTCGGCAAGGTTGCTAACCATTTGACAGCCGTTGCACACGCCCAATGTCAGTGTATTCGGATCGACAAAGAAGGCGGCGAATTGGTCGCGTAGAGCAGGGTGAAACAGAATCGATTTCGCCCAGCCTTCGCCTGCGCCGAGTACGTCGCCGTAGCTGAAACCGCCGCACGCCGCCAGCATTTTGAAGTCGGCAAGGTGGACGCGGCCTGCCATCAGGTCGGACATATGCACGTCGTAGGCATCGAATCCGGCGCGGGTGAAGGCGGCGGCCATTTCGATTTGCCCGTTCACGCCCTGTTCGCGCAGGATGGCGATTTTGGGTTTCGCGCCGCTGTTGACGAAAGGCGCGGCGCTGTCTTCGTTCACGTCAAACTTCACGTCGGCAAACAATGCGCTGCGGTCGTTGTCGCCAATCAGGGCAAACTCGCTATCGGCGCAGGCAGGGTTGTCGCGCAGTTTCTGAATGGCGTGGCTGGTTTCCTGCCATGCGCGTTGCAGGTCGGCGCGGGTTTGTTCTAGGAAATAACCGTAACCAAAGAAAGAAATAGATTCATTGTCAAAATCAGGAGAGCCAATCCAGCTTACTGCATCGATTAAGTTGGCTGCTTTAAATGCTGCATCAACGTAATCTCTATCTTTTTGGCGAATTTGGATAACCGCACCTAATTCTTCATTGAATAAGATTTTAATGGCGGCATGATTATAAAGTTCGTCAGATAAGTCTTCGGCAGGGTCGCCTTGGAAATCTGGGTGATGAATCGGCAGGAATTTATCCATCAGGCAATCTATATCGGCACTGATACCGCAACGCCCCGCAAACGCCATCTCCGCCAGCGTCGCAAACAAGCCGCCGTCGCTGCGGTCGTGATACGCCAAGAGTTTGTCTTCAGCGACAAGCTGCTGAATCACGCCGTAAAAGTCTTTCAGACGACCTGTATCGTCCAAATCGGGCGCGTCGCCGCTCATATTGTTATAGACCTGACCGAACGCCGAGCCGCCCATACGCGCTTTGCCGAAGCCCAAATCGACAAACAGCAATACGCTGTCTTCGACGTTTTTCAATTCGGGCGTAACAGTCTTGCGTACGTCTTGAACTGGCGCGAACGCGGAGATAATCAGGCTCAACGGTGAAACGACGGATTTTTTCTCTTCGCCGTCCTGCCAAACGGTTTTCATCGACAGGCTGTCTTTGCCCACGGGAATGCTCAAATCCAATGCCTGACAGGCTTTAGAAACCGCTTCGACGGTACGGTAGAGTTTTTCGTCTTCGCCTTCGTTACCGCATGCCGCCATCCAGTTGGCGGAGAGCTTGATATTGCCGATGTCGCCGATGTTGACCGCCGCGATGTTGGTGATGGCTTCGCCGACACACATTCTGCCTGAAGCGGGCGCGTCAAACAGGGCGACGGTTGGTTTTTCGCCCATAGACATTGCTTCGCCGCGATAGGTGTTGAAGCCCATCATGGTAACGGCGCAGTCGGCTACGGGGGTTTGGTATTTGCCGACCATTTGGTCGCGGTGGGTCATGCCGCCGACACTGCGGTCGCCGATGGTAATCAGGAAGTTCTTGGCAGCTACTGTAGGCAGACGCAGAACACGGTAGGCGGCTTCGGTAATGTCGATATCGCCGGCGTTAAACGGTTTTTCAGATGGCGTAACTGTTTTGTCGGTACGCGTGGTTTTAGGCGGTTTGCCGAGCAAAACGTTCAGCGGCAAATCGACAGGGTTGTTGGAGAACAAGTCGTCGCGTACTTTCAAATGACCGTCGTCGGTTGCCGTGCCGACTACGGCAAACGGGCAGCGTTCGCGTTCGCAGATAGCGCGGAAGGTCTCCAAATCTTTTTCCAAAATCGACAACACATAACGCTCTTGTGATTCGTTACACCAAATCTGCAATGGATTGAGGCCGTGTTCTTCCAGAGGCACTTCGCGCAACTTGAATACCGCGCCGCGTCCGGCATCGTTGACGAGTTCGGGGAAGGCGTTGGACAAGCCGCCTGCACCGACGTCGTGGATGGAGATAATCGGGTTTTTGTCGCCAAGCTGCCAGCAACGGTCGATGACTTCTTGCGCGCGGCGTTCGATTTCGGGGTTGCCGCGTTGTACGGAGTTGAAGTCTAAAGATGCGTCGTTTGTGCCGGTGTTCATGGAAGAAGCCGCGCCACCACCCAAGCCGATGAGCATACCCGGGCCGCCCAGTTGGATCAGCAATGCGCCTTCTGGGATTTCATCTTTGTGTGTCTGCTGTGCCTGAATGCTGCCCAAGCCACCGGCAATCATAATCGGTTTGTGATAGCCGCGAACCTGACCGTCGAACTTCTCTTCAAAAGTGCGGAAGTAGCCCAAGAGGTTCGGACGGCCGAATTCGTTGTTGAACGCCGCGCCGCCGATGGGGCCTTCAATCATGATGTCTAAAGGGGAAGCAATATGGCCGGGTTTGCCGTAGGCTTGTTCCCAAGGCTGCTCCAAGCCCGGAATATTCAGGTTGGAGACGGTAAAGCCGGTCAAACCTGCTTTCGGACGTGAGCCTTTACCTGTTGCGCCTTCATCGCGGATTTCACCGCCCGCGCCCGTCGCCGCGCCCGCAAACGGCGCGATGGCTGTCGGGTGGTTGTGCGTTTCCACTTTCATGATGATATGCGTGTCTTCCTCATGGAAACGGTAGCCTTGGTTTTCCGCTGCATTCGGATAGAAACGCTCGATTTTCGCGCCTTCAATCACGGACGAATTGTCTTTATAGGCAACGACTGTGCCTTCGGGATGTGCGTTGTGCGTGTCGCGTATCATACCGAAGAGCGATTTCGGCTGTTTTTCGCCGTTGAGGATGAAATCGGCGTTGAAGATTTTGTGGCGGCAGTGTTCGCTGTTTGCCTGCGCGAACATCATCAGCTCCACATCGGACGGATTGCGCTGCAAAGCCTGATAGTTTTCAACCAGATAATCTATTTCGTCGGCGGAGAGTGCCAAACCCATTTCGGTATTGGCTTTGACCAAAGCCTCTTTACCGCCGCCCAAAACATCGACGCTGGAGAAGGTTTCGGATTCGAGATGGTGGAATAATTTGGAGGCCGTCTGAAAATCGGGCAATACGGATTCGGTCATGCGGTCGTGCAGCAAAGCCGCCCATTGCTGTTTCTGTTCATCATTCAGACGACCTTCCAGCCACACCGCCATGCCGCGCTCGATGCGCTCTATGCCTTCCAAACCGCAGTTTTCCGCGATATTGGTTGCCTTGGAAGCCCACGGCGAAATCGTACCCAAACGGGGCGTTACCAAAAATAAATGCAAGCCCTCGCGCGCTTCGGGCGTTTCTTTAACGCTTTGCGCCGCCAACAAGGCTTGCAGTTTTTCGACAGTCGCAGCATCCAATGCTTTCTCGCTGCCGACAAAATACCAAAATTCGCTTTTCAGTTTCACTTCGGGCAGACCGAGTACGGCCGCTTTTTGCAAGAGTTTTTCAACACGGAAATCGGAAAGGGCGGTAACGCCGCGCAAGGGCAAAACAACAGACATGATTCAGCTCACAAATGCGGTTGGGAAAGGCCGTATTATACGCCGAAAGGGTCTGGGTTGCTTGGTAATTTGGGCTAAAGTGTTGACAATCTTCAGACGGCATATGGTTGGGGGAAATACAGGTGCCGTCTGAAGATATTAAGGAATAAGGGTTTTATCTGTTTTTCTGATTTTTACCCAAAGTCGGGTATGCGGATAATTGCAGGAAGCAGAGGGGCGGGCAACTGCTTCCGTATGTTTTGATATCAAATGCTGTCATTTCCGCACGGTCGGGAATATGGAAGTTTGGATTTACAGAAGCCTTTAAATATTGCTGAAATGCAGAGGTCGGGATTCCCTCATACGCGGGAATGGCGGTTTCCGGCAAATTGCCGTGTCGCCGAGTGAACCGTACCGCTTATCGTTTCCCTGCCGCTTCTGCTATATTTGCATTTGTTTCCGTCAATCAATGGAGTTTGCCATGAAAAAAATCGAAGCCATCATCAAACCTTTCAAACTCGACGACGTGCGCGAAGCATTGACCGAAATCGGCATTACAGGCATGACCGTCAGCGAGGTTAAAGGGTTTGGAAGGCAGAAGGGGCATACGGAGATTTACCGGGGCGCGGAATACGCCGTCGATTTCCTGCCCAAAGTCAAAATCGAGCTGGTGTTGGCGGATGACGCCGTGGAACGCGCGATTGACGTGATTGTCGAGGTTGCGCGTTCGGGAAAAATCGGCGACGGCAAGATTTTTGTGTTGCCGGTCGAGGAAGCGGTACGCATCCGTACGGGCGAGCGTTCGGATGCGGCAGTCTGACGACCGGATAGAAAATAAAAACCGCAGCCTTGCAGGGCTGCGGTTTCTTTATCGGGAGATGCTGCTTACCACTCGTAATTTACGCCGACATGGTAGGCTGCGGAAGAACCGGACGAAGTGCCGACTGCCACGCCTGCTTTGGCGGCAAAGTTTTCAGTAAAGCGGAAGCCGGTACCGATGGCGACTGCGGATTCGGATTTGTAGCCGCCGACTGCAGCCGTTACATTGAACCGACCCACGTTGTAAGGTTGGAACAGACCGGAGAGCGCGGCTTGTTCTGCAAGGCCTTGGCGGGTTTCTTTGCGCAGGTCTGATACTGTTTTATCCAAACCGTTCAGGCGCGTACCGTGTTCGGTAATGGATTTTTCAGCAGAAGCCAAGCGAGTACCGTGGTCTGCAACAGATTTTTCGGCAGCAGCCAGGCGAGTACCGTGGTCTGCAACGGATTTTTCGGCAGAAACCAGGCGTGTGTTCAATCCTTTGGTAGTAGTGTCCAAACCGTTGATGCTGTTCTCGACTTTGACAAATTTGCTGTCAGACTCTTTTTTGGTGTACACGTCGGCACTGTTTGCTTTTGTAGCGATATCAGCAGTGTTTTTGTTTACCTTGCCGGATACTGCATCCAATGCGGTTTGGTCTGCTTTTTTAGCGATAGCAGTCTCGTTCGCGGTTACCTTGCCGGATACTGCATCCAATGCGGGTTGGTCTGCTTTTTTAGCGATAGCAGTCTCGTTCGCGGTTACTTTGTCGGACACTGCATCCAATGCGGTTTGGTCTGCTTTTTTAGCGATAGCAGTCTCATTTGCGGTTACCTTGTCGGACACTTTATCCAGTTCGGCTTTGTCTGCTTTTGTAGCGATAGCAGCTTTGTTTTCATCGATGGCTTTTTTGTTGGCATCGATGTTGTTGCCGTTGTCAGCAACTTGGTCGGCTACAGCCTTGACAGCATCATGTACTGCGGTAAAGCGTTTGTCGGCATTTGCCTTGTTTTCATCGATGGCTTTTTTGTTAGCATCGATGTCTTCGCGGTTTGCTTCGAGTGCAGGCAGGACGTTATCGCGTACGCCTTCTACGATTGCTTTAATGTCGTCCTTATTCTTGTCGATAGCAGCTTTATTTTCATTGATAGCAGTTTCAACGGCTTTCAGATCTTCTGTGTGTTGGTTGACAACCTCGGCGGTTTTCACCAATGCTTCGCTGTTTTCATTGACGGTTTCGGTCAGGTCGGCAAGGCTTTGGTCGTGTTCAGCTACGACTTCTTTCAGACCCAGACCTTTAAAGTCGTCGGCTTCAACATCGGCTGCAGTTGCTTCTTTTTTGGTAATCTTGCCATTTTCATCAATGTCGTAGATGGTGTCTCCGGCTTTGAAACCGTTGATGTCTTGGACATTGTTGATTGCTGTGGCGGTCACTAGCGCCAAGTCGTCTTTGGTGTCATTGATAGCATCTTTGTTTTTATTGATAGCATCTTCGTTTTTATTGATAGCAGTTTTAACGGCTGTCAGATCTTCTGTGTGTTGGTTGACAACCTCGGCGGTTTTCACCAATGCTTCGCTGTTTTCATTGACGGTTTCGGTCAGGTCGGCAAGGCTTTGGTCGTGTTCAGCCACGACTTCTTTCAGACCCTTACCTTCAAAGTCGTCGGCTTTAACATCATCTTCTGTTGCTTTTTTTGCGGTAATTTCGTTGTTTTCATCAATGTCGTAGATGGTGTCTCCGGCTTTGAATCCGTTGATATCTTGGGCATTGTTGTAGGCTTCAACCAGGGCGGCTTTGGCAACTTTTTCAACGTCGGTAACTTTTGCAGCGGCAGCTTCGGCCTTACCGGCTGCAGTATCAGCTTTGTCTGCTGCAGCTTCGGCTTTGACTGCGGCATCTTCTGCGGCTTTTACTTTGGTATCGACGCTTTGTTTGGTTTCGTCGGCTACCTTTTTGGCTTCATCAGCGGTACTGAGGGCTGTGTCGCCTTAGTGTTGATATCGTCCAGTGAGCTATTGACGCTTTTGCTGGCTTCATCTAGTTTTGTATTGATTGCCTCGATATTTTTCTCAGTCTCTGTGGCAAATGCCGTTATCTTTTCTTCCGCTTGATTCAAGGCTTCGGTGGTTTTATCCAGAGCGGCATCAGTGTCTGCTAAATTGGTTGTTAATTTTTCTATTTCAGACTTGTTGCTTTTTATTTCAGACTTGTTGCTTTCTACGGATGTGTTAAGGTCGTCAATGGTCTTAATCAATCCAGGGTTTTGGTCGTCGCCTTCTTTACCTGTCAGGAGTTCTGTAACGCCAGCAATAGACTTTTTGACTTTCTCAATCTCTTTGCTGTCGCTGGCTTTTTGGTCATCCAGTTTTTTGCCCAGTTCTTCTTTTGCGGCGGTGATTTTGCTTTCAAGATCGGTGGTTACCGCGGTTTTTGCTTCGGTAATCTTGGCGTCTACTTCTGGTTTTTCGTAAACGTCGGCTGCCATTGCGCTGCCGCTGAGGGCGGCAAGGATGGCTGCGGTCAGTACTTTGGATTGAAAGTGTTTCATGGCTCATTACCTTTGTGAGTGGATAAAAAACGGGGTGGAAATCTTTTGCAAGTATTTTCGTTCCCACTAAGTTTGCTTACATATTGAAGTATATGTGAAAGGGAGGCATATATACAATACTTTGTCGTAATTTATTTTGCATAATTTATTTATTTATTTATTTATTTATTTATTTGATTCTTGCCGGCGGGTGGTTCGGTATTGATATCTGTTAACATGTGCATGTTATGCTGCCGCCAATACTGCCGGTGTCGTTTCTTAATTTTGTCAGGATATGGGGTGCCGTCTGAATGTTCAGACGGCATTTTTTCGGGTTCAGATATGGTGGACAATCAGTTTTTTGCCTTGGTGGTCGAGTACGTCGACGTCCATGTCGAATAGGGTTTTGATGTTTGCGGCGGTGAAAATGTCGTTGGGCTTGCCCTGCATGGCGACTTGGCCGTTTTTCATGGCGACGACGTGGTCGGCGTAGGCGGCGGCCTGGTTGATGTCGTGCAATACGACGACGGTGGTGCGTTTGTGTTCGTCGGTCAGCCGGCGCAGGATTTGCATGAGGCAGCGGGCATGATACATGTCGAGGTTGTTCAGCGGTTCGTCCAGCAAAACGTAGTCGGTGCGCTGACAGAATACCATGGCAATCATGGCGCGTTGGCGTTGGCCGCCGGAAAGCTCGGTCAGGTAGCGGTCGGCGAAGTCTTGCAGGTGGAACTCGGCAAGCGCTTCTTCAACGATGGTTTTGTCGTTTTCAGACGGCCTGCCTTGGTGGTAGGGATAGCGGCCGAACATGAGCAGGTCGCGCACGGTAATGCGGCTCATGATGCTGTTTTCTTGGGTGAGGATGGAGAGCGTGCGGGCGAGTTCGGCGGTGGGGGTGGTTTTGATGTCTTTGCCTGCGTAGCTGATGTTGCCGTGTACCAGAGGCTGAAGCCGCGCCATAAAGGAGAGGAGGGTAGATTTGCCTGCGCCGTTGGGGCCGATTAGCGCGGTAATGCCGCCTTCGGGAATGTCGAGGCTGATGTTGTCCAGAATGGGGCGAGTACCGATGTGGAAGCTGACGTTGCGGATGGTAATCATAGGCGGATTCGAATATGGGAAATTGGGTTTTCAGACGGCCTTTAAATGATGAGGCCGTCTGAATTTTATTCCTGTATGGCGTGGTTAAATTTCGCTGACGGTAACAAATTCGGGGTTGTCGGCTTGGTCAATCAGGAAGGCGCGGACGCGTTCTTGCCAGAGTTCGCCGAATTGTTTGAGTTCGTCGGGGCTTGCGCTGCCGCTGACGGCTTTGGGCATGATGTCGCGCATTTGTGGTGCAAAGGGTTGGAGCGCGGCGTTGAGGCTGACGGCAACGGTTTTGCCGGTATCGCGGCGGCGGAGCGCGAGTGTGCCGGTGATTTCGCCTGCACCAAAGGATAAGAGGTGGCGGCGGGCAAAGCGTCCGGCCGGGCCTACGCCGCCAAAGCCGGTTTCGGGTGCGGCGCCGGTAAGGAGTTGGACGACGGACGCGGTAACGCCGGTCGTGCCTTCGTCACGATTGCCCTGCATAAAGGCTTCGATGTCGCCGCGTTGCGGCAGCTCTGCGCCGTAAAGTGCTTCCAGCCCTTTGATGACCATCAGGTAGGCACCGGCGACGGTCGGGCAGGAGTGGCCGCACAGGCGCACGGCATCGGCGTAGCGGTAAGTGAGGATGCCGTTTTCGGCCGCGCCGAGGAATTCGGCAAGCGCGTCCCTGACGGTGATGGTCGGGGCTTGGTTGAAGAATGAGGGGAAATGTTCTTGTGTCATATGTTTTGTCCTGTCGAGGCGGGCGGCCGTTCAGACGGCATCCGTCATTTTTTGTGTTTTAAAACGAGATAGAGGAAAACGAGTCCGCCGGCAAATTCTACTACCACGCTCAACACTGCCTGCATGCCGAGCAGGTGTTCGAACACGGTTTGTCCGCCGACCAGGAGGATGCCGCCGATACAAACCGTCATCGGCAGGCGGACGGAATGGCGGACGGAAGGGGAAAAGTGGTTGGCAAGCGAGGCGACGAGAAGCCCGAAAAAGCTTACGGGGCCGACCACGGCCGTTGCCGTTGCCACCAATGCGGCGGTATAAAGCAGCAGCCATAAGGTGTTGCGCGGGTAGTTGATGCCTAAATTGACGGCTTGGGCGCGCCCTAAAAGGTAAACGTCCAAGCGGTAGCGTTCGCGCCAAACCGCCGCCGCGCTGATGAGCAGAATCAGCGCGCCTATCCCCAACAGTTCGTTGTGGACGGTATTGAAACTGGCGAACATGTTTGCCTGCGCCGCGGTAAATTCTTCGGGATCGATCATGCGGGAGAGCAGCGAGGAAAGGCTGCGGAACAAAATCCCGAAAATCACGCCGATTAAAATCATGCGCGATAAATCGCGACCGCCTTGTTTGACGAGTGTGTAGAACAGCAGCAGCGAGCCGCCCATCATGACGGTAAGTTCGAAGCCGAACTTGCCGACTGCAGGCAGGGATGTATAGCCCACGCCGCCCAGCGTGAAAACCAAAAGCGTCTGTAAAAACATATACAGCGCGTCAAAACCTAAAATCGAGGGTGTGAGAATCGGATTGTTGGTCAGCGTTTGAAAAAGCTGGGTGGAAACGCCGACCGCATATGCGACTAACAGTAAAGCCGCGAGCTTGGTCAGCCGCAGTTGCAGTACAAAATCCCAATCGCCTTTGACATTGAGCGTTAAAAACAGTCCGCAGCAGATCAGTAAGAGTGCGAATGCCGCCCATAACGGGCGCGGGGAACCTTGCATAAATTCAAATTTGTTTTCAGACGGCATGGGCAGGTTTCCTTAACAAAAGCCATAAAAACAACACCGTACCCAATACGCCGAAGACGGTCGATACCGGAATTTCAAACGGAAACACAATCACGCGTCCGATAATGTCGCACAATAAAACCAAAGACGCGCCCAACAAAGCCACCGCCGGCAGGCTTTGGCGCAACCTGTCGCCTATCAGCCGGCTGATGATGTTCGGTACGACCAGCCCGATAAACGGGATATTGCCGACCGTAACGATAACCAGCGATGTAATCAGTGCCACAATAATCAAACCTGACCACAAGACTGCCGTCCGGTTCAGACCCAGATTGACGCTTACTGCCTCACCCAGCCCCAGTATGGTCAGCCGGTCTGCAATCAGGTAGGCAAATAATGCCAATCCACCCGTAATCCAAAGCAGCTCGTAACGTCCCAGCAGTACGCTTGAAAAGTCGCCCTGCTGCCATACGCCGAGCATTTGCAGCATCTCGAACTTGTATGCCACAAATGTTGCCGCCGCCTCAATGACGCCGCCGAAAATAATCCCCACCAGCGGCACCATTAATTGCGCCGTCGGCGGCAGACGGCGGATAAGCATCATAAACACCAACATCCCGATTAACGCAGCAACGGCGGCAACCGACATTTTGACCATCAGGGCGGCCGTCGGAAACAGCAATGTTACCGCCAACAGGCCTAAGGCCGCACTTTGGCTCGCGCCCGCCATAGAAGGTTCGACAAAACGGTTGTGCATCAAAATCTGCATAATCATCCCCGCTACCGCCATCGATGCACCGGTCAGCACGATGGCGAATGTGCGGGGCAGGCGGCTGACCAGTATCAATTCGGTACTGTCGGACAGGGAAAACACATCCGACCAGCGGAAATCGGCAACGCCTACCGACAGGCTGACGATAAATAATGCCGCCAAAAGCAGGAGGTTGGTTAAGTTTAGCGATAAGGGTCTGGCAGTCATAAAAAGAGAAGGGTGGAAAGGCGTTATTGTCGGCTTTTTACGCCTGTAGGAAATCTGAATAAGGCTGCGGGAATCCGCTTCCGACCCTGTTTTTACAAGGCGGGGTACTGGATGATGCAGTCGCCGGAAATCGGGCAAATGCCGTCTGAAACACAGGAGGCGGTTTGAATCTCCGTGTTTCAGACGGCATCGAATGCCGCCGTTTCATTATTTTGCCGCGTTAAAAGCGTCGGCAACCTGTTTGCTTGCATTCAGCAGCTCTTGCGCGCCGCCGGCTGCCAAATAAGTTTCGGGAACGAGGTAAACGACTTGTCCTTTTTTCCATGCGGTTGTTTCGGCGACCAGCGGATTATTCAACACGTCTTTCGCCGCCTGACCCTCTTCGCCGATGGCCGCGCCGCGGTCAAGGACAAACAGCCAGTCGGGATTTTTCTCTTTCAAGTATTCGAAGCTGACGGGCTGGCCGTGGCTGCCTTCTTTAATTGATTCATCGACAGCGGGAACGCCGATGTCTTTGTGTAGCCAGCCGCCCAGTCGTGAAGACGGGCCGAAGGCGGACATCTTGCCGCCGTTGACTAAAATCACCAAACCTTTGCCTTTGCCTTGCGCGGCAGTTTTTGCGGCTTCAAAAGACGCGTCGATTTCCGCCTTCAGCTTGTCGGCTTCCGCCTGTTTGCCGAAGATTTGCGCCAGCGCGTCGATACGCTCTTTGGCACTTTCTTTGAGGTTGGCGGTATCGGCGGTCATTTCGATGGTCGGCGCGATTTCGTTCAATTTGTCAAACGCTTTGGCTGCGCGGCTGCCGATGATGATGAGCTGCGGTTTGTAAGCGTTGAGTGCTTCGTAATCCGGCTCGAACAGCGTGCCGGCAGGTTTCGTGGATTTGAAATATTCGTCCAAATAAGGCAGCCGGTTTTGATCGACGGACAAACCGGTTTTCACGCCCAATTTGCTTAAAGTATCAAGTACGCCCAAATCGTAAACGGCGATGCGCTCCGGATTTTGCGGCACGTTCGCATCGCCGCGCGCCGTTTTGACGGTCAGGGACGCACCTTCGGTTTGGGCGGCAGGAGCGGTTTGCGCGTTTTGGTTTGAAGCGGAATCTTTCGGCGAACACGCACCCAAAGCAAGGGCGCAGCATACGGCTAAAGCAGTTAAACGTGACATAGGATAATTTCTCTGTTGTGGGATTCGAGGATGTAGGCAAGACAGGCCGGGCATCAATATCCGACCTGTAATATCCGAATGCCGCCTTCAACGCCAAACGGGTTTCAGACGGCATCCGGATTTTACACTATGTTTTAGAACTTGTAGTTCACACCCAAGCGTACATCACGTCCGGTACCTGGTAGGGTATTGGTCCAGCGTTGGCTGTGCGGATAGTAGAACTTGTTAAACACGTTGTTGACTGAAAGATTGACATTGAGCGTGTCTTTGCCCAGCGGTTTCCAGTTGGCGAAGATGTCGTTCACACCGAAACCTTGGCGTACAACGTTTTCCAGTTTGCCGTCGCGACCTTTTTGACCTGCCACCAATATCGAACCCTCAGCTTTTTGAACATAACGGCCGCGCCAGCCGATTTCCAGATTCGGGTTTTTGAAGCGGTAGGCAAGGGAGGCTGTCCAAGTGCGGCCGACTTGTGCGCCAAATTCAGGGTTCGCGCTCAACAGCTTGTCTTTGTGCGTATCGTAAAAGCGCGGTTTGCTGTAGCTTACGCCGACTTTGGCAGTCAAGCTGCCGGTGCGGTAGGACGCGCCCAATTCGTAACCGTGGTTTTTGATGTAACCGGCGTTAACGGCTTCACGGACGGCGACAGAGTCGTGGCGGTTTTGCGGATTGGCAAGCGCGTCTTTGATGGTCTGCCAGAAGTAGCTGCCGTTTGCGGCAAACGTGCCGTCGTTGTAGTTGAAGCCGATTTCGGTATTTCGTGCGCGTTCGGCTTTTGTGCCGTCAGCAATCGAGATGATACCGCGTTTACCGTGAGTTTGCAGCGCGTCATACAGGCGCGGGCTGCGGCTGGCGTAGTTGTGGCTTGCGCTGAAGCTCCAGTATTCGTGCGGCTGCCAAATCACACCGAAACTCGGGTTAAGGCTGCTGCTTGAAACGGTTTTGCCGTCGTGGGTTTTTACCTTGAAGCGGTCGTAACGCAGCCCGCCGGTCAGGGTAAAGCCGTTAATTTCGTGAATGGCTTCGATATACGCGCCAGTATCGGTTTTGGTCGGGTTGGACAGTTTGTAGGAATGGACAAGATCCATATCTTTCTTGTCTTTCGCTTTTTCTTCATCGGTCTTATCTATTTCTTTTTTGGGATCTTTCGGATCTTTCTTCTTACCGGAGATCTCAAATTCGCCGTTCAAAAACGCTTGCGGTTTGATTTCCTGATGGCGGTAGTTAATACCGTATTTCAACAGGGTTTGTTCGGCAAGGCGGCTGTCGAAGTTGAAGTTCGCACCATGAGTGGCGATTCGGGTATGGTTAGGACCTTTTACATTGCCTGCGTAACCGCTGCCGCTGTCATCGGCGGAATAGCGTTCGTTTTCCAACACATAGGCGTTGGCGTTCAGTTTTTCGACAAAGCCCAGGTTCTTGCCCGTGTACTCTAAGTTGGTGTTGGATTGGGTAGTTTCACGGTATGAGGGTTTCTGCCTGTCTTTTGCAGGGTCGGACTCGAAGATTGTAAACTCTTCACGCACAGTACGGATGCCCCGGTGCTGGTCTTTCATGTGGCTCAACACGATGCGGTGGTCGCCGTCGCCGAAGGTTGTTCCGATTTTGGCGAGGTAGCTGCGTTTGTCCAGTGCGCTGTAAGGTACGGTTTTGCCGCCGTTGGGACTTTTGTAGCCTTTACCTGCTTCGTAATCTTTTTCATCGTTGCGGTTGTAAGAGAACAAACCGTCGAAGTTGCCCTCTTTTCCGAATACGCTTGCGCCGTAGTTTACGCCGTCATTAGAGGCATAGCCGCTGCTGAGGCGCACGCCCCAGTTTTTATCCAAGCCTTTGAGCAGGTCTTGGGCATCGACGGTTTTGGCGATAATCGCGCCGTTGGTTGCGCCGATACCGGCAGAGGCGGAACCCGCGCCTTTTTGTACGGAAACGACTTTAACCAAAGCGGGATCGACAATAAATCTGCCTTGGTGGTAAAGGATTTGGCTGTCGGAATAGGCGTTGTCCACCTTGACGTCGACAGAATTATGACCCATGCCGCGCAAGGTCAGGTGTTGGGACGTGCCGTTACCGCCGCCGAAATCGATGGACGGCTCTTCTTTTAAGAGTTCGCGCATATCGGTTGCGGTGCTTTCGTCTTTTTGTTGAAGCGTAACGATGTTGGTACGGATTTTGCTGCCTTGGCGGTCGCCTTTTACGGTAACGGTATCCAGTACGGCCTTGGCATTATTTTCTGCCGCATGGGCAAAACCTGCCGCCAGGGTAAGTGAGAGCAGGCTGAGGCGGAACAACGGGGTATTCATTCAATCTTCCTTGTTGAGATAGAAAAATAAAAACAAAACTGCTAAGAAATGGTTTAGATTTTAGACAGTCAATAATTATTCTCATTAATATTATCGAGATGTAGTTATTCTGTAAAGTTGCGTATTGTTTTTATTTGGAAAGTGTTGTTTTTTGTTGACAGGTTTGTTCGACGACATGAAAAACGGCAGGAATAATTTTGTACCGCATCACTTGAATTTGTTCGAACAAACCCTAATTTTACCGACTTATACAGGCAGCCGCCTGACGGCTGTCCGGTTTTCATCCTTAATCTGTCTGAGTTTTTTAGGCAGGAAATTGTTTTTAAATAATTTTATCGGAGTATAAACATGACCATCCGCCCTTTACACGACCGCGTCGTCGTCAAACGCTTGGAAGCTGAAGAGAAAACCGCATCGGGCATCGTCTTGCCGGGCGCAGCCGCTGAAAAACCCGACATGGGCGAAGTAATCGCCGTGGGTGCGGGCAAAATCGGTAAAGACGGCGCGCGCCGTCCGCTGGATGTCAAAGTCGGCGACAAAATCATTTTCGGCAAATACAGCGGCCAAACCGTAAAAGCCGACGGCGAAGAGCTGTTGGTAATGCGTGAAGAAGACATCTTTGGTATCGTTGAATAATTGTTGAATTAGGTTTCAGAACCGAAGGCCGTCTGAATCAAACATGAAGTTTTCAGACGGCATCGAACAGATTTTTAATATTGATTTGGAGAATTTAAATGGCAGCAAAAGACGTACAATTCGGCAATGAAGTTCGCCAAAAAATGGTAAACGGCGTCAATGTATTGGCAAACGCCGTACGCGTAACTTTGGGCCCTAAAGGCCGCAACGTGGTACTCGACCGCGCTTTTGGCGGTCCGCACATCACTAAAGACGGTGTGTCTGTTGCAAAAGAAATCGAATTGAAAGACAAATTCGAAAACATGGGCGCGCAAATGGTGAAAGAAGTTGCGTCTAAAACCAACGACGTAGCAGGTGACGGTACCACTACTGCAACCGTATTGGCACAATCCATCGTTGCCGAAGGCATGAAATACGTGACCGCCGGTATGAACCCGACCGACCTGAAACGTGGTATCGACAAAGCTGTTGCCGCTTTGGTTGACGAGCTGAAAAACATCGCCAAACCTTGCGACACTTCTAAAGAAATCGCGCAAGTCGGATCTATTTCCGCCAACTCTGACGAACAAGTCGGCGCGATTATCGCCGAAGCGATGGAAAAAGTCGGCAAAGAAGGCGTGATTACCGTTGAAGACGGCAAATCTTTGGAAAACGAGCTGGACGTGGTTGAAGGTATGCAGTTCGACCGTGGCTACCTGTCTCCTTACTTCATCAACGACGCTGAAAAACAAATTGCTGCTTTGGACAATCCGTTTGTATTGCTGTTTGACAAAAAAATCAGCAACATCCGCGACTTGTTGCCTGTTTTGGAACAAGTGGCCAAAGCTAGCCGTCCGCTCTTGATTATCGCTGAAGACGTAGAAGGCGAAGCCTTGGCGACTTTGGTCGTGAACAACATCCGCGGCATCCTGAAAACCGTTGCCGTTAAAGCTCCGGGCTTCGGCGACCGCCGCAAAGCCATGTTGCAAGACATCGCCATCCTGACCGGCGGCACCGTGATTGCCGAAGAAGTCGGCCTGTCTTTGGAAAAAGCCACTCTGGAAGACTTGGGTCAAGCCAAACGCATCGAAATCGGTAAAGAAAACACCACCATCATCGACGGCTTCGGCGACGCTGCCCAAATCGAAGCGCGTGTTGCCGAAATCCGCCAACAAATCGAAACCGCGACCAGCGATTACGACAAAGAAAAACTGCAAGAGCGCGTTGCCAAATTGGCAGGCGGCGTAGCAGTAATCAAAGTTGGTGCCGCTACCGAAGTCGAAATGAAAGAGAAAAAAGACCGCGTGGAAGACGCGTTGCACGCTACCCGCGCAGCCGTTGAAGAAGGCGTGGTTGCAGGCGGCGGCGTAGCCCTGTTGCGCGCCCGTGCCGCTCTGGAAAACCTGCACACCGGCAATGCCGACCAAGACGCAGGCGTACAAATCGTATTGCGCGCCGTTGAGTCTCCGCTGCGCCAAATCGTTGCCAACGCAGGCGGCGAACCTAGCGTGGTTGTGAACAAAGTGTTGGAAGGCAAAGGCAACTACGGTTACAACGCAGGCTCCGGCGAATACGGCGACATGATCGAAATGGGCGTACTCGACCCTGCCAAAGTAACCCGTTCTGCGCTGCAACACGCCGCATCTATCGCCGGCCTGATGCTGACCACAGACTGCATGATTGCTGAAATCCCTGAAGAAAAACCTGCTATGCCTGACATGGGCGGCATGGGTGGTATGGGCGGCATGATGTAAGAAATGCCGTCTGAAGCTTTCAGATAAAAAAACCGCACGGCTTATACCGTGCGGTTTTTTTATCTGAATAATGGGCGGGTGCCGGTAGGCATAAAAAGGGGATTTTTACGGGTAAATAGAAAATTTTTTCATTTTCAAGTCATCATTGCTTGCCATCGGCGTTAAATTTTTTTACGATAAGCGCATAGATTGTAAACAATCAGTCAAAAGCCAGATTGTTTTTTCAGACGACATTATCCTGTCAGACGCTGTTTTCTATATCGAGTAGCCGTTAATGGCTTGTTTTTTATTAGGTAATTAAGAGGTATCAACGTGTCTGATTCCAAAACGAACGAACGCGCCACGTTTAACAACCGTCGGGCGTTTATGTTTGCCGCCATCGGTTCTGCCGTGGGTTTGGGCAATATCTGGCGGTTTCCCTATATTGCATTTGATAATGGCGGCGGCGCATTCATGCTGCCGTACTTGGTCGCCCTTCTGACAGCCGGTATTCCGCTGCTGCTGCTTGATTATGCCATCGGGCACCGTTATCGGGGTTCCCCGCCGTTGGCTTTCCGCCGCCTCGGACGCTGGTTTGAACCGGTAGGCTGGTGGAATGTGATGACCAATATCGTCATCTGCATCTATTACGCAGTGATTATCGGTTGGTCGGCAAGTTATGTTTATTATTCGTTCAATGCGGCATGGGGTGTCAATCCGCAAGACTTCTTCTTTAAAGACTTCCTGAATATGGCCGGGCCTGAGGCTTTGGGATTGGATTTTGTCGGTAAAGTTGTCGGGCCGTTAGTCGGCGTATGGGTTTTCACATCGGTCATTATGGCTTTGGGCGTGCAAAAAGGCGTGGCAGGCGCATCGTCTTTCTTTATGCCGTTGCTTGTAATCATGTTCTTGATTATGGTCGGCATTTCACTGACCCTGCCGGGTGCGGCAAAGGGGCTGGACGCATTGTTTACGCCGGACTGGTCCAAGCTTGCCGATCCTAAGGTCTGGGTGGCTGCTTATGGTCAGATTTTCTTCTCTCTTTCCATCTGTTTCGGCATTATGGTTACTTATTCTTCTTACTTGAAGAAGAAAACGGATTTGGGCGGCACGGGCTTGGTGGTCGGGTTTGCCAACAGCAGTTTTGAGTTGCTCGCGGGTATCGGCGTGTTTGCCGCACTGGGCTTTATGGCGCAGGCAAACGGGCAGGCGGTTAATGAGGTCGCCTCCAGCGGTATCGGTTTGGCGTTTATCGCTTTTCCGACCATCATCAATCAGGCTCCCATGGGTGCACTTATCGGCGTATTGTTTTTCGGTTCGCTGGTGTTTGCAGGCATTACCTCGATGATTTCCATCGTCGAAGTGATTGTGGCCGCCATTCAGGACAAGTTGAATATCGGTCGCGTCAACGCTACATTGCTCGTCTGTATTCCCATGGGCATTGTTTCTACATTGTTGTTCGGTACGACCACCGGTCTGCCTGTTTTGGACGTTTTGGACAAGTTCGTCAATACTTACGGCATTGTGGCATCCGGTTTCTTGTATGTTTTGGCGATTATCGTATTCCGCAGGCTGCCGGAGTTGCGCAAGCATCTTAACGCGTTGTCTTCCATACGCATCGGTGCGTTGTGGACGGTTTGTGTGTTCTTTACCGTCGCCATGCTCGGCTATATGCTGTTTAAAGATACCAGCGGCCTGATGGAGAAAAATTACGAAGGTTATCCGGATGGTTTCCTCAGTATTTTCGGATGGGGAATGTCGGCGGCATTGGTCGTGTTCGGGTTGCTGCTTTCGCTGCTGCCTTGGAAACACGGTCAGGATTTTAATGTCAAAGACGAACACGAACACGAACAAGGAGAAGAAAAATGAGTACTTCCGCCATTGTGATGATGATTGTCTCAATCGTGATAATCTGGGGAGGGCTGCTGCTTTCCCTGTTAAGGTTGCCGAACGAGTAAGCCTTTAGAGCGTTAAAAATGCCGTCTGAACTGTTTCAGACGGCATTTTGATGTTCGGCTTACAGGTAGGCGAGTTCGTTTGCCATTTGTTGTTCCAAGGTTTCGCGCCGGCGGATGAGCTTGTATCCGCCGCCGTCAACCAACACTTCCGCCGCACGGTTGCGCGCGTTGTAATTGCTCGCCATGCTGGCACCGTATGCGCCCGCGCTGCGGATAAGCAGCAAATCACCTTCTTCGCAGGCGATGGTGCGGTCTTTGCCGAGGAAGTCGCCGGTTTCACAAATCGGGCCGACGATGTTGGCCGTCAGAGGCTCAATGTCTTTGGTTTCGACCGCCTCGATGTGATGATAGGCATCATATAGGGCGGGGCGCATTAAATCGTTCATCGCTGCATCGACCATCACAAAGTTTTTCTCTTCGCCGTATTTGACGAATTCGACGCGTGTCAGCAGCGAACCTGCGTTGCCGACCAAACTGCGGCCTGGCTCAAGAATGAGTTTCAGACGGCGTGTGCCGATCAGTTTTTGAACTGCTTGGGCATACGCGCCCAAATCAGGCACATTTTCGTCTTGGTAAACAATGCCGACGCCGCCGCCTAAGTCCAAATGTTCCAAAACAATGCCTTCGGCGGCAAGAGCGTCAACTAAAATCAAAATGCGTTCGCAGGCTTCGACCAGCGGGCTTAAGTCGGTCAGTTGCGAACCGATGTGGCAGTCGATGCCGATGATTTTCAAATTGGGCTGTTGTGCGGCATGGCGGTAGGCTTCGAGCGCGTCGGCGTAGGCGATGCCGAATTTGTTGGCTTTCAGTCCTGTGGAGATGTAGGGATGGGTTTTGGCATCGACATCGGGGTTGACGCGCAGGGAGACGGGCGCGGTTTTACCCAACCGCGCGGCAACTTTTTGAATACGGTCGATTTCGGGAATGCTTTCCATATTGAAGCATTTCACACCCGCATTCAGCGCGAACTCAATTTCTGCTTCACTCTTACCCACACCGGAAAAAATCGTTTTCGCCGCATCGCCGCCTGCCGCCAAAACGCGTGCTAATTCGCCGCCGGACACAATGTCAAAACCGCTCCCCAAAGAAGCAAAGTGCTTGATGATGCTTAGGTTGCCATTGGCTTTAACTGCATAGCAGACGAGCGGGGAGAGCTCGGCAAAGGCAGTTTGGTAGTGTTCAAATGCTTCGATCAGCGCGGATTGGCTGTACACATAAAGCGGCGTGCCGAATTCTTCGGCAAGGCGGGGGTAGGGGACTTGTTCGCAAAATAGGGTCATGTTTTCGTTTTCATTTTTGGGTTTGTGAAGTGGATTGCGGTTTGCTTTGAAGTTGCAAACCGGTTTGGATTACGCCGAAACGCGCCTTGTCGCCTTCTTTGGGCAGGTAGAGGTCGCCTTTGTAACCGCAGGCCGAGAGCAGGAGGGCGGTTGCCGCTGCAAAAAATACGCCGTATTTCATCGGTAAACTTCCTTCATAAGCGCGAATGTGGCAAGATTCGGTATCTTAAACAAAAAACACGCAAAAAGCCATGATGACCGAAAGCGAATTCATCCGCATGAGCGAAGAATTGTTCGAACACATCGAAGACCAAATCGACGAAAACGGCTGGGATTTCGACTGCCAGTTTGCCGGAAACGTCCTGACCATCGAAGCCGGAGACGGCACGCAAATCATCGTCAACCGCCACACGCCCAATCAGGAATTGTGGATTGCCGCAAAAAGCGGCGGCTACCATTTCGCCGAGCAAAACGGCAAATGGCTGGCAACGCGAGACGGACGCGATTTTTATGACGTTTTAAACGAAGCCCTGAGCGCGGCTTCGGGCGAAGCGGTAAAGATTGCCGAATTGTAATCGGACTCAGAACCCATCCTACCCCCAAACCATTCATTCAAAAGGATAACCCAATGCCCCTGTTAGACAGTTTCAAGGTTGACCACACCCGTATGCACGCTCCTGCCGTGCGTGTGGCAAAAACCATGACCACGCCCAAAGGCGACACCATTACCGTATTCGACCTGCGCTTTTGCGTTCCCAACAAAGAAATCCTGCCCGAAAAAGGTATACACACGCTGGAGCATTTGTTTGCAGGCTTTATGCGCGACCACTTAAACGGCAACGGCGTCGAAATCATCGACATTTCCCCGATGGGCTGCCGTACCGGTTTCTACATGAGCCTCATCGGTACGCCTTCCGAACAGCAGGTCGCCAATGCATGGCTCGCCTCGATGCAGGATGTGGTCAATGTCAAAGATCAAAGCAAAATCCCCGAGCTGAACGAATACCAATGCGGCACTTATCAAATGCACTCGCTTGCCGAAGCGCAGCAAATCGCGCAAAACGTGTTGGCGCGCAAAGTGGCGGTTAACCGAAACGATGATTTGGCTTTGGATGAAAGCCTGCTGAACGCTTAATCTGTTTTGAAATGCCGTCTGAAAGTCAGAATCTGTCTTCAGACGGCATTTTGTTTTCCGACAGTTTATAAACTGTCGTTATTTCTTGACAGAAACAACGACCTTATTTGAAACGATTGGAGAACATGATTATGGGCTTTTGGAATGGTGTGGCAAAAGCAGCAAAAACAGTAGGCGAGGGAATGATTGAAGCAGCCAATGAGCATAAGGCGCTGAAAATGGAATATGCGGAGAAATCAAGTGAAGAGCTGCATGAAATCGTAAAGAGTGATGGTTTTTTTAAAAAATCCACACGGGAAACGTGCTGCTTATTCTGTTTTAAAAGAGCGTGGCGAGGTTTGAGCAGGAAACGGCGGCATTTGCCGCTGTTTTTTATCGGTAGGAGTCCGTCCGAATATCGGGACAAGGTTTCAGACGGCATCGAAGATTGCTATGATATAGTGCCTTGACTTTAAACTGGTACGGCATCCCCTCGCCCTGTCCTAATTTAAAGTTAATCCACCATACCATTCCCGTCATCCTTCCAAACGGAATCCGAAATGTCCGACAACTGCCTCGACGCCGCCCGCCGCCATTCCCTGTTCCTCGCCCGCCAGCTCGACAACGGCAAACTCAAGCTCGAAATCTTCCTGCTCATGCTGGACAAGGTGTTGACCGAAGCTGATTTTCAAGCTTTTGCCGATTGGGACAAAATCCGCGCGGAAGAAAACGAGGAAGAATTGGCGCGGCAGTTGCGCGAGTTGCGCCGTTATGTGGTGTCGCAGATTATCGTGCGCGATATAAACCGCATCAGCGATTTGAACGAAGTAACCCGCACGATTACGCTGTTTGCCGATTTTGCCGTCAATACCGCGCTGGATTTCGCCTACGCCTATTATCAGGATATGTACGGCACACCGATTGGGCGTTATACGAAATCGCCGCAGCATTTGAGCGTGGTGGCGATGGGCAAGGCGGGCGGCTATGAGTTGAACGTGTCTTCCGACATCGATTTGATTTTCATCTATCCCGAATCGGGCGACACCGACGGCAGGCGCGAACGGGGTAATCAGGAATTTTTCACCAAAGTCGGGCAGAAACTGATTGCGCTGCTGAACGACATTACCGCCGACGGGCAGGTGTTCCGCGTCGATATGCGGCTGCGGCCGGACGGCGATTCGGGCGCGCTAGTATTGAGCGAAACCGCGCTGGAGCAATACCTGATTACGCAGGGGCGCGAATGGGAACGCTATGCGTGGTGCAAAGGACGCGTGGTTACGCCGTATCCAAACGACATCAAATCGCTGGTGCGTCCCTTCGTATTCCGCAAATATCTGGATTACAGCGCGTATGAGGCAATGCGCAACCTACACCGCCAAATCCGCAGCGAAGTCAGCAAAAAAGGCATGGCGGACAACATCAAACTCGGCGCGGGCGGCATCCGCGAAGTCGAATTTATCGCCCAGATTTTTCAGATGATACGCGGCGGGCAAATGCGCGCGCTGCAACTGAAAGGCACGCAGGAAACGCTGAAAAAACTTGCCGAGCTGGGCATCATACCGTCTGAAAACGTCGAAACCCTGCTTGCCGCCTACCGCTTCCTGCGCGACGTCGAACACCGCCTGCAATACTGGGACGACCAGCAAACCCAAACCCTGCCCTCCTCGCCCGAACAGAAACAACTGCTTGCCGAAAGTATGGGTTTCGACAGCTACGCCGCCTTTTCAGACGACCTCAACGTTCATCGTAACAAGGTCAATCAGTTGTTCAACGAAATTTTGAGCGAACCCGAAGAGCAAACACAGGACAACAGCGAATGGCAATGGGCATGGCAGGACAAACCCGACGAAGAAGAGCGGCAAGGTCGTCTGAGAGAACACGGGTTCGATGCCGAAACCATCGCCGCAAGGCTCGACCAAATCCGGCACGGTCATAAATACCGCCACCTCTCCGCACACGCTCAGCCGCGTTTTGACGCCATTGTGCCGCTGTTCGTACAGGCGGCGGCAGAGCAACCCAATCCGACCGATACATTAATGCGGCTGTTTGATTTCCTCGAAAACATCAGCCGCCGCTCCGCCTATCTCGCCTTCCTCAACGAACATCCGCAAACCTTGGCGCAACTCGCGCAGATTATGAGCCAAAGCTCATGGGTGGCGGCGTATCTGAGCAAATATCCGATTCTGCTGGACGAACTCATCAGCGCGCAGCTTTTGGATACCGCGTTCGACTGGCAAGCCCTCGCCGCCGCCCTTTCAGACGACCTCAAAGCCTGCGGCGGCGACACCGAAGCGCAAATGGACACCCTGCGCCGCTTCCAGCACGCCCAAGTCTTCCGCCTCGCCGTCCAAGACCTCGCCGGACTGTGGACAGTAGAATCCCTCTCCGACCAACTTTCCGCCCTCGCCGACACCATCCTCGCCGCCGCCCTGCCGTGCGCATGGGCGGACATGCCCAAAAAACACCGCGACACCCCGCAATTCGCCATCGTCGGTTACGGCAAACTTGGCGGCAAAGAACTCGGCTACGCCTCCGACCTCGACCTCGTCTACCTCTACGACGATCCCCATCCCGATGCAGGTGACGTATACAGCCGCCTTGCCCGCCGCCTGACCAACTGGCTTTCCGCCGCCACTGGCGCAGGCAGCCTCTACGAAACCGACCTGCGCCTGCGCCCCAACGGCGACGCCGGCTTCCTCGCCCACAGTATCGCCGCCTTCAAAAAATACCAGCGCGAAAACGCATGGACATGGGAACACCAGTCCCTTACCCGTGCCCGCTTCATATGCGGCACACCCGAAATTCAGACGGCCTTCGACCGCATCCGCACCGAAATCCTCACCGCCGAGCGCGACCACACCGCCTTGGCAGGCGAAATCATCGAAATGCGCGAAAAAATGTTCCCCACCCATCCGCCGATTGACAGCAACGTCAAATACGCACGTGGCGGCGTGGTCGACGTCGAATTTATCGTCCAATACCTCATCCTTGCCCATGCCCGAAAATATCCGCAACTTCTCGACAACTACGGCAACATCGCCCTCTTGAACATTGCCGCCGACTGCAGCCTTATCGACAAAAACCTCGCCGAACAAAGCCGCACCGCCTACCGCTTCTACCGCCAGCAGCAACACAACACCAAACTGCGCGACGCGGAAAAAACCGAAGTAAGCGACGAATTGCTGTCCCACTACGGCAATGTCAGGAAATTGTGGCGGGAAGTGTTCGGCGAAGAAGCGGCAACCGCCTGAACAAAAAATGCCGTCTGAAACCTGACAATTCGGGTTTCAGACGGCATTTGTTTTTGGTTGTGTCTGAACAATCGGTACGATTTCGGTTGTTTGCAAAGTGAAAGGCGGTTATTCCTATGTTCAGGCGGCAAACCAGCCCGTATCCTGCCGATGCGTCCGTCCAAATCGGTTTGGAACGCCTCAATGTGATATCCGCCTATCAAGGTTTTGCGTGCGTGTGTCGGCGAGGGCTTTGCCAAAACCGAAATCAAAATCAAGTTGTCAGACATCCTTCCGTTTCTATTAAAATAGCGCATTCCACTTTTCAGACGGCATCCCTATGTTTCCCAACGAATCCGCTCCCAATCTGCTGCAAGGCTTGAACCCTGAACAACTTTCCGCCGTAACCTGGCCGCCGCAATCCGCCCTCGTTTTGGCGGGCGCGGGCAGCGGCAAAACGCGCGTGCTGACCACGCGTATCGCATGGCTTTTGCAAAGCGGACAAGCCAGCGTACACAGCATTATGGCGGTAACGTTTACCAACAAAGCTGCCAAAGAAATGCAAACCCGACTCGGCGCGATGATTCCCGTCAACGTCCGCGCCATGTGGCTCGGCACGTTTCACGGCCTCTGCCACCGCTTTTTGCGCCTGCACCACCGCGACGCAGGCCTGCCCTCCTCCTTCCAAATCCTCGACAGCGGCGACCAGCTTTCCCTGATCAAACGCCTGCTCAAAAGCCTCAACATCGCCGAAGAAATCATCGCGCCGCGTTCGCTGCAAGGCTTTATCAACGCGCAAAAAGAATCCGGTTTACGCGCTTCCGTCTTGAGCGCGCCCGATCCGCACACGCGCCGCATGATTGAGTGCTACGCCGAATACGACAAAATCTGCCAACGCGAAGGCGTGGTCGATTTTGCCGAACTCATGCTCCGCAGCTACGAAATGCTGCAAAGCAACGAAATCCTGCGCCAACATTATCAAAACCGCTTCAATCACATTCTGGTCGACGAGTTCCAAGACACCAACAAACTGCAATACGCCTGGCTCAAACTCATGGCGGGCGGCAACGCGGCAGTGTTTGCCGTCGGCGACGACGACCAAAGCATCTACCGGTTCCGCGGCGCGCACGTCGGCAACATGACCGCGCTGATGGAAGAGTTCCACATCGACGCGCCCGTCAAACTCGAACAAAACTACCGCTCCGTCGGCAACATCCTCGCCGCCGCCAACGCCGTCATTGAAAACAACGACGAACGCCTCGGCAAAAACCTGTGCACCGACGCCGAAGCAGGCGACAAAATCCGCTACTACTCCGCCTTTACCGACCTTGAAGAAGCCCAATTCATCGTTGACGAAACCAAAGCCCTCGAACGCGAAGGCTGGGATTTGGACGAAATCGCCGTCCTCTACCGCAGCAACGCCCAATCCCGCGTTATCGAACAAAGCCTGTTCCGCAGCGGCATCCCCTACAAAATCTACGGCGGCCTGCGCTTTTACGAACGCCAAGAAATCAAACACGCGCTCGCCTACCTGCGCCTCGCCGTCAATCCCGACGACGACAACGCCCTCTTGCGCGTCATCAACTTCCCACCGCGCGGCATCGGCGCACGCACCATCGAAAACCTTCAGACGGCCTCAAACGAACAAGGCATTACCCTCTGGCAGGCAGCCTGCAATGCCGGCGCAAAAGCCACCAAAATCGCCGCCTTCGTCCGCCTGATTGAAGCCCTGCGCAACCAAGTCGGACAAATGCCCCTATCCGAAATCATCGTCGGCATCCTCAAAGACAGCGGCCTAACCGAACACTACCAAACCCAAAAAGGCGACAACCAAGACCGCCTCGACAACCTTGACGAACTCGTCAACGCTGCCATCGAGTTCAAACCCGAAGACAGCAACTTCGAAACTCTGCCTGAAAACATTTCAGACGACCTCGCCTTCCCCATCCTCGCCTTCTTAAGCAACGCCGCCCTCGAATCCGGCGAAAACCAAGCAGGTGCAGGCGAAAAAGCCGTCCAACTGATGACCGTCCACGCCTCCAAAGGCTTGGAATTTAACGCCGTATTCCTCACCGGCATGGAAGAAGGCCGCTTCCCCAGCGAAATGAGCCTTACTGAACGCGGCGGCCTCGAAGAAGAACGCCGCCTCATGTACGTCGCCATCACCCGCGCCCGCAAACGCCTCTACATCACCATGGCGCAACAACGTATGCTACATGGACAAACCCAATTCGGCATCGTCTCCCGCTTCGTCGAAGAAATTCCGCCCGAAGTATTGCACTACCTGTCCGTCAAAAAACCGGCCTACGACAGCTACGGCAACACGCGCCAAACCGCTACGTTCAAAGACAAAATCATCGACGACTTCAAACAGCCGCAAACCTACGCAGGCTTCCGCATCGGCCAAAACGTCCGCCACGCCAAATTCGGCACCGGCGTCATCATCGATGCCGTAGACAAAGGCGAATCCGCCCGACTGACCATCAACTTCGGCAAACAGGGCGTAAAAGAGCTGGACACCAAGTTTGCGAAATTGGAAGAGATTTGAATTTAAAATGCGGACCGGATATTTGTATCCGACAAAAATATTTGACGCGTTTATCGTTTCCGAAATGCCGCTGTTAGAAAATGTCGGATTCGAGAATCCGACCTACGGCTGCATAACCATTTAGTTAGATGTATCCATTAGATTATATGCTTCAATTAAATGTTGTTCTAGCTCTTGCACTAATTGAGGATTGCGAATTCCTGACACAATCTCAAATTCTTCTGCATCTATGCAAACACCTGCATAAATTTCAATAACAAGGGAACGCAATAATTGAAGCTCTTCTCTTGTTAAAGAAATAATAATGTTATCACCTTTGTAATTGATTATATTCATAATAATTTTATTTTTGCTTGTCAAAGTAAGTTTTGACTAAGGTTGGTCTAAATGCAGTTCCACCATCTGGGTCTTTGGGATTTCTAATTACAACCGTTCCAGACTTATCATCCCAAATTGCTCTTATGTGTTTGGATTGTAATCTTCGAATTCCCAAGAAAAAAATCGTAATAAGTTTGAAAGTGTCAAATCCCAAGTTTCTTTTGAACAATATTCTAATATTTTATCAATTTCACTTTTAATAATCTTATGATCAAACTGTTCTAATATTAATGCATTAGACCAAAAAAAACCTTCTTTATTACAATGATGGGAAATCCATTTAGGAGAACAAATGCAAAGTGAAAAAATAGATGAGCCTTGTTCTCCTTCGATTCCGATATCCAAATCTATCCATCTATGAAAATTATCTGGAATTTCTGGGGTAAATTTTTCAAAATCAATATCATATAAATTTATGCTTTTTAAATCCAATTTAATCATTTTATATTCAAATGTCCATTAGTTAAGGTTTTTCCATCAACACTTCTAGTAACAAAATTAGCTTGCACTCCCGTTGGGTTAAGTGATTCAGGGGTGTTTGATTTTGTAGTTGGAGGACGATATAGCCTTGTGCCATCTGCACTTAACATACATCCTTGACAAGATGGACTATTAACTGGTTTGGCTCCGTCTCCAACCCAAATTTTTCCTAACTGTTCAGCCTCTTGACGAGTTGCAGAACCAATACCAAAATTAATTTCTCCCTTTTTATTTGGTTGTATTGTTTTCCAATCATTTACAGCACTTGCTAATCTTGAATCTTGTGCAGCAATGTTTTTTAAGTTTTGCTCAGTTAATTGATTAACTAATTGAGGATAAGTTGCAGCATTGGCTTTTCCTTCCGACGTTATAGATTTAGGCGGTCTATTCCCACCGGTCATCTCCCCATCTAAAGTCTGCATAGGTCGGGCAGCAGGTGTTTTATAGCCGGTATTTTTAACCCAATCCCATTTAGTCGGGTTAAGTTCTACTTTTTTACCTCTCCAAACCGTACCTGCGGCCTCTGCTACGGAAAGGGCAGTTTGGGCTGTTGCAGTTATATTCGGATGGGCATCAGCCCATTGTTTGGCAGAGTTGATACCGTCTTTTACCGCAAAAGCACTGTCCTGTAATAGGCTCGCGGCAGCAAGTTGTGCTTCCGGACTTAAATTTCCTAAATCATTAATACCTTGTAAAGTTCGCTGTGCAGAGATGTAGGTCGGATATTTGTATCCGACAAAATATTTGACGCGTCTATCGTTTCCGAAAAAACGCTGTTGGAAAATGTCGGATTCGAGAATCCGACCTACGGCTGCTTCTCTGTCTAAATAAAATCTTACGATAAGTTTTTGTCTAATTTCATCAAATTCTGCCGTAATTAATCTTATATTGATATGAATACACGGTTCATACCTGCTATTAACCAGTCAGGTGTAGTTGGATGGGGATTCATTTTTAATAATATCTTCAAGCAAGTGAAATGTAAGAAAAGCGTAGATACTTGAAGGCCGGCTATCTGATTGGCAAAAAGAAATTTCGGAGATAAAGAATTTCCGTTTATATTTCTCATAAATTAAATCAACACCTTGTTTTGCATAAAAACTAACTTCCTCAGGAAGGATATTTATAACATTCTCTCCTTTTACTTTTATAGTTAATAGTTTGATTTTTATATTTTCATGAATATCTGATAGGATTATTTCTAAAAAATTATTTTTATTTCCAGTCATTCTGGCTATTTTATGTATATTTCCATTGTGTTCGATTATCATTTTATTTTTTCCAAGGATTTCCTTCTATATTGATAGTTTATCTAAAGATTTCATTTAAAATATCCTGACTAATTTCTTGTTTATATAATTCTACAATTTTCTGTTTCTGTGTATTTGTATAAAATTTTTCGTTGGTATCTGCTTGATATTTTAATTGTCTCAATATTTCCATGATTTCATATTCTGATTTTTCATCATATTCTTCAATCATGTAATCAACAAATTGTTTTAGAATATCAAAGGCTTCGTAACTTTCCAAAATTTTAATATGTTTATCGGCAAAATTGGACATATACCATTCGTCAGTGATTGGATTAGTATTTAAATCATCTAAAAAAACATTTACATCATCTAAAAACATGACTAATCCTTAAACTTAAAATCTGTTTTTTCACCGGTTCTTGTGTTTTCAATGTAATGTATCTCAATTTTGTTTACGTTTTGAACACGCTTAACCCAACCGTCTTTTGCTAACCAACCATTTTTAGTATCGGACATAGGAGGTATTCTCGCAGGAGTTTTGCCCTGTGGGTTTGCCTTAACTTCTTCCATTGCTAATTGTTCCTTTAAATTATTAGGTATTGTACGACCGGTTGATTTTTCAACAGATTGTGTCCCTATTTTTAATGATTTGTTTCCCCCAGCCATCTCCCCATCTAAAGTCTGCATAGGTCGGGCAGCAGGTGTTTTATAGCCGGTATTTTTAACCCAATCCCATTTAGTCGGGTTAAGTTCTACTTTTTTACCTCCCCAAACCGTACCTGCAGCTTCTGCTATGGAAAGGGCAGTTTGGGCAGTAGCTGTAATGTTCGGATGGGCATCTGCCCATTGTTTGGCAGAGTTAATACTGTCCTTAACCGCAAAAGCACTGTCTTGTAATGTGGTTGCAGCCGCAAGTTGTGCTGCGGGACTTAAATTTCCTAAATCATTAATATCTTGTAAAGTTTTCTGTGCTGCCGCATCGGTTACCGGGTTTACCGCGCTGTCGATAATTGCCCCAATCCCTACTCCTTGAAAACCCATTAAAAAAGGATTGACTGCGCCTTGGACGATGCTGCGAATATCATCCATACGGTTACCCCACCAATTTTTATTGGGGTCGTTTTCCCATATTAGCTTTCCTGCCTCATCCACACGGCTGAAAAAACCAGAAGCGGCATAAGGTGCTGTAATCGGGGATGCTTAGTTCATCAAAACGGCAAAACAGGTTGAAATCGGTGCGGGTGATGAGTACGGTGTTGCTCCTTATGCCGATTTTGTCCGCCTACTACAAGGCGGTTTACCCACTGAAAGGCAAAATGCCGTCTGAACATCGTTCAGACGGCATTTTCAAATGGAAGGCAATATAGTCGGCATATGAAAAATTGATGTATAAGGCAGGATGGGTTTAGGCTTATTAATCTCCATATAATAAATGGCCGTCTGAAGCCTATATGCGACTATATCTGCCAGTCCTAGGGCAATCAGCAGTGAACCAGTGTGCCCTCGTCTTCGCCGGTAATAACGCGTTTGAGCGAGCCTTCTTTAGCAATGCCGAATACTACAATATTGAGCTTGCGTTCGCGACAGAGGGCGAAAGCGGTGGCGTCCATCACTTTGAGGTTTTTCAACAAGGCTTCATCAAAAGTAATGGTTTCGTAGCGTGTTGCAGATGGGTCTTTTTTCGGGTCTGCGGTGTACACGCCGTCAACGTTGGTGGCTTTGAGCATCACGTCGCAGTTCATTTCCGCACCACGCAATGCGGCGGCAGTGTCGGTCGTGAAGAACGGATTACCGGTACCGGCGGCAAAAATCACGACTTTGCCTTCTTCCAAATATTGAATGGCTTTGGGACGGGCGTAAGTTTCAGCGATTTGCTGCATAGACAGTGCGGATTGTACGCGCGCTTTGATGCCCAAAGTTTCAAATGCGTCTTTGAGTGCCAAGGCGTTCATCACGGTTGCCATCATGCCCATGTAGTCGGCAGTGGCGCGGTCCATGCTGCCTGCTTGGGCGGATACGCCGCGGAAAATGTTACCGCCGCCGACAACGATACCGACTTGCACGCCCATTTTAACGACTTCGGTAATTTCGCCGACAGTTTGAACGATGGTATCGTGATTGATGCCGAACGGATCAGAACCCATCAGGGATTCGCCGGAGAGTTTCAGTAATACGCGTTTGTATTTGATTTGTTGTGTCATGGGATACCTTGCTTTCTTGAATGTCGTCGGTCGGAGTTTGGGCCGTCTGAATTTTCAAACGGTCGGATTACAATGATATGGTGTGTCGTTCTATTATTGTTTTGGTTTTCAGACAGCCTGAATATTCGGCCGTCTTAAAATAGGTACCGTAAACGGTTTTCTCAAAAAAAAGCACCCTGATTCGTTTGGAATCCAGGTGCTTTCTTTTTCATAAGTGCCTTACACTTTAGCAGCGGCGGCAACTTCGGCTGCGTAGTCAACAACGGCTTTTTCGATACCGTCGCCTACTTTGTAGCGTACGAAGCTAACCACTTCAGTGCCGTTTTCTTTAGCGAATTGGGCAACAGTTTGGTCAGGGTTCATCACGAATGCTTGGCCGTTCAGAGTGATTTCAGCCAAGAATTTGCGGATACGGCCTTCAACCATTTTAGCGGCGATGTCGGCAGGTTTGCCGGAAGCGATAGCTTGTTCGGTGTAGATGTGGCGTTCTTTTTCAACGGTTTCAGCATCTACTTCGGCTTCGCTTACGCATTGTGGTTTAGCGGCAACGATGTGCATACCGATTTTGCGTGCTACATCTTCAGAGCCTTTGTACTCAACCAATACGCCTTCGGTAGCCAAAGCACCGTGGATGTAGGCAACCAGTTGGTTGGCAGTGTCGATCACTTGGAAGCGGCGAACAGACATGTTCTCGCCCAATTTAGCGATGATGGCTTTGCGTTCTGCTTCAACCAGTTCGCTCAGTTCTTCAACAGAAGCCGGTTTTTTCTCGGCGGCAGTTTTCGCAACGAAGTTGGCAAATTCTACGAAGCCGGTGTCTTTAGCAACGAAGTCGGTTTCGCAGTTTACTTCAACCAATGCGCCGACATTGCCGTTGATCGCGTAAGCCAATACGCCTTCGGCAGCAGTACGGCCAGCCAGTTTACCGGCTTTCGCACCAGATTTAATACGCAGGATTTCTTCGGCTTTGTCGAAGTTGCCTTCAGCTTCAACCAAGGCTTTTTTGCATTCCATCATGCCCAGGCCGGTAGCGGCGCGCAGGTCGGCAACCATTTTTGCAGTAATTTCTGCCATTTTGAATCTCCTAGATTTTTGGGAACACGGTGATTGCCGTGTTTGGAAATAGTGGCCGTCTGAAACGGATTTCAGAACGGGATTTGAGAAAAGGGGCATAACGCCCCTCTTCTGTGTACCGAATTACTCGGCAGCAGCTTCTTGGGTAGCGGCTACAGTTTCTTGCAGCGCTTGGTTTTTGCCTTCCAAAACTGCGTCAGCGATGCCGCGGCAGTACAGGCGGATAGCTTTAGCGGAGTCATCGTTACCAGGGATAACGTATTTCACGCCGTCAGGGCTATTGTTGGTATCGACTACGGCGATAACAGGGATGCCCAATTTTTCAGCTTCAACCAGAGTACCTTTTTGGTAGCCGGTATCGATAACGAAAATCGCGTCAGGCAGGCCTTTCATGTTTTTGATACCGCCCAAAGAACGTTCCAGTTTTTCAACGTCGCGTTGCATTTCCAGAATTTCTTTTTTATTGAAACCGCCTTCGGCAGCGTTTTCCAAGGCAGCAGTTTTTTCTTCCAGGCGTTTGATGGATTGCTTAACGGTTTTGTAGTTAGTCAGCATACCACCCAACCAGCGGTAATCAACGAAAGGCATACCGGCACGGGTAGCTTCTTCGCGGATGATTTCGCGGGCTTGGCGTTTGGTACCTACGAACAATACTGTACCTTTGTTGGCAACCAGACGACGTACGGCTTCTTGCGCCTCTTGGAACATCGGCAGGGTTTTTTCCAAGTTTACGATATGGATTTTGTTGCGCGCACCGAAAATGTATTGAGCCATTTTCGGGTTCCAGAAACGGGTTTGGTGACCGAAGTGAACACCGGCTTCAATCATCTGACGCATAGTAATTTGAGACATGTTATTTCCTTGAAAGGGTTAAAGAGCACACATTCAATCGCATAGAACTTGATAGGCTGCGCCTATTGTCAAGCACCCTTCGGCGAAAGTGGGCATAAGTTTTAAAAAATAAAAGAGTGTTTCCGAAATGGAAAACTGATGGATTATAGCGGATAAGAGGCCGTCTGAAAAGGGATTTTATGCACTGCCGCTGTGTTTGCCGCCTTCTTGTCCGGCTGCGCGGCGGCTTTGTTCGAATGCTTCTTTTTCCTGTTGCTTCATCAGGCGGTTGCGGCGGCGGACGGTTACGACGAAGACCGTGAATACAGTGGGCAACACTGCCCAAAAAACCAAATAAATCAACGCGCGCACGATGCTGGGTTGGGCGGCGGAATACATGACGGCGACGAAGAGGTAGCCGATAAGGACGATATGCCACATGGCGGAATCCTGTTTCGAGGTTAACAGAGTGTTTATAATCGCCGTATTCTACAACAACACTTAAAAGGCCGTCTGAAATGAGGAATGAGGAAAAACACGCCCTGCGCCGAGAATTGCGTCGTGCCCGCGCGCAGATGGGGCATCAAGGGCGGTTGGCGGCAGGGCAAACGATTAACCGCCTGCTTAAACGTTATATCAAGAAGGGGCGGAAAATCGGCGTGTATTGGCCGATGGGCAACGAACTGCGGCTGGACGGGTTTGTCCACGCGGCGCAAAAACGCGGGGCCAAACTTTATCTGCCTTATATCGAACCGCGTTTGCGGCGGATGTGGTTTACGCCTTATCCTGCCGACGAGACGAAACAAGAACGCAAGCGCGGTAGGGCGAAGCTGCATGTCCCTCAGTTTGCAGGTCGGAAAAGGCGTGTGCATGATTTGAACCTCCTGCTTGTACCAGTGGTCGGTATGGACAGGCTGGGCTATCGCTTGGGACAGGCAGGCGGCTACTACGATGCGACGCTTGCGGCTATGAAATACCGTTTGCAGGCAAAAACTGTGGGCGTGGGCTTTGCCTGCCAGTTGGTGGACAGACTGCCGGTCGAGGAGCACGACCGGCCTTTGGGCGGGTTTGTTTCGGAAGCGGGAGTATTGTGCTTTTAGGTGTTCAGACGGCATTTTGAACGGAAATGCCGTCTGAAGGCGGAATATTGGGAGAAAAGGATGTCGGAAAGGATAATACTGCCGGTCTTGTCATTGGGCGGCGTTCGGCTCGAACCGTTGGATGTGCATCATGAAACGGGTTTGCGCGAGGCGGTTTGCGATGGGGAGGTTTGGAAGCTGAGGGTAACGTCCGCACCTCATCCGGATAGGGTGGCAGACTATATCGGGACAGCATTGGCAACGCGTTTGGCGTTTGCTGTTGTCGATGAAGAGGAGGACAGGGTGGTCGGGACAACGGCGTATTATCATTTTGAGCCGCAGATTCCGCGTTTGGACATTGGGTTTACATGGTATGCGGCATCGGCACAACGGACACGGATAAACACCTGTTGCAAAATCATGTTGTTGGATTACGCGTTTGATGTTTTGTCATGTTGCTGCGTAGGGTGGCGTACAGATATCTTAAACCGTGATTCTCAACGGGCCATCGAACGGTTGGGTGCGGAAAAAGACGGCGTGCTGCGTATGCATATGCTCCGCAAAGACGGCAGTGTGCGCGATACGGTTGTATACAGCATGCTGAGGGAAGATTGGTGCAGAAACAGGGAAATCCTGACCGGCAGGTTGGCGGGATACGGCGTGCAGGTGTGAGGCAGTATTTTTAAATTGAAGAAACTTAACACAAGATGCTGACAATTTTTAAAAAATTAATATATAAATAGCTTTGATTGTTTATTTTATAAAAATTTGATATATATAAATAAATAACTATTTTTATTTTTTATTTCCTAGTCTTTACCCTAGTGCTTGGCAGAAAATCTTTGCATTTCTCAGTAAAATCCACTAAATTCACGATAACATATTATAAGCACCTGAAGCGGTGTCAGAAACCATACTTGCAACGCATTCCTAACCAAAAAAAAACAGTGTATTCGGACACACACCATTGCTAGTTTTCTCTGCTTCCACAAGTCAGGCGTTTGTAGTAAGACGAATAATCATAAGGGCAGGATATGCCTGTTTTCTAGGAGTAGAACCATGGCTGAAGCAACAGACGTTGTGTTGGTGGGTGGAGGTATCATGAGCGCCACTTTGGGCGTGTTGTTGAAGGAACTCGAACCGTCTTGGGAAATTACCCTGATTGAACGGCTGGAAGATGTGGCTTTGGAGTCTTCGAATGCATGGAATAATGCGGGTACGGGGCATTCCGCCCTGTGCGAGCTGAATTACGCGCCGTTGGGTGCAAATGGGATTATCGATCCGACGCGTGCCCTCAATATTGCCGAACAGTTCCATGTCAGCCGCCAGTTTTGGGCGACGTTGGTTGCGGAAGGCAAGTTGGAAGACAATTCTTTCGTCAATGCCGTGCCGCATATGTCTTTGGTGATGAATGAAGACCATTGTTCTTATCTTCAAAAACGTTATGACGCGTTTAAAACCCAAAAACTTTTTGAAAATATGGAATTTTCTACCGATCGGAACAAGATTTCCGATTGGGCTCCGCTGATTATGCGCGGCCGGGACGACAGTCAGCCTGTCGCAGCAAACTTCTCCGCAGAAGGTACGGATGTCGATTTCGGCATGTTGACGCGGCAAATGGTGGGATATTTGCAGAAGAAAGGTGTGAAAACCGAGTTCGGGCAACACGTTGAGAGTATCAAACGTCAAAACGACGGTACATGGGAAATCAAAACGTCGCATATGAACAAACAGGAAGGCTTGGTTTTAAGGACGAGATTCCTGTTTCTCGGTGCAGGCGGCGGCGCACTGACCCTGTTGCAAAAGTCCGGAATTCCCGAGGGAAAAGGTTACGGCGGTTTTCCTGTTTCCGGCCTGTTTTTTAGAAACAGCAACCCGGAAACTGTCGCACAGCATAATGCAAAAGTTTATGGTCAGGCATCTGTCGGCGCGCCGCCGATGTCGGTTCCGCATTTGGATACACGCAATGTTAACGGTCAGCGTCATTTAATGTTCGGTCCGTATGCAGGTTTCCGTCCCAATTTCCTCAAGCAGGGTTCGCTGATGGATTTGCCGCTGTCCATCCATAGGGACAATATTTATCCGATGATGTGTGCAGGTTGGGCCAACCTGCCGTTGACTAAATACCTGCTGGGCGAATTGCGTAAAACCAAAGAACAACGCTTCGCTTCGTTGAAAGACTATTATCCTGAAGCAAATCCTGACGACTGGGAACTGATTACTGCGGGACAGCGTGTCCAAGTGATTAAGAAAGACGCGAAAAAAGGCGGCGTATTGCAGTTTGGTACGGAGATTGTCGCCCATGCCGACGGCTCGCTTGCCGCACTGTTGGGTGCCTCACCGGGTGCTTCGACTGCCGTACCGCTGATGATCCGTCTTATGCACCAATGTTTTCCCGAGCGTGCACAATCTTGGAAATGCCGTCTGAAAGAATTGGTGCCCGGTTACGGTATCAAGTTGAACGATAACTCCGGAATGGCTGATGAGATTATTGCTTATACTGCTAAGATTCTGGGTATTTGATTTGTAATATAAAAAAACAGCGTTTTCATTTTTGAAAACGCTGTTTTTTGTTGTCTTATTAACGTGGAGAACAGTCTTTGAAGACAATTTGGTTGTCAGGTGCGGTAATCATAATAGGTTGTTTGCGGTAGGATTTGCTGTCCATTGCGCCGGTGCTCAGCACATAACCGCCTTCTTTGCCGTAGAACGTGTCCATATTGTCGGATTTATCCAAATTGATGGGCATTTGGACTTGTTTGCCTTTGATGGCGGCAGAAGCGTATGTGGTCAGACCTTGTTTGTTGAAGCCGTAGGTTACTTTGACTTTTTTACCTTGCTGGCAGACGTAGCTGACGGTTTTTTTTGCAACGGTGGGGTTGCTTGTGCCGGCTGCAGCAGCCATGCCGCTGAGGGCAAGTGCGGAAGACAGGATTACGGTGGTCAGGAGTTTCATTTTTATTCCTTTGGATGATGGTGAAAGTTTTGCCCGTTGTGGACAATTAATATTCTAATGTCAGAATATTCTGAAATAAACAGAAAATTGGATAAAGTTTGTAAAAAGGATGAAGTGGATAGTTTGGCTGTTTAAAGTAGGGTGGCAGTGGGTATGGCGGCGGGGATTTTTGTATTTGAGACGGTATTCTAAGGTTTGGGGAAGCGGAAGAAGAAGCCTCCGAAAATCCGGAGGCTTTTGTTAAGTATTATTTTTTTCTTTCAGACTTGGTCTGTTTGGACAATTCGGCATAAAGCTCGGGATTGTGTTTTTTTAATAGTGCGGCGATTTCCAAGTCTTTCTTGTTAACCTTCGACAGTTCGATACGTTCGATGTGTACAAGGCGGAGCAGCTCGCGTACGGGCTTAGGCATCTTGCGTCCGGTTTCGTAGCGGGAACCGCCGGATTGCGTTACACCGACCTTGCCCCAGAAATCTATCTGGTTAAGCCCGGTTTTTTTGCGGATTTCTTTAACGTCTTCAATCTCTTCAAATACTTTCATGGGAATTCCTTTTAAAGTTTGTTTTGTTGTCGCGTAAATTTTAATTTGCTTTATTTTTGTAATGTGTCGAGTCAAGCCTGTTTTTATATTGTATATTATATCTGCCGTTTCTTCAGACGGCATTGTTTGTTTTTATAGGGGGGTTAGGGTTTGCCGGTGACCGGGCTGACGGTAAGGATTTCATGGCCGGTTTCGGTAACGAGGACTTCGTGTTCCCATTGGGCGGAGAGGGAGCGGTCTTTAGTTACGACCGTCCAGCCGTCATTGAGGATGCGCAGGTGGCGTTTCCCTTGGTTAATCATGGGTTCGATAGTGAAAATCATGCCCGGTTTTAGAACGGGGCCTTGTCCTTTTTGTCCGTAGTGCAGGACTTGCGGGGCTTCATGGAAGCCGCGTCCGATACCGTGGCCACAGAATTCTTGTACAACCGAATAACCTGCATTTTCGGCAACCTGTTGGCAGGCGTAACCTACGTCGCCCAGTGTTGCGCCGGGTTTGACGGCTTCTATGCCCGCCATCATGGAGGCGTGGGTTACGTCAATCAGCCGTTGGGCGATGGGGGAAACTTTGCCGACGGTAAACATACGGCTGGAGTCTCCGTGGAAACCGTCTTTTTTGATGGTGAGGTCGATGTTGATAATATCGCCTTCTTTGAGGGGTTTGTCGTCGGGAATGCCGTGGCAAATGACGTGGTTGACGGAGGTGCAGCAGGATTTGGGGTAGGGCGGGTTGCCGTAGTGGAGGGGGGCGGGGTAGCCGCCTTGGACGTTGACGTGGTAGTCGTAAACGAGTTTGTCGATTTCGTTGGTGGTTACGCCGGGTTTGACGAATTGTCCGATGTAGTCGAGGGCTTCGGCAACGAGGCGGCCGAGTTCGCGCATTTTTTCGATTTCTTCGGGTGTCTTGATGATAATGCCGTTCATGATGATTCCTTGGGTTTCCGGTTTATCTGCCGTACCTAATTATCCGTGTCAGAAGAGGTTGTCTATGACTTCTTTATGGTTTTTTTGGGGGGTGTTTTGCGGTTTGTCTGTTTGGGTATGGTTTTCTTTTGGGCGAGCCTGTTCTTTGGGTGTTTCTTTAGGTTCTTCGGTATGGGGGATGTTTTTAGGCAGTACGGGGGTTTCTACGACTGCTTTTTCTGCCTGGGGTGGCTGTTTGTCCGTCTGATTGATATTTGAAGGTTGCGGCTTGGTGCGCTGTTTTTTGGGCACGGCAGGTAGCGGCAGTTTGTTGCCGTTCTCGTCCGTATTTTTTGTATCGTTTGTTTGCTCGGGTTCTGATGCGGCGGTTTGTCGGTTTACGGGTTGGACGATATCTTGTCCGACTGTACCGTTCGGCCTCCAGATTTCGGTTTCGAAGATGCTGTCGGTGTGTGCTTGTTCTGCGCGGAGGGTTTTGTCTCCGTTTGGATTAAATGTGCTGATGATGCCTGCAACCAATGCACCTATGGCTATGATGCTGACGAGCAACAGGGTGCGGATGAAGATTTTTGGCGTCAGCCTGAAAGGTTTGCCGGTTTTTTTTGTCATTTTCGATTGCATTCGGTAGGGTAATCCCATGCCGTCTGAAGGGTGGTTCGGACGGCATGGCGGCGGGTTAGCGTTGGACGTAGTTTTGATAGAGGGTAACGACCTTCTGTACGCCGACGGTGGTGCTGACTTTTTGGGTAACCTGCGCCTGTTCGTCAGGTGTGAGGATGCCCATGATGTAGGTTACGTTGTCATAGGTAACGATTTTGACGCGTGCCTGTGTTGCGGGGGCAATGCCCAGCAGTGCGGCACGGACTTTGGATGTATTCCAGGTGTCGTTGGTGATGTCGCCGAGGGAGCGCGGTTGCGAGGCGACGGTGATGTAATTGTATACGCCTTCGGCTGCCTGTTCGGAACGTGCAATCTGACCGACAAATTGTTTCTCGCCTTCGGTGGCAACCTGTCCGAGCAGAAGCAGGTGGCGGTTGTAGCCGACGACGGAGATTTTGGGGGTGTAGCCTTGAACCTGGTTGTTTTGGCGTAGATAGGAGCGGGCGGTGGTTTCGATACGCAGCGCCATTACGTTGTCGTCGGTTTGTGCTCCGGTGGTTCGGCGGTCGATGGCGGATTTGGTGCCGACGGCGGCGCTTCCGATTACTGCGCTGACGCAGCCGCCGAGTGTAAGGCTGAGGATGGCGGCGGTCAGGATGCGGACGGTGTGCGATTTGAGTTTCATCGGGGCTTCCTTTCTTAGGCGTTTCAGACGGCATTTCTGTGTGTACTGCCGTCTGTGGGTTTACATTCCTTCAAACAATACGGAGTCAATGCAGTCGCACATGGCGTGTATCAGCAAAATATGGTTTTCCTGAATGCGGGCAGTTCGAGGATAGGGAACGTTGAGTAAAACGTCGGTATCTTTGAGTATGGCGGCAATTTTTCCACCGTCGCGGCCGGTCATGGCGATGACGTGCATGTCGCGTTCATGTGCCGCTTTGATGGCTTCGATGACGTTGGCGGAATTGCCGGAGGTGGAAATGCCAACCAATACGTCGCCTGCACGTCCAAGCGCGCGCACTTGTTTGCTGAATACGTGGTCGAAACCGTAGTCGTTGCCGATGGCTGTCAGCGCGGAAGTGTCTGTTGTCAGCGCGACAGCGGCCAATTCCATGCGTTCTTTTTCAAAACGGCCGGTCATTTCAGCGGCGAAGTGTTGCGCGTCGGCAGCCGAACCGCCGTTGCCGCAGGCCAGGATTTTGCCGTCATTCATCAGGCATTGCAGCATCAGCTCGGCAGCCTGTACGGTCGGCTCGACCAGTACTTTTTCGGCTTCCTGCTTGGCACGGATGCTTTCGGCAAAATGTGCTGCAACGCGTTCTTGTAATGTCGTCATATCGTCAACCTGTAATATTCTGTATCCACTCGGGCGGGCGGTTTCCTTCGATAAGTACCGCATCGAGGCGGCACGGTACGTTTGTCAACCTGTTCTGTTGCAGATAATACTCTACACTTCGTTGCAGTTTCAATAATTTGGATGGGGAAATGCTGTATGCGGCACCGCCGAATTGCCGATTTTTGCGGTATTTTACTTCAACAAACAGAATCATGTCGTCGTTTTTGACAATAAGGTCGATTTCGCCGTAGGCGCAGTGCCAGTTGCGCCCAAGTAACGTACAGCCTTGGGATAGGAGGAAGGAGAGCGCGGCATCTTCCCCTGCCTCGCCCTGTTTGTGGTTTAGGCGCATAATCGGTTTAGCCTTTATAATGTTTGTTTTTCAGGCGGTAATTTTATGTTTCAGAAACACTTTCAGAAAGCCTGCGACAGCATCGTCGGACGGGCATTATACGTGGTTGCTACACCTGTCGGCAATTTGGCGGACATTACCCTGCGCGCTTTGGCGGTATTGCGGCGTGCCGATATTATTTGTGCCGAAGACACGCGCGTTACTGCGCAGCTTTTGAGCGCGTACGGCATTCAGGGCAGGTTGGTCAGTGTGCGCGAACACAACGAACGGCAGATGGCGGACAAGATTATCGGCTATCTTTCAGACGGCATGGTTGTGGCACAGGTTTCCGATGCGGGTACGCCGGCCGTGTGCGACCCGGGTGCCAAACTCGCCGGCCGCGTGCGCGAGGCCGGGTTTAAAGTTGTCCCTGTTGTCGGCGCAAGCGCGGTGATGGCGGCTTTGAGCGTGGCTGGTGTGGCGGAATCTGATTTTTATTTCAACGGTTTTGTACCGCCGAAATCGGGAGAACGTAGAAAACTGTTTGCCAAATGGGTGCGGACGGCATTTCCTATCGTCATGTTTGAAACGCCGCACCGAATCGGGGCAACGCTTGCCGATATGGTGGAACTGTTCCCCGAACGCCGTCTGATGCTGGCGCGCGAAATCACGAAAACGTTTGAAACGTTCTTAAGCGGCACGGTTGGGGAAATTCAGACGGCATTGTCTGCCGACAGCAATCAATCGCGCGGCGAGATGGTGTTAATACTGTATCCGGCACAAAACGAAAACACCGGGGGATTGCCGGAATCGGCGCAAAATGTGATGAAAATCCTTGCGGCCGAGCTGCCGACCAAGCAGGCGGCGGAGCTTGCTGCCAAAATTACGGGCGAGGGAAAAAAAGCTTTGTACGATCTGGCCCTGTCTTGGAAAAACAAATAGTGCCGGACGGACCGGCACCATAGTGCGAACGGAATCAGCGGACACGACCCGTCATACGGTACAGAACATCTCTGCCCTGAATACGGTGGATGACGACCATGGCGATATGTCCGACGACGGCGGCAAACAGCAGCCAACCTAGATTGCCGTGCAACAGGTTACCCAAATTTGCCATCCATTCGATTTTTTCAGGCGAACCCTGCATCAGCTCGATTCCGAATACTTTCAGAGGGCCGCGTCCGCTGCCGTATTGTCGGATCATGCCGATAACAGGAACGGCAAGCATCAACAGGTATAAGATACGGTGACCGACCGCTGCCGCCTTGCTGTCGCTTTGCGGACGACCGGTACGGTTGGCAGCCGCCCAAATAATACGGAATACGATAAGCAGCAGGGTAAGGAAACCGAAAGATTTATGCAGGCCGAACAAGTTGCCCGCCCATTCGGCATCTTCATAAGCCGTCCATAAGGCAATCGTGGTCAGAATGCCGACAAATCCGATGACGGTCAGCCAGTGCAGGGTACGGGTTAGCGTGTCGTAAACGGCAGGTTGGTTTGTATTCATGAAAATCCTTATTATATATAATGGGTTGAGAAGATGTTCCGTCGGGTTGGAATATCAAAAGGGCGCGATTGTACCAAAGAAGCCGGTCATGTTTTGTTTGCAGAGTGAAGATTTGCTTAAAAATTCATTAAGATGGGCAGAACAAATAGTTTCTCCGCGGTATATTGAAATACCGCTTATACCTTATAATGTCGGCAGAAAATCTGTTCAGACGGCATCAAAACATACGGCAATCCGCCTGAAACCCTATTTAAAACCAACAAACAAGAGTATTTAATGAAATTCATCGACGAAGCAAAAATCGAAGTTGCCGCAGGCAAAGGCGGTAATGGCGCAACCAGTTTCCGCCGCGAAAAATTCGTACCCCGCGGCGGCCCTGACGGCGGCGACGGCGGCAAAGGTGGCAGCGTCTGGGCAGAAGCCGACGAAAACACCAATACCCTCGTCGAATACCGCTTCGTCAAACGCTACCAAGCCAAAAACGGCGAAAAAGGCCACGGCTCAGACCGTTACGGCGCAGGTGCGGACGACATCGTCCTCAAAATGCCCGTCGGCACCCTCATCCGCGACCTCGACACCGACGAAATTGTTGCCGACCTCACTTACCACGGCCAGCGCGTCTGCCTTGCCAAAGGAGGCAAAGGCGGCTTGGGCAACATCCACTTCAAATCCTCCGTAAACCGCGCTCCAAAACAATCCACGCCCGGAGAAGAAGGCGAAACCCGCTCCCTGCAACTCGAGCTTAAAGTCCTTGCCGATGTCGGCTTATTAGGCATGCCCAACGCCGGTAAATCCACCCTGATTACCGCCGTCTCCGCCGCACGCCCTAAAATCGCCAACTACCCCTTCACCACCCTGCATCCAAACTTGGGCGTCGTGCGCATCGACGAAAACCACAGCTTCGTCATGGCCGACATCCCCGGTCTGATTGAAGGAGCGGCAGAAGGCGCAGGTCTCGGCCATCGTTTCCTTAAACACTTATCACGCACCGGCCTGCTGTTGCACGTCGTCGATTTGGCGCCCTTCGACGAAACCGTCAACCCTGCCGAAGAAGCACTTGCTATCATCAATGAATTGCGCAAATACGACGAAGAACTCTACGGCAAACCGCGCTGGTTGGTGCTGAACAAACTCGATATGCTTGATGAAGAAGAAGCCAAAGCGCGAACAACCGCCTTCCTCGAAGCCATCGGCTGGGATTACCCTAAACCAGACGACCGCTTCCAATTCGATATGGAAACCCCGCGTCTCTTCCAAATCAGCGCGCTGACACACCAAGGTACTCAGGAATTGGTACACCAAATCAACCAATACTTGACCGAGAAAAAACGCGTAGAGGCTGAAAAAGCCGAAGCGGAACAGGCAGTGGCAAAAGCCGAAATTGCCGGGCAGCAGCCTAAAACGGATACTGGCGTGTTTAAGCCGGAGTAAAAAATTTCAGACGGCCTTTTTAATAAAATGGAGAGTCGCATGTCTTCCAACTCTTTCTCTTTACGAGAAAACGATGTTATTAAACGTTCAGAATTACATGACCAATACGGTGGCAATAGACAAAGTGGCATTGCTGCTTCGGCAAAAACGCCCAATATCTTCCTCTTTACTCACCCAGAAAAAGGCGAAGACCACGGCTATTATGATCGCTGGGATGAGAAGGGAACTACCCTGTTTTATTGTGGCGAAGGGCAACGTGGCGATCAGCGTATGATCAATGGGAATAAAGCTCTCTTGGAACATGACAGGAAAAGCCATCCGTGTTTTTGCTAATGACACACTAAATGCTCATGTCCGATATATCGGTGAATTTACATTAGATGAGCATCAGCCTTATATAGTTAAAAAAGCACATGCAACTAATAATGGCCCAGAACGAAACGTATTTGAATTTTGCTTACACAAAAAATCCAAATAATTTACCCTAGTTTATTCAAACTTTTGAAAATTCCATGACCACCATTTACAACACCCTTACCCGCCAAAAAGAATCTTTTGCTCCCATCGATCCTAAAAACGTGCGCATGTACGTTTGTGGCATGACCGTTTATGACTATTGTCACTTAGGTCACGCCCGTGTGATGGTGGTGTTCGACATGATTGCCCGTTGGCTGCGCGAGTGCGGCTATCCGCTCACTTATGTGCGCAATATCACCGACATTGACGACAAAATCATTGCCCGCGCAGCTGAAAATGGCGAAACCATTGGCGAGCTGACCGCGCGTTTCATTCAGGCTATGCACGAAGATGCCGATGCTCTGGGTGTGTTGCGTCCGGATATTGAGCCGAAGGCAACGGAAAACATTCCGCAAATGATTGCCATGATTGAGACCCTGATTCAAAACGGCAAGGCATATCCCGCCTCCAACGGCGACGTTTACTACTCCGTGCGTGAGTTTGCCGCTTACGGACAATTATCGGGCAAATCGTTGGACGACCTGCGTGCGGGCGAACGCGTGGAAGTGGACGGTTTCAAACGCGATCCGCTTGATTTTGTGTTGTGGAAAGCCGCCAAAGCAGGCGAACCTGCATGGGAAAGCCCTTGGGGCAACGGTCGTCCGGGTTGGCACATCGAATGCTCTGCCATGAGCGAAAATCTGTTCGGCGATACTTTCGATATCCATGGTGGCGGCGCGGATTTGCAGTTCCCTCACCACGAAAACGAAATCGCCCAAAGCGTCGGTGCCAGCGGTCATTCCTGCGGACATGAACACGCGCAAACCCACCACGGTCAAAGCATCGCCAGCCACGTCAAATACTGGCTGCACAATGGCTTTATCCGTGTGGACGGCGAAAAAATGTCCAAATCGTTGGGCAACTTCTTCACCATCCGCGAAGTGTTGAAACAATACGACCCTGAAGTCGTGCGCTTCTTCATCCTGCGCGCCCATTACCGCAGCCCGTTGAACTACTCCGATGCGCATTTGGACGACGCAAAAGGTGCGTTGACACGCCTGTACACAACCTCGAAAAACACCCCAGCGGCTGAGTTTGATTTGTCCGAAAACGCCAACGACTACACCCGCCGCTTCTACGCCGCTATGAATGACGATTTCGGTACGGTCGAAGCCGTTGCTGTATTGTTTGAACTGGCAGGCGAGGTGAACAAAACCAATGACGCACACCTCGCCGGCTGCCTGAAAGCTTTGGGCGGCATCATCGGTCTGCTGCAACGCGATCCGATTGAGTTCCTGCAAGGCGGTGCGGTTTCAGACGGCCTCTCCAACGAAGAAATCGAAGACTTAATCGCACGGCGCAAACAAGCGCGCGCCGACAAAAACTGGGCAGAGTCCGACCGCATCCGCGACCTTCTGAACGAACACAAAATTATTCTGGAAGACAACGCCGACGGCACGACTTGGCGCCGCGGTTAAGGGGTACGGTAAAGGGCAGGAGTGCTGTCTCTTGCCTTTTCTATGTTTTCAGACGGCATTTTTTATTGCGAGAACACATTTCCTATTATGCTTAAAATCATTTCTGCCAACGTCAACGGCATCCGCTCCGCTTATAAAAAGGGATTTTACGAATACATCGCCGCATCTGGTGCGGACATTGTCTGCGTACAGGAACTCAAAGCGCAGGAAGCAGATTTGTCTGCCGATATGAAAAATCCGCACGGGATGCACGGCCATTGGCATTGCGCCGAGAAGCGCGGTTACAGCGGTGTGGCGGTGTACAGCAAACGCAAACCCGACAATGTGCAAATCGGCATGGGTATTGAAGAATTCGACAGGGAAGGGCGGTTTGTGCGTTGCGATTTCGGCAGGTTGAGCGTCATTTCGCTTTATTTGCCCAGCGGAAGCAGCGCGGAAGAACGTCAGCAGGTGAAATACCGTTTCCTTGATGCGTTTTACCCTATGCTCGAAGCGATGAAAAACGAAGGGCGCGACATTGTCGTTTGCGGTGACTGGAACATCGCCCACCAAAACATCGACCTGAAAAACTGGAAAGGCAACCAGAAAAATTCAGGTTTCCTGCTTGAAGAGCGCGAGTGGATAGGCAAAGTCATCCATACGCTGGGCTGGACGGACATGTGGCGCACGCTCTATCCCGACAATCCGGGTTATACATGGTGGAGCAACCGCGGGCAGGCGTATGCGAAAGATGTCGGGTGGCGCATCGATTATCAGATGGTTACGCCCGAACTTGCCGCCAAAGCCGTGTCCGCACACGTTTATAAAGACGAAAAATTTTCCGACCATGCGCCGCTGGTCGTGGAGTATGACTATGCTGCCGAATAAAGTTTTGGGTAAATATGATTGGAATGTGGACGGAAAAACAGGAATAGGCGCGGCATGGGTTGTCGCTGCGTTTATCCTGCCCATGTTGGTGTGGGCGATATTTATGCTGTCGCGGATGCAGGGCTGGCTTGCGCCGACCAAGGCAAACCCGATATGGGCGTTGGTGTGGCTGCTGATTTCTCTGCCCTGCCTGCTGATTGCGGCCAAATGTTTGGGTTGGAAAGGCTGGCGGCGGGTAGTGAATATTTTTGTCTGCCTGATCGTCTGCGCCATATTGAGCGTACCCGCTTCGCTGCTCATCGCCTTTACCCTCCGGGACCTGCTGAAATAGGCGGGGCGGTATGCAGGGTTTTGAACTCGAAGATTTGACGCTTTGGCTGATACGCGATGCCGGAGAGGATCAGATGTGGATAGACCGTTGGGCGGTCAGTTATCCCGTCGTGCAGATGTCCGAAGCATCGGCCGGTCAAAGCATAGGGGAATGGCAGGCAGGGCTTCAGACGGCATTCGAACGGATACAGGGCAGACATATCGCCGTTGTCGCACACGGAGCGGGCGCGGCCGCATTCTTGGCGTGGCTGTATCGGGCAGACATCCTGACCCGGAAGAAAATTGCCAACATCATCCTTGTACCGCAGCGTCCCGATATTTTCTCCGATGATGCGGAACACACCTTCCGGCGCGTCCGCTGTCCTTGCCGTGCCGCATTGGTTGTACCCGAACACGGGGGCGTGCCTCACGGTTGGGCGCAAAAACAGGCAGATACGTGGAACGCCCGCCTTTTGCTGTCCCCACATCCGGGCAGTTTGAATGGCATGCTCGGCGGCTGGCAGTGGGGCATGAAGCTGATGCAGGAAATGTTGCTGGCGTGAACGGTTGCTTTATCGGAATTTCGGTTAACTGGGGTTGCAAGGAAAATGCCGTCTGAAACAGGATTCAGACGGCATTTTTTTATTCAAATCCGGCTTACAGGCTGCCCAACACGATACGCAGCACGCGGCGCAGAGGTTCGGCCGCGCCCCACAAAAGTTGGTCGCCGACGGTGAACGCGCTGATGTATTCTCCACCCATGCCCAGTTTGCGGATGCGTCCGACAGGGACGGACAGCGTGCCGGTAACTTTTGCAGGGGTCAGCTCGTGGATGCTGGCTTCTTTTTCGTTGGGGATGACTTTCACCCAGTCGTTCGCGCCTGCCAAAATCGCTTCGATTTCGGAAACAGGCAGGTCTTTTTTCAGCTTCAGGGTGATGGCTTGGCTGTGGCAGCGCATAGAACCGATGCGCACGCACAAGCCGTCGATTACGGTCGGATTGTCGCTGCGGCCGAGGATTTTGTTGGTTTCTACGCCGCCTTTCCATTCTTCTTTGGACTGACCGTTGCCCAAATCCACGTCAATCCACGGAATCAGGCTGCCGGCGAGCGGTACGCCGAAATTGGCTTTCGGATAGTCTTCGCTGCGCAGGAAATCGGATACTTTGCGGTCGATGTCGAGAATCGCGCTGGAAGGATCGGCAAGCTCGTCCGCCACTTGGGCGTGAATCGCGCCCATGCCGCTGATGAGTTCGCGCATGTTTTTCGCGCCCGCGCCGGAAGCGGCTTGGTAGGTCATGCTGGTCGCCCATTCGACCAAATCGTTTTGGAACAGGCCGCCCAAAGCCATCAACATCAGGGAGACGGTGCAGTTGCCGCCGATGTAGTTTTTCACGCCGTTTTTGAGGCCGTTATCGATGACGTTGCGGTTGACGGGGTCGAGGACGATAATCGCGTCGTCTTTCATACGCAGGGAGGACGCCGCGTCAATCCAGTAACCGTTCCAGCCGCTGTCGCGCAGGGGTTGGAATACGGATTTGGTGTAATCGCCGCCTTGGCAGGTTACGATGATGTCCATTTTCGCCAGCTCGGCAACGTTGTTCGCGTCCAATAATGTTTTAGCCGCCTGACCGAAATCAGGTGCCGCGCCGCCGACGTTGGAAGTGGTGAAGAAGAATGCTTCGGGAATGTGGGAGAAGTCGTTTTCTTCTTGCATACGCTGCATCAAAACCGAACCGACCATGCCGCGCCAGCCGACGAAACCTACTTTCATGTGTTGCTCCTTGAGGAAAATCGTTAACAAAATTATGTATTGCGTAAAGGAAGCGTTTTAACGCCGTCTTAAGAAAATGTAAAGTTCTTTATCGGGATTTCTTTAAATATTGGCGTTTTCGGTGTCAGAACGGTAGAATCGGAGTTAGTTAAGAACCATTATCAGGAAGAGACATGGAAGAAAGAAACAACTATATCGGTGCGGCCAGTGTCGGCAGGTCTGACATTCAGGAAATCGAGGTAACGGTTGCCGGTGCCGGAGACAGGATACTTGCGGCCTTGCTGAACCAATTGTTTACCTTTTTGGTTTTGTTGGTGCCGTTTGTCGGACTGATTGTCTTCGCCGTCAAGCATGAAGGCAGAATCGGAGACAGTGAGGAAATATTCGGACTGTTGGCAGGTATGGCATCGTTTTGGATCGGGTTGGCCGCCATTTTGGTTTATACCGTCGTCCAAATCTACTATATGAGCAGGGATGGGCAGTCATTGGGTAAGAAAATCATGAAAATCAGGGTATTGAAAACTGACGGACGTAATCCCGGTTTTGTCGGTACGGTTTTGGTACGCGAAATCGCATGGTCGGTTTTGGTTGCCATTATTGCCGCCATTATCGGTCTTATAGCAGGTGAAAACGGAGAAAACGCCATCAACCTGCTGGCATTTCTTGCCAACTTTGTCCTGCTTTTTATGATCAAACGCGACCGCCGCACGCTTTACGACATGATGGCGGATACGGTTGTCGTCAAGCTGCCCGGATAAACAGCCATACAAAATGCCGTCTGAAAGGCTTTTCAGACGGCATTTTTATTTCCCTGATACTTACATATCGTGCAGGGAAGCAGCGTGCAGGGTATTTTCCATTAATGTGGCGATTGTCATCGGGCCCACACCGCCGGGAACAGGCGTAATCATCGCCGCCCGTTCTTTTGCCGTTTCAAATTCCACGTCGCCGCACAGGCTGCCGTCGTCCAGACGGTTGATGCCCACATCAATAACGACCGCGCCGGGTTTGATCCATTCGCCTTTGACAAAGTTCGGAATGCCTACGCCGACGACAAGGATATCGGCCCCGGCAACTTCATCCTCCAGATTTTCGGTCGCACTGTGGCAGATTGTTACCGTTGCACGCGCCAGCAGCAGTTCCAGTGCCTGCGGACGGCCGACGATATTGGATGCGCCGACCACGACCGCTTTTTTCCCCTTCGGATCAATGCCGTAAGCTTCCAAGAGCGTCATCACGCCCTTGGGCGTACACGGGCGCATCAGCGGCATTTTGACTGCAAGCCTGCCCACATTGTAAGGATGGAAACCGTCCACGTCCTTATCCGGCGAAATACGTTCTAAAACCGCCTGGCTGTCGAGGTGCTTCGGCAGGGGCAGCTGAACCAAGATGCCGTCTATTTCGGGATCGGCATTTAACCGGTCAACCAGTGCCAACAGTTCTTCCTGCGGCGTTTTTTCGGGCAGCTCGTACGACAGCGATTTGATGCCGCATTTTTGGCAGGCTGTTTTCTTGTTGCGCACATAAACCGCGCTGGCAGGGTCGTCTCCGACTAAAACCACGGCCAGACAAGGCGTATGCAGGCTGTCGCGTTGGCGTTTCGCCACAGCTTCGGCTACCGCTTCCAAACGCTTTTGTGAAACTTCTTTACCGTTGATTAATTGTGCCGACATGTCCGTCCTTTTATTAAACAGGTAGAAATTGCTAAAAATTATCGCATTTTCCGTATATTTTTACAGCAGGATGCCGAAAATAAATTTATCCGGAAATGGAGCTTGGATTTTGAATCTGGTTAAATATTTTTACAAATCAAAATACTAAATAGATTTTATTAGGATTTTAAAAATAAGCGTTGACGTGTTTTCCGTCCGTATGTACAATTCAAAACTTCAAGTCGGGGCGTAGCGCAGCCCGGTTAGCGCATCTGCTTTGGGAGCAGAGGGTCGTGAGTTCGAATCCCACCGCCCCGACCAATCAACCAGCACGAATCGGCATGAGCGCCCGTAGCTCAACCGGATAGAGCACCGACCTTCTAAGTCGGGGGTTACAGGTTCGATTCCTGTCGGGCGTGCCAAGATTTTTGATTGCAAACTGTTTTTATGGTGGCTGTAGCTCAGTTGGTAGAGCCCCGGATTGTGATTCCGGTTGTCGTGGGTTCGAGCCCCATCAGCCACCCCAGATAAAGACCTGTACTTTTCAGTACAGGTCTTTTTCCGTTTGTGCTCATTATTTGCATCAGTCATATTGGTGCGGCGGATATGCCGTCTGAAGCTGTTTTCCCTGTGGGGAAAGGGTATTTTAGATGGGGCATGTGTGCCTTCGGCTTTGCCTTTCGTATATGCTTCTGTATCATGTAGCTTTTCTGTCTTTTATGGTTTCTGTCGGAGGCTTTGATGGTTGGCCATTGGTCTGTTCCTGATTTTGAATCGAAAATCTGTCCGCCTGAGGCATTGTCCGAACGGTTGGCTCGGTTGCCGCGCCCGCTGGTGTTTACCAACGGCTGTTTCGACATCCTTCATCGCGGTCATGTTACTTATCTGGCGCAGGCGCGTTCGAAAGGGGCTGCCCTGATTCTGGCTTTGAATACGGATGCTTCGGTACGCCGTTTGGGTAAGGGGGGCGACCGTCCCATCAATAGTTTGGAAAACCGTGCCGCCGTTGTCGCCGCGTTGGAAAGTGTGGATTTGGTTACATGGTTTGACGAGGATACGCCGGCGGCTTTGATAGAGGCAGTCAGACCAGAGGTCTTAGTCAAGGGCGGCGATTGGACCGTGGATAAGATTGTCGGGTCGGCGGAAACGCTGGCGCGCGGAGGTAAGGTGTTTTCGATTCCTTTCCTGCATCAAACGTCGACAACCGGAACGCTGGAGAAAATCCGTGCGTCAGAGGGTTGGAAATGATGGTTTTAAAATCCCGGCAATGGCGGATTTTGGCAGAACTTGCTGGTGGTTTGCCGCAACACGTCTCGCAACTGGCGCGTATGGCGGATATGAGGCCGCATCAGTTGAACGGTTTTTGGCAGCAGATGCCGGCGCATATACGAGGACTGCTGCGCCAGCATGACGGTTATTGGCGGCTGGTGCGCCCGCTGGCGGTTTTTAATGCTGAAAATTTGCGTATTTTAGGGGAAAAGTCGGGTTTTCAGGCAGCATTGAAACACGAGTGCGTTTCCAGCAACGATGAGATACTGGAGCTGGCGCGGATTTCTCCGGACAAAGTACATAAGGCCTTATGCGTGGCTCATCTGCAAAGTAAGGGCAGGGGGCGGCAGGGGAGGAAATGGTCGCACCGTTTGGGCGAGTGCCTGATGTTCAGTTTCGGCTGGGTGTTTGACCGGCCGCAGTATGAGTTGGGTTCGCTGTCGCTGGCAACGGCAGTGGCGTGCCGCCGAGCTTTGTTGCGTTTAGGTTTGGATGTACAGATTAAGTGGCCCAATGATTTGGTTGTCGGGCGCGATAAATTGGGCGGCATCCTTATCGAAACGGTCAGGGTCGGTGGCAAGACGGTTGCCGTCATCGGTATCGGCATCAATTTTGTCCTGCCCAAGGAAGTCGAAAATGCCGCTTCCGTGCAATCGCTGTTTCAGACGGCATTGCAGCGTGGTAATGCGGATGCCACCGTGTTGTTGGAAACGTTGTTGGCCGAGTTGGATGCGGTGTTGGAACAATATGCGGAAGAAGGGTTTGCACCATTTTTAAAGGAATATGAAACGGCCAACCGCGATCACGGCAAGGCAGTATTGCTTTTGCGCGACGGCGAAACCGTTTGCGAAGGTACGGTCAGCGGTGTGGACGAGAAAGGTATATTGCATCTGGATACCGGAGACGGCAGGCAAACCGTAGTCAGCGGAGAAATCAGCCTGCGTCCCGACGATAGGCCGGTCTCTGTTCCGAGAAAGCGGGAACCGGAACGTTTTTTGCTGTTGGACGGCGGTAACAGCCAGCTCAAGTGGGCATGGGTGGAAAACGGCATATTTACAGCAGTCAGCCGTGCACCGTACCGTGATTTGTCCCGTTTGGGCGCGGAGTGGGCGGAAAGGGCGGATGGCCGTGTCCGTATTGTCGGTTGCGCCGTGTGCGGGGAATCAAAAAAGGCACAGGTTCAGGAACAGCTTGCAAGTACAATCGAATGGCTGCCGTCTTCCGCTCAGGCTTTGGGCATACGCAATCACTACCGTCATCCCGAAGAACATGGTTCCGACCGTTGGTTTAACGCATTGGGCAGCCGCCGTTTCAGCCGAAATGCCTGCGTCGTCGTCAGCTGCGGCACAGCGGTAACGGTTGATGCGCTCACCGATGACGGGCATTATCTCGGCGGAACCATCATGCCCGGTTTCCATCTAATGAAAGAATCGCTTGCCGTCAAAACGGCCAATCTAAACCGTCCTGTCGGTAAAGTTTATCCGTTTCCGACCACGACGGGTAATGCCGTCGCCAGCGGTATGATGGATGCGGTTTGCGGTTCGGTTATGATGATGCACGGCCGTTTGAAAGAAAAAATCGGGGCAGGCAAGCCTGTCGATGTCATCATTACCGGCGGCGGTGCGGCAAAAGTCGCAGAAGCCATGCCGTCTGCGTTTTTAGAAGCCAATACCGTGCGCGTTGTCGACAACCTCGTTATTTACGGGTTGTTGAACATGATTGCCGCCGAAGGCAGGGAATATGAACATATTTAGGGAATACAGAGATGAAATGGCTATTTATCCTTTTGGTTGCGATTAATATTGCCGTATTCGGCGGTACGGTAGGCTACAAACTGACCCCGAAGCAGGCAAGCGTATCGGAAACACAGGCTGTCGAAAGTATGCCGGCAACCGGTCCCGTTGCTTTAGAAGCCCCGGAATACGAGCCAGACGTTCAGACGGCATCTGAATCGGATACAGGCGTACTGCTTGGTGCAAGCGATATTTTGACCGAAGAACAGGCAGAGCAGTTGCGCTTGAAAAAAGAAGCGGAACAGAAAAAACTGAGGGAGAAAAAACAGCGTGAAGAAAAAGCACGCCGAGAAAAACTCGCCGCCGAAAAGGCAGGCGAAGAGGGGGAAAACGGTGAAATGAATGCCGCACCGGATGGACGTGCTTCATGTTCGGCTCAGGCAAGCCTCACGATGGATGAAGACGACTACCATCGGATTAAAGGTCTTCTGGGCAAATGGTCGCACGTTGCTAGCCGGAGTGTCGAAAAACGCACTGCCAAAAGAAAACCCGGAGGCAAGACCTACCGTGTCGTCCTGCCTCTTTCCGGCAATGCCGAAGGACAGGTGGCCGAATTGTCTGCCCAAGGCTTTAACGCCGTACCGCTTAACGGTGAATTGAGCCTGGGTGTGAGCAACAGCCGCCAAAATGCCCAAACGCTACAAAACCGGCTTGCCGGCGCGGGGTTTGGAGGTGCGCGCATTGTCGAACATTTTGCCGAATCCGACGGTCAGGACGAATCCTTAAGTGTATCGCGCATGACGGTTTTGTTTTCCGGCGTTAATGATGAAGACGCGCGCGAAATCCGCAAGATTACGTCCCCATACGGGAGCCTGAACTTTAAGTCTTGCAAATAACCGCAGACGGAGAAATGCCAAACCCACCTTTACGGTGGGTTTGGCATTTCGGTTTTGAGTATCTGATATATAAAAAGGGAATGTATGTCTCGTATATGCAGACTCCAAGTGTGAAAGTGAATTATGGGGAATACGGTGTTTAATGGTTCGGAATTGACGACTTCCGAGTGGTTTTAATTATACGCTAATAATAATAATTATCAATAAAAAATCAGAAATAAATACATATTTTCTGTAATATGATGAAAATAAAGAAATTAAATATTTTGTAAAGGGTGCGCGCACGATGTCCAGTATATTTTATGTACCCGTTTCCTAATAAAGGTTCACGCCGGGATATCAAGGTCTACCTATCGTATGCCTTTACCGCAAGTGAGCCGCAAACTATCGGTATCCTGAAAACACAAATGCCGTCTGAACACATTTCAGACGGCATTTTCGCTGCCTTTTTCAATATTCCGCCGAATGCCAAAACGGCTGACCTACGGTCGGCGTACTGGCTTGCGCTTTGGTGCGAGCCTCGACCGGTTCGGCTTCAAATGCCAGCCGCCCGGATTCGATGGCGAACGCGAAGGCGCGCGCCATGTTGACGGGGTCGCCGCTGCGGGAAACGGCGGTGTTCAGCAATACGCCGTCAAACCCCCATTCCATCACTTGCGCCGCCTGCGAGGGCAAACCCAAGCCCGCATCGATAATCAGCGGCGTGTCGGGCAGGCGTTCGCGCAGGACGTTCAGCGCGTAGGCGTGAACCGCGCCCAAACCCGTGCCGATGGGAGCTGCCCACGGCATCAACGCCTGACAGCCCGCGTCGAGCAGGCGGCGGCAGGCAATCAGGTCTTCGGTGCAATAAGGCAGTACTTTGAAGCCGTCTTTAATCAGGATTTCCGCCGCTTCGACAAGCTGGAATACATCCGGCTGCAAGGTGTCGTCGTCGCCGATGAGCTCGAGTTTGATCCAATCGGTTTCAAACACTTCACGCGCCATCTGCGCCGTCGTTACCGCTTCCTGCACGCTTTGGCAGCCTGCTGTGTTCGGCAGTACGGGCACGCCGCTTTCTTCCAATAGCGACCAAAATCCCTGACCGTGTGCCTCACCTCTGCTTCCTGCGCGGCGCAACGAGACGGTAATCATCGCGGGTTGGGCGATACGGACGGATTGTTTGAGGATTTCAGGGGTCGGGTAGGCAGCCGTGCCGAGCAACAGCCGTGAAGGGAAAGTTTCTCCGTATAGGGTGAGCATAAAAATTCCTTGATATGTTTGGGATACGATGCCGTCTGAAAGCCGGCGGCGTGCCTTTGGGGTTTCAGATGGCATTCAGCCGCCGACTACCGGCCGCACAATATCGACTTTGTCGTTTTCGTTCAAAACCGTTTCCGCATACGTGCCTTTGGCGACAAATCCGGTATTCACGGCGACGGCAAAAGGTTGTTGCGGCGCGGTTTGGGCGATGAGGTCGGCAACGGTTTTGCCGCGAAGTTCGGCGGGTTCGCCGTTTAAGATGATATTCATGTTTTCTCGATTTTCTGTATTTATAGTGGCTTAACTTTAAACCAGTACGGTGTTGCCTCGCCTTGCCGTACTATCTGCACTGTCTGCGGCTTCGTCGCCTTGTCCTGATTTAAATTTAATCCACTATATAGCGGGCTAAGTTTTGCCTACACGGTAAATTGAATCTTTTTCGCTTTCTTAGACCATCTGAAATTGGTTTTTCAGACGGCCTCATTCATCCCACAAAGCCTGAAACGCTTTAACCACGGCTTCGGGATTTTCGGCTTCGGTCACGGCACGGACGACGGCGAGTGAGGAAACACCAGTGGCAAGGACGGCTCGGGCGTTGTTCAAATCGATGCCGCCGATGGCGACGACGGGCGTGCTGCCTGCCTGTTTCACATATTCGCGCAGTTTGTCCAAACCTTGCGGAGCGGTGGGCATTTGTTTGGTCGTGGTCGGGAAAATCGCGCCGCTGGCGACATAGCTGGGATGTACGGACAAGGCGCGGTCGAGTTCGGCGACGGAGTGCGTACTCAAACCCAAACGTAAACCGGCGGCGGCGATGGCGGCAAGGTCGGCGGTGTCCATGTCTTCCTGTCCGAGATGCACGCCGTATGCGCCCGCTTCTATCGCCTCGCGCCAGTGGTCGTTGATGAAAAGCTGCGTACGGCTGCCCTGACAGGCGGCGACGCAGCGGGCGATTTCACGTTTTAATTCATCGTCATACAAGGTTTTGCAGCGCAGTTGCACCGTGTCGGCACCTGCTTTGACCATGCGCTCGACCCAATCGGCGGTGGGAACAACGGCGTAGAGTTTAAGCGGGGATTTTAGGGGTGGGAAGGTCATGGGGTGTCCTTTTCATTTCTTACGGAGCAATAAAGGTCGTCTAAAACATCGGGTATTCACATTCATGCCGTAGAGCAGAAGACGGGCGATACTTGATGGGAAGCTTTCGCTTTTATAACCAACGGCGGACGTGTCGGCAGTACGCTTCGTACTCGGCACCGAATTTTCGCGCCAAAACGCGTTCTTCGGGCATGATTTGAAAGCGTGTCATATAGACAACAAATGCAGCCAAAAACAACCACGGCAGCGGGTGCGCCATATAGCCTGCCCATGCAACCAGCCAACAGCCCATACCCGCATACATCGGGTTGCGGCTGAAGCGGTACACGCCGTCTGAAACGAAGTGTTCGGTTTGTTCGGGGTTGAGTGGGCTGACGGTCGTGCGCACACGGCGAAACGCCCACACACCTAATACGCTCAACAGAGTCCCAAACACCATGAAAACAACCGACAGCAATATAGGAAAGCGCGGCAATATGCCGGCCAATGCCGACACTTGTGCAGAGATGTACATCAACAACGCACAAATAAAACATATCGCTGGCGGCGGAATTTTGGTTTCTAAATTCATATTGTTACTTTTATAAAACTGATAACGCGACGTTTTCAGACGACCTCAAGCTTATTTTCCAATATACGCCAAACCGCTTTCTTCATCACGTTCGGGTGCGTCTTTTCCGTCAAACAGTGCCACTGCCAATCTGACGGCGGCGGCGGTTACGGCGGGGGAAATCATGAAGCCGTGACGGAAAAGGCCGTTGATTTCAATCAGGCGTCGGGCGCGGTTGTAACGGATTTCGGGGTTGTGGTGGTTGAGCGTGGGGCGCAGGCCGGTGGCGATTTCGAGGATGTCGGCTTCGCCGAAGGCAGGATGGACGGCATAAAGCGCGGATAAAAGTTCCAGCCCGGAACGCACGCTGGTAGGGGCTTGGCTTTCGCTTTCGATTTGGGTCGCGCCGATGACGAAGACGTGGTTTTCTTTCGGGGCGATGTAGAGCGGATAACGCGGATGGAGCAGACGCACGGGGCGGTTGAGCGTGATTTCGGGTGTGTAAACCCGCGCCACTTCGCCGCGTATGCCGCGCAAGGTGCTGGTGTGTTCGGGGGCTTGGTTCCAAGCGGTTTTTGCGCCGTAGCCGCGGCAGTCGATCAGCCAGTCGTATTGGGCTTGCAGGTCTTCGGGGGCACATTCGTGTTCCCAATGGCAAGGGACGTTCAGTTCGTCCAAAGCGTCGGCAAGTGCAGACAATATTTGCCGCCCGTCGAGCTGGCCTTCGGTCGGCAGGTAGATGCCGTCTGAAAAACGTCCGCCGAGTTGCGGTTCGCGTTCGGCGATGTCGTCGGCGCGCCAACGGACGATTTCGTCATCCGCCACGCCGCCGCGTTTGAGATGGCGGACGAACTCGCTAGATAATGGTTTGTCCTGCCCGTGCCACACAATCAGGCTGCCGTTTTCCTGCATCATGGCAGGCGTTTTCAGACGGCCTCTGATGTTGCGCCAAAGCGGAATGCTCTGCCTGCCCAGTTTGATGACTTCAGGCGTGGCTTCGACTGCTTCCGCCGCAGGCGCGAGCATGGCGGCGGCAACATAAGCGGCGGCGTGTCCGCCTTGGCGGGTGCCTTTGTCGAAAAGTGCAATCTGATAACCTTGTTCTGCAAGTTGCAGTGCGGTCAGCCTTCCTGAGAGGCCGCCGCCGAGGATGGCGATACGGGTCATGACGGGTTCCTTTGTAAAGATTGGGTTTTTTTAAAGAAAAGGCGCACCGGTATGGTGGCAATGGCAACGACAGACATTACGGGCGCGGTCAGGCCGATGCTGCTTTCCCAGCCTGCCGACAGCAGGGAGCGGTAGAGGATGAAGCCGGCCAGCCATAAGGCCAGTCCGACAACATCAAAGCCTTTTACTTCCTCCCGTCGTTTTAAGACGAAGAAGTCGGCAATCAAAACTGCCGCCATCGGCGCAAATACCGAGCCGATCAAGAGGAGGAAGTTTTCATATTCGGTAACGGGCAGGAGGACGGCAAGCAGTGTGCCGACAACGGTGACGGCGACGGCGACGGGTGTTTCCGCAAGTTTGGCGGAAATATTGTTGGCACTTACGCCGGCGGAGTAAGCATCGAGAAAAGTGGTGGTAACGGTCGACAGGACGACTGCCAGAATGCCCGTTATGCCCAAGCCCGCGCCCAACAGGATTTTTGCCACATCGGTTTCTCCGGTGAACAACGCCGCTGCCAAACCTAAGGCATACATCCAGCAGCCCGTCAGCGTATAGGCGAGCGTTGCCGTCAGGGTTGCCGCAAACGGGCGGCGTGCTTGGCGTGTGTAGTCGGCGGCCAGCGGCAGCCAGGAAAGCGGCATGACGGCGGACAGTTCGACTGCCGTTCCGAAGCTCATGCCGTCTGAAACTTGTGCGGCGGTGCTGCCTGCCGTGGAAAAGACTTCGGCACTCAGCCACAGAACCGCCAACAGCATCAGCACCATCGAACCGGTTTTCAGCCAGCCTGTTTTGCGTGCGCCGAAAATCAGCCACAAGACAATCAGCGCGCCGTTGGTAAAAGCCCACCAGGAAAACGATCCGTTTTGCCAGAGCATTTTGCCCAGTGCGGAACTTGCCGCCGCACCCGAATAAATCATGACGGCCGTCCAGCCGACCAATTGCAGCACGTTCGCCGCCGAAAATAAGACGGAACCGCCTGTGCCGAACGACAGGCGTATGCTTTCCATCGCGCTTTTTTGCGTGAATGCACCGATATATGCCGCCGCGAAAAACAATATGCCGCCGACGGCATGGCCGAGCAGCAGTGCCGCCAAACCGCGTTGCCAGCCCAAGGGGGCGAGCAGTGTGCCCGTGCTGATTTCGGCAATCGATACCGCCGCGCCGAACCAAATCAGCCCGATGCCGGCAGCGGAGGCGGCAGACGAAGGTTGTTGTGAAATATTGCCCGACATATGACGTCCTTTAAAAAGAAGGAAGGTGGGCGGGGAAGTGCGGAAAAGGGAACGCAAGCCCGAACGGGCAGGGAAGGTTTGTTTCCTACGCAGGCATTACCCCGACAGGTTCTACGGATTTTGCTTTCGCAATCTCAGCCGCCCGGCGGCGGCACTCCGACAAGAAGCTTTAAGTGTACACAAAAGCAGGGGGCGTTGGCAAAAATCTTACATTTCAGGCGGCACGATACATTTTAATAACAAATGCCGTATAATCAGCCCACTGATTTTCTATGTCCCGACACCATGCATCAAACCTATTATGCCGTACAGCGAGATTTGCTCGAAGCCAACCATCTTTCTCCCGATTTGCTCGCCCAAAGCCTGAGCATTATCGGCGCCAACCATGTCGATTATGCCGACATTTATTGTCAGCGCACCGCCTATGAAAGTTGGCATTTGGAAGAAGGCATCGTCAAATCGGGCAGCTTCCAAATCGATCAGGGTGTGGGCGTTCGTGCCGTTTCGGGCGATAAAACTGCTTTTGCCTACGCCGACAGCCTGTGTATCGATTCGATCAACCGCTCTGCCAAAGCCGTGCGCGTGATTGGTGCGACCGGCGGCGAGGCCAGCGTCAAAGTGCCGACACCTGCCTACGGCAAGCCTGTCCACATGGCGATGGATCCTATTGCCAGCCTTGATTCCGCTGCCAAAGTCGCGTTGTTGAACAAAGTCGAAACGCTGGCCAAAGCCGCCGATCCGCGTATCGTGCAAGTGATGGCCGGTTTGACCTGCGAATACGACATGGTGTACATCGCCCGTCTGGACGGTAAACACGCCGCGGATATCCGTCCGATGGTGCGCCTGAACGTTACCGTCATCGCCAAACAGGGCGACAGGCGCGAACAGGGCAGCGCGGGCGGCGGCGGACGCTACGACTTGGCTTATTTCGATGAAACCCTCGTGCGGCAGTTTGTCGATTCCGCCGTCAAACAAGCCCTGATTAATCTCGAATCCCGTCCTGCGCCTGCCGGCGAGATGACCGTCGTTTTGGGCAACGGCTGGCCGGGCGTGTTGCTGCACGAAGCGGTCGGACATGGTTTGGAAGGCGATTTCAACCGCAAAGAAACCAGCGTTTTCTCCGGCCGAATTGGCGAGCGCGTGGCCGCCAAAGGCGTTACCGTTGTGGATCAAGGCGATATTGCCGACAGACGCGGTTCGCTCAATATCGACGACGAAGGCAATGAAACCCGCCGCACCGTATTGATTGAAGACGGTATTTTGGTCGGCTATATGCAGGACGAAACCAACGCCCGCCTGACGGGTACGCAATCCACCGGCAACGGCCGCCGCGAAAGCTACGCCTCCGTTCCTATGCCGCGCATGACCAACACCTTTATGGAAAACGGCGGCTACGAACCCGACGAAATCATCGCGTCCATCGACAAAGGCATTTACGCCGTCAACTTCGGCGGCGGACAAGTGGACATTACCAGTGGCAAGTTCGTGTTCAGCGCATCCGAAGCGTGGTGGGTGGAAGGCGGCAAACTGCAATATCCCGTCAAAGGCGCGACCATTATCGGCAACGGCCCCGAAGTGCTGAAACACGTCTCCATGATAGGCAACGATACTGCGTTGGATAGCGGTGTCGGCGTGTGCGGCAAAGAAGGGCAGAGCGTCCCTGTCGGCGTGGGGCAACCGACCTTGCGGATTGATGCCGGACTGACCGTCGGCGGTAGCGAAATCTGAAACAGACCAACACGAAATGCCGTCTGAAACCTTTCAGACGGCATTTTCCATGAAAGGAAAATATGACTCCCGATCAATGGCTTCGCTTAAACCCTTTGCCCAAAAACGAAGCGCGGATGCTGTTGCAGCACGCCGGCGGATACAGCCGCATCGAGCTGGTTACCCGTGGTGGGGACGAAATGCCCGACAGCGTCCGTCAGCATGCGGATATGCTGGTGCAACGCCGTCTGAACGGCGAGCCGGTTGCCTATATTTTAGGTGTGCGCGAATTTTATGGCAGACGCTTTACGGTCAATCCGAGCGTGTTGATTCCGCGTCCCGAAACCGAACATCTGGTCGATGCGGCCATCGGACGTTTGCCGGAATGTGGCAGTATATGGGATTTGGGGACGGGCAGCGGCGCGGTTGCCCTTACCGTCGCACTCGAACGCCCGGATGCCTTCGTCCGCGCATCCGACATCAGTCTGAGCGCACTCGAAACCGCCAGGAAGAACGCGGCAGATTTGGGTGCGGCGGTCGAGTTTGCACACGGTTCCTGGTTCGACACCGATATGCCGTCTGAAAGGCAATGGGATGTCATCGTTTCCAACCCGCCTTATATTGAAAACGGCGACATTCATCTTTCTCAAGGGGATTTGCGGTTTGAGCCGAAAAACGCGCTGACCGATTTTTCAGACGGCATGAGCTGCATCAGGGCGTTGGCGGAGGGTGCGCCAAAGTATCTGGTAGACGGCGGGTTTCTGCTGTTGGAACACGGATTCAATCAGGGCGGTGCGGTGCGCGGCGTGTTGGTGGCACATGGGTTTACGGAAGTGGAAACCTTGACCGACCTGGCTGGGCTGGACAGGGTTACGTTTGGGAAATATATGAAGCATTTGAAATAAGTGTTTACATAATTGGCGGTTTTTCCGTTATTGGGTTATGATGGGTTTTGATATGTAAATTTTATTTTAATTTTTGGAGAAAAAAATAAGGAGAAACGAAGATGAATGCAGTCGTAATCGCCGTAATCGTCATGTTGGTGCTGTCGCTGTCGCGCGTGCATGTGGTATTGAGTTTGACGGTCGGTGCATTTGTCGGCGGCGTGGTGGCAGGTATGCCGCTGCAAAATATAACCGATGCGGCCGGACAGGTTAGTCAGGCGGGGATTATCCCCGTATTTAACAAAGGCTTGGAAGGCGGCGCGAAAATTGCGCTCTCTTATGCCATGCTCGGCGCGTTTGCCATGGCAATCACCCATTCGGGACTGCCTCAACAGCTTGCGGGTGCGATTATCCGCAAATTGAACCGGAGCAGTATGCCCGACAGCGTGCGTTCGGGAGAAGGTGCGGTTAAATGGATGCTGCTTTCCATCATCTTGGTGATGGGCATCATGAGCCAGAACGTCGTGCCTATCCATATTGCCTTTATTCCGATGATTGTCCCCCCGCTGCTTTTGGTGTTCAACCGCCTGAAGGTCGACCGCCGACTGGTTGCATGCGTCATCACTTTCGGTCTGGTTACGACCTATATGTTTCTACCTTACGGCTTCGGTGCGATTTTCTTAAATGAAATTCTGTTGGGCAACATACATTCCGCCGCGCCGGAACTCGACGTTAAAAACATCAACGTTATGGCGGCAATGGCTATCCCTGCATTGGGTATGGTAACCGGACTCCTGCTGTCGTTTGTACATTACCGCAAGCCTCGCCTGTATCAAAGCAATGACACCGATGCGGCGGGCAATGCCGATGCGGCAAACCAACCTCAGGCGTCTTCATACCGCAGTCTGGTTGCGGCCATCGCCATTGCCGTATGTTTTGCCATCCAGCTGATGTACGAAGATTCGCTGGTGTTGGGGGCGATGCTCGGTTTCGCCGTATTTATGATGTTGGGCGTAATCAACCGCAACAAGGCCAGCGATGTCTTCGGGGAAGGCATCAAGATGATGGCCATGGTCGGTTTTATCATGATTGCGGCACAGGGTTTTGCCGCTGTTATGAGTGCGACCGGACACATCCAGCCGCTGGTCGAAAGCAGCATGGCGATGTTCGGCGGCAACAAAGGCATGGCGGCATTGGCCATGCTGCTGGTGGGGCTGTTGGTAACCATGGGTATCGGTTCGTCCTTTTCCACTTTGCCCATTATTGCCGCGATTTATGTACCGTTGTGTATCAGTCTGGGCTTTTCGCCGCTTGCCACAGTCTCTATTGTCGGTACGGCGGGTGCGTTGGGCGATGCCGGTTCGCCCGCGTCCGATTCGACGCTGGGCCCGACCATGGGCTTAAACGTTGACGGACAACACGACCATATCCGGGATTCCGTCATTCCGACCTTTCTCCACTACAACATCCCGCTGCTGATTGCCGGTTGGATTGCCGCGATGGTGCTGTAAATGGATGGGCTTGAAGGGCTGGAGTGCCGTATTGTCGAACTGGAAATCCAATCTGCGCTTCAGGAGGACGTGATTACCGGCCTGAACGCGATGGTGGCGGAATTACGGCAGACGTTGGATTTGCAGCAGGCTCAGTTGAGGCTTTTGTACGGCAAGCTGCAAGACAAAAATTCCGACGCGCAAGAGCCGTATTCCCTGCGCGATGAGATTCCCCCGCATTATTGATACACATCCAAATGCCGTCTGAAATCTTTTTCAGACGGCATTTTGCGTGCAGAGAGTGGAATGGGCAAACGTTTGGGAAATACGCCCGGAAAAGGCGCAACTCGTTTTTTGGGGAAATAGGGGTTTGTTTACGGTAAACGGTTGCGGTTTACGGCACACGTTTTGCCGGCGGCAACCGCACGCCGGTGCATAATGTGAGCGGCGGCACGGTTTATCGCGTCGAGCCGCAAACCGGGCATTCGGGGTTGCGCGGCAGGTCGAAATACCGCCACCCTCCTTCCAAGGCACGGTAAACCGCCAGCCTGCCTTGTGACGGTTCGCCTGCATCCAGCAGGATTTTCAGTGCCTCCTCCGCCTGCGTGCAGCCGATGATGCCGACCAGCGGCGAGAATACGCCGAAAAGGGAACAGATGCCGTCTGAAGCCGATCCGCCGTCGAACAGGCAGGCATAACACGGCGAGTTGGGTAAGTCGGGACGGTACACGGCAAGTTGCCCTTCAAAGCGTACCGCCGCTCCTGAAACCAGGGGTGTTTTCGCCTGCACGCAGGCACGGTTGACCGCCTGCCGTGTGGCATAGTTGTCGCAGCAGTCTAAAACGATGTCGGCAGTTTGAGCCAAATCGGTTAGGCGGCTGCCGTCGAGTTTTTCGTTGACGGTGCGGACATCGACGGTATGGTTGATATGGCACAGACGGTCTGCCAAGGCTTCGGTTTTGGGTTTGCCGACGTCGCCCTCGTCAAATGCAACCTGACGTTGCAGGTTGTGCAGTTCGACCATGTCGAAATCGGCTATGGTCAGCGTACCGACACCCGAAGCGGCAAGGTAGGGCAGTGCGGCGGCACCCAAACCGCCGCATCCGACGACAAAAATATGCGCGTCGGAGAGCTTTTGCTGCCCTTCGATGCCGATTTCGTCCAGAAGGATGTGCCGGCTGTACCGCAGCAGGAATTCGTCGTCGGGGTCGTGTCGGGTGGTATTCATGGAAAAGTCGGGTCTGGAATCGGTCGGCCGATTTTACCGCCGTCGGTATCGCGTTTTCAACTTCAGACGGCATTTCGGGAGAAAGATAATTAAAGTATAAATGGTTTAGGGCGTGCTGCCCCCGTACGAGGGTGAAACGTTTTGGCACGGATGCGGCATTTGAGGTACATTTACAATATTTACGGCAAACGAGAGAGAAAAATCATGCAACTGCATATCCTGAATAATCCGAAGGATGCGGCATTAGCGGCAGACGCGGAATTTTTAAAACAGTCGTTGTTCAACCTTCTTCACGAGGAAGCCTCGCCGTTGGTGGTGGAAACGGTCAAGCTGCTGTCCACTTCGGACGATAGCGCGGCACTGATTGAGAAGGTTTTGCCGCAACTGGACGAACAGCAAACCCACGACCTGACGCTTGCCTGCGGACTGTTCGCACAAATTTTGAACATTGCCGAAGACGTGCATCACGAACGCCGCCGTCAGGTTTATGAAGATGCGGGCAGCAGCGGTGCGGAAGGCAGCCTGGCGGAAACGGTACGCAAGCTCAGAGCCGGAAAAATCAACGGCAAAACGGTGCAACAGCAGCTGGACAATACGGCCGTTACCGCCGTCTTGACCGCGCATCCGACCGAAGTGCAACGTCAAACCGTTTTGAGCTTCAACCGCCGTATCCGCGCCCTGTTGCCCCGTCGGGAACGCTGCGCCAACGCCGATGCGCTGACCGCGCTGCGCCGTGAAATCGACACTATCCTGCTGGGCTTATGGCAGACCAGCGAAACGCGCCACCACAAACTCAGCGTCAACGACGAAATCAACAACGGCGTGTCCATCTTCCCGATGAGCTTTTTCGAAGCCCTGCCCAAACTCTACCGCAATATGGAACGCGACTTTCAGACGGCATATCCCGATGTGGACGTTCCCGACATCCTGAAAATCGGCGGCTGGATCGGCGGCGACCGCGACGGCAATCCGTTCGTTTCTGCCGAAACCCTGCGCTTTGCCTTCCGCCGCCATGCCGATGCCGTGTTCCGTTTTTACCGCAGCGAACTCGACAAACTTTACCGCGAGTTGCCGCTCTCCATCCGCCGCGTCAAAGTCAACGGCGATGTGATGGCGTTATCCGACGAATCTCCCGATGAAGAAATCGCCCGTACCGAAGAACCCTACCGCCGCGCCATCGCCTACATCATGGCGCGCGCCTTGGGCAAAGCACGCGCGCTTGGTTTGGGCATGGGCTGCAAATTCGGCTTTCTCGAGCCTTATGCTTCGGCCCAAGAATTTCTCGATGATTTGAAAAAATTGCAACGTTCCCTTATCGACAACGGCAGCCGCCTGCTTGCCGAAGGTCGTTTGGCAGACCTCATCCGTTCCGTGTCCGTGTTCGGCTTCCACATGATGCCGCTCGACCTGCGCCAACATGCAGGCAAACACGCCGATGTGGTTGCCGAGCTTTTCCAACACGCAGGCTTGGAAGACTACAACAGCCTGAACGAAGAGCAAAAACAAGCCGCCCTGTTGCGCGAATTGAGCCATCAACGCCCGCTGTACAGCCCGTTCATCACATACAGCGACCATACCCGCCACGAACTGGCGATTTTCAACGAAGCGCGCAAAATCAAAGACGAATTCGGCGAAGATGCCGTTACGCAAAGCATTATTTCCAACTGCGAACAACCCAGCGACCTGCTCGCCTTGGCATTGCTGCTGAAAGAAAGCGGCCTGCTGGTGGTAGAAAACGGCAAACCGCAAAGCCGCATCAATATCGTGCCTCTGTTTGAAACCATCGAAGCGCTTGAAAACGCCTGCCCGGTGATGGAAACCATGTTCCGCCTCGACTGGTATGATGCCTTGCTCGAAAGCCGCGGCAATATCCAAGAAATCATGCTGGGCTACTCCGACTCCAACAAGGACGGCGGCTACGTTACCAGCTCATGGTGTCTGTATCAGGCAGAGTTGGGCTTGGTCGAACTCTTCAAAAAATACGATGTCCGCATGCGCCTGTTCCACGGACGCGGCGGCAGCGTCGGACGCGGCGGCGGCCCGTCTTACCAAGCCATTCTCGCCCAACCGGCAGGCAGCGTGGCCGGACAAATCCGCATCACTGAGCAAGGCGAAGTCATCACCGCCAAATACGCCGACCCCGGCAACGCCGTGCGCAACCTCGAAACCCTTGTTGCCGCAACACTTGAAGCCAGCCTACTGCCCGATCAAAAAGACCCCGAACCTGCGCTCATGCAGGCATTGTCGGACGTATCGTTCAAATACTACCGCGAACTGATTACCCACCCTGACTTCATCGACTACTTCCTGCAAACCAGCCCGATTCAGGAAATTGCCACCCTCAACCTAGGCAGCCGTCCCGCCAGCCGTAAAACCTTGGCGCGGATTCAGGACTTGCGCGCAATTCCGTGGGTATTCTCATGGATGCAAAACCGCCTCATGCTGCCGGCTTGGTACGGTTTCGGCAGCGCAGTAGAAACCTTGTGCGAAGGCAAACCCGAAACCCTCGCCGCCCTGCGCGAACACGCCCAAAGCAACCCGTTCTTTCAAGCTATGCTCTCCAATATGGAACAAGTGATGGCGAAAACCGACATCACCTTGGCGGAAAACTACGCCGGCTTGAGCGAATCGCCGGAAAAAGCCGCCGTCATCTTCGGCATGATTAAGGAAGAATACCAACGCAGCCGTAAAGCTCTGCTCGACCTGCTGCAAACCGAAGAGCTCCTGCGCAATAACCGCAGCCTTGCCCGTTCGCTCGCCTTGAGGATTCCATATTTGAACGCCCTCAACGGCCTGCAGGTCGCCATGCTCAAACGCCTGCGCAAAGAGCCCGACAATCCGCACGCGCTGCTGATGGTTCACCTGACCATCAACGGCGTAGCGCAAGGTTTGCGCAATACCGGTTGATTGTGCCGTTTCGGGATAAAATGCCGTCTGAACGCCTTTCAGACGGCATTTCCCTGTCTGCACTTGCAGAGAAACAGCGATTGTTTTAAAGTGAACGGCAGTGATATGTTGAAAGACGACCAATGAAAATTACCGTTATCGGCGCAGGTTCGTGGGGTACGGCGCTTGCCCTACATTTTTCCCAACACGGCAACCGCGTATCCCTATGGACGCGCAACGCAGATCAAGTCCGCCAAATGAAGGAAGAACGTGAAAACAAGCACGGGCTGCCCGGTTTCCCCTTTCCTGAAACGCTGGAAGTGTGTACGGATTTGGCAGAGGCGTTGCAAGACAGCGGGCTGGTGTTGATTGTTACTTCTGTCGCAGGTTTGAGAAGCAGCGCGGAACTGTTGAAGCAATACAATGCAGGACATCTTCCGATTCTAGCCGCCTGCAAAGGATTTGAGCAGGATACCGGGCTGCTGACCTTCCAAGTATTGAAAGAAGTATTGCCCGATAATAAGAAAATCGGCGTACTCTCCGGTCCGAGTTTTGCACAGGAACTGGCCAAACAACTGCCCTGTGCCGTCGTTCTCGCTTCCGAAAACCAAGAATGGGTCGAGGAACTTGTCCCCCAACTCAACACTTCGGTCATGCGGCTTTACGGTAGTACCGACGTTATCGGCGTGGCGGTTGGCGGCGCGGTAAAAAATGTTATGGCGATTGCCACCGGATTATCCGACGGTCTAGAGTATGGGCTTAACGCCCGTGCCGCGCTGGTTACACGCGGACTGGCCGAAATCACCCGCCTTGCCTCCGCAATGGGCGCACAGCCCAAAACCATGATGGGGCTGGCCGGTATCGGCGATCTCATCTTGACCTGTACCGGCGCACTCTCACGCAACCGTCGCGTCGGTTTGGGTTTGGCAGAAGGTAAGGAACTGCATCAGGTGCTTGTCGAAATCGGGCACGTTTCAGAAGGGGTCAGCACGATAGAAGAAGTCTTCAATACTGCCTGTAAGTACCAAATTGACATGCCGATTACCCAAACCTTGCTGCAACTCATCCGTAAGGAAATGACCCCGCAACAGGTTGTCGAAAGACTGATGGAACGCAGCGCACGTTTCGAATAAACAACAAACAGATGCCGTCTGAAACCCCAGACGGCATACAGACAGGTAAGGTCATGAAACAAAATATCGAAAAACTCGAAAGCAGCGTTTATACGTTGGTACAGAAATTCGAAACCCTCATCAGCGAAAACCGCCGCCTCAAAGAAACCGTTGCCGAGCTCAAACGGGCGCACGAGCGGCAGGAATACGAACACAAAACCGCCGTTGACGAACTCAGCGAAGCCCTGCTCATTCAAGTCAGCAAACTTAAGGAAGACCTGCAAAACAAGATTGACAGCCTGATGGAAGAAAATTCACGATACCGCACCCTGCTCGAACAGAGTAGGGCAAGAATCGAAGCACTGATTGCACAGCTTCCCCAAAATCAGGAAACGCAGTGATAAGGAGTAGAGGATGAATACCGAACAAGTCCACATCGAAGTCATGCACGCCCAATTGACCGTCAACACGCCGGCAGAAGAAAAAGACACACTTTTGCAGGCAGTCGAAATGCTCAACAGAAAAGCCGAGGCAATCCGAGAAGGCGGACGAGTTGCCGACAGCGAGAAAATCGTCATCATGGCGGCACTCAATGTCGTCCATGACCTGTTGAAAATTTCCCTTAACGGCGATTTGGCAATCGGTGATTTTGAGCGTAAAATAACCGATATGAGCAATGCCTGCCAAAAAGCACTAACCCGCTTGGGGCAGGAGTAACAGTTTTTCCCTGCGGTGTCCGCGAAGGCATATATTCCTTTGAACCAATAAGTTCGCTTAAGGTTGCCGGGAGAAGTAGTGGGCGCGAGCGTCCCCTTACGGATGCACCCGAAACTACCCGAGGCAGCCGCCTTGTCAACAAGGTTCAAGCGGATTCGGCCGAAACGGCTCTCGCGGGGATTCCGATATAAGGCCGCATCGCAAGATGCGGCCTTTCCTTTGGAATAAAACGCCTAGAGAAATGCAAACTGTCCGCAACCGATGGTGCAATGAGAAAACCTCGTCGTAACGCAGTAATGCGATTGACAAAATGCGCCGTCATCTTTAAAATTTACAACTTTCTATATCTATCTGGATTTCCACTATGAAAACCTTTTCAGCGAAACCCCACGAGGTGAAGCGCGAATGGTTCGTCATCGATGCTCAAGACAAAGTCTTGGGTCGCGTTGCAGCCGAAGTCGCCAGCCGTTTGCGTGGCAAACACAAACCTGAATACACCCCCCACGTTGACACCGGCGATTACATTATCGTCATCAATGCGGACAAACTGCGTGTAACCGGTGCCAAATTCGAAGATAAAAAATACTTCCGTCACTCCGGTTTCCCAGGCGGTATCTACGAACGCACTTTCCGCGAAATGCAAGAGCAATTCCCAGGTCGCGCTTTGGAACAAGCCGTAAAAGGCATGTTGCCTAAAGGTCCACTGGGTTACGCTATGATTAAAAAACTGAAAGTGTACGCTGGTGCAGAACATGCCCATGCCGCACAACAACCCAAAGTTTTGGAATTGAAATAAGGACGCGACATGAACGGTAAATACTACTACGGCACAGGCCGCCGCAAAAGTTCAGTGGCTCGTGTATTCCTGACTAAAGGTACAGGTCAAATCATCGTAAACGGCCGCCCCGTTGACGAATTCTTCGCACGCGAAACCAGCCGAATGGTTGTTCGCCAACCCTTGGTTCTGACTGAAAACACAGAATCGTTCGATATCAAAGTCAATGTTGTCGGTGGTGGTGAAACCGGTCAATCCGGCGCTATCCGTCACGGCATTACCCGTGCCCTGATTGACTTCGATGCCGCGTTGAAACCCGCCTTGTCTCAAGCTGGTTTTGTTACCCGCGATGCCCGCGAAGTTGAACGTAAAAAACCGGGTCTGCGCAAAGCACGCCGTGCAAAACAATTCTCCAAACGTTAATGTTGGAAATTCAAAAAACCCTGCTTATCGCAGGGTTTTTTATTTGTAACAGGCGGTTTCCCATTGGTAATCTAAAGATTACGGATTGGGCAAAAATCAAAAACAGTACATGAAAGAATAGAAAAACTGCCCGGGTATGGTTTGAACAAGGGAAATCAGACCGGTTCCAACTCACTTAATCCGGGCAAGTCCGCGAAGCCGCGTTCACGTATGATTTGGCAAAAGTTGTTCAGATAACTTTTATCTGTGTCTTCAGTGCGGATGGCGGCATACAGTTTGCTTTGCAGTCCGTTGTCGGTAATCTGCCGGTGAACGACATAGCCTTTTTCAAGATAAGGCATAACGGTCCAGTAGGGAAGGGCGGCGATTCCCCTTCGGCTGGCAACCAATTGGATAATGGCAATGGTCAGTTCGCTGTGTCGGCGGGGCGGGTTGATGTTTTTCGGAATTAAGATTTTTTTGGGTAAATCCAGCATTTCATCGGGAACGGGATAGGTAATCAGGGTTTCCCCGATAAAGTCTTCCGCCGTCCAAACGTTTTTGGCGGCAAGCGGATGGTCCGGTGCGCAAATGCCGACCATTTCGTAGGCAAACAGTGGTTGGAAAGAAATACCGTTTTGTTTTTCCGCTTCGGAAACAATGGCAAGATCGGCGCGGTGTTGCAGCAGCAGTCCGATAGGGTCCGCTTGGAATCCCGATACGATATCCAATTCGATTTGGGGCCATATCGGGCGGAATTCACCCATTGCGGGCATGAGCCAGTCGAAACAGGTATGGCATTCGACGGCAATCCGCAATTCTCCTGCCTCTCCTTCTATAATGCGCGCCAAATCACGTTCTGCATCGGTAACTTGAGGCAACAGGTCGTGAGCGAGGCGTAACAGCCTTTCTCCAACCGGGGTAAAGCGCAAAGGTGTGGATTTTCGTTCGAACAACGGTGCGCCGTAGTGGTTTTCAAGCATACGGATTTGGTGGGAAAGTGCAGATTGGGTAAGGAAAACCCGTTTGGCGGCAAGGGAGACGCTGCCGGTTTCTTCAAGTGCCAGCAGGGTCTTGAGGTGGCGCAGTTCGATGATGGAATCCATGAGATTTCAGACGGCATATTGAACAGGCGCATATTAAAATAATTCATATGCGGGTGCAAATCGGAAAAATGTGAATGCCGGACATTTTGCGATTAGAATGCCCGCTTGTTTAAAGCGATTAGGAAAAAAGATGGTATTGCGCAGGGATTTTCTGACTTGGTGTAATGAAACATTGCAGACAGCATTGTTTAAAGATTATGCCCCCAACGGTTTGCAGATTGAAGGGAAAGAGTATATCGGTAAGATTGCCACATCGGTAACTGCAAGTAAAGCGGCAATTGATTTTGCCGCGGATCAGAAGGCAGATTTGCTTCTGGTTCATCACGGCATGTTTTGGAAAAACGAGTTGCCGACCATTACCGGTTGGAAAAAAGAACGGATTGCCGCGTTATTGGATAATGATATCAATATGGCGGCTTACCATTTACCGCTGGATGTGCATCCTGAATTAGGAAATAACGCCCAACTCGCTGAAAAACTAGGTTTTACAGTTGAAAGGCGTTTTGGCGAACAAAACCTGCTTAACTCAGGAAGCCTGAAACAAGTCAAGACACTTGGTGCATTGGCTGTCCATATTGAAGCGGTTTTGCAGAGGAAGCCGGTCGTTATCGGCGATTTGAGCCGTGAAATCAGAAAGGTTGCATGGTGCAGCGGGGGGGCGCAGGGGTTTTTTCAGACGGCAATAGACGAAGGTGTCGATTTATATTTGACGGGGGAAATCTCTGAAGCCCAATACCACCTTGCCAATGAAATGGGTACGGCTTTTATTTCTGCAGGGCATCATGCGACGGAACGTTACGGCGTACAGGCATTGGCGGCGGCGGCGGCAGGAATATTCGGATTGGGAGTGTGTCATTTTGATGAAGGCAATCCGGCTTGATTATTGAGAAATATCATAAAACTTTACCTTATTTTAAATAATGCTTTGAGTATCACTGCAAACTGGGTAAAATTGCAATGTTTAATGGCTCGGTATTCCCAAAATATTAGGACGACTGAATAATGGATAATCAAGAAATCAATAACGGCCGCCGCCGTTTCCTGACACTTGCGACCTGCGGCGCAGGCGGAGTGGCAGCATTGGGTGTGGCAACGCCGTTTGTGGCCAGTTTTTTTCCTTCGGAAAAAGCTAAGGCTGCCGGTGCTGCCGTCGAAGTGGATGTCAGCAAAATCGAAGCGGGTCAGATGTTGACTGCTGAGTGGCAAGGCAAACCGATTTGGGTGGTCAACCGTACGGATCAACAGCTTAAAGACCTGAAAAGCCTGAACGGCGAAGTGGCCGATCCCAATTCCGATGTGGAACAACAGCCGGAATACGCTAAAAACGAGACACGTTCGATTAAACCGAACATTCTCGTTGCCATCGGTATCTGCACTCACTTGGGCTGTTCTCCGACCTACCGTCCCGACATTGCACCTGCCGATTTGGGTGCTGGCTGGAAGGGCGGCTTTTTCTGCCCCTGCCACGGTTCGAAATTCGACATTGCAGGCAGGGTGTATAAAGGTGTTCCTGCGCCGACCAACTTGGTCGTACCACCTTACAAATATCTGAGTGATACTACCATCTTGGTGGGTGAAGACTGAGAATAAGGAACGATAATTATGGCAAACCAAACCAATAGCAAAGCAAAAGCATTGTTAGGCTGGATGGACGCTCGTTTCCCCCTGTCTAAGATGTGGAATGAGCATTTGGCTCAATACTACGCACCAAAGAACTTCAACTTTTGGTATTACTTCGGCTCTTTAGCCTTGCTTGTCCTCGTGATTCAAATCGTCAGCGGTATTTTCCTGACTATGAACTACAAACCGGACGGTAACCTTAACGCCTACCATCTGCCTGCTGCCTTTACCGCAGTAGAGTACATCATGCGCGACGTGTCCGGCGGTTGGATTATCCGCTACATGCACTCCACTGGCGCATCTTTCTTCTTCATTGTTGTTTATCTGCACATGTTCCGTGGTTTGATTTACGGTTCGTACAAAAAACCCCGTGAGTTGGTGTGGATTTTCGGGTCCCTGATTTTCTTGGCATTGATGGCGGAAGCCTTTATGGGCTACCTGTTGCCTTGGGGTCAAATGTCCTTCTGGGGTGCGCAGGTAATTATTAACCTGTTCTCCGCCATCCCTGTTATCGGTCCTGATTTGTCTACTTGGATCCGCGGCGACTTCAACGTTTCCGACGTTACCCTGAACCGCTTCTTTGCCCTGCACGTTATCGCGGTACCTCTGGTATTGCTCGGCTTGGTTGTGGCGCACATCATCGCCCTGCACGAAGTGGGTTCTAACAACCCTGACGGCGTTGAAATCAAGAAAAACAAAGACGAAAACGGTATCCCGCGCGACGGTATCCCATTCCATCCTTACTACACTGTTAAAGACATCTTGGGCGTCGTTGTATTCCTGATTGTCTTCTGTTCCGTGTTGTTCTTTGCACCAGAAGGCGGCGGCTACTTCCTCGAAGCACCGAACTTCGATGCTGCGAATGCGCTGAAAACACCTCCGCACATTGCACCGGTATGGTACTTCACTCCGTTCTACGCCATTTTGCGTGCGATTCCCTCGTTCTTGGGAACACAGGTATGGGGTGTAATCGGTATGGGTGCGGCAGTTGTACTGATTGCCCTGTTGCCTTGGCTGGATAAAGGCGAGGTTAAATCCGTCCGCTATCGTGGTCCGATCTTTAAAACCGCATTGGTTCTGTTCATCATTGCCTTTATCGGTTTGGGTATTTTGGGTGCGATGGTGGCAACTGATACGCGTACTTTGGTTGCACGCATCCTGTCCTTCGTTTATTTTGCATTCTTCCTGGGTATGCCGTTCTATACCAAACTGGATACCAACAAACCGGTTCCCGAACGTGTAACCATGAGTACCGCCAAACAAAAAATCATGTTTTTTGTTTATGTAGGCATTACGGCGGTTTGTGCATATCTGTTTGCAACCAACATCTGATGAGGGCAGTCGAAATGAAACAAGTTATGAAAAACTGGTTTGCTGCCTTACTGTTGGCAGTACCCATGAGTGCGGCATTTGCTTCGGGCGGTCATGCACATTATGAGAAAGTCGATATCGATTTGCGCGACCAAGTAAGCTTGCAGCGCGGTGCACAAATCTTTACCAACTACTGTCTGTCATGTCACTCGGCAAGCGGTATGCGTTTCAACCGTTTGAAGGACATCGGTTTGACTGACGAAGAAATCAAGAAAAACCTGATGTTTACCACCGATAATGTCGGCGATGTGATGCATGCTGCAATGGATCCTAAAGATGCGGCAAAATGGTTTGGTGCTGCTCCGCCCGATTTGACGTTGATTGCGCGTTCCAAAGGTGCAGACTATCTTTACGCCTATATGCGCGGATTCTATAAGGATCCTACGCGTCCGAGCGGCTGGAACAATACCGTATTTGATAAAGTCGGTATGCCTCACCCGCTGTGGGAGCAACAAGGTGTTCAAGCCGTTGAGTTGGATGCTAAAGGTCAACCCGTTATGATTAAAGACGAGCATGGCAACCTGACTCCTAAGCTGTATTGGGAATCTACCGGTTTGCACAGCCGCCGTCTGCCTAACGGCAAAGTCATCCAAAAAGAGTACGATACTTACGTACGCGACTTGGTCAATTACCTTGTGTACATGGGCGAACCTGCTCAGCTGCAACGCAAACGTATAGGCTATATCGTGATGATTTTCCTATTTGCGGTTATGCTGCCTTTGGCGTATTTCCTGAAAAAAGAATATTGGAAAGACGTACACTAAACGTTTGGAACAAAAGGGCAAATCCTTTAGGGTTTGCCCTTTTTGCATGCTTCGGCCCTTTGGGAAAGTCAGCACCCGTATGCCGTCTTAACATACCTGCAACATTTCAGACGGCATCATTACATAATTGCCATGGCTTAGGACAACGACAATGTATTAATGACGGATATAGAACTGGAGGAGATCTTAAAATGGGTAATGAAAGAACTATTTTTGAATTAAATAAAGCGAAGGAGAAATAAAATGAAAATAAGATTTTTATTCTTAATACCCTCAATCTTATTGCTTACAAGCTGTAGTGGATGGTTTCAACCACTTCCACCACATGATCGTTGGCGCTTACATAATGCAGATGCATTATTCCCTGAATCAGATCCTAATGTTTTAACTAAATATGTTGATAGAAAAGAAAAAGATATGAAGGATTGCGGTATGGATTTTGTTACCGGTGAAAGTGATAATCCGGAGGTAAATCTTTGTTTAGAGAAAAAAGGCTGGTATTTAGAAGGTGGACCAATCTGTGAAGAAAAAACAATGTGGAATAGACCTGCATGTATTCAATGGCGAAAAAAACATAGCAAACCTGATGCTAAGCCTTGGCAGTAATTAACAAAGGTGCTTACTAAAAATGTCAGACATCGGGAACTTAATCAGGGTTTGTGGCAGATTGATATTGAATTAGGAAAAGGTCTGAAACCGTAAGCAGCATGGTAAGGCGATGTCGAACAGGTTTAAAGCCAATCCGCTATATTTTTTGGAGCTATGTCGAACAAACAGGTAGAATCGGAATAAGCGGCAGTTTTGTCCGGTGTGAAAAATGTTTGAATATTAGGATGATTTATGGAGCTGATGACTGTGTTGCTATTGCTGGCGGCTTTGCTGTCAAGCGTGTTGTTTACATGGTTACTGATGAAGAGCCGGTTTCAAGGTGTATTAGCCGTATTGAACGCGCAATTGGCGGAAAAGGCGGCAAGATGTGATTTTGTTGAACAGGCACACGCAGAAATTGCATCGGAATTGGCCGTTTTGGATGGGAAATACGAGCATTTGCAAGACGAAAATTATGCTTTGGGCAATCGTTTTTCCGCAGCCGAAAAGCAGATTGCTTATTTGCAGGAAAAAGAGGCGGAATCGGTTCGGCTGAAGCAGTCGTATATCGATTTGCAGGAAAAGGCACAGGGTTTGGCGGTTGAAAACGAACGTTTGGCAACGCAGCTCGGACAGGAGCGGAAGGCATTTGCCGACCAATATGCGCTGGAACGCCAAATCCGCCAAAGAATCGAAACCGATTTGGAAGAAAGCCGCCAAACTGTCCGCGACGTGCAAAACGACCTTTCCGATGTCGGCAACCGTTTTGCCGCAGCTGAAAAACAGATTGCCCATTTGCAGGAAAAAGAGGCAGAAGCGGAGCGGTTGAGGCAGTCGCATATCGATTTGCAGGAAAAGGCACAGGGTTTGGCGGTTGAAAACGAACGTTTGACAACGCAAATCGAACAGGAACGCCTTGCTTCTGAAGAGAAGCTGTCCTTACTGGGCGAAGCGCGCAAGAGCTTGAGCGATCAGTTTCAAAATCTTGCCAACACGATTTTGGAAGAAAAAAGCCGCCGTTTTACCGAGCAGAACCGAGAGCAGCTCCATCAGGTTTTGAACCCGCTAAACGAACGCATCCACGGTTTCGGCGAGTTGGTCAAGCAAACCTATGATAAAGAATCGCGCGAGCGGCTGACGTTGGAAAACGAATTGAAACGGCTTCAAGGGTTGAATGCGCAGCTGCACAGCGAGGCAAAGGCCCTGACCAACGCGCTGACCGGTACGCAGAATAAGGTTCAGGGCAATTGGGGCGAGATGATTCTGGAAACGGTTTTGGAAAATTCCGGCCTCCAGAAGGGACGGGAATATACGGTTCAGGCAGCATCTGTCCGTAAGGAGGAAGACGGCAGCACGCGCCGTTTGCAGCCCGATGTTTTGGTCAACCTGCCGGACAACAAACAGATTGTGATTGATTCCAAGGTCTCGCTGACGGCTTATGTGCGCTACACGCAGGCGGCGGATGCGGATGCGGCGGCACGCGAGTTAGCGGCGCATGTCGCCAGTATCCGTGCGCACATGAAAGGTTTGTCATTAAAGAATTACACCGATTTGGAAGGTGTGAACACTTTGGATTTCGTCTTTATGTTTATACCTGTCGAGCCGGCGTACCTGCTGGCGTTGCAGCATGACGCGGGATTGTTCCAAGAGTGTTTCGACAAACGGATTATGCTGGTCGGCCCCAGTACGCTGCTGGCGACTTTGCGGACGGTGGCGAATATTTGGCGCAACGAACAGCAAAATCAGAACGCACTGGCGATTGCGGACGAAGGCGGCAAGCTGTATGACAAGTTTGTCGGGTTCGCACAAACGCTCGAAAGCGTCGGCAAAAGCATCGATCAGGCGCAAAGCAGCTTTCAGACGGCATTTAAGCAACTTGCCGAGGGGCGCGGGAATCTGGTCGGCCGCGCCGAGAAACTGCGTCTGTTGGGTGTGAAGGCAAACAAGCAGCTTGCACGCGATTTGACCGAACGTGCCAATGAAACAACGGCGTTGTCGGAATCTTTGGAATATGCGGCAGAAGATGAAGCAGTCTGACTTGTGCGGAAAAATATTGTTTCAGCCGGAGCGGGAATGCCGAAAGCGCGGCGTAACCGTGCCGGTTCTGATTCGGGGTTTGTTTGAAGTACTTACCAAAGCCTTGTCCGGCGAGGTACACCGGTAAGGCGGCGGTTGCCTGAGCTTTTTGTGTTTCAGACGGCATCAGTGCAGATGATGCCGTCTGAAGACCGTAGTGAAGGCGGTTAGAAAAACGGATTGTGCCGTTTTTCGTGTCCGATGGAAGTCATACGCTCGTGTCCGGCGACAACTTGCACGGTTTCGGGGAGGGCGAATAATTTGTTGCGGATATTATTGATTAAGTCGGCGTGATTGCCGCGCGGAAAATCGGTTCTGCCTATGGTTTCGTAAAACAGCACGTCGCCTGCAATCAGCAATTCCGCCTCGGCACAATAAAAGACGACATGTCCCGGCGTATGACCCGGAATATGCAGCACTTGAAAGGCATAGCGTCCGACCGTGAGCGTTTCGCCTTCTTCGAGCCAACGTGTCGGCGCAAAGGCGGGCGAGACGGGAAATCCGTATTGCGCGGTGGTTTGCGGCAGAGATTGGAGCAGGAATTCATCGTCCGGATGCGGCCCGAGGACGGGAACGTTACGCGTTTTCAGCATCTCGACCACGCCGCCTGCATGATCGAGATGGCCGTGCGTCAGCCAGATTGCCGTGAGCGTAAGTTTGCGGTTTGCCAACTCTTGCAGCAGGAACGGCACGTCGCCGCCGACATCGGTCAGGACGGCTTCGCCGCTTTCGTCGTCCCAAATCAGGGTGCAGTTTTGGCGGAAGGGGGTAACGGAGAGGATTTCGTAACGTAGGGTCATGGCGTGTTCCTAAACGGTTTTTCAGACGGCATCGGGTTTACCGTTTATTTTATGGCGGTTTGCCGCCTGTTTTGATATTTGGGGAATCAGATGATTAAGAAGACAATCAGGGGCATCATACCGATTTTTACGGCGGTTTTCATCCCTGCATCGGCAGGCGCGGCGGATTTGATGCTGGCGCAGGAATACAAAGACCAAGAGATTGCAGGCTGGGCGATGAGCGAGAAACTCGACGGCGTGCGCGCCTATTGGGACGGAAAGCACCTGATGAGCCGTCAGGGGTATGCGTTTGCTCCGCCCAAAGGTTTTACCGCGCAGTTTCCGCCTTATCCTTTGGACGGCGAATTGTATAGCGGACGCGGTCAGTTCGAGCAGATTTCCGCCGCCGTGCGTTCTGCTTCTTCAGACTGGCGCGGCATCCGCCTGCACGTTTTCGACGTACCCAAGGCGCAGGGCAACCTCTACCAACGTTTGGCAGTCGCAACGCAATGGCTGAAAACGCATCCGAACGCGCCGATTACCATCATCCAGCAAATCAAAGTGCGCGATCGGCAACACGCGATGGACTTTTTAAAACAAATCGAAGCGCAGGGCGGCGAAGGCGTGATGCTGCGCCAGCCCGAATCCCGTTACAGCGGCGGCAGGAGCAGCCAATTATTGAAGCTGAAAAGCCAATACGACGACGAATGCACGGTAACGCGGCACTATGAGGGCAAAGGGCGCAATGCCGGACGGTTGGGCGCGGTCGGCTGCAAAAACCGGCACGGCGAATTCCGCATCGGCAGCGGCTTCAAAGACAAAGACCGCGACAACCCGCCCAAAATCGGCACGCTGATTACCTACCACTACCGTGGCTTTACGCAGAAAGGTACGCCGAAATTTGCCACATTTGTGCGCGTGCGTACCGACCGCTGAGCAGGACAGTTCAGACGGCATCCGATACTTTGGTTTATAATTTTTCTTTTACCGACAGATTTTGACATGATGACCGATTTAGAAACCAAACGCCTTGAAACACAGGCAATGCTTGAAAACGCCGATCTTTTGTTCGACCAAGGTCAATGCCGTACCGCACTGCAAAAAGTGGCGGACGAGATTACGCGCGACCTGGGAGATAAATATCCGTTGCTCCTGCCCGTGATGGGCGGGGCGGTGGTGTTTACGGGGCAGTTGCTGCCGCTGTTGCGCTTTCCGTTAGATTTTGATTATGTTCATGTTTCCCGTTACGGCGACAAGCTGGAGGGCGGCGCGTTCAACTGGAAACGTATGCCCGATGCGGAACAAATCCGAGGCAGGCATGTGGTTGTGTTGGACGATATTCTGGACGAAGGGCATACGATGTCCGCCATTCAAGCCAAACTTTTGGAAATGGGTGCGGCAAGCTGCCGTTCGGCGGTGTTCGCCAATAAGCTGATCGACAAACCCAAGCCTATCCGAGCCGATTATGTCGGACTGGATGTGCCGAACCGTTATGTTTTCGGTTACGGCATGGATGCGGCAGGCTGCTGGCGCAATCTAGGCGAGATTTACGCACTGAACGGCAAATAGGCAGGCATGCCGTCTGAATGTTTTTCAGACGGCATAACGTTTATACGGCAGGTTGGCAGAAGAATTATAAACAGGACGCATATACACCATGATAGGGCTTTTAATTGTTACACACGAAACCATAGGCGAAGCCTACCGCAAGCTGGCACATCATTTTTTCCCAAGCGGGATGCCTGAAAACGTCCGCATACTCGGCGTGCAGCCGACGGAAGACCAAGACGACATCATCAACAACGCCATTGCCGCGCTTCAGGAATTTCCCGACAACGACGGCGTGCTGATTATGACCGATATTTTCGGTGCGACCCCCTGCAATGCGGCCCGCCGCCTTGTACGCGAAAACAAATCGGCCATTCTGACCGGCCTGAATGCGCCGATGATGATTAAGGCCATCCAACATTCTCCGGAGGCGGAAGACCTTGCCGCCTTCACCGAGAATGTCAGGGAGGCCGCCGTCAGGGGAATTTTCGCCATTATGTCCGCACCAGACGATTTGGTGTGCCGGAAAAACCATGATGCCGCCTGAAGGAGTGGCAGGACAAGAAAACATTTTAAACGGCGTCTGCTGCCGATATACATAAAACGGGAATCGAAATGCTCAAACAATCCATCGAAATCATCAACAAACTCGGACTTCACGCCCGTGCCTCCAGCAAATTCACCCAAACCGCGTCTCAGTTTCAAAGCGAAGTCTGGGTAACGAAAAACGGCAGCCGCGTCAACGGCAAAAGCATCATGGGCTTAATGATGCTCGCCGCCGCCAAAGGCACCGTCATCGAGCTGGAAACCGACGGCTTGGACGAAGCCGCCGCCATGAAGGCATTGACCGACTTAATCAACGACTACTTCGGCGAGGGCGAATAATGAGTATCGTGCTGCACGGTGTCGCCGCGGGCAAAGGCATCGCCATCGGACAAGCCCACCTGATTACGCGCGGCACGGCTGAAGTGCCGCAATACGACGTTTCAGACGAGCTCATCGACACCGAAGCCGCCCGTTTCGATGCCGCCATCAAAGCCACGCGCAAAGAGTTGGAACAGCTGCGCAGCGCGATTCCCGAAAACGCTCCGACCGAATTGGGCGCGTTTATTTCGCTGCACTTGATGCTGTTGACCGATGTAACCTTGTCGCGCGAACCCGTCGATATTTTAAAAGAACAAAAAATCAACGCCGAATGGGCGTTGAAACAGCAGAGCGACAAACTTGCCGCTCAGTTTGACGGCATAGGCGATGCCTATTTGCGCGAACGCAAGCAGGATATGCTGCAAGTCGTCCAGCGCATCCACAACAACCTGGTCGGGCAGGGCAACGATTTAAATGTTGCCGACAACCTGTTTGACGAAACCGTGCTGATTGCGCACGACCTTTCGCCTGCCGATACGGTTTTGTTCAGGGAGCAGCGGATTGCTGCTTTTGTAACCGATGTCGGCGGTCCGACCAGTCATACGGCGATTTTGGGCAGGAGTTTGGATATTCCTTCCGTCATCGGGCTGCACAACGCGCGCAAACTGATTACCGAAGGCGAAACAGTCATCGTGGACGGTATCAACGGTGTGTTGATTATTTCGCCGGACGAGTCAGTGTTGAACGAATACCGCCGCCGTGCCCGCGAATACCGCAGCCACAAACGCGAGTTGAACAAGCTCAAAAAGACCGCCGCCGCCACCGCCGACGGGGTCTGTATCGAGCTTTTGGGCAATATAGAATCAGCCGAAGATGTCAAATTGCTGCACAATCTCGGCGCAGACGGCATCGGGTTGTTCAGGAGCGAGTTTCTTTACCTGAACCGCGATACGATGCCGTCTGAAGACGAACAGTATGAAGTTTACAGCTCGATTGTTAAAAAAATGAAAGGCAAAAGCGTTACCATCCGAACCGTTGATTTAGGCGTGGATAAAAACCCCCGCTGGTTCGGTCAAAACGCCACCCCCAACGGCAGCCTCAACCCCGCACTGGGCATGACCGGCATCCGCCTGTGCCTTGCCGAACCGGTCATGTTCCGCACGCAGATGCGCGCCATCCTCCGCGCCGCCGCCCACGGCCCCGTGCGCATGATGTGGCCGATGATTACCTCCTTGTCCGAAGTGCGCCAATGCCTGATTCATTTGGATACCGCCCAGCGGCAGCTTACCGAGCGGGGTGAAGCCTTCGGCGATGTCGGTGTCGGCTGCATGATTGAAATCCCCTCGGCCGCGTTGACCGTCGGCAGCATTTTGAAACTGGTCGATTTTATTTCCATCGGTACCAACGACCTGATTCAATACATCTTGTCCGTCGACAGGGGCGACGACAGCGTCAGCCACCTCTACCAGCCCGGACATCCTTCCGTGTTGAAAATGCTGCAACACGTCATCCGTACCGCCAACCGTATGGAAAAAGACGTATCCGTGTGCGGCGAAATGGCGGGCGATACGGCGTTTACCCGCATCCTGCTCGGTATGGGGCTGCGCCGTTTTTCGATGAACCCCAACAATATCCTGTCGGTCAAAAACATCATCCTGCACAGCAATGCCGGACAGCTTGAAGGCGATACCGCGAAAGTCATCCGCTGCGAGGACGAGGAAAAGTCGGAAAAACTGATTAAACAAATCAACAGTGTGCCTGTCGAGGAAGAGGGCGAAGCCAAAATGCGGAAATAAATATTGTTGACAATGGAAAAAGATTGCAGTCAAATAACGCCCTTAGAAAAAATATAGCTGCTTTGGTAAAAAAATGCCGTCTGAAAGGTTTTTCGGACGGCATTTTGTTTTTAAGGAAGCATCAGCGGAAACGGACGATTTCCCGGTCTTCGATATGGATGCGTACCGTATCGTTTCCCGATATCTCACCGGCGTGCGGCATATCGAGGTTCAGCCACAGGATGCCGTATTTCGGATGGAGGACGGACAGGCTGAACGATTCGGGCAAACAGGTGCGGGATAATACGCGGCACTCCATGCCGTCTTGATCGAAATGCACCGCATGTTGCGGAATATGGCGGTCATCGTCGGTGTTGGGCAAACCCATCAGTCGGGCGACCTGCACGCAGGACGGTGTTTTGACCAATGTTTCGGGTGTGCCGTATTGTAGAATCCTACCTTCATGCATCACGGCAATTTCGTCTGCCGTCGTACAGGCTTCTTCGGGCGAATGGGTAACCAAAACGGCAGGGATGCCGCCGTTTCGGATACGTTCGGCAGTCATGCGGCGCAGCCGGTCGCGCAAATGCGTGTCCAAACTGGAAAACGATTCGTCCAGCAACAGCAGGGAAGGGCGGACAACCAAAGCGCGCGCCAGTGCCAACCGTTGCTTCTCGCCTCCGGAAAGTTTTTCAGGCTTACGGTGCGCCTCGTTTTCCAGTCCGACTTCCGCAAGTGCCGCCATGGCAAGGCGTTCGGCGTCGGTTTTTTGTATTTTTTGCATTTTCAAACCGAATGCCGTATTTTCCAGCGCACTCATATGGGGAAACAGCGCGTAATCTTGAAACATCAGCGAAATACGGCGTTTTTCGGGCGGCATACGGGTAATGTTTTCCCCGTTCAGCCATATTTCCCCGCCGTCCGGACGGATAATCCCCGCAATCATATTCAGCAGTGTTGATTTTCCGCAGCCCGACCGACCCAGCACGGCAAGTATTTTGCCGCGGCCGACAGTCAGGCAGATGTCGTCGGCGACGGTTTTATTGCCGAAGCGTTTGCAGACCTTGTTCAATTTGAGCATACCGGTTCCTAATTCCTAATGCCGCGAAGCCAGTCCGACAGAGGGTGGTTCGGGGCGATTAATCCGTAACGGTCGAATGCGTCCAAAGTAACGAGCTGGGCATCGTGCATCATGCGTCCGGACAACATGGCATCCAACAGGCCGCCAATGTCCATCTTTTCAAAACACACCACTTCGCCATCCTGATTTTCAGGCCGGAAGGTTTCGGGCAGGACGGCATCGAATACATACAGGATTTCATTGTGGACGCCGCGGTTGACGGGGCGCAGGCTGTGCAGCCGGGATACCGGACGGATAAACGGGAACAGCGTTTTATCCAAACCGGCTTCTTCGCTGCTTTCGCGACACACGGTTTCAGACGGCAATTCACCGCTGGAAACACCACCGGCGGCAGTATTGTCGAGTTTGTCGGGATCGACTGCTTTGTGCGGACTGCGCCTGCCTATCCAGAAATGCCATCGGCCGTCCGATTCGGTCAGACCGTTGAGATGGACGGCGCGGCTGAGCAGTCCGAACGGACGGAAAGCGGCGCGTTCGAGTGAGAACAAGATATTGCCGCCGCCGTCGGTCAGGTCGAAACACTCGTTGCGCCATCCGTGAAGCAGCCCCGCCTTGTTCCATGTGCGGGCGAGGTGCTGCAAGCGGCCGCCCATATCCGACCAGCCGTCCGCATTCAGAAAAATGCCGTCTGAAAACTCCGAGCAGCCTGCCCGCCAGTCTGTCTTAACGCGGTTCACCCATTCCGGCGACAGGTTTCCCAAAGGCAGGCCGTTCAGATACAGCGTTTTCCAGCAACTTTCTGCACCGTAACTTGCTTTTGCCCACTCGAACAGGGCATCAAGGTCGTGTTTGCTGACGGATTCGGTAAAACGGACGGTCGGCATGGTTGGCTTTCTTGAAAAACAGTGCGGAAGATTGTAACCAAACCGGTTGAGATTGCAACTGCGAGGGCAGTGCGCCGTTTGGCGGACAAAGCAAAACCCCTCGGTTTTAGCCGAGGGGTTTTAATATTTGGTTGCGGGAGCAGGATTCGAACCTACGACCTTCGGGTTATGAGCCCGACGAGCTACCATGCTGCTCCATCCCGCGTCAGAAGGTGAAACTATACAGAAGGCAGTACGCGGTGTCAAGCATTCTTTCCACGAAAAATCATGAAATCTTGTCCGAGGCCGATTTGTGCCTGATTTGAAATATTATTTTCGGAGCTGTGCTAGATAACCAGACCAAATTCCATTTCACTAATTTTTAAAATTGAAATTTGAGATTTATTTCATTGACCGCGATTACCTTTCCGGTCACTGCCAGAATAGCTTTCAGTCGTTATCTAGTACGGTACCAAAACAAATCACGAGCCTGCTATAATAAACTATAAGAATAAACTATAAGATAAAAATATAAAGAATAATTAATATCAAACGTTACGAGGATATAGTCATCATGAAACCAAACACAAGAATCAGCACCATCACTGCTAACATCGCCTCTGCACTGGCACTTGCCGCATCGGCACATGCCTATGCCAAAGGTTTTGCCAAAGTACCACCCTATCTGCAAAACGAAAATGTTGTTATCGAGCAGCCCAAGGTCAAACACAACATCATGTTTCTCGTGGACAACTCAGGCAGTATGTACTGGCCAGTCGGCAATGGCGATGAACACATACGCATAAAAGTCGCCCAACAGGCGTTGAACTCTGTATTGGACAAATACCAAGACCGCTTCAACTGGGGTATTCAAGGGCTGACAAACGTCTATGCGGGAAAGAGAAACTATACCTTACCCTCTGAAACCTTTAATATTTCTTGGCAAAACATGAAAAACCGGGTCGATGCCATGAGACCCTACGGTTATACACCGGCAACCCGCCGTTATTACGAGGTTGCCGCATCCGCCGTCATGCCCAATATCAAATACCGCTGCCAAAAATCCTACATCATCATGCTGTCAGATGGCGATGCCAACCTGTCGTGCAGCATTTCCGACGAAAAAACCTCGAACAAGACATTCCACCAGAATTTCAATTACGACCAAAACTACGGCGGTAATGACCAAAACACCGACCTTCCAGAAGATTTTTCGAGCGCTCTGTATAGCTATAGCAAAAACTACAAGTACAACACACCCGACTTCCAGACTGCCTACGAATATTTCGGTCCTTCCCCGATGAAAAATTTGAATACGCAGCAGCTGATCAATGTGTGCAACAAAGAAGTCGATGGCGGACACGGGTCCAGTTATTGGGATCTTGCCGGCACATTAGACGGAAAACCCGGCGGCATCGAATTTTTCAGCCGAACACTTTCCATCAAAGACATCAAAACCTCCGGCAAAGATGCGGCAGGCGTCAGCTGGAACGGCGACCCGAGCATCGACCCCAAAGGCGTGGACTACAGCAAACAGCTGGTACAGACCTTTACCGTCGGCTTCGGCAGCAGTCTCTCCCAAGACGGCAAAGCTTATCTGGCCCGCGCTGCCAGCCGCGACGATTGGTACTTCAATGCGGCCAAATCCGAAGATTTGCTGCAGGCATTTGACGATATTCTCAAACTGATTGAAGTCGATACCAGTGCCGCGCTGATTTACAGCGGAACCGGCAGCACCGCGCCTGCCACCGTTTCTTCCGGCATTCCCGAGCTTGCCGCTACCGTCCACGTTGATTCATCTTCATGGAGCAGCCGCATAGAGTTCGACAAACTCGCTTCCAGCGGACACAGACAGAAACAAAATCCGAAAACCGTACAACCTTCGTTTGCCAACCGCAGAACCCTCATCAATACAGGTTCTGCCGTGTACGATATCGCACGTCTGCAAGGCGACGAGCTGAACAATGCCTATTTCGGCATTGCCGATTCTGTTACGCCCGACAAAAACAGGGGAGAATGGCTGGATTTGCTAAAATGGACGGCGCGTATCGGCAAAGACAGTGATATTGCCAACCGTGCCAAAACACAGGACTACAGCCAAAACTACCGCATCCGTCTGCAAGGGCAGCGCGACTTGGGCGATATTTTGGATGGAAGTATTGCTACAGTAGGCGAAATACAGCACAACCGCCGCCGTTATCTGGCAGCCGCCGCCAACGACGGCATGGTTCACCTGTTTGAAAGCACCGGCAACCCCGACCATCCCTACGACCTCAAAATCAGCTATATCCCTGCAGGCATTGAAGGCGAAAGCGGAGAAACTTTGGGCAAAACCCTGAAATACATTGCCAAAGAAGACTATCCGAAATTGCTGGCAAACCACCGCTATACCGTCAACGGCGGTTTTACCCTGCGCCAAACCGATCCCGTCGGCGGAAAAAGCCACACCCTGATTTTCGGTGCAACCGGTCAGGGCGGACGCGGTGCATACGCACTCAATATTGATGCCGTCAACGACGACAAACCGGAAGCAACCCTTCCCCTGTTCGAAACGCCCAAAGGAGAAGCCAACACGCTCGGCTATACCGTCGGCACACCTCAAATCGCCCGTATATCTGTAAACCGTGCCGTCGACAACGCACATCCTCTGATTGCCGAACACGTGCGCTATGCCGGTTTCCTTGCCAGCGGTTATCGTAAGGAAAACCCGAGTGATGCAGCCAATGAAACCGCACTTTATATTTACGATATGTTGGGCAAAGAAGCCGGCAGCAACAACCGTACCCACGGCGACACCGTCGGCAAACCGGGAGATTTGATTGCCAAAATCACCGCACCGAAAGGCATAGGCGGGCTTTCCACACCCGCCGTCATCGATACCGATTTCGACGGTCTTGCCGACCTTGCCTATGCCGGCGACCGCGGAGGCAATATGTACCGCTTCGATTTGCGCGGCAAAACCCCCAAAGACTGGAAAGCCGTACAGATTTTCCAAGGCAGCGGGCAGCCCGTTACCTCCGCCCCTGCCGTTTCACGCCGTCCCAACGGCAGCTACGTCGTCATTTTCGGTACGGGCAGCGAAATCTATCAGGACGATTTGACCAACGACGCGCAGCAATCCGCCTACGGCATTTACGACAATCCCCATGCTGAAAACGACACCGGTTTCGAAGCCGCCACACGCGACCAACTGCAAACCCAAACCGTCAGCGAAGACAAAGGCTTTCTCTATGTGAGCGACCACGGTATCGAAAGCAGTCAAAAAGGCTGGAAAATCGACCTTGCCCGAGGCGAGCGCATTACCGTCAAACCGACCATAATTCTGCGTACCGCCGTATTGACCATCCACAGCTACACCCGTTCGGGACAAAAACACACCACCGAGCCCGAAGATGTCTGCCTGCCTACCAGCAGCGACCGGACCACAACTGCCAAAACGACCATTCTCGGTCTACATGCCGACAACGGCGGCGCACTCACCACGCGCAGCGCACGCTTCACTCCCGACAGCTCCGCACGTACTGACAACGGCAAAACTTTTTTAGCCAACGGCGTAACCCGCAACGGTCTGCTGAACTTCAGCTATCTTGATGCCAAACGTGTCTCCGAAAATCCCACCAGCCTCGACGGCGAAATCGGAGGCAGCGGCAAGGACAATGCCCTGCAAACGTCTGCAGCCATTCCCAACAACCGCTGTTTCTCCGAAAAAGCCGCACGCACGCTGCTTCTGAATGCTACCGACAATCTCGACGTACAAGGCAGACGCTGCGGTATCCGTCGCATCAGCTGGCGCGAACTGTTCTTCTGATTGGAAATACCGTTGATAAAAAAATGCCGTCTGAACAACATCAGGTTGTTCAGACGGCATTTCTCCATCTGTCAGACAGATTGCACGGATAAAAACGTTTGGTGCTGTACTAGATACCGACCAAAAATCCCATTTAGGTTAGAATAAACCAACGAGAAAAAAGTCGCTTAAGTCGGCATAAACAAAATTAACCCGTTGAACCGTTTGTCTTATGTGTCTCAGCAAGAACAGCCGGTGAATTGTTTAATGTAAACAAAATACAGCCGCTTATTGCTTTTATCGATTACGCTTACTCATCTATCAAACAAGCCTGCATTTGGAAATACTTGAAGGCGGGATTGAAGCCGATGAAAGCTATTCCGGTGGTACCCGGAAAGGTAAACGCGGTCAGTGAAATAAATCTCAAATTCCAATTTTAAAAAATTAGTGAAATGGAATTTTGGTCTGGTTATCTAGTACAGCCCTTTATTTTCTTTACAAAAGTTCATGTTCGTGGTTTAATTTTGGTTAACATTGAAACAGGGGTGCTGCCTGATGTTCAGGCGGCTGAGAAATACCCTTTACACCCGATCGGGATAATACCTGCGTGGGGAGTTTTCACGGATTCTGTCTTTCAGACGGCATTTTTTGATACTCGGGCCGTTTGAAAAAGCAAAGTGCTCCTGTTTCTTTATTCTAAACGAGAAAACAGGAGCATTTTTTATGACTACGCCAAAAAAAACCGCCAAAACTTCCGGCAATGAAGCGCGCGAGCTTGCCGACTTGAGCGAAGACATCGGCATCCGCTTTAAATATCCGAACTCGGAGCGCGTGTATCTGCAAGGCAGCCGCGACGACATCCGCGTGCCTTTGCGTGAAATCCGTCAGGACGACACTTACACGGCGCAAGGTACGGAAGCCAATCCGCCCATTCCCGTCTATGACACCAGCGGCGTGTACGGCGATCCGGCGGCACACATCGACCTGAAACAAGGCTTGCCGCACATCCGCACTGCATGGCTGGACGAATGCGGCGATACCGAAATCCTGCCCAAGCTCTCCAGCGAATACGGCATCGAACGCGCGCATGACCCGCAAACCGCCCACCTGCGTTTCAACCAAATCACCCGTCCGCGCCGTGCCAAAGCCGGCCGCAACGTAACCCAGCTGCACTATGCGCGCCAAGGCATTATCACGCCTGAAATGGAGTTTGTCGCCATACGCGAACGCATGAAGCTGGACGAACTTTTCAGACGGCCTGAATACGTCAAGCTCTTGAAACAGCACGCAGGACAAAGTTTCGGTGCGAACATCCCGACCCATCCAGACCAAATCACGCCCGAATTCGTGCGCCAAGAAATCGCCGCCGGACGCGCGATTATCCCTGCCAACATCAACCACCCCGAACTCGAACCGATGATTATCGGCCGCAACTTCCGCGTCAAAATCAACGGCAACTTGGGCAATTCCGCCGTAACCTCCAGCCTGACCGAAGAAGTCGAAAAAATGGTGTGGTCGCTGCGTTGGGGCGCGGACACGATTATGGATTTGTCCACCGGCGCGCACATCCATGAAACGCGCGAATGGATTATCCGCAACGCGCCAGTCCCCATCGGCACCGTGCCTATCTATCAGGCTTTGGAAAAAACCGGCGGTATTGCCGAAGATTTGACTTGGGATTTGTTCCGCGACACCTTAATCGAACAGGCGGAACAAGGTGTGGACTATTTCACCATACACGCAGGCGTGTTGCTGCGTTATGTGCCGATGACCGCCAACCGCCTCACCGGTATCGTATCCCGCGGCGGTTCGATTATGGCGAAATGGTGTCTCGCCCACCACAAAGAAAACTTCCTCTACACGCATTTCGACGAAATCTGTGAAATCATGAAGGCGTATGATGTGTCGTTCAGCCTCGGCGACGGCCTGCGCCCCGGCTGTATTGCCGATGCCAACGACGAATCCCAATTTGCCGAGCTGCACACCTTGGGTGAATTGACCGATAAAGCGTGGAAACACGACGTACAAGTCATGATCGAAGGCCCCGGCCATGTGCCGCTGCAACGGGTGAAAGAAAACATGACCGAAGAGCTGCAACATTGCTTTGAAGCGCCTTTCTACACACTCGGCCCGCTCGTTACCGACATCGCCCCGGGCTACGACCACATCACCTCGGGCATAGGCGCGACCAATATCGGCTGGTACGGCACAGCCATGCTCTGCTACGTTACCCCGAAAGAGCATTTGGGACTGCCCGACAAAGAAGACGTGCGCACCGGCATCATCACCTACAAACTCGCCGCCCACGCCGCCGACCTCGCCAAAGGCTGGCCGGGCGCACAGTTGCGCGACAACGCCCTGAGCAAGGCGCGTTTCGAGTTCCGCTGGCGCGACCAATTCCGCTTAAGCCTCGACCCCGAACGCGCTGAAAGCTTCCACGACGAAACCCTGCCTGCCGAAGGCGCGAAGATCGCCCACTTCTGCTCGATGTGCGGCCCCAAATTCTGCTCGATGAAAATCACGCAGGAAGTGCGCGACTACGCCGACAAGCAAAAAGCCCAACAGCAAGGCATGGAAGAAAAAGCGATTGAGTTCGTCAAAAAAGGAGCGAAGCTTTATAGCTAAACGTCAAGCAAAAAATGCCGTCTGAAAACCGGATGTCGGGTTTCAGACGGCATTTTTGTTTTCAAACGGGGTACGGTTCTGAGCTGGTGTGCGGACGGAAGCCTATTTTGCAGGAACCGATCCGCTTACGGACGATTCGCTGCCGGAGGCAGGCTTTTGCACTCTTTTGTCGGTAAATACGCAAACGACGCCGGCATTGTTGTAGGTAATGTTGTAGTTGGTGTCGCAGTATTGGGCGACCGCAAAGAGCGGGAGTTGCTCATTTCCCCATCGGGTCGGATTGAAGAAAGACAGTTCGCCGTTTACGCATTTCCGGGCTTCTTCGTCATTAGAATATATACATATCCTGCTTTGATCGACAGGCGGTTTTTGTGCAGCCTGTTCTTTGCATCCGGCGAGCGCGGTCAGGACGGCGAGTTTCTTCATATTGAATCTCCCGTGTAGGTTGAATGCAGAAATGCCGTCTGAAACGGATGGCATTATCCCAAAATAAAAAGTTCCCTGCCGCGGTCTTTGAGCCATTGCTTGGCTTCGTCCGCGTAGGGTGCGAAGCGGCGGGTCAGCGCCCAGAATGCGCGGCTGTGGTCGGCGTGGGCGAGGTGGCAGAGTTCGTGTATGCAGACATAGTCGGCAACGTATTCCGGTGCGCCGACCAACCGCCAGTTGAGGCGTATGCCTGTGGTTTTGCGGCACACGCCCCAGAAGGTTTTGGCAGAGGTTAGCGAGGAGGAGGCGGGGAACAGTTGTGTGGTGCGGGCGTGGTGTTCGAGGCGGGGAAGCAGGTAGCTTTGGGCCTGCCGTTTCAGAAAGGTTGCCAACAGTGCCGCCTGTTTGTCGTGCGTGTCTTCGGGAACGCGGATTTCAGACGGCATCAGCAGGATTTGCGTGTCTTGATGGGCGGTGAGGGCAAGCTGCCTGCCGTGGAACCAGATATGTTCGGGCAGCCGGTTTGCCGTATTGTGCGGCGGTGTTTTCGCCAGTGTTCGCCGCAGGACGGCTTCGTTTTCGTACAGCCAGCGGTTTAGAGCGGAGATGGAGAAGCAGGGTGGGATGCTGATGCTGACGGTATGTGTGCCGATAGGGCGGATAATCAGGTTTTTCTTGGCACGGCGCTTGATTTCTATGGTCAGTTTCATGCCGTCTGAAAGAGTGTGGATCAGGGAGGTCATACGGTTTCAGACGGCATTTTGGCGGCAAACGGGCCTGCACCGGAAATGAGCGGCTGCTGCGTTTCGATGAGGTGTTCGCATTTTTCCATCAATTCGGCTTCGCTGCCGCTTGCGTGCGGGATAGTCGGACAGATGACGACGGTGATTTCGCCCGGATATTTCAGAAAGGAATTTTTCGGCCAAAATTCGCCGCTGTTGAGGGCGACGGGGACGATGTCCATCTCAAACATTTTCGCCATGCGCGCGCCGCCGAGCTTGTATTTGCCGCGTTTTCCGGGCGCAAGGCGCGTGCCTTCGGGGAAAATGGTAATCCAATAGCCTTCGTTTTTACGCGCTAACCCCTGTTTTATGAGCTGTTCGTTGGCTTCGCGGCGGTTGTTGCGGTCTATGCCTATGGTTTTGACCAGCTTCAAACCCCAGCCGAAAAAGGGGATTTTGAACAACTCGCGCTTGGCAACGTAAACCTGCGGCGGAAAAATGTCCTGGAGGGCAAGCGTTTCCCAGCCGCTTTGGTGTTTGGCGCAGATAACGGCGGGGCGGTCCGGAATGTTTTCCGCGCCGATGATACGGTATTTGAGCCCGACGATGTGTTTGAGCGACCAGTTGAGGATACCGACCCAGACCCGCGCCATCTTGTGCGCCCCGTCACGGAAAGGCGAGGCGAGCAGCATAAAGGGAAAGAGGAAAATCAGGCTGGAACAGAGTATCAGCCAGTAAATCAGGTTGCGGATGATGAGCATGGTTTTGCCTTGTCGGAATGCGGTATGTTCAGTCGGCTTGCGGTGCGGCGTTTTCCTGCATGATGTATTGTGAGAAATCGAGCAGGGTATCGAAAACCTGTGTGTGTTCGGGCAATTCGTGTCCGTGTTGGGAGAGCGTTTTTTTGCCTTTTCCGGTCAGAACCAGCGCGGGTTTTCCGCCGACGGCATCGATTGCCTGCAAATCGCGCAGGCTGTCGCCGACCAGCCAAGTTTCCGAAGCTTGGGCGTTGAAGCGTTCGAGGATGTCTTCAATCATGCCCGGTTTGGGCTTGCGGCAGCCGCAGCCGTCGGCGCCGGTATGCGGGCAGAACCAGATGCCGTCGATTTCCCCGCCTGCCTGACGGATGAGGCGGTGCATTTTGGCATGCATTTCGGTGAGGTCTTGAACGGTAAAATATTTGCGGCCGATGCCGGATTGGTTGGTGGCGACGGCAACGGTGCAGCCTGCCTGCGTCAGGAATGCCACCGCATCCATGCTGCCTTCGATAGGTATCCACTCGTCAACGGATTTGACGAAGTCGTCGCGGTCCTGGTTGATGACGCCGTCGCGGTCGAGAATGATGAGTTTCATCACGGTTCCTTTGGGTTGGGCAGGTTCGGGGATGGCATTATACTGAAATATCGGTGGAAATGCGCCTGTGCTGCATTATAATGCACGCTTTCGATAATAATTCGCAATGGCTCAGGTATGCCGTTTTGAGGAGTGGGGCGGGATGGTTGCCTATGTTTTCCTGTTTTTGTTTGTAACGGCGGCGTTGGTGCTGATTGTCAGGTCGCACTACCGCTGGACGTATTTTTTCGCGTCCGCGCTGTTTGTCTTTTTGGCGGGCGGTATGCTGATGTTGACGGCGCAGTGGCAGCGCGCCTTGAATTTCGCTTCGGTCTGGTTTGTGGTGCTGATACTGTTCCACAGGCTGAAAATCCATTATTACAAACAGCCGCTGTTGATTTCCGACTTTTTGCTGATTGCCGACTGGCGGAATTGGGAAACGCTGTTCCATTATAAGGAAGCGGTTATCGGTATGGCGGGGCTGCTGGCTTTGGCGGCATATGCGGTTTTCGGCTGGAGCGGTGCGGATACTTTGGGTGTGCCGTGGCGGTGGGCGGGCGCGGTTTTGTTTGCGGCGGCGTTCGTGTCAATGCGGCATTTTTCCAAACATCCGGGCGCGGTAAAGACGTGGCTGGACTCGCTGCCGGACGACGGGCGCGACGTGTTTTTGAACCTGCCGATGTCCTGTCGGGCGGTGTTTTTCCAAGTACCCGTGTTCGAGGGCGATGGAGAGGGGTTTGCCAAACAGATGCCGTCTGAAACCCAGCCGTGCGGCATGTCGGATGAAAAACCCGATATTGTCGTTACCCTGATGGAATCGACGCTCGATCCGCACTGTTTCGACTTTGCCGCCGCCAAGATTCCCGATTTGAAAATGTTCGGACGGCAGGAAGATACCGTATTTTCCTCACCTTTGCGCGTGCATACTTTCGGCGGCGCAACGTGGAAGTCCGAATTTGCGTTTTTGGCGGGTGTTCCGTCCACGGATTTCGGCGCGTTGGCAAGCGGCGTGTTTTACTCGGTCGTACCGCATTTGCAGACCGGTTTTGTCCGCAACCTGCGCGAACACGGTTATTTTTGCGTGGCGCTCTCGCCGTTTACCAAGGGCAACTACAATGCCAAGGCAGCATATGACCATTTCGGCTTTAATCTGATGTTCCAGCCGCAAGATTTGGGCTATCCCGCGCCGATGGGCAAAAACCTGTGGCACATTTCCAGTGAGGAAATGATGCAGTATGTGCGGATGATTTTGGAAAAACGCCATCCCGATTTGGAAAACGTGCGCCAACCGATGTTCGTATATGTGCTGACCATGAAGGAGCACGGGCCGTATCGGACGGATACCGATAATGTGTTTGATTTGGATGTGCCCGATTTGAATGCGAAAACCATATCCGCGCTTAATGACTACATCGGGCGCATTGCCGATTTGGACAAAGCGGTGGAAAGTTTCGACCGTTATCTGCACGAACGCGGAAAACCCTTTGTTTTCGGTTATTTCGGCGATCATCAGGTACCGTTTGAGGGCGTGTCCGTCAGGAAGAAATGGGATTACGCGCAGCCGGATTATGTAACGCAGTTTGCCGTCAGGAGCAATATTGCTGGCGGATTCGTACAGCGGCAGGATTTCCTCGACCTTGCCTTTGCAGGCGGCGTGCTGATGGAGGCGGCGGGTTTGGAAGCCAAAGACGGCTTCATGCGTGCGAATATGGCGATGCGCGGTTTGTGCGGCGGAGGGTTGGAAGACTGCCCGAACCGGGAGTTGGTCGGAAATTACCGCAACTATCTGTACGACGTTTTGAAAATTGCCCGTTAGCTTTTTGCCGCATGGCTGCAACGGTTACGAAAATGCCGTCTGAAAACTCGTTCAGACGGCATTTTGCCTTTATCCTTTAAATACGGGGACGAGTTCCATTTGGCTCAATACCTGTGCGGCGATGTTGACGATGCCGAAAAGGAAGACCCAAACCATCAGCCACAAGCCGCCGTAAACTTTATAGGTTTTGCCTGCGCCGAATTTTTTGCGCGAACGGTAGAGCAGCATGGCGGGGATGATGCCTGTCCAGACGGTTGCCGCCAGGCCGACGTAGCCGATGGCGGTAACGAAACCGGTGGGGAAGAGCAGGCAGGAAATTAGAGGCGGCAGGAAGGTCAGCGCGGCGGTTTTGGTGCGGCCGGAGATGCTGTCGTTCCATTTGAAGATGTCGGCGATGTAGTCGAACAGACCTAAGGTTACGCCTAAAAACGAGGTGGCGATTGCCATGTAGGAAAACAGGGACAATATTTTATCCATATTGCCGGTTTGGGCGAATTTGGACAGGGTTTCAATCAGGACGGAGACTTGCCCTTCGGCGGCGATGACGGGGGCGAACTCGTTGCGCGGCAGGTTGCCTTGGATGGCAATTTGCCAGAGGACGTAAATCACTAGCGCAATCAGTGTGCCCGTCCAGATCGATTTAGCTACTTTGGGCGCGTCGCCTTTAAAGTATTTGAGCAGGCTGGAGACGTTGCCGTGGAAGCCGAAGGAAGCGAGGCAGACGGGCAGGGCGGTGGCGACATAAATCCAGTAACTGGTGCCGACGGGGGCTTGGGTGTCGAAGAGGACGGGCATTTTGGCATCGGCAATCAGGCCGCCGGTTGCCCAAATAAAGGTTAATACCATGCCGCCGATGAGGACGCTGGTGAAGCGGTCGACCAAGCGTGCGGATGTCCATACGCAAAAGGCGAGAATGCCGAAGAAGACGAGTTGTCCGACGGTGAGTGAAACGTCGCCGCCTACCGCGCTGCCCAGCCCTTTGGCGGTCAGGTCGCCGCCGACGAAGATGTAGGCGTAGGTAAGCAGGTATAAAACGAAAGCGACGGCGATGCCGTTGATGATGTTCCAGCTCCGTCCGAGCAGGTCTTTGACCATGGTGTCGAAACTTGCGCCGTGCGGATAGTGGGTGTTGACTTCCAAAATCATCAGGCCGCTGGAGAGCATGGAAAACCAGGTGTACAGCAACACGGCCAGCGAGCCGGTAAACCATACGCCGGATGTGGCGGTCGGGTTGGCAAGCATGCCTGCGCCGATAACCGTACCGGCGATAATCATCGCGCCGCCGAACAGGGAAGGGGTTTTGGTTGACATATTTTATCTTTCTGACGAAAAGCGTGGCCGCCATTATGCCGTAAAGTGCGGGGGGCTGTAAGGTGTTTGCGGTCATGCCGTCTGAAAGTCTGTTCAGACGGCATGACGTTCCATAGTATAATCTTTTTCCTTTTGGGCAACGGCGGACGCCGCCGTGTTTTTGAATGATGGGAGGCAGGATGTCTGACAGAAAATATAATGTGGACGCAGAGGAAATTGCCAAATTCAGCCGGATTGCCGACAAATGGTGGGATAAATCGGGCGAATTCAAGCCCTTGCATGACATCAATCCGCTCCGGCTCGATTATATCGACGGACACGCGGATTTGTGCGGCAAACGTGTTTTGGATGTAGGCTGCGGCGGCGGCATCCTTGCGGAAAGCATGGCGCGGCGCGGTGCGGCGTTTGTCAAAGGCATCGACATGGCGGAGCAGTCGCTGGAAACCGCCCGCCTGCACGCGGCTTTGAATAATGTCGCCGATATCGAATACGAATGTATCCGCGTGGAAGACCTTGCCGAGGCGGAACCGCACTCGTTCGATGTGGTAACGTGCATGGAAATGATGGAACACGTCCCCGATCCCGCCGCCATCGTGCGTGCTTGTGCCAAGCTGGTCAAACCGGACGGCATGGTGTTTTTTTCTACCATCAATAAAAACCCGAAATCGTACCTGCATCTGATTGTGGCGGCGGAATATCTGTTGAAGTTTGTCCCCAAAGGCACGCACGACTGGAAAAAATTCATCACGCCTGCCGAGCTGGCGCGGATGTGCCGTCAGGCGGGCTTGGATGTGGCGGATACGAAGGGTATGACTTACCATGTTTTGTCGCAAACTTATGCCTTGTGCGATTCGACCGATGTGAATTATATGTTTGCCTGCCGTCCGGCGTTCTGACGGCGGGTTTGCCCGTTTTTGAGCAAGTGAGTTGATATGTCTGTCTATACCAGTGTTTCCGATGATGAAATGCGCGGCTTCCTGAGCGGTTACGATTTGGGGGAATTTGTTTCCCTGCAGGGTATCGCGCAGGGGATTACCAACAGCAATTATTTTCTGACGACGACTTCGGGACGTTATGTGCTGACCGTGTTTGAAGTGTTGAAACAGGAAGAGCTGCCGTTTTTTCTGGAGCTTAACCGGCATTTGAGTATGAAGGGCGTGGCGGTTGCCGCGCCGATTGCGCGCAAAGACGGCCGGCTCGATTCCGTTTTGGCGGGCAAGCCTGCCTGCCTGGTTGCTTGCCTGAAAGGTTCGGATACTGCGCTGCCGACGGCGGAGCAGTGCTTCCATACCGGTGCGATGTTGGCCAAAATGCACCTTGCCGCCGCCGATTTCCCTTTGGAAATGGAAAACCCGCGTTACGATGCGTGGTGGACGGAGGCGTGCGCCCGACTGCTGCCCGTCCTGTCGCAAGACGATGCCGCGCTGCTGTGTTCCGAAATCGATGCGCTGAAGGAGAATCTCGGCAATCATCTGCCTTCGGGCATCATCCATGCCGACCTGTTTAAAGACAATGTGTTGCTTGACGGCGGTCAGGTATCGGGCTTTATCGATTTCTATTATGCCTGCCGGGGCAATTTTATGTATGACTTGGCGATTGCGGTCAACGATTGGGCAAGGACGGCGGACAATAAGTTGGATGAGGCGTTGAAAAAGGCGTTTATCGGCGGTTATGAGGGCGTGCGCCCCTTGAGCGCCGAAGAAAAGGCGTATTTCCCGACCGCCCAACGTGCCGGCTGCATCCGTTTTTGGGTGTCGCGCCTGTTGGATTTTCATTTTCCGCAGGAGGGCGAGATGACGTTTATCAAAGACCCGAACGCATTCCGCAACCTGCTGTTGAGTTTGGGTTGATACCGTCTGCCGGGTAGGAATCCGATGCCGTCTGAAAGGGTTTCAGACGGCATTTTGTTTCGGGTTTGGATGTGTTTTCCGGATGTTTTCCGGTTCGGCGTACCGGTTTCGGCTGCTTTGTTACGCACCCGCGCCGGTGTTTGCCTCTGAATTCCGGCGGTTGGCGGCAGTTTGACTGCGGACGGATAAAATTGTGCAGTCATTTTTGATTGGCTTTGGGTACAATCCAGCCATTATGTTTTGAAATGGGAAAACGGATGGATATGCGGCGTTGGGTGGTTGTCGGATTGGTTACGCTGCCGCCCCTGTTTTTTTTGACCGCGATGGTGCTTGCGCCTTTATGGGCGATGGCGGCGTATGACGGTTTTGCATGGGGCGCGGTGCTGTCGGATGCCTATATGCTCGAACGTTTGGCATGGACGGTATTTCAGGCGGCGGCAACCTGTATCTTGGTGCTTCCCTTGGGCGTACCTGTCGCGTGGGTGCTGGCGCGGCTGGCGTTCCCGGGGCGGACTTTTGTGCTGCGCCTGCTGATGCTGCCTTTCGTGATGCCCACGTTGGTGGCGGGTGTGGGCGTGCTGGCCCTGTTCGGGACGGACGGCCTGTTGTGGCGCGGCTGGCAGGATACGCCGTATTTGTTGTTGTACGGCAATGTGTTTTTTAACCTTCCTGTGTTGGTCAGGGCGGCATATCAGGGGTTTGTTCAAGTGCCTGCGGCACGGCTTCAGACGGCACGGACATTGGGCGCGGGGGCGTGGCGGCGGTTTTGGGACATTGAAATGCCCGTTTTGCGCCCGTGGCTTGCCGGCGGCGTGTGCCTTGTTTTCCTGTATTGTTTTTCCGGGTTCGGGCTGGCGCTGCTGCTGGGCGGCAGCCGTTATGCCACGGTCGAAGTGGAAATTTACCAGTTGGTCATGTTCGAACTCGATATGGCGGTTGCTTCGGTGCTGGTGTGGCTGGTGTTGGGGGTAACGGCGGCGGCGGGATTGCTGTATGCGTGGTTCGGCAGACGCGCGGGTTCGGATAAGGCGGTTTCCCCTGTGATGCCGTCTGAACCGCAGTCGGTCGGGGAATATGTGCTGCTGGCGTTTGCGGCGGCGGTGTTGGGTATATGCTGCCTGTTCCCGCTGGCGGCGGTCGTGGTAAAGGCCTGTTCTGCGGGAGAATCTTGGCAGGTGTTGGCGGAACGCGAAACTTGGCAGGCGGTGTGGAATACTTTGCGCTTCTCTGCGGCGGCGGTATTTTCGGCGGCGGTATTGGGTGTCATGTATGCGGCGGCGGCGCAGCGGTTGGCGTGGATGCGCGGGCTGATGTTTTTGCCGTTTATGGTGTCGCCGGTTTGTGTTTCGGCAGGCGTGCTGCTGCTTTATCCGCAGTGGACGGCTTCGTTGCCGTTGCTGCTGGCGATGTATGCGCTGCTGGCTTATCCGTTTGTGGCAAAAGATGTTTTATCGGCCTGGGATGCACTGCCGCCGGATTACGGCAGGGCGGCGGCGGGTTTGGGCGCAAACGGCTTTCAGACGGCATACCGTATTACGCTCCCCCTCTTGAAACCGGCGTTGCGGCGCGGCCTGACTTTGGCGGCGGCAACCTGCGTGGGCGAATTTGCGGCGACATTGTTCCTGTCGCGTCCGGAATGGCAGACGTTGACGACTTTGATTTATGCCTATTTGGGGCGTGCGGGTGAGGACAATTATGCGCGGGCAATGGTGTTGACATTGCTGTTGTCGGCATTTGCGGTGTGCATTTTCCTGCTGTTGGACAACGGCGAAGGCGGAAAACAGACGGAAACGTTATAATGTGAACCCTTTTTCAGAGGACGGCAAAATGAGCGAGTTGAGCGAAATCCTTTCCTATAATCAGAAGTTTGTCGAGTCGGGCGAATATGAGAAATATTTTACCGACAAATACCCGGGCAGGGAGTTGGCGATTTTGTCCTGCATGGATGCGCGGATTATCGAGCTGCTGCCCAATGCTTTGGGGTTGAGGAACGGCGATGCCAAACTGATTAAAAATGCAGGCGCGCTGGTTGCGCATCCATGGGGTTCGGTCATGAGGAGCCTGCTGGTTGCCGTGTTTGAACTGAAAGTCAAAGAAATCATGGTCATCTCCCATCACGATTGCGGTATGCAGGGTTTGAATGCGGCCGGCTTTCTCAGTAAGGTGCATGAAAGCAATATTCCCGACGACCGTATCGAAACCCTGCGTTATGCCGGTGTCGACCTCGACGGCTGGCTGACCGGTTTCGACAACGTCGAAGACAGTGTGCGCCATACGGTCGAACTCATCCGCCGCCATCCGTTGATGCCGCGCCATATTGCCGTTCACGGATTGGTCATCCATCCCGTTACCGGCAAACTGACCCTGATTGTGGACGGCAGTGTTTCAGACAGCATGGACTTATCGGAAGGAATGGAAACATCATGAAGAAAATCGGACTGTTCGGCGGCACTTTCGACCCGATACACAACGGGCATCTTCATATCGCCCGTGCCTTTGCCGATGAAATCGGGTTGGACACGGTTGTTTTCCTGCCGGCAGGCGGCCCGTATCACAAAGACGCCGCCTCCGCTTCCGCCGCCGACCGCCTTGCCATGGTCGAACTGGCGACGGCAGAAGACGCGCGTTTTGCCGTCAGCGACTGCGACATCGTCCGTCACGGCGAGACTTACACTTTCGACACCGTCCAAATTTTCCGCCAGCAGTTCCCTTCGGCGCAACTCTGGTGGCTGATGGGCAGCGACAGCCTGATGAAGCTGCACACATGGAAAAAATGGCAGATGCTCGTGCGCGAAACCAATATCGCCGTCGCCATGCGGCAGGGCGACAGCCTGCACCAAACCCCGCGCGAACTGCACGCATGGCTGGGCAAGTCCCTTCAGGACGGCAGCGTCCGCATCTTGTCCGCCCCGATGCATAATGTGTCGTCAACGGAAATCCGCCGCAACCTTGCCGGTCAAGGCGTTTCAGACGGCATCCCGCCTGCCGCCGCCCGTTATATCCGAGAATACCGGCTGTACGAAAAATAAAGTCAAATCAGTAAGGAACGGCTATAATACCGTCTGAAAACATCCCGTTAGGAACATAATGAACGAACAAGAACTGCAAGACCTGCAAAAAATGGTCGGGGTGGCCGTCAACGCCCTAGAAGACATCAAAGCCAAAGACATTTCCGTTCTCGAAACGCAAGACAAAACTTCGCTGTTTGCCAGAATGATTATCGCCAGCGGCGACAGTACCCGCCAAGTCAAAGCACTGGCCAACAACGTTGCCGTCGATTTGAAAGAAGCCGGTTTTGAAATCCTCAGTACCGAAGGCGACAGCGGCGAATGGACGTTGGTTGATGCAGGCGACCTCGTCGTCCACGTCATGCTCCCTGCCGTGCGCGACTTCTACGACATCGACACTCTCTGGGGCGGCGAGAAACCGAGTTTCCACGCCGGAATGCAGAAGCCGTGGCACGCGGCAGACTGATTTCCGATGCCGTCTGAATGTTCAGACGGCATTTTCCTGTAAGGGAGAAAGCATTGAACATTACCGTTTTGGCAGTCGGCACCAAAATGCCGCGCTGGGTTGATGAGGCCGTCGCCGAATACGCCAAACGCTTCGGACGCGACGTCGCCTACGCACTCAAAGAAATCAAACCCGAAAAACGCGGCGCGGGCGTGAATGCCGCCCAAAGTATGGCGGCGGAAGAAAAACGCATCCTTGAAGCCGTTCCGCAAGGCGCGTTCCTCGTCGTTCTTGACGAACGCGGCAAAGCACCGACCTCCGTCGAGCTGGCGGAACACCTCAAAAGCTGGCAGCAAAACGGCGAACACGTCTGCTTCGTCATCGGCGGTGCGGACGGCATGACCGACCGCCTCAAACAACAAGCCCGCATGATGATGCGCCTGTCCAGCCTCACCCTGCCGCACGGCATGGTGCGCGTCCTTCTGACCGAGCAGCTCTACCGGGCTGTTTCCATCCTGCACAACCATCCTTATCATCGGGAATAAGAAGGCTTTTGTCTGTACCCCTAATCGGTTAAAATCACCCCGTTATTTCTGAACACACAGCAAAGGAATCCGCTATGGCACGCATGGTATTCTGCGTTAAGCTCAACAAAGAAGCCGAAGGCATGAAATTTCCACCGCTTCCCAACGAATTGGGCAAGCGCATTTTTGAAAACGTATCGCAAGAAGCATGGATGGCGTGGACGCGCCACCAAACTATGCTGATTAACGAAAACCGCTTAAGCCTTGCCGATCCGCGCGCGCGCGAATACCTGGCTCAGCAGATGGAGCAGTATTTCTTCGGCGACGGCGCGGATGCCGTTCAGGGGTATGTTCCGCAATAAACGGTTTCCTGCTTCAAATAAAAGGCTGTCCGAACCTGTTTCAGACAGCCTTTAAAATACTCAGAACAACCTTATCTTGACGCAACCGAACAAGTTTTGACGTTGAACAATGTTAAAATCCCCAAGTATTCCCAACCACACTTTCAGGAGCATATGCCATGCAGCACGACGTTTACGACTACACCGCGCATACAGTTTCTAAAAACACCGTTTTGCAAAAAACTTACCGCCTGCTCGGGCTGTCCTTTATCCCTGCGGTGGCAGGTGCGGCATTTGCAGCCGGCATGAACTTCAATTTTTATGCCGCCTTAGGTTCGCGCTGGATCAGTCTCATCGCATTCTTGGTATTTTTCTACGGCATGACTTATCTTATCGAGAAAAACCGTTACAGTAATACCGGCGTTACCCTGTTGATGGTATTCACATTCGGTATAGGTGTATTGATCAGCCCTGTGCTGCAATATGCGCTTCATATTGCCGACGGTGCGAAAATCGTCGGCATTGCCGCAGCTATGACCGCCGCCGTTTTCCTGACTATGTCCGTACTGGCACGACGTTCGAGGCTTAATATGAACGAACTTGCACGCTTTCTGACTGTGGGTGCGGTGATTCTGATGGTCGCCATGGTGGCCAACCTGTTTTTGAGTATTCCCGCACTCGCCTTGACCATTTCGGCAGGTTTTGTCTTGTTCAGTTCCTTAATGATTATGTGGCAGGTACGCACAGTCATTGATGGCGGAGAAGACAGCCACATCAGCGCGGCATTAACCATCTTCATCTCCTTATACAACATATTCAGCAGCTTGTTGCATATCCTATTGTCTTTAAACGGTGATGATTGATATCGGTAAAACGCCATCCGAACCATGCCGTCTGAAAAGTTATTTCAGACGGCATTTTGTTTTGGGCATACAATACGGATACACATTCATCAACATACGGCCGACTATGCTGTCGGAAGGAATCATATGTCACCGAATACACCGCGCCGAGCCGTTTATGCCGGCAGTTTCGATCCGCCCACATTGGGGCATCTGTGGATGATACGGCAGGCACAATCCATGTTTGACGAACTTATTGTCTCCATCGGCATTAATCCGGATAAACGCAGCACCTACACGATAGCCGATAGGCGGGATATGCTGCACGATATTACCGAAATGTTTCCCAACGTCAGAATCGATGTATTTGAAAACCGGTTTTTGGTGCATTACGCCCGCGAAGTGCAGGCGGGATTCATCGTGCGCGGCATACGTTCTGCTTCGGATTACGAATACGAACGTTCCATGCGCCATATCAACAGTGACCTCGCACCCGAAATATCCACCGTATTCCTCATGCCGCCGCGCGAAATTGCCGAAGTGTCGTCCACTATGGTCAAAGGACTGGTCGGGCCGGAAGGCTGGATGGAAACCGTTAAAAGATATGTGCCGCCGGCCGTGTACCAAAAAATGATTGCAGAACATCACAACAATGCCTGACAGAAAGCTTCTGTCAAATATATTCAGGTTCAAATATGTGGGAAATCTTATTCAGACACCAAGATTTTGTCGCCATCAATAAACCTCAAGGCATATCCGTCCACCGTTCCGACGGCGAAGTCAGTCTGACGGCAACACTTGCGGCACAGTTGGGCGTAGAAAAGGTATGGTTGCTGCACAGGTTGGACAAGCAGACCGGAGGCATATTGCTGTTTGCCCTTAATCCCCAAAGCGCCGCTGTTCTTGCCGCACAGTTTGCAGAAAGGAAAATGAAGAAAACCTATTTGGCTTTGTCCGACCGTAAACCGTCCAAAAAACAAGGATGGATAAAAGGCGGCATGGAAAAATCCAGACGCGGGATGTGGAAGCTGACGCGCAATATGGAAAATATTGCTGTTACCCGGTTTTTCAGTATACGTATCAGTGAAAAAATGCGGCTGTTCATTCTTGAGCCTCATACCGGTAAGACACATCAGCTGAGAGTGGCAATGAAAAGTCTGGGCAGTCCTATTTTGGGGGACCGCTTATATGGAGGGACAGAATCCGAAACTATGTTCCTGTATGCATGGAAAATACAATTTACCTATCAACAACAAGAAATCGAAATTACTGCACCTTTGAAAAATGCATGGCAGGCTGAAAATATCTCTCATGCACTGGAAGAATTTTATATGGCAAAAGCAGGTTAATAAATATAAATTAATTTATAAACAATATGATAAATATTTTTATAAAAATTTTTCAAGAAAACGGTTGACCACAAATCTCTTCAAGCGTATAGTTCGGTTCTTCGCTGCTGACGAAGCGGCGGTAACGAAGTAATTCAAACGCTCTTTAACAAAACAGATTACCGATAAGTGTGAGTGCCTTGAGCCTCACACTGTTTGAAAGACAGACAAGATGATGTTTTGAACATTGTCCTGTCGGTTTCTTTGAAGCAGACCAGAAGTTAAAAAGTTAGAGATTGAACATAAGAGTTTGATCCTGGCTCAGATTGAACGCTGGCGGCATGCTTTACACATGCAAGTCGGACGGCAGCACAGAGAAGCTTGCTTCTTGGGTGGCGAGTGGCGAACGGGTGAGTAACATATCGGAACGTACCGAGTAGTGGGGGATAACTGATCGAAAGATCAGCTAATACCGCATACGTCTTGAGAGGGAAAGCAGGGGACCTTCGGGCCTTGCGCTATTCGAGCGGCCGATATCTGATTAGCTAGTTGGTGGGGTAAAGGCCTACCAAGGCGACGATCAGTAGCGGGTCTGAGAGGATGATCCGCCACACTGGGACTGAGACACGGCCCAGACTCCTACGGGAGGCAGCAGTGGGGAATTTTGGACAATGGGCGCAAGCCTGATCCAGCCATGCCGCGTGTCTGAAGAAGGCCTTCGGGTTGTAAAGGACTTTTGTCAGGGAAGAAAAGGCTGTTGCTAATATCAGCGGCTGATGACGGTACCTGAAGAATAAGCACCGGCTAACTACGTGCCAGCAGCCGCGGTAATACGTAGGGTGCGAGCGTTAATCGGAATTACTGGGCGTAAAGCGAGCGCAGACGGTTACTTAAGCAGGATGTGAAATCCCCGGGCTCAACCTGGGAACTGCGTTCTGAACTGGGTGACTAGAGTGTGTCAGAGGGAGGTAGAATTCCACGTGTAGCAGTGAAATGCGTAGAGATGTGGAGGAATACCGATGGCGAAGGCAGCCTCCTGGGATAACACTGACGTTCATGCTCGAAAGCGTGGGTAGCAAACAGGATTAGATACCCTGGTAGTCCACGCCCTAAACGATGTCAATTAGCTGTTGGGCAACTTGATTGTTCAGTAGCGTAGCTAACGCGTGAAATTGACCGCCTGGGGAGTACGGTCGCAAGATTAAAACTCAAAGGAATTGACGGGGACCCGCACAAGCGGTGGATGATGTGGATTAATTCGATGCAACGCGAAGAACCTTACCTGGTCTTGACATGTACGGAATCCTCCAGAGACGGAGGAGTGCCTTCGGGAACCGTAACACAGGTGCTGCATGGCTGTCGTCAGCTCGTGTCGTGAGATGTTGGGTTAAGTCCCGCAACGAGCGCAACCCTTGTCATTAGTTGCCATCATTCAGTTGGGCACTCTAATGAGACTGCCGGTGACAAGCCGGAGGAAGGTGGGGATGACGTCAAGTCCTCATGGCCCTTATGACCAGGGCTTCACACGTCATACAATGGTCGGTACAGAGGGTAGCCAAGCCGCGAGGTGGAGCCAATCTCACAAAACCGATCGTAGTCCGGATTGCACTCTGCAACTCGAGTGCATGAAGTCGGAATCGCTAGTAATCGCAGGTCAGCATACTGCGGTGAATACGTTCCCGGGTCTTGTACACACCGCCCGTCACACCATGGGAGTGGGGGATACCAGAAGTAGGTAGGATAACCGCAAGGGGTCCGCTTACCACGGTATGCTTCATGACTGGGGTGAAGTCGTAACAAGGTAGCCGTAGGGGAACCTGCGGCTGGATCACCTCCTTTCTAGAGAAAGAAGAGGCTTTAGGCATTCACACTTATCGGTAAACTGAAAAGATGCGGAAGAAGCTTGAGTGAAGGCAAGGTTCGCTTAAGAAGAGAATCCGGGTTTGTAGCTCAGCTGGTTAGAGCACACGCTTGATAAGCGTGGGGTCGGAGGTTCAAGTCCTCCCAGACCCACCAATAACGGGGGCATAGCTCAGTTGGTAGAGCACCTGCTTTGCAAGCAGGGGGTCATCGGTTCGATCCCGTTTGCCTCCACCAAAACTTTACAAATGAAAGCAAGTTTGCTATTTTTAGCAGCTTATTTTGATTTGCGAAGTAGAATAACGACGCATCGATCTTTAACAAATTGGAAAGCCGAAATCAACAAACAAAGACAATGAGTTTGTTTTGATTTTTACCTTTTGCAAAGGGTAAAAATCTCTCGCGAGAGAAAAGAAAACAAACACAGTATTTGGGTGATGATTGTATCGACTTAATCCTGAAACACAAAAGGCAGGATTAAGACACAACAAAGCAGTAAGCTTTATCAAAGTAGAAATTTCAAGTTTGCTTCCCTAGTCAACGGGTAGGTAAACGAAGTCAAAGAAGTTCTTGAAATGATAGAGTCAAGTGAATAAGTGCATCAGGTGGATGCCTTGGCGATGATAGGCGACGAAGGACGTGTAAGCCTGCGAAAAGCGCGGGGGAGCTGGCAATAAAGCTATGATCCCGCGATGTCCGAATGGGGAAACCCACTGCATTCTGTGCAGTATCCTAAGTTGAATACATAGACTTAGAGAAGCGAACCCGGAGAACTGAACCATCTAAGTACCCGGAGGAAAAGAAATCAACCGAGATTCCGCAAGTAGTGGCGAGCGAACGCGGAGGAGCCTGTACGTGATAACTGTTGAGATAGAAGAACAAGCTGGGAAGCTTGACCATAGTGGGTGATAGTCCCGTATTCAAAATCACAACGGTGGTACTAAGCGTACGAAAAGTAGGGCGGGACACGTGAAATCCTGTCTGAATATGGGGGGACCATCCTCCAAGGCTAAATACTCATCATCGACCGATAGTGAACCAGTACCGTGAGGGAAAGGCGAAAAGAACCCCGGGAGGGGAGTGAAATAGAACCTGAAACCTGATGCATACAAACAGTGGGAGCACCCTAGTGGTGTGACTGCGTACCTTTTGTATAATGGGTCAACGACTTACATTCAGTAGCGAGCTTAACCGAATAGGGGAGGCGTAGGGAAACCGAGTCTTAATAGGGCGAATAGTTGCTGGGTGTAGACCCGAAACCGAGTGATCTATCCATGGCCAGGTTGAAGGTGCCGTAACAGGTACTGGAGGACCGAACCCACGCATGTTGCAAAATGCGGGGATGAGCTGTGGATAGGGGTGAAAGGCTAAACAAACTCGGAGATAGCTGGTTCTCCCCGAAAACTATTTAGGTAGTGCCTCGAGCAAGACACTGATGGGGGTAAAGCACTGTTATGGCTAGGGGGTTATTGCAACTTACCAACCCATGGCAAACTCAGAATACCATCAAGTGGTTCCTCGGGAGACAGACAGCGGGTGCTAACGTCCGTTGTCAAGAGGGAAACAACCCAGACCGCCAGCTAAGGTCCCAAATGATAGATTAAGTGGTAAACGAAGTGGGAAGGCATAGACAGCCAGGATGTTGGCTTAGAAGCAGCCATCATTTAAAGAAAGCGTAATAGCTCACTGGTCGAGTCGTCCTGCGCGGAAGATGTAACGGGGCTCAAATCTATAACCGAAGCTGCGGATGCCGGTTTACCGGCATGGTAGGGGAGCGTTCTGTAGGCCGATGAAGGTGCATTGTAAAGTGTGCTGGAGGTATCAGAAGTGCGAATGTTGACATGAGTAGCGATAAAGCGGGTGAAAAGCCCGCTCGCCGAAAGCCCAAGGTTTCCTACGCAACGTTCATCGGCGTAGGGTGAGTCGGCCCCTAAGGCGAGGCAGAAATGCGTAGTCGATGGGAAACAGGTTAATATTCCTGTACTTGATTCAAATGCGATGTGGGGACGGAGAAGGTTAGGTTAGCAAGCTGTTGGAATAGCTTGTTTAAGCCGGTAGGTGGAAGACTTAGGCAAATCCGGGTCTTCTTAACACCGAGAAGTGACGACGAGTGTCTACGGACACGAAGTAACCGATACCACGCTTCCAGGAAAAGCCACTAAGCTTCAGTTTGAATCGAACCGTACCGCAAACCGACACAGGTGGGCAGGATGAGAATTCTAAGGCGCTTGAGAGAACTCAGGAGAAGGAACTCGGCAAATTGATACCGTAACTTCGGGAGAAGGTATGCCCTCTAAGGTTAAGGACTTGCTCCGTAAGCCTAGGAGGGTCGCAGAGAATAGGTGGCTGCGACTGTTTATTAAAAACACAGCACTCTGCTAACACGAAAGTGGACGTATAGGGTGTGACGCCTGCCCGGTGCTGGAAGGTTAATTGAAGATGTGAGAGCATCGGATCGAAGCCCCAGTAAACGGCGGCCGTAACTATAACGGTCCTAAGGTAGCGAAATTCCTTGTCGGGTAAGTTCCGACCCGCACGAATGGCGTAACGATGGCCACACTGTCTCCTCCTGAGACTCAGCGAAGTTGAAGTGGTTGTGAAGATGCAATCTACCCGCTGCTAGACGGAAAGACCCCGTGAACCTTTACTGTAGCTTTGCATTGGACTTTGAAGTCACTTGTGTAGGATAGGTGGGAGGCTTAGAAGCAGAGACGCCAGTCTCTGTGGAGCCGTCCTTGAAATACCACCCTGGTGTCTTTGAGGTTCTAACCCAGACCCGTAATCCGGGTCGGGGACCGTGCATGGTAGGCAGTTTGACTGGGGCGGTCTCCTCCCAAAGAGTAACGGAGGAGTTCGAAGGTTACCTAGGTCCGGTCGGAAATCGGACTGATAGTGCAATGGCAAAAGGTAGCTTAACTGCGAGACCGACAAGTCGAGCAGGTGCGAAAGCAGGACATAGTGATCCGGTGGTTCTGTATGGAAGGGCCATCGCTCAACGGATAAAAGGTACTCCGGGGATAACAGGCTGATTCCGCCCAAGAGTTCATATCGACGGCGGAGTTTGGCACCTCGATGTCGGCTCATCACATCCTGGGGCTGTAGTCGGTCCCAAGGGTATGGCTGTTCGCCATTTAAAGTGGTACGTGAGCTGGGTTTAAAACGTCGTGAGACAGTTTGGTCCCTATCTGCAGTGGGCGTTGGAAGTTTGACGGGGGCTGCTCCTAGTACGAGAGGACCGGAGTGGACGAACCTCTGGTGTACCGGTTGTAACGCCAGTTGCATAGCCGGGTAGCTAAGTTCGGAAGAGATAAGCGCTGAAAGCATCTAAGCGCGAAACTCGCCTGAAGATGAGACTTCCCTTGTGGTTTAACCACACTAAAGAGTCGTTCGAGACCAGGACGTTGATAGGTGGGGTGTGGAAGCGCGGTAACGCGTGAAGCTAACCCATACTAATTGCTCGTGAGGCTTGACTCTATCATTTGAAGAACTTCAAAGATAAAAGCTTACTGACTGATTTCAGTCATCACCGAATATATTGATTAAGGCTTTACCGATTTGTAACAGTTTAAGTTTGGCGGCCATAGCGAGTTGGTCCCACGCCTTCCCATCCCGAACAGGACCGTGAAACGACTCAGCGCCGATGATAGTGTGGTTCTTCCATGCGAAAGTAGGTCACTGCCAAACACCCATTCAGAAAACCCCCGGATATCCGGGGGTTTTTGCTTTGCCAGGAAAAAATGTCGGGGATGGCGGGACGGTATCTGTGAGGTGTCCGGTTGGGTTTGTGGAGGGATACTTGAAATTTTGGGATATTCATTTTAAAATGACGTAATTTTATTATTTACCACACGTTGGAGGAAAAACCATGAAAAAAATGTTTGTATTGTTCTGTATGCTGTTCTCCTGCGCCTTCTCTTTTGCTGCGGTAAACGTCAATGCCGCTTCCCAGCAGGAATTGGAGGCGCTGCCGGGAATAGGTCCGGCGAAGGCAAAGGCCATTGTGGAATACCGTGCGCAAAACGGTGCGTTCAAGTCTGTGGACGAGTTGACGAAGGTTAAGGGTATCGGCCCTGTGTTGTTGGCGAAGCTAAAGGATCAGGCTTCTGTCGGTGCGCCTGCGGCTAAGGTACCTGCTAAACCGGCTATACCCGCAGCTAAAAAATAGGGCGTAAGTACCGATAAAGTGCCGTCTGACCATAGGTCGGGCGGCGTTTTATTGTGTGTGCTTTATAGTGGGGCAGGGTGTTTGATTTCGTTATGGCTATGTTGATGGAATTAAAATCCGCTGTTTCAGTAATGGTTGCTTATGAGAGTAAAGTCAACTATTGTATGCCCGCTCAAGAGAGAATGGGGCGTACATATTTGACTTTAATTGACTATGTGCCGTCTGAAAATTGGTTTTTAGACGGCATTTCCGGTATGTGTGAAACAATGAGGTAAACTACGCTACGGAATATTTCTGTTGAACATGGGCAAAGGCGGCACTTCTATATTGCCTTTCATGCGTAAGGGAATTAGAACGTTGCGGCTACGCGGAAGCCGTACTCGTTGTCCTTTGTACGATCCATTTCGGTTTTGTCGCCATCCAAGACGAACTCGGCAGACTCGCGGGTTGCGCGGTGGCGGTAGTACGGACCAAATTCCATGTTGAGACCGTCGGTCAGTTGTTTGCCCTCATTCAGACTGGCGCTAAATTCCCATACTTTGGTGCTTGCGCTCCCCCATTTGAGTGATCGCCACTTTGGTTTTGCCGTGCAAATCTACATGGGGATCTGCTCACGGAGTTAGGGACCAGCCTTCACAAGGTTTTGATGAATTTCGCTGTCTATAAGGTGTTTACCTTTTGAAGAGACGGGCGTAGCCGTCGCGCCTTTCTCCCAGAGGATATTCCGCTTGGATGTACTGTATCCCAGACCGATGCCGCTACGGAAGCGTGTGGATTCGCTGACCGATTGGGTGTGGGTATAGCCGGCATACACTGTAGCTGTTTTGCTTATTATGCCCGTTGAGTTTCTCCTCCTTCCTTATCGTAGATATCGATTTTATTTTTGTTGTGCGTCGCTTCAAAACGCATACTGTGGCGTTCGTCAAACGGTATGTCCGCACGGAAACCGATAACCGGCTTGCGTTGTTTTTTTCAAATCGCCAGTAGTGTCTTTCCGGTAAAGACTTTGTACTCGCCTTTGGCGATAAAATCGAGAACGTTTGCCATTGTGTCGGCGAAAACGGCTGCCAATGAGCGTGTAAGTAAGGTTTTTTCATGTCCTGTTTTCTGCAATGAAGATAAGTTAAAAAGATTGAGGGAAATGCCCACTTATCAATTAAATCTTTTTTTAATTAATTCGTTTATTTTCTTTTCAAGGGTCTCTGTGTATTTTCGGTTGTTTCGATTTTGTCGTATAGGTTTGTCCGAATGAATGGCTAGTATTGTTTTTATCAATTTATTTTCTTTTTATTTGGAATAAAATTTCCAAAATATTAAAAATATGAAATTTAAAATCTATAAAAAAATCTGTGTCGGTTATTTTGAAATAAAATAGCTTTGTAGCGGACTGTTGAGCTTGTTATGGTTATACAAACCATGTAATCTATATACAAAACCAATCAGGAAAGATACCCGATGACACACCATTACCCCACCGATGATATTAAGATTAAAGAAGTTAAAGAACTGCTGCCGCCGATTGCCCATCTTTACGAGCTGCCGATTTCCAAAGAGGCTTCGGGTCTGGTTCACCGTACGCGCCATGAGATTTCGGATTTGGTGCATGGTAAGGATAAACGGCTCTTGGTCATTATCGGGCCATGTTCGATTCACGATCCAAAAGCGGCGTTGGAATATGCGGAGCGTTTGTTGAAACTCCGTAAACAGTATGAAAACGAGCTTTTGATTGTGATGCGAGTTTATTTCGAGAAGCCGAGAACGACGGTGGGTTGGAAAGGTTTGATTAACGACCCGCACTTGGACGGAACATTCGATATCAATTTCGGTTTGCGTCAGGCGCGCAGTCTGTTGTTATCACTGAATAATATGGGCATGCCTGCCTCTACCGAATTTTTGGATATGATTACACCCCAGTATTATGCCGACCTGATTTCTTGGGGGGCAATCGGTGCACGGACGACTGAAAGTCAAGTTCACCGCGAATTAGCAAGCGGTCTGTCCTGTCCCGTCGGCTTTAAAAACGGTACGGATGGTAATTTGAAGATTGCAATCGATGCAATTGGTGCGGCGAGCCATTCCCATCATTTCTTGTCTGTAACTAAAGCCGGACATTCCGCCATTGTCCATACCAGTGGCAATCCAGATTGTCATGTTATTTTGCGGGGCGGTAAAGAGCCGAATTATGATGCGGAACACGTCAGTGCTGCGGTTGAGCAGTTAAAGGCGGCCGGTGTAAATGATAAGCTGATGATTGATTGCAGCCATGCTAACAGCCGTAAGGATTATACCAAGCAGATGGACGTGGCACGGGATATTGCCGCCCAATTGGAACAGGACGGGAGCAATATTATGGGTGTAATGGTAGAAAGCCATTTAATAGAAGGCAGACAGGATAAGCCGGAAGTTTACGGTAAGAGCATTACCGATGCGTGTATCGGTTGGGATGCGACTGAAGAACTGTTGGCATTGTTGGCGGGTGCCAACAAAATACGTATTGCTCGGGCAAGTTGAGATTTTTGATACGGAATATCATAAAATGCCGTCTGAAGCTTTCAGACGGCATTTTTATGGAGACAACATGACTAAAATAACCTTAATTGCAGCGTGTGCGGAGAATCTGTGCATTGGGGCGGGAAACGCCATGCCTTGGCATATTCCGGAAGATTTTGCATTTTTCAAAGCATATACCTTGGGGAAACCGGTGATAATGGGACGGAAAACATGGGAGTCTTTACCGGTCAAACCCCTGCCTGAAAGAAGAAACATTGTTATTAGCAGGCAGGCGGATTATTGCGCGGCAGGTGCGGAAACGGCGGCAAGTTTGGAGGCTGCATTGGCATTGTGTGCCGATATGGAGGAAATCGTCATTATGGGTGGTGTGCAGATATACGCACAAGCGATGCCGTGGGCGACTGACCTGCGGATAACCGAAGTCGGCCTGACTGTGGAAGGTGATGCGTTTTTCCCTGAAATAGACCGGATGTATTGGAAAGAGGCGGAGAGGACGGAACGACGTGTTAGCAGTAAAGGGACAGCATATGCGTTTGTGCATTATCTCAAAAGATAATCGTAAGGCAGATGCCGTCTGAATGTATTTCAGACGGCATTTTATTTCCAGGTTGAGAACGGGTGTTTGCTCAAGTATGCATTGGTAAACATGCTGTCTGAAGTGATTTCCCGTCCCAGCCAGTCCGGACGGTCAAAATCGGCATTCTCATCGGGCAACTCGATTTCCGCAACGACCAAAGGCGCATTATCGCCAAGAAAAACATCGATTTCAAACAGACTGCCGCCCCATCTGACCGGATAGCGCCATTTTTCCATTTTAAACGGGCACATCGTTTCCATCATCTTTTCCGCATCTGCAAGCGGGATTTCGTATTCAAACTCACTGCGGCTGAGTTCCGAAATATAGCCTTTCAGTGTCAGCCACGCCCGTTGTCCGACAATACGGACACGGACGGTACGTTCTTTCTCGACAGAAAGATAAGCCTGTTTCAAGAGCAGCGGCTCATCGGCGTATTGATGCCATTTGTCGTTTTCAATCAAAAAGCGGCGTTCGATTTCTACCGTCATAAGGCACTCCGTCAAAACGGTTTGAACACAACCAGGTAAAGCGCACCTATCATCAGCAGTACAGGGATTTCGTTAAATACGCGATACCAGCGGTGTGAGAAAGTATTGCTGTAATTCTGAAAACGACGCAGCAGCACGCCGCAATACAGCTGATAGGCCAAGAGCATCAACCCCAAACACAGTTTGACATGTACCCAACCGCTGCCCCACCAACCGGCGGCAAACGGTATCGCCGAGCCGAACACGACCGCACCGAAGCCCAAAGGGGACATAAAACGGTACAACCGCACCGCCATGCCCGACAGACGCACATACTCGGGATTGCCGCGCGGCGTACCGATCATTGCCATATTGACAAAAATCCTCGGCAGGTAAAACAGGCCGGCAAACCATGAAATAACAAAAAACAGGTGAAACAGTTTGAACCAAGAATACATAAATGCCAGCACATCATACTGAAAAGCTGTATTGTACAGGCAAACCGTCCGTGAAACATGATAAAATAAGGCATACAGACGGATTCAATATAATCGTTACCGAAAACGGAGGAAAAATGCTCAAATCCATCGAACTCAATTCGCACGTCCGCAACCAGCTTGCGGAATATCTGAAAAGCCGCGGTTTGGATTTTCAGGCGGCCATGCAGGAAGAAGAGGGCAATAAAGAAATTGCCTCAATTATTCATGGCGGCCTGCCCGTACTGGTTCGCAAACTGTATTCCGAACAGAAAATGCAGAAGTTTTTTTGGGAAAAAAAAGAATTGATTATGACCTATATCGGTCAGCAGCTCGGCAGATAGTTTTTTTGAAGTCAGCCGCCCTCCGTTTTCAGGCAGGGCGGCTGTTTTCATAGCGTACCCATTCGAATAATACGGCATCGCCCATCGCCCGGACTGCCCCATACCGTCTTTACCTTGACGGCTTATTTATCCTCATTAAAATCTACGCCGCCATATTGGCCGATAAAAAACGGCCGGGTGTTTCAGACTCCATATTTGGTATCGGCGTTTAAAACGGTAACGTAAAAAACTGGTACAATTCCCAATTGATAATGATTGTTTTTAGAAAGCTGTTTTATGACTGCACAAAACAGATGGGTATTGCTGCTGTCTTTGTTGGCAACAGCGGCATACGCCGAAGAAATACCGCACGGACCTGATTTGAGAAACAAGCCCGAGTTCAAGATCCATGAAGTGGAAGTTAAACCCGTCAACAAGGAAAAGATATCGGAACAGGTACAGGAAAAAGGGAAAGTTTTGCAGATTGACGGAGAAACCCTGCTGAAAAATCCCGAATTACTGTCGCGTGCCATGTATTCCGCAGTGGTTTCAAACAATATTGCCGGTATCCGAGTTATTTTGCCGATTTACCTAAAACAGGCGCAGCAGGATAAGATGCTGGCACTTTATGCACAAGGGATTTTGGCGCAGGCAGACGGTAGGGTGAAAGAAGCGGTTTCCTATTACCGTCGACTGATTGCCATCCAGCCCGATGCGCCCGCCGTCCGTCTGCGCCTTGCCGCCGCATTGTTTGAAGACAAACAAAACGAGGCGGCGGCAGACCAGTTCGACCGTCTGAAAACAGAAGACCTGCCGCCTCAGCTTATGGAACAAGTCGAATTGTACCGCAAGGCATTGCGTGATCGGGATGCGTGGAAATTTAACGGCGGATTTAGCGTCACCCAAGAGCGGAATATCAACCAGGCCCCGAAACAGCAGGAATATGGACAATTTACGCTCCCGAAACAGGTGAACGGTACGGCAGTCAACTATCAGATCGGTGCGGAGAAAAAATGGTCGTTGAAAGACGGATGGTATGCGACGGCGGGCGGCGATTTGTTCGGCAGGATTTATCCGGACAACACGAGATTTAACGACATGACGGCGCGCGTATCTACCGGTGCAGGCTATTCGGATCAGCGTAAAGATATAGGGCTGACGGTATTTCACGAACGCCGGACCTACGGCAACGATGCCTATTCTTATGCCAACGGCGCGAGGGTAAGTTTCGACTATTGGCTGGCGCAGAAACTGCAGATGCTTACCGCCTGTGGAAACAGGTTATCTGAAAAATATACGGTATGACCGTTCCAACAACAAAAACCTTATGTTGAGCCATTCCTTGATTTACTATCCCAATGCGCGGCAATATTGGATGGGCGGTTTGGATCTTTACCGCGAGCGCAACCCCGCCGACCGGGGCGACAATTTCAACCGTTACGGTATGCGTTTTGCTTGGGGGCAGGAGTGGGGCGGCAGCGGTTTGTCCTCGCTGCTTCGGGTCGGTGTGGCGCAAAGGCGTTATGAAAAAACCAGCTTCTTCAGCAGTTTTAAAGGGGAAAGGCGCAGGGATAGGGAACTGGATACTTCGTTGAGCCTTTGGCACCGTGCGTTGCATATTAAAGGCATCACACCGCGCCTGACCTTGTCGCACCGTGAAACATGGAGTAACGATGTGATGAATGAATACGAAAAAAACAGAGCGTTTGTTGAGTTTAACAAAACGTTCTGATGTTCGTCGCAAAGTGGGAAATGCCGTCTGAAACCGGATTCAGACGGCATTTTTACAGTGGGGAAGACTTAGGCTTCGACAACTTTGCCGCGCAGGGAGAAGGTGTAGGCCTCGGTGATTTCCAAATCGATCATTTGGTTAATCATGTCGGGTGTGCCGGTAAAGTTGACCACGCGGTTGTTGGCAGTACGGGCTTGCAGTTGGTCAGGGTCTTTTTTGGAGATACCTTCGACCAAACAGCGTTGAACCGTGCCGACCATGGTTTGGTTGATGCGCGCGGTTTCGGCTTCGATGACTTCGTTCAAAGCTTCGAGGCGGCGCACTTTTTCTTCATGCGGTGTGTCGTCGTGCAGGTTGGCGGCAGGCGTGCCAGGGCGCGGACTGTAAATAAAGACGAAGCTCAAGTCGAAGGCAATGTCTTTGACCAGTTTCAAGGTTTGCTCGAACTCGCGCTCGGTCTCGCCCGGGAAGCCGACGATAAAGTCGGAGCTGAGGCACAAATCAGGACGGATGGCGCGCAGTTTGCGGATGATGGATTTGTATTCCAAAGCGGTATAGCCGCGTTTCATCGCGCTCAATACGCGGTCGGAACCGCTTTGAATCGGTAGGTGCAGGTGGGAAACCAGCTTCGGCAGGTCGCGGTAGCACTCGATAATCGCGTCGGTAAATTCGCGCGGATGGCTGGTGGTAAAGCGCAGGCGTTCGATGCCGGGGATTTCGTGGACAATGCGCAACAAAGTAGCAAAGTCGCAGATTTCGCCGTTTTCCATTTCGCCGCGATAGGCGTTGACGTTTTGGCCTAAGAGGTTGATTTCTTTAACGCCTTGTTGCGCCAAGCCGGCAATCTCGGTCAATACGTCGTTGAGCGGGCGGGAGAATTCTTCGCCGCGGGTGTAAGGGACGACGCAGTAAGAGCAGTATTTGGAACAGCCTTCCATGATGGAAATGAATGCCGAACCGCCTTCTACGCGTGCAGGCGGCAGGTGGTCGAATTTCTCGATTTCGGGGAAGGAAATATCGATTTGCGAGAGACCGGTGGTTTCTTTGTCGACGATGAGTTTGGGCAGGCGGTGCAGCGTTTGCGGGCCGAAAACCACGTCCACATACGGCGCGCGTTTGACGATGTTTTCGCCTTCTTGAGAGGCGACGCAGCCGGCAACGCCGATGATGAGGTCGGGATTTTTTTCTTTGAGCGGACGGACGCGCCCCAAATCGGAGAAAACTTTTTCTTGCGCTTTTTCACGCACGGAACAGGTGTTGAACAAGATGATGTCGGCGTCGTCGGGCTGGGTAACCTGCTCGATGCCGCCGTGTTCTTCGGCAAGGACGGACAGCATTTTTTCGCTGTCGTACTCGTTCATTTGGCAACCGAAGGTACGGATAAATACTTTTTTCATGGTTTGTGTCTTTCTCAGGCAGCCGTAATTGCGGGGCTGATTGTTGTTGGAATGAAAAAATTTCAGACGGCATGACGGTGCCGTCTGAAAATCGGTGCGGATTATAGCACGATGTGGGTTTTGTAAACAGAATATTGTTTTTAATATGAATTTATCCGGTTTGGACGGCTGTATAATGAAGGTTTGATTTGACGGAGATGTATATGAAACCGGTTGTATGGGCGGCATTGCTGCTGTGTGCGTGTACCAGCAATTTCGGCGACAGGGAACATCAGTTCCTGCGTGATCAGACGGAAGAGGGAATCGCACAAACGGTTGTTAAAGGCAAAACGACCCGGGCGGAGGTAGAGGCACGTTTCGGGAAGCGCAACCCTTTCGGCTGTTATGCCTATCATGAAGTCAGCCTGCCTATTTATAATTTTTTGCCGACCAATTTCATTTATATGAAATCAGAACGCCGACATTGGGAGTGGTGTGTGGATTACGACGGGGAGGGAGTTGTCCGGGACTACCGCTTTACACATAAAGTTGAAAAAGACGAGCGTTCCGTCATCCGGGATACGGTTGACGTCATCCGCAAAGAAGCGGGCAAATCCTTGGCGAAACCTGAAAAATGATAAAATAGCTTTTTCTGTTTCAGAACCTAAAACCTGCCTTTAGGATGGAATTTAAGGATATATATGAACCGTAACGAAATTTTATTCGACCGCGCCAAAGCCATCATCCCCGGCGGCGTGAATTCCCCCGTCCGCGCATTCGGCAGCGTCGGCGGCGTGCCGCGCTTTATCAAAAAAGCCGAAGGCGCGTATGTTTGGGACGAAAACGGCACGCGCTACACCGACTATGTCGGCTCTTGGGGTCCTGCGATTGTCGGACACGCGCACCCCGAAGTCATCGAAGCCGTGCGCGAAGCTGCCTTGGGCGGTTTGTCGTTCGGCGCGCCTACCGAAGGCGAAATCGTCATCGCCGAAGAAATCGCCAAAATCATGCCGTCCGTCGAACGGCTGCGCCTTGTCAGCTCCGGTACCGAAGCCACCATGACCGCCATCCGTCTGGCACGCGGTTTTACCGGTCGCGACAAAATCATCAAATTTGAAGGCTGCTACCACGGCCATTCCGACAGCCTGTTGGTGAAAGCAGGCAGCGGTCTGCTTACCTTCGGCAATCCTTCTTCCGCCGGTGTGCCTGCCGACTTTACCAAACATACTTTGGTACTCGAATACAACAACATCGCCCAACTCGAAGAAGCCTTTGCTCAAAGCGGCAATGATATTGCCTGTGTGATTTTGGAGCCTTTCGTCGGAAATATGAACCTTGTCCGACCGACCGAAGCCTTCGTCAAAGCCCTGCGCGAATTGACCGAAAAACACGGCGCTGTGTTGATTTACGACGAAGTGATGACCGGTTTCCGCGTCGCGCTCGGCGGCGCACAATCGCTGCACGGCATCACGCCCGACCTGACCACGATGGGCAAAGTCATCGGCGGCGGTATGCCGCTTGCCGCGTTCGGCGGCCGTAAAGACATTATGGAATGTATTTCCCCGCTGGGCGGCGTGTATCAGGCAGGCACCTTGTCGGGCAACCCGATTGCCGTCGCCGCAGGCTTGAAAACGCTGGAAATCATCCAGCGCGAAGGCTTCTATGAAGACCTGACTGCCTTGACCCACCGCCTCGCCGACGGGCTTGCCGCCGCCGCCAAAGCGCACGGTATCGAGTTCACCGCCGACAGCGTGGGCGGTATGTTCGGCCTGTATTTTGCCAGCCATACGCCGCAAAACTACGGCGACATGGCGCGCTCCAATATCGACGCTTTCAAACGCTTCTTCCACGGTATGCTCGACCGCGGCATTGCCTTCGGCCCGTCTGCTTATGAAGCAGGTTTTGTTTCCGCCGCGCATACGCCGGTTTTGATTGACGAAACGGTCGCCGTGGCGGGTGAAGTGTTCAAAGCGATGGCAGGCTGATTGCCGAAAGTTAAAAATGCCGTCTGAAATGCAAACAGCGTTTCAGACGGCATTTTTTGTTTCTTATTCCGTATCGGGTTTGGTGGCGGAAATCAGAAAGTGTTCGCGGTAGTGGCGCATTTCTTCGATGCTTTCCAAAATGTCGTCCAATGCCTTGTGCGAACCGCGTTTGACGACGCTTTTGGCAACGGGCGGATTCCAGCGTTTGGCAAGCTCTTTCAGCGTGGAAACATCAAGGTTGCGGTAGTGGAAGTAGTTTTCCAGTTTCGGCATATATTTGACCATGAAGCGCCGGTCTTGGTGGATGGAGTTGCCGCACATCGGCGTGGCGCGTTCGGGTACCCATTCCGACATAAAGTCCAGCAGTTTCTGTTCGACTTCAGCTTCGGTATGCGACGATTCGCGTACGCGCTGTGTCAGCCCCGTCCTACCGTGTGTGGCGGTGTTCCACTCGTCCATATTGTCGAGTAGCTCGTCGCTTTGGTGGACGGCGTAAACTTCGGATTGCGCCAATACATTCAAATCCGAGTCGGTAATAATCATCGCGACTTCGATAATGCGGTCAGTTTCGGGATTCAGCCCCGTCATTTCCATATCGAGCCAGCAGAGGTTGTTTTTATCCTGCATGATATTTCCTTTGCTTGTCAGCGTTTTGTCCCGCTCAATCGCGCCCATCCTTCTTCGGTTTCCGCAGGATCGAGATCGAACCATTGGCTGTAAATGCCGCTGAGTTCTTCGATTTGTTCGTCCAACAAACCGGATAACACGATGCGGCCGCCTTGTTTGGTGCGGGCGGCAAGCATTTCGCCGAGCATACGTAAAGGGTTGGCGAGGATGTTGGCGACAACTACGTCGAATTGCCCTTGAGGCAGGCCGTCGGGCAGGAAGAATTGTGCATCGACGTTGTTCTGTTCGGCGTTGTCCTTGCTGGCACGGATGGCCTGTTCGTCAATATCGACGCCGACGGCAGAACCTGCGCCGAGTTTGAGGGCGGCGATGGTCAGGATACCTGAACCGCAGCCGTAGTCGAGGACGCTTTCGCCGTTTTTGAGTTGTGTATCCAACCATTTGAGGCAGAGACGGGTGGTCGGGTGGCTGCCGGTTCCGAAGGCGAGGCCGGGATCGAGGCGGAGGTTGACGGCAGTGCCTTCGGGGGCTTCGTGCCAAGAGGGGGTAATCCACAGGCGTTCGGAAATTTGGATGGGGTCGAATTGCGCTTGGGTCAGGCGTACCCAGTCTTGGTCTTCGAGGGTTTCACCGGTGTATGCCAAGTCTTTTAATCCGCATTCTTGTGCGGCGGTTTGGATGATGGCGGCGGCTTCGTCGTGTTCGCCGAACAGGGCGATGACTTTGCTCTGCTGCCAGATTTGTTCGGTCGGCATACCGGGTTCGCCAAAGATGGCTTGTTCGTTTTCGGTGCCTGCATAGGCATCTTCAATGGCGGCGGAGAGTGCGCCATGTTCCATCAGGGTGTCGGCGAGGCGTTCGGCGACGGCATCGTTGACGTTGATGGTGATTTGTTGGTAAGGCATAGTGGGCTTTCTTAACAGACCTTCGGAATAGGGTCGTACTGTATAAGGTAATGGGTGTGTAACGGAAATGCCGTCTGAAAACGGACAAACTGTTTCAGACGGCATATCGGGGACGGCTTATTTGTCCTGTTTGGCTTTGCGATCTTCCAGCCAGTGTTCCAAATAGTGGATGCTGACGCCGCCTTTTTGGAAACCTGGGTCGTTGAACAAGTCGCGGTGCAGCGGCGTATTGGTTTTGATGCCGGTAATCGCCAGCTCGGCAAGGGCTACGCGCATTTTAGCCATGGCTTGGTCTCGGTCTTTACCGACGACGCAGACTTTGCCGATCAGGCTGTCGTAGTAAGGAGGGATGCGGTAGCCTTGGTAAATATGGCTGTCGACGCGGATACCGAAGCCGCCGGGCAGATGGCAGCTCTCAATCAGACCCGGGCTTGGGATAAAGTTGTACGGATCTTCGGCGTTGATACGGCACTCAAACGCGTGGCCTTCGACTTGAATATCCTTTTGTTTGTATTGCAACGGCAGGCCGGCCGCGATGCGCAATTGCTCTTGGACGATGTCCACGCCGGTGATGAGCTCGGTAACCGGATGCTCAACCTGAACGCGTGTGTTCATCTCGATAAAGAAGAACTCGCCGTCTTCGTAAAGGAATTCAAACGTACCTGCGCCGCGATAGCCGATGCGTTTGCAGGCGTCGGCACAGGCTTTGCCGATTTTGGCGCGTTCTTTTTCAGTGATGAACGGAGCCGGTGCTTCCTCGATGACTTTTTGGTGGCGGCGCTGCATGGAGCAGTCGCGCTCGGCAAGGTAGATGGCGTTGCCGTGTTCGTCGGCAATCACTTGGATTTCGACGTGGCGCGGACGTTGCAAATAGCGTTCCATGTAAACCATCGGGTTGCCGAATGCCGCGCCTGCTTCGGCTTTGGTCATTTCGACAGACTGGAGGAGGTCTTCTTTTTTCTCGACGACGCGCATACCGCGGCCGCCGCCGCCGCCGGAGGCTTTGATAATGACGGGATAACCGACTTTATCGGCGATTTTGAGGATTTCTTCGCCGTCGTCGGGCAATGCGCCGTCAGAGCCGGGAACACAAGGCACGCCCGCTTCGATCATGGCGTGTTTGGCGGATACTTTGTCGCCCATCAGGCGGATGGTGTCTGCTTTAGGGCCGATGAAGATAAAGCCCGATTGTTCGACCTGTTCGGCGAAATTGGCGTTTTCGGCAAGGAAGCCGTAGCCGGGGTGGATGGCATCTGCATCGGTAACCTCGGCGGCGGCGATAATGGCGGGAATATTCAGATAGCTTTGCGCCGAGGAGGCGGGACCGATACACACGGATTCGTCGGCGAGTTTGACGTGCAGGCTGTCTTTGTCGGCTTCGGAATGGACGGCGACGGTGGCGATGCCCATTTCACGGCAGGCTCGCAGGACGCGCAGGGCGATTTCGCCCCGGTTGGCGATCAATACTTTTTTCAGCATGATAATCTTTCCGGATGGTTCAGACGGCCTCAGCGGCCGCCTAATGCGTTGCGGATTTTTTGGTCGGTTTTGTATTGGCTCAAGGCGTAAACCGACCACATGGCTGCCGGTATCCAGCCAACCAGCGTACATTGCAGAATCAGACAGATGATGCCTGCAAACGGACGGCCAATGGTGAAAAACTGCAACCAAGGCAAGAAAATAGCCAAAATCAGACGCATGGTTTGTCCTTTAATGAACAGAAAAAGGAATTTCAGACGGCCTTAAAGTGAAGGCCGTCTGAAAAAGCGGATTATTCAATGATGAAGAGCGGCTCGCCGTATTCGACGGGCGTACCGTTTTCGACCAGGATTTCTTTGACCGTACCGGATTTTTCGGCTTCAATTTCGTTCATCAGTTTCATCGCTTCGATGATGCACAAGGTGTCGCCGGCTTTAACTTGTTGTCCGACTTCGACAAATGCGGAAGCATTCGGGCCGGGTGCGCGGTAGAACGTACCGACCATGGGTGATTTTTGCGCATTGGACAAATCTCGGGCTGCAGGTGCTGCGGCAGGCGCGGGGGTTGTTGCGACGGGTGCAGGTACGGCAGCCATGGCTGCGGCAGGTGCGGGTGCGGCATAAACCGGTGCTGCTGCTGCGATGGTTCGGGTAATGCGGACTTTTTCTTCGCCTTCGGTAACTTCGATTTCGGCAATACCGGATTCTTCAACCAGATCGATCAGTTTTTTTAATTTGCGCAAATCCATTTTTGTTCCTTTAACGGCTGCCGGTTTTTCGGCGGGCTGTTGCGTTGGTTTTTCAGAAAACAGCCGACTTGCGGCAACGGCGCAAACCGGGCGGAATAGGGTTTGGAAAAGTTTTTCCAACGGCGGAAAACAACCGTAATAATGTGTTTATTTTCCCGAAGTTGTCGGCAAATGTCCAGTAAAATATTAAAAAACAGCAGTTTTTGGCGGAAATATGCAGGAGGTCGGTTTGGTATGCGAGGTATGCTTTGTCGAGAGTGTTTATTCTAATTTATTGGTTTTTCGGACAAAGATGCCGTCTGAAAAAGATAAGTGCGTATAATGGCCGCTGTTCCGAATGAAAGTGTCACAATGGATATCTCAGATTTTGATTTTACCCTGCCTGAAAAGCTGATTGCCCAGCATCCGCCCGAAGTGCGCGGCAGCAGCCGCCTTTTGGTTGCGTTGCCGGATATGCCTCTGCAAGACCGGGTATTCGGCGATTTACCCGATTATGTCGGCGAGGGCGACGTTTTGGTATTCAATAACACGAAGGTAATGAAGGCGCGGCTGTTTGGTCAAAAAGACAGCGGGGGCAGAATCGAGGCTTTGATTGAGCGTGTTTTAGACAGTCATACCGCACTGGCGCATATCCGTTCGTCCAAGTCTCCCAAGCCCGGTATGGGCCTGGTGTTTGAAGGCGGTATTCGTGCCGTGATGGTCGAGCGTGCAGGAGCGTTATTCTGTTTGCGTTTTGAAGGCGGTCAAACCGTTTACGAACTTTTGGAACGGAACGGCCATTTGCCTCTGCCGCCTTATATCGAACGTGCCGCCGATGCGGATGACGACAGCCGTTATCAAACCGTTTATGCCAAATATCAGGGGGCGGTCGCCGCGCCGACGGCGGGTCTGCATTTTACGGAAGAACTTTTGCGCCGCCTGAAAGACAAAGGCGTAGAAACCGCAGAAGTAACCTTGCACGTCGGTGCGGGGACATTCCAACCCGTGCGTGTGGAAAAAATCGAAGAACACAAAATGCACAGCGAATGGTTTGAAGTGCCGTCTGAAACCGTCGCCGCCGTTGAGGCGGCAAAAGCACGGGGGAACAAGGTCTGGGCGGTCGGCACGACTTCCATGCGCGCCCTCGAGTCTGCCGCGCGCGCGACGGGATACTTGAAAGACGGACAGGGCGACACCGATATTTTCATCACGCCGGGCTACCGTTTTAATGTTGTCGACAGGCTGGTTACCAATTTTCATTTGCCGAAATCGACGCTGCTGATGTTGGTCAGCGCGTTTTCGGGTATGGGTCATATCCGCGCTGTGTATCGTCATGCGGTTGAACGTGAATACCGTTTCTTCAGCTACGGCGATGCGATGATTTTGGGGCGGAACGAAGGGGGAGGGCTTTAAACCGCCGCTGTCCGTTGCAAGACAGATGCCGTCTGAACCGTGGTTCGGGCGGTATTTTTATGGATGTCCGGCAGTTGGATAACACACCGCCCCAAATCGCGGTGCTTAAAGGTACAAAGAAAGTGAAGGCTATGTGCAACAAAATGCCGTCTGACACCGTAAAGGTTTCAGACGGCATTTTCCAAGCTGATTCAGGTATCAGCTGCGGTTTTTCAAACGCCCGTGCAGCTCTTGAACGCTGTACACGCCCAGATGGTCTCGGCTTTTCGCACCTTCGCTCATCGCTTCGCCGCCGGCAGTGGTGGTGTATTGCGGCACACGTTGCTGCAATGCGCTTTGGCGGATGATGTGGCTGTCGGACACGGATTGCGGATCGCTGGAAACGGTATTCACGACCAGTGCGATTTCACCGTTTTTCAGCGCGTCGCCGATGTGCGGGCGGCCTTCGGGGACTTTATTGATGGTTTGTACAATCAGTCCCTGTTCGGTCAGGTATTGCGCCGTGCCGCGTGTGGCGCAGATGCCGTAGCCTAAAACCTGGAAGTTTTTAGCGGTTTTAATGACGCGTTCTTTGTCTTCTTCGCGCACGGAGAGGAAGATTTTGCCGGTCGGGTTGAGGCGTTCGCCCGCGCCGAGTTGGGCTTTGTAGTAGGCTTCGCCGAAGCTTGCGCCCACGCCCATAACTTCGCCGGTAGAACGCATTTCGGGGCCGAGAATGGTGTCCACACCCGGGAATTTGATGAAGGGGAACACGGCTTCTTTAACGGCATAGAAATCGGGAACGACTTCTTTTTCCACGCCTTGTTCTTTCAGGGAAATACCTGCCATGCAGCGCGCGCCGACTTTGGCGAGCGGCACGCCGGTGGCTTTGGAGACGAAGGGCACGGTACGGCTGGCGCGCGGGTTCACTTCCAATACGAACACCACGCCGTCCTGCACGGCAAACTGTACGTTCATCAGACCGATCACGCCCAGCGCGTATGCCATGGCTTTGGTTTGGCGGCGGATTTCGTCTTGGATTTCTTCGCTGAGCGAGTAGGGCGGCAGCGAGCAGCCGGAGTCGCCGGAGTGGATACCTGCCTGTTCGACGTGCTGCATGATGCCGCCGATAACGACGTCTTTGCCGTCTGAAACGCAGTCCACATCGACTTCAATCGCGTTGTTCAAGAAGAAGTCGAGTAGCACTGGGCTGTCTTCGGAAACTTGTACGGCTTCACGCATGTATTTTTGCAGCTCTTCGGCAGAGTGAACAATCTGCATGGCGCGGCCGCCGAGGACGTAAGACGGGCGCACGACCAGCGGATAGCCGATTTCTTCGGCTTTGACGAGCGCTTCTTCTTCGTTGTGGGCGATGCGGTTGGGCGGCTGGCGCAGGCCTAAGTCGTTCAACACTTTTTGGAAGCGTTCGCGGTCTTCGGCGGCGTCGATGCTGTCGGCAGATGTACCGATGATGTTCACGCCGTTTTCAACCAGCGCGTTGGCGAGTTTGAGCGGGGTTTGGCCGCCGTAATGCACAATCACGCCCCACGGGTTTTCGGTGCGGACGATTTCCAACACGTCTTCCAGCGTCAGCGGTTCGAAGTACAGGCGGTCGCTGGTGTCGAAGTCGGTGGACACGGTTTCGGGGTTGCAGTTGACCATGATGGTTTCAAAACCGGATTCGCGCAGGGCGAGCGCGGCGTGAACGCAGCAGTAGTCAAACTCGATGCCCTGACCGATGCGGTTCGGGCCGCCACCGAGAATCATCACTTTTTTACGGTCGGAAGGACGGGATTCGCATTCTTCTTCGTAAGTAGAATAGAGGTAGGCGGTTTCGGTGGCGAACTCGGCGGCACAGGTGTCGACGCGTTTGTAAACCGGATGCAGTTTCAGCGCATAGCGGTGTTCACGGACTTCTTTTTCTTTTACACCCAAAAGTTGCGCGATGCGTTTGTCGGAGAAGCCTTTACGTTTCAGACGGCGTAAAGCAGCATAATCCAAGTCTTGTAACTGGCCGTCTGAAACCGATTTTTCTTCTTTTACCAAGTCTTCGATTTGTGCCAAGAACCAAGGATCGATGGCGCAGATTTCGTGGATTTCTTCCAGTGTGAAGCCTGCGCGGAACGCATCGGCTACAAACAGCATACGCTCAGGACCTGGGTTCGCCAGTTCGCGGCGGATTTCCGCTTTGTCGGAGCTGCGCGGATTGAAGCCGCACAAGCCGGTTTCCAAACCGCGCAAGGCTTTTTGGAAACTTTCCTGAATCGTGCGGCCCATCGCCATCACTTCGCCTACCGATTTCATCTGCGTGGTCAGACGGTCGTCTGCAGCAGGGAATTTTTCAAACGCAAAACGTGGGATTTTGGTCACGACATAGTCGATGGAAGGCTCGAACGACGCAGGGGTGCGACCGCCTGTAATGTCGTTGCGCAACTCGTCCAGCGTAAAGCCGACAGCCAGTTTCGCCGCTACTTTGGCAATCGGGAAGCCCGTTGCTTTAGAGGCCAACGCGGAAGAACGGCTCACGCGTGGGTTCATCTCAATCACAATCATCTCGCCGTTTTCAGGGTTCACCGCAAACTGCACGTTCGAGCCACCGGTATCCACGCCGATTTCGCGCAATACTGCCAACGAAGCATTACGCATGATTTGGTATTCTTTGTCGGTCAATGTTTGTGCAGGCGCAACCGTAATTGAGTCGCCGGTATGCACGCCCATTGGGTCGAAGTTTTCAATCGAGCAGATGATGATGCAGTTGTCGTTTTTATCGCGTACAACCTCCATCTCGTACTCTTTCCAGCCGAGAACAGACTGCTCAATCAGCAACTCATGCGTAGGCGAAGCATCAAAACCGCGTTCGCAAATCGCCAAAAATTCATCTTTATTGTAGGCAATGCCGCCGCCTGAACCGCCCATGGTGAAAGACGGACGAATCAGCGTTGGAAAGCCGACCTGTTCTTGTGCCGCCAAGGCTTCGTTCATCGTGTGGCAGACAAAAGATTTCGGGCAGGAGAGGCTGATTTTCTCCATCGCCTCCTTAAAGCGGCCGCGGTCTTCCGCCTTGTCGATCGCGTCTTCCGTCGCGCCGATTAATTCAACATTGTATTTCGCCAGTACGCCGTTACGCGCCAAATCCAGCGCACAGTTCAGCGCGGTTTGGCCGCCCATCGTGGGCAGAATCGCATCGGGCCGCTCCTTGGCGATAATCTTCTCCACCGTCTGCCACATAATCGGCTCGATGTAGGTAACATCCGCCATTTCAGGGTCGGTCATAATCGTGGCGGGGTTGGAATTCACCAGAATGACTTTGTAGCCTTCTTCACGCAAAGCCTTGCAGGCCTGTGCGCCCGAATAGTCAAATTCGCAGGCCTGACCGATAACGATAGGGCCGGCGCCGATGATAAGGATGGATTTTAGGTCGGTACGTTTGGGCATGGTGTTTACTCTTTCCAGTTTTCTACAATTTGGTCTATTTTAATAGGGTCAATCTTGCTATTTATATTAAATTCAAATTCTTGTAACTCTTTTAATAATTCAAATTTTTTTACGTATCGTTTAAATTCAGAACCTTCATCGATCAAGCAATTAAGGAATAAAAAGTGTAGCTCTAGATATGATAATTGAGCTCTTACTATTTCCGCGTATTCTTTTTGTTCATCTTTATTAAATCGTGATGATTCAATAAATTTGAACACATGAAATAAATTTCTAAAATAATGGCCAAAATATTGTTTTTGTTGCTTTGTGTTATATATGTAGTCATATGCTTCTTTTAGATTATTTTCATAGTCATTTGGATTTTTTTTATTATGTATCGTATATCCTGTCGCAATCATTGCTCTAAAATACCAAAAAGCATCAATACCTCGATGTGTGAGATTTCCATTTCTATCTGTTTCATCTTCATCTTTATCTTTTTGTAAAGGAGGGCTGACTTTGATAGAAAGTAGGATGTGTCGGTGATTTTCAATTAGTTTAAAGATTTGCTCTTTATCTTCACTTAAATAATGGTTATTTTCCGTGTTCTCTTGTTGTTTTATAGTTAGATCTAATATTTCTTTATTAAAGTATACAAGCAGCAAAATATTTACTGCTGTCAGAATTGGATTTAAAACTCCACCAAAAAAATCACCAAACTGACCAAAAATGGCATGAGAATCCTTAATGAGCCCTGAATAATCTCGATTTGGTATATCTTTAGCAAATCCCTCATGAAAATGAAAAAAGTATAAACCTAATACCAAGATAACTATTAATATTAATATTATAATAAAAGAAAAGATAGGAGTAGATTTTTTTTCATCCCTTTGTTTCTCGTTATTTTTGATATTCATGCTGTTAAATCCATTTGTTTAAGCAAGCCGTAGCCCGCATGGTAGTGTGTGTGCGGTACGCACGCATTTTCCATTTTCTCTGCAACCCCAACCCACCGCGTACGTGCTTTGCGGCACACACCCTACCGATGGATTCAAAGGTCGTCTGAAAAAACGCTTGCGGCGTTTGTTCCATCTGCCTTTCGATAAAAAGCTACCTGAAAAATTCCTGCCGTTGATATTTTGGTGACTCTTTTCAGACGACCTTTTGCGTTTTTATGTTGCACAGTCCGTCTGAAAACTTCCTTAAAAACTAGTGACAAATGTAATCAAACCCAAAATGATGCCCGGGGCGTTTGCCAGCATGACGGGGTAGTCGCGTTTTTCTTTCAAAAAGCCGTAGGCAACCCATAATGTGCAGTTGATGGCGGCAACGAGGGGTTGCAACGGTGAACCGGGGTTGCCGGCAAGGTTGTTTTGGATTTGCGGGATATAGGAAACGTACATACCTACGGCAGTCAGGGTGGCAACGACGGAAAGAATGCGCATTTGCTTTTCTGTCATGGGTTTTCCTTTCTGATTCGAGGGGTGGGTTTCAGACTGTGTAGATGTTGAGAGGGTGTCTGAATTTATATTTTTTGAGGTTTGGTTTTCAGACGGCCTGTTGTTGAGTTGAGTGTGGCCGTCTGAAAAAATCAGCTTTATTGTTTTGCTGCTTTGATATTGTCAATGAATTTGTCGAACAGATAACCGACGTCTTGCGGACCCGGGCTGGCTTCGGGGTGACCTTGGAAGCAGAATACAGGTTTGTCGGTCAGTTCAATACCTTGTAAAGTGTTGTCGAACAAGGATTTGTGGGTAATTCTTGCGTTAGCGGGCAGGGTGTCGGCATCGACGGCGAAACCGTGGTTTTGGCTGGTGATGACGACTTTGCCGCTGTCCAAGTCTTGCACGGGGTGGTTCGCGCCGTGATGGCTGAAGCGCATCTTCAGGGTTTTTGCGCCGATAGCGAGGCTGATGAGCTGGTGTCCCAAGCAAATGCCGAAAATCGGTTTGCCGCTTTCCATCAGTTTTTGTACGGCTTCGATGGCGTAGTCGCAAGGCTCGGGGTCGCCGGGACCGTTGGACAGGAATACGCCGTCGGGATTGAGTGCCAACACGTCTTCCGCGCTCGTTTGTGCGGGGACGATGGTTAGGCGGCAGCCGCGCGAGGCGAGCATGCGCAGGATGTTGGTTTTTACGCCGAAATCGTAGGCGACAACGTGGTAAGGCTGTTCGTCAGGGGTAACGAAACCTTTGCCCAATTCCCATTCGCCTTCGGTCCATTCGTAAGTTTCTGGGCAGGAAACTTCTTTTGCCAAGTCTTTGCCGACCATACTGCCGAACGCGGCGATGAGTTCTTGTGCTTTTTCAACGGTAGCATCTGCACCGGTCAGAATCGCTCCGCCTTGTGCTCCTTTTTCGCGCAGCAGCGTGGTCAGGCGGCGGGTGTCGATGTCGGCGATAGCGACGGTTTTGTTGCGTACCAAATAGTCGTGCAGGCTTTCGGAGGCGCGGAAGTTGCTGTGCAAGAGCGGCAGGTCGCGGATAATCAAGCCTGCGGCGTAAACGTTGCGGCTTTCTTCATCTTCGGCGTTGGTACCGGTATTGCCGATGTGCGGATAGGTGAGGGTAACGATTTGTTTGCAGTAGGAAGGGTCGGTCAGGATTTCCTGATAGCCGGTCATAGATGTGTTGAACACGACTTCGCCGGAAGTCGAACCTTCGTAACCGATTGATGTGCCGTGAAATACGCTGCCGTCAGCGAGAACGAGAAGGGCGGGGGTGCTCATGATGGGAATCCTGTTTTTAATAAAATTCTTGATAATGCCGTCTGAAAAGCCTTCGGTAGGTTCATCCGTGCAGAAAATCCGGTTAAAAAAAAACACGCCGCGCAAGAAAGAATCTGCGTAACGTGCTTTTTCAGGCAGTCTGTGTATGCCTTAGAAGCAACATATTTTAAGCCGAAACGTGCCGGATTTCAAGAAGTGTAAACCGATTAGGGCGGCTTCGTCAGGCAGCTGGCGGGATATGTTGCGGATTATTATTTAAATATTTACTGATTTATCCAGTGTAGCCTGTATCTTTGCAAGCCTTTCCTGTTGCGGTGTTTCAAACCGTACCGTATTTTGTCGGAATCTGTATGTCATAATAAAAATGCCGTCTGAACAGTTCAGACGGCATTTCTTTCTCATACCCGGTTAGAAAAAGATTTCACGCCAGCTGATGCGTTTGAGTTTGCCTCCGCAAACCGGGCCTGTTACATCCAGGTTGCCCATGTCAGACATCAGGAAGGTACGGCTGCCGTCTTCGCTTTTTTCTTTGAAGCAGGTGTTGTTCGGGTTTTTGTTTGCAGGGCCGCCTTCATCTCCGCTGCCGTTACCGCCTGCATCACCGTCCAGCGTGAAGGGCGATTCGTCTTTTTTCTTACCGTCGCGATAGCTTATGGTCAGAAGTTTGGGATAAACGAATCCGTTGGGGCAGATATAATTTTCGCCCTTTTGGTTAGGGACTGTTCCTTTTTCACAGCCCAATGGCGGTTCGTTTGTATTGGTTGACGACGGGGGATTGCTGCTTTTTATGAACGGGCGGGCATTTCTTTTCGTCAGTTTGCCACCGGTTTCAGAATCAATGCCCAAGACGGTTGTTCCTGCACCACATGCGCCGAACGATGTGTAGTTCCGGATGGTAACAAACGCTGTCCTTAATACCATTTCGGGTTTGATGGTTACGCGGTCACCATTGCCAAGGTCGATTTTCCAGCCTCTCTTACCTTTTGTTTCGTTGCCGGACAAGAAGAGTTTGTCGCCTTTTTTCTCAATGGTCTGTTTGACCAATTCGCCTTCCGTGGCTGTTGCCCGAGTTTCAGGGGCTATCATATTCTCAGGCAGGTCGTCAAAGATGCCATAGATGGATTGCGGAGTTTGGTCTTTGACGTCATGTTCGTTCAAATCGCTGCCCGTGCCGAAAATAACGACATATTTGTTTTTTGCCAGACGTGATATGGCGGGCGCGGATGTAACCGGTTTTTTTGGGTTGCCGTTATAAATACGCAGGACTTTCCAGTTATTGGCAACAGGGTCCCTTAGGTCGAAGCGGTACATATTGCCGCCGCGGTCGCCTGCGTAGGCAATATCAACTGTACCGTCGAAATCGGTATCAACCAGCGTCAGGGAAGACAAGCCTCCTACGCCGTTCGGAACATCGATTTTTCTTAACAGGTTTTTGCCCAGCATATCGTAAACATACAGTGCGGTTTTATTGCCCCCGTAGCCGTTGGCGAGGAAGCCTGCATATTTGCCGCCGAGAATCTTGCCGATTTGGGGTGTGCCGACGGTAAAGCCTAAATCGCCGTCCTGTGCGTCAAACAGGGGAACGTGGCTTATCCAAGTGCTTGAATCCTGATTCAGACCGGCAAGGTCCAAAGCATATGCGCCTTTGCCGCCCTGACCCATCGCGCCGAACATGAAAACATGGTTAGTATTGCCAACCTTTACCTTACGCAGCACGAAGCCGCCGTCCACGCCGTAGAGGTTGTTTGTGTAATTTTTGTTAGCGAAGTGGCGCAGCGTTTTGGCCAGGGTAGTGTCGTTGTTTCGGTCGTCTTTGCGCGCAATGGTTCCAGGTATGTAGCTGAGCTTCAAATCGTAGGATGCATTATTGCCGTCACGTTTGAAGATGTGCACCATGCCGTCGTTTGCGGCCGTTGCCATAAAGTCGCCGATACCTGCAATCGGGCTGTTGATGATGTCGCCGAGATTCCGGTCGTCGTTTTGCCGGATACGGTAAGACTGGCTGTATTCCGGGGCATTTTTACCGTTGAAGTAACTATCGTCATTATCCCTGCGGTCTGTCCATCTAAGCAGCAGATCTTGCCATTCGTCGTCATGACGGGTGTTGGAAATATCGAATTCGCCGTTCGAACGTCCGCTTGACTGGTCGGTAAATACGACACCGTCTGCCCCTTGTGCAAGGCGGATCATGACCTTACGGTTTTGGAATGAAGGTTGAGGGAGGGAGCCGGCTCTGCGGCCTGTTTCATTCATGGAGTAGAGGCGAATCCGGCTGCTGGATTTTTCCGGGTAGGTTTGTACCTCGGCGACCATGTTGCCCAACGGTGCGGGAGCAACCATAGGGAAGCCGCCGGTCGGTTGGCTCGGCGTACATTGGTTGCCGATGCTGCGCGGCAGTTTCAGCTTAACCTCTACACTGGAATTATCATAAAGTTGGTAAGTAAAGGGGAATCTGTTGGTCTCTTGAACGCTGAAATTTTTAATTTGAGAGCGTTGGGTCGGTACGATGTTGCCCAAACTGATTTCCTCGGGAAGAGAAGTGTTTTTCGGATTGTCCAGTTGGTGCAGTTTTGCGCGAAGGTAGAATGCCGCCCCTGTGCTGGAGGATGAGCGAATGTTCAACTTCGTCGATAGGTTGGATTGCCACCTTCCCATATTCCCGCCGTCAACTCTGGCTGCCATTTGGAAGGAAACACCAAGCCAAGGTTGGCTGTTGATACGGTATATCGGCAGACCATCCGGGCTTGTGATTCCGGTACGGGAAATTTGCGCCGGATTTTCCTTAAAGGTAAAGTTGACGGTAAAGTCAGAATAGTGTTTGCTATGAGTGATGTCGGATAGGTAATAACCTACTTTGCCGGATCGGTCGGGATTGGTCTCAATCCATCCGCTGATGTTAGTGCCCGCGGCTGCTGCGGTTTTGATATTTAGTCCGGAGGTTTTGTTGAACAGCGGGGCAGACGGTGTATCTACGAAGTGTATGCTGGGTATGCGATCCGCAATCAGAACGCTGTGGCCGTGTTCAAATTGATATTTGATGTTTCCCCTTCCTCCATTCATCTCTTGACACGCCTGTCGGGAGAAACTTCCCCAACCTGAGGCGACTATACCGTTGCTGCCGACGGAATAAGAAGCCGGTTCGCAGTGGGCAAATACCGTCTGGCTTGCGGCGGAGAATGTCAAAGCAATAATGCCCGATGAAATGATGCGGCGGTCATGCCGTATTGTTTTTTTCGTTTTCATGATGATTTTCCCGTATATGATTCCGACTGTCCGACAAGGTATGTGGGACTTTGATCCGGCGGGGTATTGAATGCCTTGCAAAAATATCGGCCGGATAATGGATTGTTTTAAACGGACAAATTAAATAAATAAAATAAATCGAACTATATAAAGATTATATCATAGGCAGTTTTCTTTGAATGTCGGTTCAGTGTTATGAACTGTAAAGAGGCAGGGCAATCTTGATTTGTGCAGCGTCCGGCATAGGGCGGGCGTGGTAAAATGTCCTATCGGTAAAAAAATAACAGCCGGAACCCGGAATAGGTTTGATTTATGAAGCAGAGATACATTACGAAAAACAGACGCCGCCTCACCGCCGCCAAGCCTTTGGCGGCCAGTATATTTGTCGCATTGACGGCTTCCCAATCCGCGCAGGCAATCCCCTTCAGGGATTTGCCGGTCTATCTGCAAAATACTTCTACGGTTTCTGGTACGGGCAAGGTCAGGCCCAACGTTGTCTTTCTTGTGGATGATTCCAACTTTATGAACAACGGTGCGGGCAGAACCGTTATCCAGCATACTTTTTCAGACGGCAAAATCCTGATTAAGGTTAGGGATAAAAATAACAACAATGCCGAGATAATGAGGACACTGAATCCGAAAAACCTGATGCTGGACGGCGGCTGTCCGCAGATTACCCTGGCAGACGGCAGGATTACGGAAGACCCTCGGTATATCGACCCTTCCAACGGATGGTGTACCAAGCCCCTGCCGCCGGTTTCGCTGCAGAGCATCGATCCCGTTGCTTATCAGGAGTTTAAAGAGCTTCAAATCGGGGATGGAAACGGCGGTTTGAAATTAACCGAGCGTCTGGTCAAGGTTAAAGATGCGCTTAAGGCAGTTGTCGGAAAATACGGCGCAAATGCTAACTGGGGGCTGCAGACCCTGCACAATAACGGCGGTTCGGATACCGACGGGGTGAATGCTGCACCTTCGGATATGCAAAGCCGTATCGACAGGATTAAGGCGCAATACCCGATGGTGCCGCTGACACGGCGTTATTATGAAACCGTGCGCGACCGACTGCTGCCGGCGGTCAAATACCGCTGCCAGAAATCGTATGTCGTGGTTTTGACATCGTCTAAGTCGGATACGAGTTGCCATTACACCAACTATGTGTTCGGTTCGAGCGGTTATAGCGATTTTGCGGGTAACTTGGGGTCTTATCCTAAAAATATTCCTGCCACTCATCCGCAGCATTGGAAGGACTGCCTGATCAGCGAGCGGAAATATCAAAAACGTTATCCGAATATGATGACTTGCCCTTGGGAGGCGTATTGGGATGAGACGGCGGCGAAGAAACAGTTGAAGGGTGCATTCCCCGGGAATTATTGCGAAGCCCCCGTCGGTCCGAAGCTGCCTAAAGCCCCGCCTGCAACTTGGCAGGATGCAAGGAAAGAATATGAAGCCAAGTACGGCAAATGTGAAAAAATCAACCAGCGGCCGGGTCCCGGTTACGGGCAGAAGTATCAGGATTCAGACGATTGTGATGCGCGTTTTTTCTATAACGGAGATGTCCAACTTCACGGTATGAGGGTGGCAAACTACAAACTTGCATTGGGTGAATATAAAAAATCCAAGGGGTTTGGTGCAAATGAAGAAAGCAGGAGGGTTCACGAGGAACTGTGTCCGAGCGGCAAACCTAATAAGAACGGCAGCCAGAACAGTGGATTGCATGAATTTTTCGATAAGGAAAAAGACCATCTGAGGTCTTTGTTCGGCAATCTGAAATATACTCAGACAAACGGATTGACCGCCGGCGAGTACGGTCAAATGGCTGCTGAGGTATTGGATACTATCGGTCTGGCGGAATTTGCCCCTCAGTTTCGTTCGACTTACCGAAGCTTGAACGGCCCGCGTTATTGTGAAACCGAAAACGGTACGTTGAAGTGTAAGGTACGCATTACCGGCAGACTTCCTGCTTCGATTTCGTTCAATGCAAACGGGAAAAACGACGAACAAACCCAGTTTGAGGGAATGAGGTTTCCCGCCGTCTTGAAACAGTCTGATTCGTGGCGGAATAATTATTACAATTATGACTGGGTATCGGATTATTACTATTTCAATCCAGGAAAACCCAGTGCGGGCAAATCGGAGAAGGAAAAATTTTCTAATTATTTCGGAGAGTATTTCAGCGAGCATGGCTTTGATCAAAACCAAGCTGATGCAAACGGAACAACAAGACCCGGTATGAAGCATCTGCCCGGTGCGGGGCAGTGTACTGCGGGTTCGGTCGATACCGTCCTTGACGGCGATAACGGTATGGGTATGTTCAGCCGCGCCTTGGCGGAAAAAGACATCAAATCCGCTTCAGACGGCAGGGATGCGGCAGGTGTAAGCTGGGATAGCGATGCTTCTTCCGATCCTGCCGGCGTAGACTTCGGCAAGCAGACCGTCCAAACTTATACAGTCAATTTCAATGCGGACGAAGGTACGGTACGTAAGGAATATCTGCGGAACGGCGCGAGCCGCGACAATATGTATTATCCGGTTACGGACTATAAAAACCTGACCAAGATATTGGATGAGATTCTCGGCAAGATTCAGTCGGATACGAAAAATACGACGGGTGGGGCTTTTTCTGCGACAGCCCCTGCCGCAACCGGCAACAGTATCCCCGATTTGGCGGCCGCCGTATTCCTGAATCCGACAACGTGGAGTAGCCGTTTGCGCTTCTACCGTTTGGATGCTTCGGGCTATCCTGATAAGGCGCGTTATGTCGAACCTTCGTTTGACAACCGTAAAACGTTGATTAAGCTGGGAAACAATGTTTATTTTACGGATAAGATGGACGGTGTTTCCGGTATCGGCAACCATACTTTCGGCATCCCTGCAAAATCGGGTAATGCCGACGAATGGAAAGAGCTGTTGCTGCCGTGGACAGACAGAAGCGGCAACGACAAGGCTTTGGAAACCTTGTCTCAAACCAAGGTCGGCGGTGCAGACAAATACAGCCAAAAATACCGCGTGCGTCCGGATGCGGAACGTCATTTGGGCGATATACTCGACAGCCAGGTCGTTGCCGTCGGGAATACGGATGCCGGTAACCACCGTGAGTTTATGGTAACGGCGGCAAACGACGGCATGGTGCATATTTTCAAACGCGGAAGTAAAGCACCTTACGACTTGAAGCTGAGCTATATTCCTGCAAACATACCGCGCGAGGATGAGACGGGTAATGCCTCAGATTTGGCCAAAACCCTGAAAGATTTTGCACACAGCGGCTATGGCAACCATCCGGCGCATACTTACGGCGTAAACGGCGGCTTTGTCGTGCGTCAGGCGGATGTGGACGGACAAAAACGCGTGTTTATGTTTGGTGCGATGGGTCAGGGCGGACGTGGTGCGTATGCTTTGGATATCGGCGCGGTCAACGGCAGCCAAGATGCCTGGAATGTTACCGTTCCCTTGTTTGATGCTGTCGACAAAGATATGGGTTATACCGTCGGTATGCCGCAAATGGGGCGGACATACAACAATAAGTCTGGTTATTCGGGTTTTCTTGCAGGCGGCTACCATACCGATGCCGTACAAAGCAATGCCAATAAAACGGCTTTGTATGTTTACGATATGTTCGGTAAGACGCTGATCCGCAGAATCGATGTTCCGACCGGTATGGGCGGTTTGTCCTCGCCAACCCTGGTGGATACTGATTTCGACGGAGTTGTCGATGTGGTTTATGCAGGCGACAGGGGCGGTAATATGTACCGTTTCAATGTTGTCGACTCTGATCCGTCAAAATGGAATTACAGCATTGTTTATCGCGGTAATCCGAGTCAGCCGATTACGGCGGCTCCTGCTGTTTCGCGCCGCGAATCCAACAAATATGTCGTTATTTTCGGTACGGGCAGCGATTTGACTGCCGCAGATACCGTGAGCCAGGCTACTCAATCGGTATATGGTATTTTTGACGATGTGTCGTGGGACTCAAAAAACGGCGGGCCTAAAACGGCTCCGAACGCGCGCGGCAACGAGTTGGTCAAGCAGAACGTGAGCAAAAACAACGATTTGATTTTCCTGTCGAATAATGAAATCGACGAGAAAACCAAAAAAGGTTGGAAAATCGATTTGGCACCTGGCGAACGTGTTACCCTTAAGCCGAACATGATTTTGCGTACGGCGGTCGTTACCATCCGCAACTACACCAAAAAAACCGTGATGACGGGGGCAAGTGCCACGGGCGACCTCTGTATTCCGGATACGCAAAACAGCAATACTTCAACCGAAACGACGATTCTTGCCGTTAATGCCGAGGATGGTGGCGGTTTGACTCCTAGAAAAACCCGCCTGATTCCGCCTGCAATCAATAACGGAGGAAACAATACTTCCAATTGTAAGAACATCAATGGCAAAATCATGTGTCCGAACGGTTATACCTTCCCCGGCCCGCTTGTTCCGACTTATCTTGACGGGAAAAAAATCGGCGATCCCCCGACTTCTCCCGACGGTGATACTGGCGGCAGCGGTAATGACGACGGTCCGCCCGACACTGTGCCGAACAACAAATGTTTTACCTCTAAAGGAAAACGCACGTTGTTGATGAACAATATGAGCAACCTTGACGTGGTCGGCCCGCTTTGCGGAATGAAACGTATCAGCTGGCGCGAGATATTCTTCTGATGCCGTTGTCGGATAAAATGCCGTCTGAAGCCCAATCGGTTTCAGACGGCATTTCTTATGGAATCAATATACTATTTGCGCGGGAATGATGCCGGGCGTGCTGCTTGTTGTGATTTGGCGTCAAAATATAGTGGATTAAATTTAAACCAGTACAGCGTTGCCTCGCCTTGCCGTACTATTTGTACTGTCTGCGGCTTCGTCGCCTTGTCCTGATTTAAATTTAATCCACTATAAAAAGCCGGCTTTAAAAGAAAAAAGGCAGTCCTTCGGGGCTGCCTTTTCGGTTGGCATCACTCGACTACGATTTTTGGGAACCGGCTGCTGAAATCTTTGCCTTTGTCGGCAATGCTCAGGGCGATTTGGAATGCTGCATCGGTGTAGATTTGGGCGATGGCAGGGTGTTCGTCGAACAGTTGTGCCGCCGCCCCTCCGTCCATCGCTTCGCGTACGGGCAAACTTAAGGGAAGCTGTCCGAGTAGCGGGACATTGAGGCGTGCGGCCAAATCTTTGCCGCCGTCCGTGCCGAACAGTGCTTCGCTGTGCCCGCAGTTGGAGCAGATATGGACGGACATGTTTTCCAATACGCCCAAAATCGGAATGTTGACCTTGCGGAACATATCCACAGCCTTGTGCGCGTCTATCAGCGCGATGTCCTGCGGCGTCGTAACGATGACGGACCCTGTTACGGGGATGCGTTGGGACAGCGTGAGTTGGATGTCGCCCGTACCCGGGGGCAGGTCGATGAAAAGATAGTCCACTTCGTCCCACTCGCTTTGGAACATCAGTTGCTGCAATGCCTGGCTGACCATCGGGCCGCGCCAGACGACGGCTTGGTCGGTGTCAACCAGAAAGCCGATGGACATGACTTGTATGCCGTTTGAAGATTCGACAGGAATCAGTTTTTGGTTTTTTTGGTCGGGTTTGCGGTCGTCCACACCCAACATGATCGGTTGGCTCGGGCCGTAAAGGTCGGCATCGAGCACGCCGACGCGTGCGCCCATGCGCGCCATCGCGGTGGCAAGGTTGGCGGTGGTTGTTGATTTGCCCACGCCGCCTTTTCCCGATGCGACGGCAATGATGTTTTTCACACCTTTGATAGTGGTAACGCCGGGCTGGACTTTGTGTGTGCCGATTTCCGTGTCCATGGACAGATGGATGTGTGTGTCGCCTGTCAGCGGCATCAGGATTTCCTGTATGCGGTCGGCTGTTTCTGAGGCAATGTGCGCGACAGGGAAACCGAAATGCAGGGCGATATGGATGCCGTCTGAACGCTGTTCGACCGAGCGGACGGCCTTTTCGCTGCCGAGTGTGCGTGCCGTATTCGGAATACTGACAGTTTCAAGGAGGGTGCGGATGTTTTGTATATTCATGATGTGTGCCTCTGTTCGCAAGTTGGGTGAGAGGAAGATAGACGGAAAGTGTACATGATTTTGGGCAGTTTGCTTTTTTCTTGTGCGAACTTTTACACGATATGGGCCGGATTGTGAAAATCCGTTGCCAAAATATCTCGTGCAAACAGCAGTCTGTAATTAAGTCTGTAAAAATTGCTTGACGGTGGAGAGAGGAGTTGTATAATGCACGACTTATCGGGTCGTTAGCTCAGTCGGTAGAGCAGCGGACTTTTAATCCGTTGGTCGAGCGTTCGAATCGCTCACGACCCACCAGATAGCCAAAAGCCAAGTTTTAAGACTTGGCTTTTTGTTTGCCTGTTAATCGCCGGCAACAGCGTTTCCGTACTGTTTGGAAGGTTGTATGAAGAAAAAACTGCTTTCGGGCATAAAATTTGCCGTTCAGACGGCATTGGTGTTTTTATTAGTGTCGCTGTGTCTGGATTGGATGCGTAAGCCTGACGAACCTGCCGGGGCGGCGGAGCGGCCTTTGACTTTGCTGTCGGGGCGTCAGCTGACTTTGGGACAGTTTAGCCGGGATAGGACGGTGCTGGTGTATTTTTGGGGGAGCTGGTGCGGCGTGTGCCGTTATCAGTCTCCGATAATCGATGATTTGGCGGCCGACGGTGTGCCGGTTGTCGGGGTGGCGATACGTTCCGGCAGTTCGGACGAAGTTTCTGCGTATATGAAAAAACGCGGATTGGATTTTCCGAGCGTTAATGATGAGGACGGCGGTTTGGCAAGGTCTTGGCAGATTAAGGCAACGCCGACTGTCATTTTGGTCAAAAATGGGAAAATAGTTCACTATACGACGGGAATCAGCAGTTATTGGGGCTTGCGCGCACGAATTTTTCAGGCGGATGTTTTAAGTTAGTTGTGTTCCCGTTAAACTTTTAGTCATATACGGAGTCAAACGGTGTACGCCTTGTACGGCGGATACGCCGGCGTTTGTTTTTTTTGGAAGAAAGTTCTTTCGACAGTAAATGTAATACTTTGTTGAGATTGTAGGGAAAATAGACTAAGATATAACTATTAAAATATTTTTAGATAGGATTATCGGAATTAAAGCCTTTTATACCCAAATGCCTGATACGGTTTATAGAGTATTGTTTCTATATGTTCGTTTTGTTATATAACGGTTGTATCGGAATGATACCTGAGGGCTTCACAGACGGTTTGAAAGTTTGATTTGCGATAACTCGGAGACTTTAATAATGCCTACCCAATCAAAACATGCGTCTATCAATATCGGTCTGATACAGGCAAGGGAAGCCTTGATGACACAGTTCAGACCCATTCTGAACCAGGCGAATATCACCGATCAGCAATGGCGGATTATCCGTCTTTTGGCGGAAAACGGTACATTGGATTTTCAGGATTTGGCCAATCAGGCGTGCATTCTGCGCCCTAGTCTGACCGGCATCCTGACCCGTCTTGAAAAAGCAGGTTTGGTTGTCCGCCTGAAACCTTCTAACGACCAACGCCGTGTTTTTTTGAAGCTGACTTCCGAAGGTGAAAGCCTGTATCAAGAAATCGGCGAAGAAGTGGATGAACGCTATGATGCCATCGAGGAAGTGTTGTCCCGAGAGAAAATGATGCTGCTTAAGGATTTGCTGACGGAACTTGCACAAATCGATGATTTGTTGAATTCGTAAAACGCACAATGCGCGGAAACGTCCGACAGACGGTCTTGTTTACGAATCAGAGCTGCTGCACATGAGGGAGACCTTATGTGCAGCAGTCTTGCATATGGAAACAGATAAAGGGGTAATATGACGGATTTGCAGAAAGAATTTCAAACCTCATTCCGTGATGCGATGGCATCTTGCGCGGCAGGTGTTCATGTCATTACGACAGAGGGATCGGCAGGACGTTACGGCATCACGATGACTGCGGTTACACCGGTTACGGACGAGCCTCCGACCGTGATGCTGTGTATCAACCGTAAAGCCCGTATCATCCCGATACTGTCGGAAAACGGCAGCCTGTGCATCAATACGTTGGCAGACGAACATCAGGATGTGGCCGAACATTTTGCCGGATTAACCAATCTTTCGCCCGAAGAACGTTTTGCCTATCATATCTGGCATTACGGTAAAACCGGACAACCCGAAATAGAAGGGGCGTTGGCGCACCTGCACGGGCATATTGTCGGCCAACATGAAATCGGCACACATTTTGTGTTTTACGTCAGGCTCGACGCAATTAAAAATTGCGTGGGCAAACGTCCGGCGCTGCTTTATTTCAGACGGCAGTTTAGATCTTTAGACTGATATTCGGACAGATATATATGAAAGTGATGATACTGGCGGCAGGACGCGGCGAGCGTATGCGCCCTTTGACCGATACCACTCCGAAGCCGCTGCTTGATGTGGTGGGTAAGCCTCTAATCGGTTGGCACCTATGCCGTCTGAAGCAGGCAGGGTTTACAGAAGTAGTCATCAACCATGCGTGGTTGGGACGGCAGATAGAAGATGCTTTGGGCGACGGCTCGGCTTATGGCGTGAACATCGCCTATTCGCCCGAACCCGCAGGCGGTTTGGAAACGGCAGGCGGTATCGCACGGGCATTGCCACTGTTGGGTGGGCAACCGTTTTTGGTGGTCAACGGCGACGTGCTGACCGACATCGATTTTACCGCCGCTTTTCAGACGGCATCGCTCCTGCCCGAGCATATTTCCGCACATTTGTGGCTGGTGGAAAATCCCCCGCACCATCCTGACGGTGATTTTTTGCTGCTGCCGGACGGAAGCGTACAGTCGGAAGTATCCGGCGGCAACGGATTGACATTCAGCGGCGTGGGTATTTACCGTCCTGAAATGTTTGATGGAATCGAAGCGGGCAGTGTGGCGAAACTCGCGCCCGTATTGCGTGGCGAAATGCGGCAAAACCGGGTGAGCGGTCAGAAGCATACGGGTTTGTGGCTGGATGTCGGTACGGTAGACCGTCTGAAAGAGGCCCAAGCCGTTGCAGGGGCTTGGATGTAAAACGGAACGGGATGCGGATTTGTTGCATCCCGTTTTCTTATTGCAGCCGTCTTAACTGATGCATTGCATCTTTAAAGGGTTTTTGGAACAGGTTGTGCGGAGGTATGTGTTGAGCATCAAAACCGGTTCAAGATAAGGCGGATTTGCTTCATGTTTGGTTATGCAGGATAAACAATGCCGTCTGAAACGGAAATCCGTTTCAGACGGCATTTTACCGATTCGGTCAGTTGCGGACTTCTCCGATTTTTTCTTTGTGTTTCAATACGGCGCGGTCAAGTTTGTCTGTCAGGGTGTCGATGGCGGCATACATGTCCTGACCGTCGGACTCGACGTGCAGGTCTTTACCGGCAAGGTGTACGTCTGCCTCGGCCTTATGACCGGCTTTTTCCACAGACAGCGTTACGGTTATAGAAATGATGTCCGAAGCGTGGCGGTTGATGCGCTCCAGTTTCTTGGAAACGTGGTTTTTGATGGCTTCGGTGATGTCGAAATGCAGACCGGTGATTTTCAGATTCATGATACAGCTCCTTCGGTGGGTTCTGTCCGTCGGCGACGGAACGGAAAAACGGGTTGTAGCATTGTGTTGAAAAATTATTCTGCGGTTTTGCGTTTGTGTGCTGCCGGAATCTCAAGGGATTCTCTGTATTTGGCGACGGTGCGGCGGGAAACCTCCATGCCGCGGAAAGCCAGCAGGTTGGCGAGTGCCTCGTCAGAATAGGGCTTGCGTTTGTCTTCGCTGCCGACAAGCTGGGAGAGTGCGGCTTTAACGGCGTGTTGGCTGACGGCTTCTTTACCTTCTTCCATTTGAACTGCCTGTGTGAAGAAATAGCGTAGCGCAAACACTCCGCGCGGGCAAGACAAATATTTTTGGTTGGCCGCGCGGGAAACGGTACTTTCTGCCACACCCAATTCGGCGGCGGCATCTTTCATCATCAGAGGGACGAGTCCGATTTCGCCAAAAGTGAAAAAGTCTGCCTGATGTTTAACGATGTATTCGGCAAGGAGGACGACGGTTGCCTTCCTCAATTCGAGCGAATCGATACGTTGTTTGGCTTCGCTGATTTTTTCCTTCCATTCGGGCGAGAGACCTTCAGACGGCATCAGTTCGCAATATTCGCTGTTCATTTGCAGAGGAGGCAGGGAGTCTTCGTTGAAACTGACCGTCCAGCCGTCTTTACTTTCCTCAACCCAGACATCCGGGCGGATATACGGCGTGGGCGTGGACGAGGCAAAACCGGCGGCGGGAGAGGGATTGAGCGAAGCAATGAGGTCGAGTGCGGCTTCGAGTGTGCTGCTGTCGGTTTGGGGCAGGCGTTTTTTTATTCGCGCGAGGGTTTGGCTGCGGTTGCCGTCAATGCTGTCGAGGGCGTTTCGGACGATATGCAGGGCGGCGGTTTTGGCAGCACATTCGCCCAATCTTTCTATCTGCAGTATCAGCGATTCGTTCAAATCGGCGGCGGCCACGCCTGCCGGGTCGAATTTTTTCAATGCGGTCAGGGCTTGTTTCAGCATTGCTTCGTCCAACATCCATTCCAAGGGCGTATGGTCGAGGATGTCTTCAATGCTGTCGCTCAGATAACCCTGCTCATCAAGGGAATCGATGAGGATGTGGACACAGGCGGATTCTTGATCGGAAAGCGGGTGTTCGCATACTTGCGCATGCAGGTATTGGTTGAAATCCTGCTCGCCGGCGATGTTGGACAGCATATCTTCGCCTTCGTCTCCGCCGATTTGACGGGTAGGCGCGGTGTAATGGCTGAACTCGGCATCGGAAAATTCATCCGTGTCTTTGCGTTCGAGCAGGGGGTTGTCCGACAGCCAGTTTTCGACCTCGCGTTCAAGTTCGATACCCGACATCTGCAATACGCGCAAAGATTGTTGCAGCCGCTGGTTGAGCTGCTGGGTCTGTTTGAGCTTTATTCCGAGTAACGTCATGATAATGCGTGAAAATTATTCTTTTGGCCTGTCGGCGGCAGATGATGCCAGTAAACATCATTATAAATGGTTTTATGTAGGGATTTTGATTCGTGTCGATAACAAAAAACAAACGGAAATGGAAACTTGATTGCTTATAACAATATTAAATCGATTTCATAGTTTTAATAGTGAAAATCTTGGCGTATAGTTGCCTCCATAGTTTAAATAAAAGGAAAACTAAATGTCTATTCATGAAATCTATTGCAATCAAGAAACCAGTTATGAATATGCTTTCCGCCAAATCGTGCTGTAAGCCGTTTGTCGTATCTTTTGATTAACCAAGGAAAAGGAACACGAGCTATGACTACCTCCAAATGCCCCGTAACCCATCTGACCATGAACAACGGCGCGCCTGTTGCCGACAATCAAAACAGCCTGACCGCCGGTCCGCGCGGCCCTCTGCTGGCGCAGGATTTGTGGCTGAATGAAAAACTCGCCGACTTCGTGCGCGAAGTCATCCCCGAACGCCGTATGCACGCCAAAGGTTCGGGCGCGTTCGGTACGTTTACCGTAACACACGACATCACCAAATACACCCGCGCCAAAATCTTCAGCGAAGTCGGCAAAAAAACCGAGATGTTCGCCCGTTTCACCACCGTGGCAGGCGAACGCGGCGCAGCCGATGCAGAACGCGACATCCGCGGCTTTGCGTTGAAATTCTATACCGAAGAAGGCAACTGGGATGTGGTCGGCAACAACACGCCTGTGTTCTTCCTCCGCGACCCGCGTAAGTTCCCCGACCTGAACAAAGCCGTCAAACGCGATCCGCGTACCAATATGCGCTCTGCTACGAACAACTGGGACTTCTGGACGCTGCTGCCTGAAGCATTGCACCAAGTTACCATCGTCATGAGCGACCGCGGTATTCCAGCCAGCTACCGCCATATGCACGGCTTCGGTTCTCATACTTACAGCTTCTGGAACGAAGCGGGCGAACGTTTCTGGGTGAAATTCCATTTCCGCAGCCAACAAGGCATTAAAAACCTGACCAACGAAGAAGCTGCAAAAATCATCGCCGACGACCGTGAAAGCCATCAGCGCGACCTGTACGAAGCCATCGAGCGCGGCGAGTTTCCGAAATGGACGATGTATATCCAAGTCATGCCTGAAGCAGACGCGGAAAAAGTACCTTATCATCCGTTTGACTTGACCAAAGTTTGGCCGAAAAAAGACTATCCGCTGATTGAAGTGGGCGAATTCGAGTTGAACCGCAATCCCGAAAACTTCTTCGCCGATGTGGAACAATCCGCCTTCGCACCGAGCAACCTCGTGCCCGGTGTCGGCGCCAGCCCAGATAAAATGTTGCAAGCCCGTTTGTTCAATTACGCCGACGCGCAACGCTACCGCTTGGGCGTGAACTTCCGCCAAATCCCCGTCAATCGTCCGCGTTGCCCTGTTCACAGCAACCAGCGCGACGGACAAGGCCGAGCTGACGGCAACTACGGCAGCCTGCCGCACTACGAACCCAACAGCTTCGGTCAATGGCAGCAACAACCCGACTTCGCCGAACCGCCTTTGAAAATCAACGGCGACGCGGCACACTGGGACTACCGCCAAGACGATGACGACTACTTCAGCCAACCGCGCGCCTTGTTCAACCTGATGAACGATACGCAGAAACAGGCTTTGTTCGGCAACACCGCTGCAGCCATGGGCGATGCGCCTGACTTCATCAAATACCGCCATATCCGCAACTGCTACCGTTGCGACCCGGCATACGGTGAAGGCGTAGCCAAAGCCCTCGGACTGACTGTCGAAGACGCACAAGCCGCCCGTGCGACCGATCCCGCACTGGGTCAGGCCGGTTTGCTGTAATTTGAAAGGAGCAGCCCATGTGGATGGAAATTGAAGAAATCCTGTCGCATGCGGTCCGATACCGTCAATAAGCATTGCACTTGAAATGCCGTCTGAATGTTTGTTTCAGCATTAAGACGGCATTTTTGCATTTTTTTGCTTTTGTTATAATCCGCCCTTTTTAAGGATGGGTGCGGTATGAGTCTTTACGCTTTGCTCTTGGTTGCGCTGGGAATGTCGATGGATGCGTTTGCCGTCGCATTGGCAAAGGGTGCGGCGGTCAGGATGCCTCCGCGCAAAATTGCAGCAACGGCCCTGGTGTTCGGCACGGTCGAAGCACTCACGCCGCTGGCAGGCTGGGTAGGCGGTTTTTATGCCAAGCCGTTTATCAGCGAATGGGACCATTGGGTGGCTTTTGTCCTGCTGGGCGGGCTGGGTCTGAAAATGATGCGCGAAGGGTTGTCCGGCGAGGCGGAGGACGCGCGGGAAACCAAACGGGAAAGCTGGTGGTTGACGGTTCTGACTGCTTTTGGAACCAGTATTGATTCCATGATAGTCGGGGTGGGCTTGGCGTTTATGGAGGTAAACATCGCCTTTGCCGCCGCCGTAATCGGTATGGCGACTACGGTGATGGTTACCGTCGGGCTGACGGCGGGAAGGGCTTTTGGCGTACTGTTCGGCAGGCGTGCGGAATTTGCCGGAGGTTTGGTGTTGATTGCCATCGGTACATGGACGCTCTTGTCGCATTTGGGTTTGATTCAATGATGTCGGAAAATAAAATGCCGTCTGAAGCTTTGCCGGTTTCAGACGGCATTTTGTTAAACTTGATTCTCTATCGTTATTATTGTGTAAAGCTATTGAAAATAAAATATTGATTTTCCGCAAAGATGACTAAAGGTGCGATAAGTACACTGAAGAAATAATCGGCAGAACAGGTTTGCCTGCCGGTTTGGACAATAATTTTAACCTACCATAAGGAATACACGATGTCTTTCAAACTCCGTTACCTCGCATCAGTATTGGCATTGTCTTCACTATTGGCGGCATGCGGCGGTCAGGAAAAGTCTGCGGCAGGCGATGCTTCTCCTGCTTCCGAGACCGAAGCGGCTTCCCAAGTACAGGCTTCGGAAGCCGTTCCTTCCGCTTCATCGGCCTCGCCCGAAGACCAAGACCTTTTGAAACGCGCACAAGGCGTATTCCAACCTCTGCCGACTGTCGAAGAAATGCAGAAAATCCGTCCGTTTACCGAAGAACAGGTCAAACTCGGACACCAACTCTGGTATGAACCGCGCCTTTCAAAAGGCAATACCGTGAGCTGCAACTCTTGCCACAACCTTGCTTCCGCCGGTGTGGACAATATGCCGACCAGTCAGGGACACAAAGGGCAGTTCGGCGGACGCAACTCGCCTACCGCATTGAATGCCGCGCTGCTGGGCAGCCAGTTTTGGGACGGACGTGCCGCCGACGTTGAAGAACAGGCGGGCGGGCCTTTGGTGAATCCGGTGGAAATGGCGAATGATTCGCAAGAGGCGGCGGCAGCCAAAATCGCCAAAGTTCCCGAATATCAAGAAATGTTTAAAAAAGCTTTTCCTGAAGACGGCGCGGTTTCGTTTAAAAACATCACTACCGCATTGGGTGCGTTTGAGCGTACCCTACTGACGCCGACCAAATGGGACGAATACCTCAAAGGCAACGTCAACGCCCTGAGCGAACAGGAACGAAAAGGCGTGCGCGCGTTCATGGACAACGGCTGTATTGCCTGCCACAACGGTGTCAACCTTGGAGGCACGACCTTCCAGAAATTCGGTCTGGTCCAAGGGCCGTATTGGAAATTCATTGAAGACCCGAAACGCGACAAAGGCCGTGCTGACGTAACCAAAAAAACCGAAGACGAATTTTTCTTCCGTGTTCCGGGGTTGCGTAACGTGGCTAAAACTTATCCGTATTTCCACAACGGCAGCGTGTGGGAGCTGGATAAGGCAGTTACCATCATGGGTAAGGCGCAACTGGGTAAAGACATTCCGAAAGAAGATGTGGATAACATCGTCGTATTCCTGAATGCGCTTTCCGGCAATGTTTCCGAATCAGCGCGCACGATGCCGGAACTGCCCCTGACCGCACCGATGGAATCTAAGCCGGACAACAAATAATCCGGCCGGTACGCAGAAATGCCGTCTGAAACGGGAATCTGTTTCAGACGGCATTTTATATTTCGTCGCGTCAGATACGTATCCACCCTACACCTGAAAAGATTTCAAACGATCTTTTATACCAGATACAAAAATATGCCGTCATTCCCACCGAATCCACACTATCCTCATCGATTCAAATCGGTATGGGAACTTATATTCCGTCATTCCCACGAAAGTGAGAATCTAGGACTCAGGGTTAAGGAAACCGTTTTACCCGATAAGTTTCCGTGCGGACAAATCCCGTCATTCCCGCCTGCGCGGGAATGACGGGATTTTGGCTTACTGTTTTTGTGAAAATGGCGAAACCGCGCAAATGCTGATGCCGTCTGAAACACTGTTTGATTGTTTCAGACGGCATTTTTTGTTCACATCGATCAAGCCGCGTTGTCGAAGCCGCTGTGGCGCAAGAGTGCGTCTATGCTCGGTTCGCGTCCGCGGAAGACTTTGAAGGATTCTGCCGCGCTGCGGGAGCCGCCGACGGCGAGGATTTCCTGCCAGAAGCGTTTGCCTGTGGCGGCGACGTCGTCGCTTTCTTCAAAGGCGGCGTAGGCATCGGCGCTGAGGACTTCCGCCCATGCGTAGCTGTAATAGCCTGCGGAATAGCCGCCGGCGAAGATGTGGCCGAAGCTGTTGGCGAAGCGGTTGTATTCGGGCGGTTGGATGACGGCGACTTCTTTGCGCACGCTGTCTAAAACCTGTTGCCAGTTTTTCAGACGGCATTCGTCGCTTTCACTGTAAATAGTCATGTCGAAGAGGGCGAATTCCATCTGGCGGACGAGGAACATACCGCGCTGGAAGTTTTTGGCGGCGAGCATTTTGTCGAAGAGTTCTTTCGGCAGGGGAACGCCGGTTTCTTCGTGGGCGGACATTTGTGCCAAGACGTCGTATTCCCAGACGAAGTTTTCCATAAACTGGCTAGGCAGCTCGACGGCGTCCCACTCGACGCCGTTGATGCCGGATACGCCCAGTTCGTCCACTTGGGTGAGCAGGTGGTGCAGGCCGTGGCCGGTTTCGTGGAAGAGAGTGAGGATTTCGTCATGGCTCAAGCGGGCTTCTTTGCAGCCGACGGGCGGGGTGAAGTTGCAGACGAGGTAGGCGGTGGGCAGTTGCAGCGTGCTGTCGGCGAAGCGGCGGCGGCCTTTGTAGTCGTTCATCCATGCGCCGCCGCGTTTGCCTTCGCGGGCGTAGAGGTCCATATAGACGCCGCCTATGGTTTTGCCGTTTTGCTCCAACTCAAAGTAGCGCACGTCTTTGTGCCAGACGGGAACGGTTTTTTCGGCGAATCCGATGCCGTAGAGTTTTTTGATTTGGGCGAACAGGCCTGCCAGAACTTTGCCGACGGGGAAGTATTTTTTGACTTCGGTTTCGCTGAATGCGTATTTGGCTTCGCGCAGTTTTTCGCCGGCGTAGCTCAAATCCCACGGCTGCGGGTCGGCGAGGTTCAGGCGATCGCGGGCGAATGCTTTGACTTCGGCGAGGTCTTTTTCGGCGTAGGGTTTGGCGCGGCGGGCGAGGTCGTGCAGGAAGGTGAGGACTTGTTCGGGTGTATCCGCCATTTTGGTTGCCAATGATAGCTCGGCGTAGTTTTTGAAGCCGAGTAGTTTGGCGGTTTGCAGGGCGTTTTCGAGCGTGCGGTTGATGTTGGCGGTGTTGTCGAATTTGCTGTCGTCTGACAGTTCGCTGGCGCGGGTAACGTAGGCGCGGTAGATTTGTTCGCGCAGTTCGCGGTTGTCGGCGTATTGGATGACGGCGAGGTAGTGCGGAATCTGCAAGCCGATTTTGTAGCCTGATTTGCCTTCGCTTTGCGCGGCGGCGGCGAACATGGCGAGCGAGTCTTCGGGAATGCCGGCAAGCGGTGCGGCGTCGTCGAAGTAGAGGGCGAAGGCGTCGGTCGCGTCTAAGACGTTTTGCGAGAATTTGGCGGAGAGTTGCGCGCCTTCGGTTTGCAGTTTTGCCAGTTCTGCCTGCTGTTCGGGCGGTAATTCCGCGCCGCTGAGGACGAAATCGCGCAGGTCGTGGTTGAGCTTGGTTTTTTGTGCGGGAGAGAGGGTGTCGAATTCGGGGGAGTTTTTGATGGTTTTAAAGCGGTTGTACAGCTCGATGTCTTGTCCGATTTCGGTGAAGAAGACGGTGATTTCGGGCATCAGTTCGTTATAGACGACGCGCAGTTCGGGCGTGTCGACGACGGAGTTGAGGTGCGACACGACGCCCCAAATCCTGCCGACGCGCTCGGTGATGCCGGTCAGACGCTCGACGGTGTTCGCCCAGTCGGTGTGTGTTTGTGCTTTGACTTCGGCAATCTGCGCGCGCGCTTCGGCGATGGCGGTTTGCAGGGCGGGTTTGATGTCGGCGGTTTGGATGGCGTCGAAACGGGGTTCTTCGCCCAAATGGAGCAGTACGTTGTCGTTCATGTCGGGTTCCTTTGTGTGTTGTGCTTCAGACGGCATATCGGCAATATGCCGTCTGAAGCCGGAAATGGTGCCGGATGGGAAAAGTTAAAGTTCTTTATGGGCGGCCTGTTGCGGCCGGGGATTCAACAGGCGGTATTGTACGCGCAAAAACTCATCCATGACGGCCTGTTGGATTTCTAGCCGCTTTGAAACGGGGGAGGCGAAACGGACAATGATGTGGTACACCTTATCATCGTGCGGCACGCGGGTAACGCGCGGTCTGGCGGCGGGCGTAATAAACAGTTTTTCTGCCTGCACGTTTTCCAAATGCCGCTGGATGGCGGGTACGTAGGGCGTACACATCGGTTCGAGTACGGCTTTCAGACGGCATACGATTTCATCCGAATCCAAATGGATGGGTACGGGAATTTCTGCCGTATGGATAACATAGTCGCCCAAAATATTGTCGCGCCGGACAGAATGGTTCAGCAGGAGGCTGTTGGGGAACGACAGCGTCTTGCCCGAAAGCTGCCCTACCAGGGGATTCGGGCCGACCTGCATCATCAGGGTATTGAGGAGATTGATGTCGACGACGCGTCCGCGCAAACCGTTGACTTCGATATAGTCTCCGACCGAGTACTGCTTTGTCGCCGACCGCAAAATACTGCCCGACAGACACATAATCAGTTCTTTTGTCGCTACGACAACGGCCGCAGCCACCGCAAACATCGACAAAGCAAGCGTCTGAATCTGCGCGGCCCAGATTGCGGCAAGTCCGAACAGTACCAGCAACAGCGTTACATTACGGCTGACCACCAAAAACCGCCGTTTGCTCTCTATGCTGAAATCCGGATGCCGTTTGAAGTGGACGTTCAGCAGGAGGGCGCGCGCCAGCAGCAAAGCCGTGACCATCGCCACGGATTCGACCGCCTCTCCGCGTATCGGGACGGCGTCGAGCCAGTTGTCCAGCATATTCCATATTTCCATGTCCCTGTTCCTGTCTGAAAAGTATAGGACGTAGATTTTAGTGGCAAAAAAACGCTTTTGCCACTTTACGGGAAAATCCCCGACCTGATGCCGGAGGCAAATGTACCGTTTCATCTTTTCCCGGCGGCACACTAATACGAATAACGCTGAATAGGGCGGTAAAATCAGCTATAATGCACAACAATATATGCCGTAACAATCCGCCTTTTTTCAGGGCGCGGATTTTTACGGCGGCATTTGGCAATCTTTTCAAAATCCGGCAAGAAAAACCATGACTGAACAAAAACACGAAGAATACGGTGCCGACAGCATTCAGGTGCTCGAAGGCTTGGAAGCAGTACGCAAACGCCCCGGCATGTACATTGGCGACACGCAGGACGGCAGCGGCCTGCACCACATGGTGTTCGAAGTATTGGACAACGCCATCGACGAAGCACTGGCGGGACATTGCGACAAAATCACCGTAACCATCCATGCCGACAATTCCGTCAGCGTGGCAGACAACGGGCGCGGCATGCCCACCGGAATCCACCCGAAAGAAGGACGCTCCGCCGCCGAAGTCATCATGACCGTCTTGCACGCTGGCGGTAAATTCGACAACAACAGCTACAAAATCTCCGGCGGCCTGCACGGCGTGGGCGTGTCCGTCGTCAACGCGCTGTCCGACTGGGTCACGCTGACCATCTACCGCGACGGCAAAGAACACTTCGTCCGCTTCGTGCGCGGCGAAACCGAAGAGCCGTTGAAAGTTGTCGGTGATTCCGATAAAAAAGGCACGACCGTGCGCTTCCTCGCCAGTACGGAAACCTTCGGCAACGTCGAATACAGCTTCGACATCCTTGCCAAACGCATCCGCGAACTTTCCTTCCTGAACAACGGCGTGGACATCGAATTGACCGACGAACGCGACGGCAAACACGAAAGCTTCGCCCTTTCCGGCGGCGTGGCAGGTTTCGTGCAATACATGAACCGAAAAAAAACGCCGTTGCACGAAAAAATCTTCTACGCGTTCGGCGAGAAAGACGGCATGAGCGTCGAATGCGCAATGCAGTGGAACGACAGCTATCAGGAAAGCGTGCAGTGCTTCACCAACAACATCCCGCAGCGCGACGGCGGTACGCACCTGACCGCGTTGCGCCAAGTGATGACGCGCACCATCAATAGCTACATCGAAGCCAACGAAGTCGCCAAAAAAGCCAAAGTGGAAACCGCAGGCGACGATATGCGCGAAGGTTTGACCTGCGTGTTGTCCGTCAAACTGCCCGACCCCAAATTCTCATCCCAAACCAAAGACAAACTGGTTTCCAGCGAAATCGGCCCCGTCGTCAACGAAGTCATCAACCAAGCCTTAACCGACTTCCTCGAAGAAAACCCGACCGAAGCCAAAATCATCACCAGCAAAATCGTCGATGCCGCCCGCGCGCGCGAAGCCGCCCGCAAAGCCCGTGAAATCACCCGCCGCAAAGGCGTGATGGACGGCTTGGGGCTGCCCGGCAAACTCGCCGACTGCCAAGAAAAAGATCCTGCCTTGTCAGAACTTTATCTGGTCGAGGGCGATTCTGCAGGCGGTTCCGCCATGCAAGGCCGCGACCGCAAATTCCAAGCAATTTTGCCGCTTAAGGGCAAGATTTTGAACGTTGAAAAGGCGCGCTTTGAAAAAATGCTCGCCAGTCAGGAAGTAGCCGCTTTGATTACTGCGTTGGGCGCAGGTATCGGCAAGGAAGAATTCAATGCCGAGAAGCTGCGTTACCACCGCATCATTATCATGACCGATGCCGACGTGGACGGCGCGCACATCCGTACCCTGCTCCTGACCTTCTTCTACCGCCAAATGCCCGAACTGGTCGAGCGCGGCTACATCTATATCGCCCAGCCGCCTTTGTATAAAGCGAAATACGGCAAACAGGAACGTTACCTCAAGGACGAGTTGGAGAAAGACCAATGGCTGCTCGGACTCGCCTTGGAGAAAGCCAAAATCGTTTCAGACGGCAAAGTGCTGGAGGGGAAAGATTTGGAAAGCGCCGCCAAGCAGTTCCTGCTGGCAAAAACAGTTATCGGACAGGAAAGCCGCATCATCGATGATTTGGTGCTCAAGGCGATGCTGTATGCCGAACCCGTCGATTTGTCTTCGGCAGATAGCACAGACCGCGCCATTACCAATCTTTCCGCCTTGTTGGACGAAAAAGAAGTGGTGTTGGAACGTGTGGAAGGACACGAAGGCAACCGCTTCATCAAAATCACGCGCAAGCTGCACGGTAATGTGATGACCAGCTATCTCGAATCCAAATTCCTTAACAGCAAAGCCTATCAGACCATTGTTCAGACTGCCGCCGTGCTGAAAGGTTTGGTTACAGCCGGTTCGACCTTGTTTAAGGGCGAAACCGAATATCCTGTCGGCAGCTTTGAAGAAGCGTTGGACATCCTGTTGCAAAACGTGCAAAAGGGTATGAGCATCCAGCGGTATAAAGGTTTAGGCGAGATGAATCCCGAACAGCTGTGGGAAACGACGATGGATCCGTCCGTGCGCCGCCTTCTGAAGGTACGCATTGAGGACGCCATTGCCGCCGACGAAGTGTTCGTTACCCTGATGGGTGACGAGGTCGAGCCGCGCCGTGCCTTTATCGAGAACAATGCGCTGATTGCCCAAAATATCGACGCATAAGTAAAAATTACAAAAGGAGACGGGCATCGTGCCGCGTCTCCTTTTTGGTTTGTCAAACGGAACCCATACCGTCTGAAAAAACCGTCGGAGTAAAATATGATCAGTATTTTTGATATTTTTAAAATCGGTATCGGGCCTTCCAGCTCGCATACCGTCGGCCCGATGAAGGCTGCCGCCGCCTTCGCCGCAGGTTTGAGTGTGCAAACCGCCCGCATTGCCATCGGCATTTACGGCTCGCTTGCACTGACAGGGCGAGGGCACGGTACGTTTGACGCGCTGATGCTCGGTTTGGAAGGCAGCCTGCCGCACGATATTCCGCTTGCCGACATTCCCGACCGCCTCGAGCGTATCCGCTCCCGGCATATCCTGCTGCTTAACGGAAATGAAATTGTGTTCGACCCCCGGCACGATTTGCATATACTCGGCGACCAAGTGCTGCCCAAACATCCGAACGGCCTGCGTTTCACCGCCTATGCTTCAGACAGGGCAGTCTTGAAGGAGCAGGTTTATTATTCGGTCGGCGGCGGGTTTGTCGTTACCGAAGAAGATTTTGACCGGCAGGCGGAAACGGAAAAAACCGTTCCTTATCCTTACAACAGTTGTGCCGAGCTGCTTGCCCAATGCCGTCTGAACCAGCTGGATATTTCCGAAGCCGTGTTGGCAAACGAGGCTGCGCTTGCCGGATGCAGCGAAGCCGAAATACGCCGCCGTGTTGCCGGTGTTGCCGAGGTTATGGAAGGCTGCATCAAGCGCGGTTTGGCGGCAGACGGCGAACTGCCCGGCGGATTGAACGTCCGCCGCCGCGCCCCGCAGCTTGCCGCCAAGCTTAAAGTCCTGCGCGAAACCGAAATCGTCAACACCCAGCTTTGGCCGATGGTGTACGCCATGGCGGTCAACGAAGAAAACGCCGCCGGTGGACGCGTCGTTACCGCCCCGACCAACGGCGCGGCAGGCATTATTCCCGCAGTATTGCACTATTTCCGCAAGTTCAATCCACACGCCACTCAGGAGCGTGTCGAAAACTTCCTGCTCACCGCAGGCGCAATCGGCATCCTGTATAAAACCAACGCCTCTATTTCCGGTGCGGATGTCGGTTGTCAGGGAGAAGTCGGCGTAGCGTGTTCGATGGCGGCGGGCGCATACGCCGAAGTTATCGGCGGTACGCCCAAACAAGTGGAAAACGCAGCCGAAATGGCGATGGAACACCATCTGGGTCTGACTTGCGACCCCGTCGGCGGACTGGTGCAAATCCCCTGCATCGAACGCAACGGCATAGCCGCCGAAAAAGCTCTTAAGCTTGCCACCCTAGCATTATTGGAAGACGGCACGGACAAGAAAGTCTCGCTCGACGAAGTCATCCAAACCATGTTGCAGACCGGTCGGGATATGAAGGCGACCTACAAAGAAACCTCGCTCGCCGGACTCGCCGCCACACTCCAGAAAAAAGCCATCCCCGTATCCGTGCGCGTGGTTGAGTGCTGAGGATGGACAGAAACGGAAATGCCGTCTGAAAACAGTTTTTCAGACGGCATTTCATTTATTTCTTGTGGGTTTACCGCTTCAACGCCAGCGTCAATACACCTGCCGTTACCAGTCCCAAGCCTACCCATTCCTGCGTACTGGGGCGTTCGTCGAGGAAGACTACTGCCATCAGGGCGACCAGAACCAGGCTGAATTTGTCGACGGGTGCGACTTGCGAGGCGTTGCCCAGTTGCAGGGCTTTAAAGTAGGCGAGCCAGGATGCGCCGGTGGCGAGTCCGGATAAAATCAGAAATGTCCAGTTGCGCCCCGTGAAGCCGCTTACGCCCTGCCATTTGCCGGTGTAGGTTAAAAACAATAACAAAGCGGCGAGGATGACTAAGGTGCGGATGAAGGTGGCGAAATCTGAATCTATACCCTGTAAACCCATTTTGGCGAAGATGGCGGTCAATGAGGCGAAGCCTGCCGATGCCAATGCCCAAAACAGCCATGCGTTGCTACCCATGTTTTTTCCTTTGTTTCAAATTGTTGACAATATGAATCCGCTTGTTGATGAAATATCAAAATTTTCACTGCGGTTTGTCTTTGGAAAACGTTATAATAGAACGAATATTCTTTTTCTTCCAGCCGTCTTTAGTGTATTGTTTCAGACGGCCTTTCCCTCTCTCAATAAAGGAAAATCATGAGCTTCAAAACCGATGCTGAAATCGCCCAATCCTCCACCATGCGCCCGATTGGCGAAATTGCCGCCAAGCTGGGTTTGAACGTTGACAACATCGAGCCCTATGGTCATTACAAAGCCAAAATCAATCCTGCTGAGGCATTCAAGTTGCCACAAAAACAAGGCCGTCTGATTTTGGTTACCGCCATTAATCCGACTCCGGCGGGCGAAGGCAAAACCACCGTAACCATCGGTTTGGCGGACGCATTGCGCCATATCGGCAAAGACTCTGTGATTGCTTTACGCGAGCCTTCTTTGGGTCCGGTGTTTGGTGTTAAAGGTGGTGCGGCAGGCGGCGGCTATGCCCAAGTTTTGCCGATGGAAGACATCAACCTGCACTTTACCGGCGACTTTCACGCCATCGGTGCGGCGAATAACCTGCTCGCCGCCATGCTCGACAACCATATCTACCAAGGCAACGAGTTGAACATCGATCCGAAACGTGTGCTGTGGCGTCGCGTGGTCGATATGAACGACCGCCAGTTACGCAACATCATCGACGGCATGGGCAAGCCTGTTGACGGCGTGATGCGTCCTGACGGCTTCGACATCACCGTCGCTTCCGAAGTGATGGCGGTATTCTGCCTTGCCAAAGACATCAGCGATTTGAAAGAGCGTTTGGGCAACATCCTTGTCGCCTATGCCAAAGACGGCAGCCCTGTTTATGCCAAGGATTTGAAAGCGAATGGCGCGATGGCGGCATTGCTCAAAGATGCGATTAAGCCTAACTTGGTACAAACCATCGAAGGCACTCCGGCCTTTGTACACGGCGGCCCGTTCGCCAACATCGCCCACGGCTGTAACTCTGTAACTGCCACCCGTTTGGCGAAACACCTTGCCGATTATGCCGTAACCGAAGCAGGCTTCGGTGCGGATTTGGGCGCGGAAAAATTCTGCGACATCAAATGCCGCCTTGCTGATTTGAAACCTGATGCGGCTGTTGTCGTGACCACTGTCCGCGCTTTGAAATACAACGGCGGCGTGGAGCGTGCCAACCTCGGCGAAGAAAACCTCGAAGCCTTGGCAAAAGGCCTGCCTAATCTGCTGAAACACATTTCCAACCTGAAAAACGTATTCGGCCTGCCAGTGGTGGTTGCCATCAACCGCTTTGTGTCCGACTCCGATGCCGAGTTGGCCATGATTGAAAAAGCCTGCGCGGAACACGGCGTTGAAGTTTCCCTGACCGAAGTATGGGGCAAAGGCGGCGCGGGTGGTGCGGACTTGGCGCACAAAGTCGTCAACGCCATCGAAAACCAACCGAATAACTTCGGCTTCGCCTACAATGTCGAATTGAGCATCAAAGACAAAATCCGTGCGATTGCCCAAAAAGTGTACGGCGCGGAAGATGTTGATTTCAGCGCAGAGGCTTCTGCTGAAATCGCTTCACTGGAAAAACTGGGCTTGGACAAAATGCCGATCTGCATGGCGAAAACCCAATACTCTTTGAGCGACAACGCCAAACTGTTGGGCTGCCCCGAAGGCTTCCGCATTACCGTGCGCGGTATCACTGTTTCCGCAGGCGCAGGCTTCATCGTTGCGTTGTGCGGCAATATGATGAAAATGCCGGGTCTGCCGAAAGTTCCGGCTGCCGAGAAAATTGATGTGGACGCAGAAGGTGTGATTCACGGCTTGTTCTGAACGGTTTTCTGAAACCGGATGCCGTCTGAAAGTGGTCGGAGGGAGTGTCAGCCCGACCGACTTTTCAGACGGCATTTTTATTTATATAACCAAAACAGCTTTAGATACAAGAAAGTATTATTTTCTGCCCTGACGACACTTTGTTAGAGTGGGTAAATTTATAGGTAACCAAACAGTCAGGAGTTTAAATGGATACGCGCGATTTATATCCCCACGAAATTTTGCAAGATGCCATCAATAAAAGCCGGGCCAAATCTAATTTCAGCGTTAAGATGCTGTTGATTTTGAGCTTCCTCGGCGGCGGTTATGTCGGTTTCGGTTATCTGGCGTTTTTAAAAGTCGTCAGCGGCATCCCTGCGGAGTGGGGCGGGCTGGCGTCGCTTTTGGGTGCCTGCGTTTTCCCCATTTGTTTGATTTGTATCTTGATAGGCGGCGGCGAATTGGCAACGGGCAATATGATGCTGATGACGGTCGGACGCATGACCAAATTGGTCAGCATGAAAAAATTAGCACGCAATTGGGTTTTGGTCAGTATCGGCAATCTGGCCGGCGCGCTGTTTATGGCGTATTTCTTGGGACATTATGTCGGTTTGGCTGAGGGCGCGGCGGCAGCCAAAACAATGGCGATTGCCGAATCTAAAGTCAATATGGATTTCGGACGCGCCTTTGTATCGGCGATTGCCTGCAACTGGATGGTTTGCATGGGCATCTGGTTTTATTTTGGCGCGAAACACACTTCCGGCAGGATTTTGGCGATGTGGTTTCCCGTAATGATTTTTGTCTTAATTGGTGTACAGCATTTTGTCGCCAATATGTTTATCATTCCGGCCGGTATTTTTGCAGGGGCCGATATTACCTGGGGGCAGTTTTTCAGCAATATGGTTCCGGTATTTTTGGGTAATGTCGTCGGCGGTTCGTCATTTGTGGCAGCATCTTATCTTTACGCCTTCAAGCATCTGATTAAAGACGATTATATGATTTGAGTCCAAACCCGAAATGCCGTCTGAACGCTGTTTCATACGGCATTTTTGCAGGATGCTGGAGGCAATATGTTATAATTCTCCGTTAAATTTCTCTATTTTCAGGAAAAACCATGAGCTTGAAATGCGGCATCGTCGGTTTGCCCAACGTCGGCAAATCCACCCTCTTTAACGCGCTGACCCAATCGGGTATCGAAGCGGCAAACTATCCTTTCTGTACCATCGAACCCAACGTCGGCATTGTTGAAGTCCCCGATCCGCGTATGGCCGAATTGGCAAAAATCGTCAATCCGCAAAAAATGCAGCCCGCCATCGTCGAATTCGTCGATATTGCCGGTTTGGTTGCAGGCGCGAGCAAAGGCGAAGGCCTGGGCAACCAGTTCCTCGCCAACATCCGCGAGACTGACGCGATTGTTAACGTTGTACGTTGCTTTGACGACGACAACATCGTTCACGTTGCAGGCAAAGTCGATCCGATTGCCGACATCGAAACCATCGGCACCGAGTTGGCACTGGCTGACTTGGCCAGCGTCGAAAAAGCCATCGTCCGTGAAGAAAAACGCGCACGCTCAGGCGACAAAGACGCGCAAAAACTGGTCGATCTGTGCAAAAAACTGCTGCCGCATCTGGACGAAGGCAAACCCGTCCGCTCCTTCGGTTTGGACGCGGAAGAACTCGCCATGCTTAAACCGCTGTTCCTGCTCACCGCCAAACCTGCCATGTATGTGGGCAACGTTGCCGAAGACGGTTTTGAAAACAATCCGCACCTCGACCGCCTGAAAGAATTGGCTGCAAAAGAAAACGCCCCGGTTGTGGCCGTTTGCGCCGCGATGGAAAGCGAAATCGCCGAATTGGAAGACGACGAAAAAGCCGAATTCCTCGCTGAAATGGGCTTGGAAGAACCGGGCCTGAACCGCCTCATTCGTGCCGGCTACGACCTCTTGGGCCTGCAAACCTACTTCACCGCCGGCGTCAAAGAGGTCCGCGCTTGGACCATCCACAAAGGCGACACTGCGCCACAAGCCGCCGGCGTGATTCACACCGACTTTGAACGTGGCTTCATCCGTGCCCAAGTTATCTCCTACGAAGATTTCATCGCTTTAGGCGGCGAAGCAAAAGCCAAAGAAGCCGGCAAAATGCGTGTAGAAGGCAAAGAATACGTCGTACAAGACGGCGATGTGATGCACTTCCTGTTTAACGTCTGACCCTGTATTTCAGGCGGCCTCGTAAGATGAGCCGTCTGAACCATCCTTGTTTATCTTACGGGAATATCCATGAAAACAACCGTCTTATTTCTCGCACTGGGTTTTGCCGCAGCCGCCGTGCAGGCGAAGACACCGCAGCAGATTGTGCAGGAGTCTTATCCCAAGTATTCGCAAAAATACCAATGTTACCGGGTAAACATAAAAGACAGTGGCGAATACTGCGTTCGCCAAATCAAAAGCGAAACGCGGCAAACTGCGCAGGGCAGGTTGATGTATTTACTGTTTGCCGGCAATGTGTTCGATTTTAAAAACGGTAACGAAAGCGGCGCACACGTCCAAAACGGCATGGCCGGCATTTTTGTATTGAAAGAGGCGGACGGAGGTTGGAAACTCCTTGCTTCGCAGCCGCATTCTTGGGCAGGTTCGTTCGGCATTGCGCCGGAGGCAAAAGACTGGTCGTTTCACGAGTTCGGTAAAGATCGTTGGGGTTTTATGACCAAATACAGCGATGTGCATCATGGCTATTCGGGGGCGGCATATCGGCTGTTTGTCCATAACGGTGCAGGAAAAATTACAGACAGCACCCTGTTTGCCGAAGCAGATAACGAAGGCGCTTTGGGCGATTGTTCCGAAAACCGGTATGAAGACAGGGAAAATACTGCTGAAGAGCGTAGGGAGTGCCAAAAGGCGCGGTACAGCTTGTCTTCTACGATTAAGGTATTGGAAAGCGGCAAACCGAATGCAGGTTTTTATCCCATTCGGCTGACCGTATCCGGTTTTGACGGTTTTAAAACCTACAATGGTGACGCGTTTGTCTCAAGCTACAATGCCGCCTCGGGCCGTTATTCCATGCCTAAAGGTTACCCGTTGAAAGATAAAGAGTTTTAATTGCACGGCGGATGCCGTTTGAAATATTTTAGGAAACAGCATGACTTCCATTATTCAAGATTTGAAATCGCGCGGCCTTATCGCGCAAACGACCGACATCGAAGCCTTAGACGCTTTGCTAAACGAACAAAAAATTTCCCTCTATTGCGGCTTCGACCCGACCGCCGACAGCCTGCATATCGGCCACTTGCTGCCTGTATTGGCATTGCGCCGTTTCCAACAGGCGGGACATACGCCGATTGCTTTGGTGGGCGGCGCGACCGGTATGATCGGCGATCCCAGCTTCAAAGCGGTGGAGCGCAGCTTGAATTCCGCCGAAACCGTTGCCGGCTGGGTAGAAAGCATCCGCAACCAACTGACCCCTTTCTTAAGCTTTGAAGGCGAAAACGCCGCCATTATGGCGAACAACGCCGACTGGTTCGGCAGCATGAACTGCCTCGACTTCCTGCGCGACATCGGCAAGCATTTCTCCGTCAACGCCATGCTGAACAAGGAATCCGTCAAACAGCGTATCGAGCGCGACGATGTGGGCATTTCCTTTACCGAGTTCGCCTATTCCCTGCTGCAAGGCTACGACTTTGCCGAATTGAACAAACGTCATGGCGCAGTTTTGGAAATCGGCGGCTCCGACCAATGGGGTAACATCACTGCCGGTATCGACTTGACCCGCCGTCTGCACCAAAAACAAGTATTCGGCCTGACCCTGCCTTTGGTCACCAAATCAGACGGCACTAAATTCGGCAAAACCGAAGGCGGCGCAGTATGGCTGAACGCGAAGAAAACCTCGCCGTATCAGTTCTATCAATTCTGGCTGAAAGTCGCCGATGCCGATGTGCATAAATTCCTGAAATACTTTACTTTCCTGTCCATCGAAGAAATCGACGCCATCGAAGCGAAAGATAAAGCCAGTGGCACCAAGCCTGAAGCGCAACGCATCCTCGCCGAAGAAATGACCTGTCTGATTCACGGCGAAGCCGCCCTGCAAGCCGCACAGCGCATTTCCGAAAGCCTGTTTGCCGAAGACCAAAGCAGCCTGACCGAAAGCGACTTCGAACAGCTCGCCCTCGACGGCCTGCCTGCATTTGAAGTTTCAGACGGCATCAATGTCGTCGAAGCCTTGGTAAAAACCGGTTTGGCATCCTCCAATAAAGAAGCGCGCGGTTTTGTGAACAGCAAAGCGGTATTGCTCAACGGCAAACCTGCCGAAACTAACAATCCGAACCATGCCGCTGAACGCCCCGACGACGCCTGCCTGCTGACCGACGACCACAAACGTTTCGGTAAATACACCATTGTAAGACGTGGCAAACGCAACCACGCGCTTTTGGTTTGGAAATAAGAAGTATGCCGAAGAATGCCGTCTGAATGGTCAGGCGGCATTTTTATTGTCTAACCATGCTTGCGGGTGTCGGATGTTTGTTGTTGTGTCTCTAAAAAGCAACAAATTTTAGTTCAATCGGCAGAAAAAGTAATGTCAAATTTGTTTGACGGGATGGAATGAAGGTATAGTTTAAGTGAAGTTTTCGGCATTTGTTTTGCCGATAAAACGATAACCAGGCAAATCTGAAGAATTTGCCGCATAACGGAAGGACACACAAATGAAAAAATCACTGATTGCACTGACACTGGCAGCCCTGCCTGTTGCAGCAATGGCTGACGTTACCCTGTACGGTACAGTTAAAGCGGGTGTAGAAGTTTCCCGTACTAAACACACCTATGCCGACGGCGAAAATCAGCCCATCGTTACTACCAAAGACCGCGTAGCTACCGAGATTACCGATTTCGGTTCCCGTATCGGTTTCAAAGGTCACGAGCATCTGGGCAACAACCTGAACGCCATTTGGCAGGTTGAGCAAAATGCCTCTGTTGCCGGTACTGACAAAGGTTGGGGTACGCGCGAATCCTTCATCGGTTTGGAAGGCGGCTTCGGTAAAATCCGCGCCGGTAAATTGAATACCGTCCTGAAAGACAGCGGCGATAACGTCAATGTATGGGAATCCGGCAGCGAAAATGCCGACGTTCTGCAACTGGGTACGATCGGTCAGATGGAAGAGCGCAAAGTTTCCGTACGCTACGATTCTCCCGTATTTGCCGGTTTCAGCGGCAGCGTGCAATACGTTCCCCGCGACAATGCTGATCCTCAAGATAAAGGCAAACATGAACAGCCCAGCCTTGATTCTTACCACTTCGGTGTAAACTATGAAAACGCAGGCTTCTTCGGCCAATATGCGGGCGTATATGCCAAAAATAAAATCGTTACCAACGATATTCAAAATCTGATCGACATGAATGATGACGATTATGTAACAGGTAAAGATTATCAGGTACACCGCCTGACTGCAGGTTACAATGCCAACAACCTGTATGTTGCCGTTACCGGTCAGCATCAAAGCTATAGAATTCATGAAGCATATGATGCTGCTAGCGAAACTAGCTTCGCTTACGATGGCGGAAAAGCTTCACAAACCGAGGTTGCCGCTACTGCCGCATACCGTTTGGGTAACGTAACACCGCGTGTTTCTTATGCGCACGGCTTCAAAGGCAAAGTGGAAGGTGAGAAACAAAACTACAGCGGATACGATCAAGTGATCGTCGGTGCGGATTACGACTTCTCCAAACGCACTTCCGCTCTGGTTTCTGCAGGTTGGCTGCAAACCGGTAAAGGAGAAAGCAAAGCCGTTACCACTGCCGGTATGTTCGGTCTGCGCCACAAATTCTAATCTGAAAAGATTGGTTTGAACCCGGGAGCCTGTCTGATGACAGGCTCTTTTTTATATGCGGAAGCGGAGGTAGGTTATTTCAGGTTGATTCTGCTATACAATGCCGTCTGAAAAAATCACAAGAATCCCGATATTTATGAGTATCCCCGACACACAACGCTGGGCACTGACCCTATCCTATGACGGCAGCCGCTTTTACGGTTGGCAGAAGCAGGCAGGCGGCGTACCGACCGTTCAGACGGCATTGGAAAACGCACTTGCCCAAATAGCAGGGGAAGCGGTTTCCACCATTGTTGCCGGCAGAACCGATACCGGCGTTCATGCGACTGCCCAAGTCGTTCATTTTGATACTGTCGCCGTCCGTCCGGCTCAGGCATGGATACGCGGCGTGAACGCCAACCTGCCGGAAGGCATTGCTGTTTTGCACGCCCAACAGGCCGCCCCCGAATTTCATGCACGATTTGACGCATACGGACGGCATTACCGCTATCTGCTTGAATCTTCCCCCGTCCGTTCGCCACTGTTGAAGCACAGGGTAGGTTGGACGCATCTCAAACTTGATATCGAACCGATGCGTCGGGCTGCCGCCTTATTGGTCGGCGAGCAGGATTTTTCTAGTTTCCGTGCTGCCGAGTGTCAGGCAAAATCTCCTGTCAAAACCATTTACAGCGCAGAAATTGCCTACGGCCGGGGGCTTATCCGTTTGGATTTGCACGGCAATGCATTTTTGCATCACATGGTACGCAACATCATGGGCGCGCTCGTCTATGTCGGCAGCGGCAGGCTCAGTGTAGATGGTTTTGCCGCACTCATACGGGAGCGCAGCCGACTCAAGGCACCGCCGACCTTTATGCCGGACGGACTTTACTTGACCGGCATCGATTATCCGGAAAGTTTCAATATTATCCGTCCCGAATTGCCGCAATGGCTATAAAGAAAGGTGCAGGGGATGTGTCCCTGTCGGGCGGCATTTGATTTGTATATGCTGCGCGAGGTTCTTTTCAGATAAGTGTTGTAAAAATGCAAATATAAAAAATTAATTTTAATAATATGTTTTTAAAAGAAAAAAACTTTAATAACCTATTATTTTCTTTCGTTTGCATATAAGATTTCACATAAAAGCAAGCATAAGTTTGTTTTTTCGGACGAGAGCATTTATAGTTTCAGACATGGAATCGCCGACATCGGCGGTAGACGTAAAGCCTAAGCGGATTGGAAAGTTTGGTCTGCTTAAATTTCTTAACTATGAAAAGGAATACAGCAATGAAAAAATCCCTGATTGCCCTGACACTGGCTGCCCTGCCTGTTGCAGCAATGGCTGATGTTACCCTGTACGGTACAATTAAAGCGGGTGTAGAAGTTTCCCGTACTAAAACTACCGAGGGAAATGTTTCCACTAAAGATAGAACTGCTACTGAAATTGCAGACTTCGGTTCTAAAATCGGTTTCAAAGGTCACGAGCATCTGGGCAACAACCTGAACGCCATTTGGCAGGTTGAGCAAAAAGCTTCTATCGCCGGTACTGACTCTGGTTTTGGTACTCGCGAATCCTTCATCGGTTTGGAAGGCGGCTTCGGTAAAATCCGCGCCGGTAAACTGAACACTGCCCTGAAAGACAGCGGCGACAACGTCAATGTATGGGAATCCAGCGATGCAAATGCCGATGTACTGCAAGTAAGCAAAATCGGTCGTGTTGAAAGCCGTGAAATCTCTGTACGTTACGATACTCCTGTATTTGCAGGCTTCAGTGGCAGCGTGCAATACGTTCCCCGCGACAATGTGAATCCTGGAGACAAACATAAGCATGCAGTTAAGAGCGGTGAGTCTTACCACGCCGGTCTGAACTACGAAAACGCCGGTTTCTTCGGTCAATATGCTGGTTCTTTTGCTAAAAATACTTTGAAAGCAGATAAAAAAGATGTTGAGCTGAAAGACCGCCAAGTACACCGCCTGGTTGCCGGTTACGATGCAAACAACCTGTATGTTTCCGTTGCTGGTCAGATTGAAGCATCTAAAAATCCTACTACCGGTGCGAAAAACAAACAAACTGAAGTTGCCGCTACTGCCGCTTACCGTCTGGGTAACGTAACTCCTCGTGTTTCTTATGCTCACGGCTTCAAAGCTAAAGTGAATGACGTTAAACAAGAAGGTTCTCAATACGACCAAGTTATCGTTGGTGCCGATTACGACTTCTCCAAACGCACTTCTGCTCTGGTTTCTGCCGGTTGGTTGAGAGAAGGCAAAGGCGTAAACAAAACTGAAAAAACTGCTAGCATGGTTGGCTTACGTCACAAATTCTAATCTGCAAAGATTGGTGTAAAAAAGAGCCTGTCGAAAGACAGGCTTTTTTTATTTTAAATGATTTGTTTGCTATTTAATGCGGCAGCCTTCATTCCCACGAGAGTGAGTATTCATCGAGAAAACAGAAACTTCTCCGCCGTCATGCCCGCGAAGGCAAAAATCCAGCACCGTAGGGTGGGCTTCAGCCCACCGTTTTTATAACCTCTTGCGTTCCCACCCATCCTGCCGTGTCCTTGGAAAATTCATCAGGTCGGAGGGAGTGAACAGCTGGATGCTTGTAATCGGTAAATAGGAACGCGCTCTTCTTATTTGTATTTTTTGAGTTGATGAAGATGGTGGGAGTGGGTGGATTGGTGGGCTGAAGCACATCCTACGCAACGGAACGTACTGGATTCTCGTCTGCGTGGGAATGACGGGATTTTGGGTTTCTATTTTGGTTTTCTGTTTTCGTGGGAATGATGGAATAAAAGAAGTTGAAATAATGAAGCAAAAGCGTGATGGTGCTGCGATTTGGGCTTGTGCAGGTGATAAACGTCAAGTTGTGTGAATGATGAAATAAAAATGCCGTCTGAAAGGTTTTCAGACGGCATTTCCGATTGGAAAAATCAGTCGGCAACAGCCATCAGGCTGGCGTTGCCGCCGGCGGCTGTGGTGTTGACGCTGCAAGAGATTTCTTCAAACACTTGCAGGATGTCCAAGCCTTGTTCGGAAGGAAGGATGCGGATGAGTGCGCCGTCGCGGTTTGCCAGCTCTTGCTTGCGGCTGCTGTTCAGCGGGCTTAGGGCGGCAACGTGGTTAACACCCGTATTTTCAGGCTTGCTGCTGACTTGCAGCAGGCCTTCGAGGTCGGCGGTGTAGGCGGCAAGCGGGCTGTCGGTTCCGACGACGGTTTGGATGCCTGCGGCGGCAAGTTCGGTCAGGGCGCAGAAGGCTTGCAGGAGGCTGCCGCCGTGTACCCAGACGCGTTTTGGCGCGCGCCAGCTCAGGGCGTTGCGTTCGCCGGTCGGGCCGACCAAGACGGACTCTGCTTGGCGCAGGGTGCGGATGCGGGCATGTCCCAATGCCGATGCCGCTGATTTTTTCTCTTCCGCATTAAACGGCAACTTGTGAATCAGGGCTTCGAGGCGTTTGAGTGCGGCTTCGTCCGCTTGTCCGATGCGGCTCAGCGGCGGGGCGACCCATTCGGGGATGCGGGTCAGTTTTTGCAGGTAGAAAGAGCCGCCCGCTTTCGGACCGGTACCCGACATGCCGTGTCCGCCGAACGGTTGTACGCCGACGACGGCGCCGACGATGTTGCGGTTGACGTAAACGTTACCCGCTTCGATGCGTTCGCGGATGCGTTTGACCGTGCCTTCGATGCGGCTGTGTACACCGCTGGTGAGCGCGTAGCCTTTGCTGTTGATTTGGTCGATGATTTGGTCAAGCTCGTCGGCTCGGTAGCGGACAACGTGCAACACCGGGCCGAAGACTTCGCGGGTGAGTTCGTTCAAGTTGTTGAGCTCGAACAAAATCGGCAGTACGAAGGTGGATTTCGCAGGGTCAACGTCGGAAGCGGCTTTGACTTCGTGGTAAGACTTGGCAATGCCTTTCATTTTGTTGATGTGCGATTGCAGGTTTTGCTGCGCTTCGGCATCGATGACGGGACCTACGTCGGTAGTGAGCTGAACGGGTTTGCCGACGACCAATTCGTCCATCGCGCCTTTGATGATGGCGAGCATCTTGTCGGCAACATCTTCTTGAACGCAAAGGATGCGAAGGGCGGAACAGCGTTGTCCTGCGCTGTCGAAGGCGGAGTTGAGCACGTCCAAGCAAACTTGTTCCGGCAGGGCGGTGGAATCGACAATCATGGCGTTTTGACCGCCGGTTTCGGCAATCAATACGGGGCTGTCGTCACGTTTGGCAAGGGCTTTGTTAATCAGTTGCGCCACTTCGGTCGAGCCGGTGAAAATCACGCCGCCGATGCGTGGATCGCCTGTCAGTGCCGCGCCGACATCGCCTGCGCCGAGTACAAGCTGCAAGGCGGAAGTCGGGATACCTGCTTCGTGCATCAGGGAAACGGCGTAACCGGCAATCAGGCTGGTTTGTTCGGCAGGTTTGGCGATAACGGTGTTGCCGGCTGCCAATGCGGAAACGACTTCGCCGGTAAAGATGGCGAGCGGGAAGTTCCACGGGCTGATGGCGACAATCGCGCCGACAGCTTTGGCGTCTTTAGGCAGGGTGTTTTCGGCTTCGCCTGCGTAGTAGCGGCAGAAATCGACGGCTTCGCGTACTTCGGCAACGGCGTTGTTCAAGGTTTTACCGGCTTCGCGGACGGCCAACATCATCAATGCAGGTGTGTGTTGTTCCAACAGGTCGGCAAAACGGCGCAGGCAGTTGGCGCGCTCGGCGGCAGGCGTTGCGCTCCATTCAGGGAATGCAGCAACGGCTGCGCCAATCGCTTCTTGGGCAAGCGCGGCATCGGCAAAGCTGACTGTGCCGACGATGTCGTCGTGGTCGGCAGGATTTTTAATCGGTTGCGCTTCGCCGACATCGCGGGCTTTGCCATTGACAATGGACGCGGCATGGAAGTCTTGCGCGGCGGCGCGGTTGAGTTTTTCTTGAAGCTGTTGCAACACGGTTTCGTTGCTGAAATCGACACCTTGGGAATTCAGACGGCCTTTTCCGTACAAATCGCGCGGCAGCGGCAGGGCGTTGTGCAGGTGGATGCCTTGTTCGGCGATGGTGTCGAACGGGCTCTTAATCAGGCGGTCGATGCTGATGTTTTCATCGACGATTTGGTTGACGAAAGAAGAGTTCGCACCGTTTTCCAACAGGCGGCGCACCAAGTAGGCAAGCAGGGTTTCGTGCGTACCGACCGGGGCGTACACGCGCACGCGGCGACCTAAGTTTTGCGGACCGACTACTTGGTCGTACAGGGTTTCGCCCATGCCATGCAGACATTGGTGTTCAAAGTCTTTGCCTTTGCCCATTTGGTAAATCGCGCCCAAGGTGTAGGCGTTGTGGGTGGCGAATTGCGGGAACACGGCATCTTGCGCGGAAAGCAGTTTGCGCGCGCAGGCGAGGTAGGAGATGTCGGTGTGGACTTTGCGGGTGTAGGTCGGATAGCCGTCCAGTCCGTCCACTTGCGCCCATTTGATTTCGCTGTCCCAGTATGCGCCTTTCACCAAACGGATCATCAGTTTTTGGTTGTTGCGGCGGGCAAGGTCGATCAGGTAGTCGATAACGAACGGACAACGTTTTTGGTAGGCTTGAACAACGAAACCGATACCTTTGTAGCCAGCCAAGTCAGGGTCTGAAACCAAAGCTTCCATCAAGTCCAAAGACAATTCGAGACGGTTGGCTTCTTCGGCGTCGATGTTGATACCGATATCGTATTTTTTACCCAAAAGGAACAATTCTTTCAGGCGAGGTAAGAGTTCGCTCATCACGCGTTCGTGTTGGGCGCGCGAGTAGCGAGGGTGGATGGCGGAGAGTTTGACGGAAATACCGTTGCCTTCGTAAACGCCTTGGCCTGCGGCATCTTTGCCGATGGCGTGAATGGCTTGAACGTAGTCGTTATAGTAGCGGTTGGCGTCTTCTTCGGTATAGGCGGCTTCGCCCAACATATCGAAGGAGAAACGGTAACCCATTTTTTCGCGCTCTTTACCGTTTTGCAGGGCTTCTTCAATGGTTTGTCCGGTGACGAACTGTTTGCCCAACAGGCGCATGGCGTAATTCACGCCTTGACGGATGAGGGGGGCGCCGCCTTTGCTGACCAGACGGCTGAGTGCGGAACCCATCTGCTTGTCGCTGGGTGCGGTCAGTTTGCCGGTAATCAGCAAACCCCATGCGGCGGCGTTGACGAAGAGGGAAGGGCTGTTGTTCAGATGGCTCTTCCAGTTGCCTTCGGAGATTTTATCGGCAATCAGACGGTCGCGGGTGGCGTTGTCGGGAATACGCAAAAGAGCTTCCGCCAGGCACATGAGTGCGATGCCTTCGTCGCTGGAGAGTGAAAATTCGTGCATCAGTGCATCGACGCCGCTGGCTTTGGTGCGGCTGGCACGGACTTGGGTAACCAGACGGCGGGCAAGCTCGGAGGCGGCTTGACGTTCTTCGTCGCTCATCTGGGCGCGCTGCAGCATATCTTGTACGGCTTCGATTTCATCGCGGCGGTAGGCATCGGTAACGGCTTGGCGCAGGGCGGTTTGTGCCGGAAATGCAAAATTAAACATTGTTTGGATTCTCCAGGTTTTTTCTCGGGGGATTCAGACGGCATCAGTATGGTCTGAAATACGGTAATATCGTAATAAATCCGCAGATGAAATACAAGGTCTCAAATGCCGGTAGATTTATTGTTTTCGTTTCTTTGAAAATGAAACGGATAAAACATAAATAAAGCCTGTATGCAGGCACGATTTATTTGTGTTTGACCCGGAAACGGGTTCAGACGGCACGAAGAAGGATGCCGTGCCGTCTGAAAGGGGTTTATTGAGCGGCGCGGTAGTCTGCGTCGGCTTTTTCAAAACGTTCTTGGATTTCTCGGGAAGGCTCTTTGCCGACAAGTGAAACCACAATGGCGACAATCAAGCAGGCGATAAAGCCGGGAACGATTTCATACATGGTCAGAAGGCCGGTTTCATGTGCTGCCAAAGCAGGTTTTTTAACCCATTCAGCCCATGCCACCACAGTCAGCGCGCCGGCAACCATACCTGACAATGCGCCGTAAGCGGTAATGCGTTTCCATAATACGGACAGAATCACAATCGGGCCGAACGCCGCACCGAAACCCGCCCATGCGTAGGAAACCAAGCCTAAAACTTTGCTTTCGGGGTTGGCGGCAATCAGGATGGAAATGACGGCAATGGCCAATACCATCAGACGGCCGACCCAGACCAGTTCTCTTTGTTGGGCGTTTTTACGCAGGAATCCTTTGTAGAAGTCTTCGGTAATCGCGCTGGAACAAACCAGAAGCTGGCAGGATAGTGTAGACATCACGGCGGCAAGAATCGCGCTCAGGATGATGCCTGCAATCCAAGGGTTGAACAGCAAAGTAGAAAGCGCGATGAAGATGCGTTCGTGGTTGCCTTTCATTGAAGCGACTTGGTCGGGATTGGCACCGAAATACGCAATGCCGAAATAACCGACCGCTACCGCGCCTGCCAAACACAATACCATCCAAGTCATACCGATGCGGCGTGCGGATACCAGCGATTTTGCGCTTTCGGCCGCCATAAAGCGCGCCAGGATGTGCGGTTGGCCGAAGTAGCCCAATCCCCATGCGGCAGTGGAAATAATGCCGATAACCGTCGTGCCTGCAAACAGGCTGCCGTATTCTTTACCCGTGTCTGCAGCAACGTGTTGGATGGCGGCAGACATCTGCTCTGCGCCACCCAACCCCAAATAGACCATGACGGGGGTCAGAATCAACGCGAAAATCATCAAAGATGCTTGCAATGTATCCGTCCAGCTTACCGCCAAGAAACCGCCCAAGAAGGTATAGACGATGGTGGCACCCGCACCCAGCCACATTGCTTGGGTGTAAGTCATGCCTTCAAACAGACTTTGGAACAGGGTTGCGCCGGCCACAATGCCGGAAGCACAGTAAATTGTGAAGAAAAACAAGATAATCAGTGCGGAAACCACTTTCATCAAGTGTCCGCCTGCGCCGAAGCGGTGGAAGAAATAATCCGGCAGAGTCAGCGCATTGTTGGCATATTCAGTATGCACGCGCAGACGGCCTGCCACCAAAAGCCAGTTTAAATATGCGCCGATCACCAAGCCGATGGCAATCCAAGCTTCATTTAAACCGCTCAAATAAATCGCGCCGGGCAGACCCATCAAAAGCCAGCCCGACATGTCGGAGGCACCGGCGGACATAGCGGTAACAAACGGGCCCAAGCTGCGCCCCCCCAAAATGTAATCGTCGAAATTGCGCGTAGAAAAATAGGCGGCAAGTCCGATCAGAAGGACTGCGATCAGATAGATTGCAAAAGTAATGTACATGGGATTCATGTGCTATTCCTCGTCTAAAACTTCAAAATTACAGGCTTTGAAATTGCAAGCAACTTATGCCTGAAATGTTTTTCTAATAAAAGTACAACGGAAAATCCGGGAAATCTGTAAAGATATTCGGATAAATTATTTTCAATCACAATAAGATATGTAATGAAACTATATGAAATTGTAAATAATTTGACTCAGCATAACCCAAATTTTTTTGTTTGCAAAGCATTTATGGTTCAAAAAAGATGAGAAAAATCCATCTATCGACATTAAATATTTTTAAAACAGTATGTTATTTTGTAGTGTCTTGTAGTCAAAAGGGTGCTGAATATGAAATCCGTTTTCTGCCGGCAGGTGTCTTGAAGTGTAATTTAGTAACCGTGAAGGAAGTGAGGCAGATTTACCGCGGATAACCTGCTGCCCGTTTTCAGACGGCATTTTTCCTTATACAATAGCCGTTTGAATTTAATATGTTCAGGAAGGATACAGATTATGTTCGGCAAACAGCTTTTTGAAGAAGTCGGCTCGAAGATTAGCGAAACCATCGCCAACAGCCCTGCCAAAGATGTGGAAAAAAATATTAAAGCTATGTTGGGCAGTGCGTTCAACCGTATGGATTTGGTCACACGCGAAGAATTCGACATCCAGCAGCAGGTTTTGATTAAAACCCGTACCAAACTGGCAGCTTTGGAAGAGCGACTGGCGAAACTCGAAGCCGCTCAAGAGCCTGAAGAAGCTGCTTTGAAAGCCGCCGAAGCTGCTGCGGAAGAAGCTGTCGCAGAAATCAAACAACAAACCGAAGCTGTTGAATAAGGCCGTCTGAAACATGTCGCTTGCCTTGGTTTACAGCCGCGCCTTGAGCGGCATGAATGCGCCGTTGGTCGAAGTGGAAGCCCATCTTGCCAACGGCCTGCCTCATTTCAATATCGTCGGATTGCCCGATACCGAAGTCAAAGAAAGCCGCGACCGCGTGCGCGCCGCCATCATCCAAAGCGGTTTCGACTTTCCCGCCAAAAAAATCACCGTCAACCTCGCTCCCGCCGACCTGCCTAAAGAATCGGGACGTTTCGACCTGCCGATTGCGCTGGGCATCCTCGCCGCATCCGGACAAATCGCACCTGAAAAGCTCGCGCAATACGAGTTTGCCGGCGAGTTGGCGCTTTCCGGTATGTTGCGCCCCGTGCGCGGCGCGTTGGCGATGGCGTGGCAGGGCATGCAGGCCGGACGTTCTTTTGTCTTGCCGCAGGAAAACGCAGAACAAGCCGCCGTGATGCGCGGCATTACCGTTTACGGCGCGCGCTCTTTGGGCGAAGTCGCCGCCCATTTGAACGGTATCGAACCTTTGGCGCAAACCGAATGCCAAGTTCCTCAGATGCCGTCTGAAAACACCAAACTGCTCGACCTTGTCGATGTCAAGGGTCAACACACTGCCCGCCTTGCTTTGGAAATCGCCGCCGCAGGAGGACACAGCCTTTTGATGATGGGTCCGCCGGGAACGGGCAAATCCATGCTTTCCCAACGGCTGCCCGGTATTCTGCCGCCTTTGACCGAAGACGAATTGGTCGAAGTATGGGCGTTGCGTTCGCTCCTGCCCAATTACCAGCAACAACTTGACAGCCACCGTCCTTTCCGCAGCCCGCACCACAGTGCCAGTTCGGCAGCCATGGTCGGCGGCGGTTCCGATCCGCGTCCGGGCGAAATTTCATTGGCGCATCACGGCGTTTTGTTTTTGGACGAGCTGCCCGAGTTTGACCGCAAAGTTTTGGAAGTTTTGCGCGAACCTTTGGAAAACGGTGAAATCCACATTTCCCGCGCGGCGCGTCAAGCCGTCTATCCAGCCAAATTCCAGCTTGTCGCCGCCATGAACCCTTGTCCTTGCGGTTATCTCGGGCATCCCGTCAAACCCTGCCGCTGCACGCCCGAAAGTGTCGCGCGTTACCGCAGCAAGATTTCCGGTCCGCTGCTTGACCGCATCGATTTGACCATCGAAGTCCCCAGCCTGTCCGCCGCCGAATTGATGCAGCAGGAAGCAGGGGAAAGCAGCGCCGTCGTGTTGGCGCGCGTGATCGCTGCCCGCGACAAACAATACGTGCGACAAGGCAAAGTGAATGCCGCCTTGAGCGTCAGTGAACTCGACACGTCCGCACGCATCCAAAAAGAAGCGCAGGAAGCCTTGGGCGGTCTGTTGGAAAAACTCTCCCTCTCCGCCCGCAGTTTCCACCGCATCATGCGCGTGGCGCGTACGTTGGCGGATTTGGCAGGCGACGAAGAAGTCGGCAGAAGCCATGTTATGAAAGCCGTAGGCTTCCGTCGTGCTTTATGAAAGGGTATCGGGTCAGATTTTGCTCAAATATGGCAATATTGTTAGAATATCTGTCCGTACGTAAACGGTGTTAATGCCGTCTGAAATACATTAAGGTATGTTTATGAACAAATTTTCTCAATCCGGAAAAGGTCTGTCCGGTTTCTTCTTCGGTCTGATACTGGCAACAGTCATTATCGCCGGTATTTTGTTTTATTTAAATCAAACGGGTCAAAATGCGTTTAAGAATCCGTTTTTGTCGAAACAACCGGCAGAAACAGAAATCCTGAAGCCGAAAAACCAGCCTGAAGAGGACTTGCAGCCAGATCCGACCGATCATAATGTGTTGACCGAACCGGATGGCGCTAAAACAATGGAATCAACAGATGGGGAAAAAACCATCGATAAACAGGCTGTTGCCGATAAAGTCACTGAGGTTGCTGAACAAACAGACGAGCCGGAACAGGAAGAGCCGAAAGAGCGGAATATACGCAAGAAAGCAGGGCAGTCGGAAGAGCATGTGAGAGAGGTTAGGGAAGAGGTATCGAAGAAAGATGCGGGAACGCCAAAAAAACAAGCGGTAAAACCTTCTGAAAAAGTAGAGAAAAAAGCGGTAAAAGAAGAGAAAAAGGCAGGGAAAGGCAAAACCGAACCCAAGCCGACACCGGAGCAAATCCTTAACAGCGGAAGTATTGAGAAAGCACGCAGCGAAGCTGCAAGAGAAGTGCAAAAATTGAAAACTTCCGTTAAGGAGGAGGCAACGAATTACCTGCAAATGGGAGCGTATGCTAATCGTCAGGGCGCAGAAGAGCAGCGTGCCAAGTTAGCTATATTGGGTATTTCTTCCAAAGTGGTCGGTTACCAGGCGGGAAGTAAAATGCTCTACCGGGTACAAAGTAATAATATGTCTGCCGATGCGGTGAAAAAAATGCAGGCCGAGTTGAAAAAACATGGGGTCGCCAGCCTAATCCGTTCGATTGAGGGCAAATAACCATGAGAATTAAACACCTTTTGCCGTTGCTGTTGTCGGTAGTCTTGTCTGCGCAGGCATCTGCCCTGACGGAGGGGGAAGATTATACTGTTCTGAATAAGCCCATTCCTCAGGAAAAATCTGACAAAATCGAAATTTTAGAATTTTTCGGCTATTTTTGCGTACATTGCCATCATTTCGATCCTTTGTTATTGAAATTGGGCAAGGCATTGCCGTCTGATACTTATCTGCGGACGGAGCATGTAGTTTGGCAACCTGAAATGCTCGGATTGGCCAGAATGGCAGCAGCCGTCAATTTGTCAGGTTTGAAATATCAGGCAAACCCTGCTGTGTTTAAAGCAGTTTACGAACAGAAGGTTCATTTGGAAGACAGGGCGGCCGCCGGAAAATGGGCTTTGTCTCAAAAAGGCTTTGACGGTAAAAAACTGATGCGCGTCTATGATTCTCCCGAGGCCGCTGCCGCCGCATTAAAAATGCAGAAACTGACGGAACAATATGGTATTGACAGCACGCCAACCGTTATTGTCGGTGGAAAATACCGCGTAATCTTCAATAATGGCTTTGATGGTGGAATCCATACCATTAAAGAATTGGTTGACAAAGTCAGGATAGAACGCAAACCGTCAAACCGTTCTACGCAAAAATAACCTTATCCCTCATACACCTGAAAGAAACCAAGCAATGGATTTTATGATTGTCCTGAAAGCCCTGATGATGGGTTTGGTAGAAGGTTTTACCGAATTCCTGCCTATTTCCAGTACCGGTCATCTGATTGTGTTTGGTAACTTGGTCGGTTTTCACAGCAACCATAAGGTTTTTGAAATTGCTATCCAACTTGGTGCAGTTTTGGCCGTGGTGTTTGAATACCGTCAGCGTTTTGCCGGTGTGTTGCATGGTTTGGGTAAAGACAAAAAAGCCAACCGATTCGTCCTCAATCTTGCCGTCGCTTTTATGCCGGCTGCCGTGATGGGGTTATTGTTCAGCAAACAAATCAAAGAGTATCTGTTTAATCCCTTGAGTGTTGCAGTCATGCTGGTTCTGGGCGGTTTTTTTATTTTGTGGGTAGAAAAACGTCAAAGCTATACGGTGCCTAAAAAAATTGATGTTGATGCACTCCGCCCGGTTGATGCGTTGATGATCGGTATTGCTCAAGTGTTTGCCTTGATTCCGGGAACGTCCCGTTCAGGCAGTACGATTATGGGCGGAATGCTTTGGGGCATCGAACGGAAAACAGCGACAGAATTCTCGTTTTTCTTGGCTGTGCCGATGATGGTTGCCGCAACAGCTTATGATATTCTGAAACATTACCAATTTTTCACGTTACATGATATCGGTTTGATTTTGATTGGCTTTGTTGCTGCCTTTGTTTCAGGCTTGGTGGCGGTAAAAGCGTTGCTGAGGTTTGTTTCTAAGAAAAATTATATTCCTTTTGCCTATTACCGTATTGTTTTTGGTATTGCCATCATTATATTGTGGCTGTCAGGCTGGATAAGTTGGGAATAAAGTCATGTATCCGGTTTGAGAATATATTTTCGGCTCGGATTTGTGTCTGATGGCAGAAAGATGATGTTATATTGGTCAATATTCTGATTTGTTTCAGAGTTTGAAAGAAAATACTTTCTATTGAAGCCTATTTGTTGGTTTATCTAGAATTGAAAATAAAAAAGCACATACCTTTTATGGTGTGTGCTTTTTTATTTGGTGGAGGTAAGCGGGATCGAACCGCTGACCTCTTGCATGCCATGCAAGCGCTCTACCAACTGAGCTATACCCCCGAAATATGGTGGCGAATCAGGGATTCGAACCCCGGACACAAGGATTATGATTCCTCTGCTCTAACCGACTGAGCTAATTCGCCGTTTCGTGAAGTCGCTATTATATGTTTTTTTGTTTTTTTGACAAGCCGTATTTTCTAATTTTAAATTAGTGCCCTGTTTTTAAATATTAAAAATTTTATGCCGTCTGAAAATGGTTAAGACAGCATGAGGATTAGAGTTTGTGGCAGATGTCGCCGAAACAAAATCCTGTCCAATCAATATTGATATTTTTACCGAATGCGATGACTTTAAACAACTCTCCCATTTCATGTTGGTCGATTAGTTTTTGAACAGCGGCAGCTTCACGGATATAGGCCGCCGAATCCGGTTGACCTGTCTGCGCCAACAGCTCGGTAATGCCCAGGTTCAATAAGAAATGGGATTGGGGAAGGTAACCTATCAAATCTAATCCGGCATCCGTCCCTGCTTGTGCAATGTCGGTAAAGTTGACATGTGCGGTCAGGTCGGCCAATCCGATAAAGTCAAAAGGATTGTGGATAACGTGATGTCGGTAGTGTCCGATCAGAGTACCTTGATTGCGTTGAGGATGGTAATACTGCGCTGCATCAAAACCGTAGTCGATGAATATCATGCAGCCGTGTTCGAGTCTTGAGGCAAGGGTGCGGATGAAGGCATATTGTTGCGGATGTAGTTCGCTGGTGTAGGGGGGACTTATTTTTGGGAAGTAGAGGGAAGCCAAGGCAGATAGCTGCAAGTCGTGCAGCGGTCGTGCCGAATAGGTAAAACGGTCATTCTCCAGGCAAACGCCGACATGCTCGAATGAGCCTCCTTCATCTTTACGGATGATTTCGACAGGCATGGCATCGAGTACTTCGTTACCGATAATGATGCCGTCAAATGTTTCCGGAAGTGCAGATAAGTGGACAATTTTTTGGGCGGCTTGAGGTGCGAGGGTCTGAATCAGGTCTTTCTGGCGAGCAGCCAGTTCCGGCGATATTTCAATAATGTAGTAACGGTTAATGCTGTTTGAAAGGTTGTTTAACAAATCGGCGGCGAGTTGACCGGTCCCTGCACCGAATTCATAGATATTGCCTGCGGTTTGGGGTAGGAGTTCTTGAAGTTGGCGCGCCAGTGTTCGGGCAAACAGGGGGGTAAGGGTCGGGGCGGTAATAAAATCCCCGTCGTTACCGATTTTATGGCTGCCTCCGGTGTAATAGCCGTATTGCGGGGCATATAAAACCAGTTCCATAAAACGTGAAAATGGAATCCAATTTCCATACTTTTTGATTTCTTCGGCAAGGAGGGTTTGAAGGTTGGCTGAGGATTGTTGCGCGGCGGGGGAGGGCATGGGGAGGGTCATGATAAGTGTTATCTTGTGTAAATTTATTGAATTTCCGTACATAGTACACGTTGGTACGGTTACTGTCATGGTTTTATTTTAATACTATATGTTGTAGTTAATTTATTAAATTACTATTATATAGTAATTTATTTTTTGGGTACTCTATGCTGCATACAACTTCTTGTTATCTGTGTTTTTTATCTTATTGTTTTTAAAGGAGCTTGAAATTTCAGATATGTTAATGAAGTTTTCTGTCTTGATTTGACCGAGTGTTTAAAATTTCTTATAGTGTCGATTAGTGGGAGAATGTGGGTCAAAGTGTCTTCTTTGCCCTTATTTAATTTTAACTTCAACTTGGGACATTTATGTTCGGCGGCGCACATGAATTGAGTATCGACAGTAAAGGGCGGTTGGCGGTTCCTGCCAAATTCCGCGATATTCTGTCGCGCCTCTATACGTCTGCCGTGGTAGTAACGCTTGAGTCGAAGCATAAGCTGTTGATGTATCCTGTTGCAGAGTGGGAAAAGGTCGCGGCGCAACTTTTGAACTTAAAAGTGGCGGATAACCCTGTTTTACGACGGTTTCAAAATCTTCTGCTGCATAACGCGGAAATTTTGGAATGGGATAGTGCCGGTCGGGTATTGGTTCCTGCCGGGCTGAGAAAGAGGGTGGTTTTTGACCGTGAAGTTGTTCTGGTCGGGCGGGCCAACCGTTTGGAGCTTTGGGGTCGTGAGCAGTGGGAGGCCGAAATGGTTCAGGCTTTGGACGACGATCCTGGCGAGCTTGCCTTCCAGTTGAGTCAGACGGATTTGCAATTGTGAGTGAAACAGAAAGTTACCGGCATATTACGGTTTTGCTGCATGAGGCTGTAGATGCGCTTGCCGTGCGCGAGGATGGTGTTTATGTGGACGGTACGTTCGGCAGGGGAGGACATTCCCGGCTGATTTTGTCCCGTCTGGGTGATGCAGGCCGGTTGATTGTATTTGATAAGGATCCCCAGGCGATTGCCGTAGCAGAAGAATTGGCGCGTTCGGATAAGCGGGTCAGTGTCGTGCATGGAGGCTTTGCTTCTTTTCAGACGGCATTGGATGATTTGGGCATCGGCGATGTGGATGGCGCATTATTTGATTTGGGTGTTTCGTCCCCGCAAATCGATGATGCGGTTCGCGGTTTCAGTTTCCGTTTCGACGTTCCCCTAGATATGCGCATGGATACGACGCGCGGGATGTCGGCGGCCGAGTGGATTGCGTCGGCATCGGAGCAGGATTTGCACGAGGTGATTAAGAATTATGGTGAAGAGCGGTTTAGCCGTCAGATTGCGCGAGCCATTGTTGCACAACGGACAGAAAATCCCATTGATACAACCGGCAAGTTGGCGAAGATTGCGGCGGAAAACGTCCGTACTCGTGAGCGGGGACAAGATCCTGCAACACGTACCTTCCAGGCGGTCCGCATCTTTATTAACCGTGAGCTCGAAGAGGTAGAGGCGGTATTGCCGCAGGTGATGTGCCGTCTTAAAGAGGGGGGGCGCTTGGCAGTTATCGCGTTCCATTCTTTGGAAGATCGGATTGTGAAACAGTTTGTCAGGAAATATTCCCAACACGCACCCTTGCCGCGTTGGGCTGCAGTAAGGGAAGCTGATTTGCCAGAGCCACCCCTGAAGGCTGTAGGTAAGGCCGTTAAGCCCTGCGAGGAAGAGACGGTTGCCAATCCGAGGGCGAGAAGTGCGGTTTTGCGTGTGGCGGAACGGACTGCCGGCCCGATACCGGGACGATAACAGAGAAAACATCTGAATAACAATGAATAAATTGAATTTTCTTCTTCTGATTGCGGTTTGTATTTCGGCTTTTTCCGTAGTGATTCAGCAAAACCAGTACAGGCTTAACTTTACAGCTTTGTATAAGGCGAAAAAGCAGGAAATCGCTTTGGAGCAGAACTATGCGCAACTAAGGCTGCAACAGGCGCGGTTGGCGAATCATGAAGCGATTAGGTCGGCGGCAGAAAAACAAAATCTCCGTCCGCCGGTTTCAGGTAATACCTTTATGGTGGAACATCAAAAATAGAAGTAACCTGTCTGCCGGAATCAGGTTCCGGCAGTAGGGCGGTAACATAAAATAACGAGAAGTAACATGTTGATTAAGAGCGAATATAAGCCCCGGATGCTTTCTAAGGAAGAGCAGGTTAAAAAACCGTTGACCAGTGACGGGCGGATTAGTTTCGTCTTGCTGGCGATGGCGGTTTTGTTTGCCGGTTTGATAGTTCGTGGCTTGTATCTTCAAACAGTAACGTATAACTTCTTAAAAGATCAGGGTGATAACCAGATTGTACGGACTCAGGTGTTGCCGGCTACACGCGGTACGATTGAGGACAGGAACGGTGCGGTTTTGGCATTGAGTGCACCTACAGAATCTCTGTATGCCGTTCCCAAAGATATGGAGGAGATGCCGACTGCGGCGCAATTGGAACATCTTTCCAAGCTTATCGATGTTCCGGTCGATGTTTTAAGGAGCAAACTTGATCAGAAAAACAAATCGTTTATTTGGATCAAGCGTCAGCTCGACCACAAGCTTGCCGAAGAGGTGGAAGCCTTAGGTTTGAAACATTTTGCATTTCAAAAGGAATTAAAACGCCATTACCCGATGGGCAACCTTTTTGCACATGTCATCGGATTTACCGATATTGACGGCAAAGGTCAGGAAGGTTTGGAACTTTCGCTTGAAGACAGTTTGCATGCTGAAGAAGGTGCGGAAGTCGTATTGAGGGATCGGGAAGGCAATATTGTGGACAGTTTGGATTCTCCGCGTAATAAAGCTCCGCAAAACGGCAAAGACATTATTCTTTCTCTGGATCAGAGGATTCAGACTTTGGCTTATGAAGAGTTGAATAAGGCGGTCGAATACCATCAGGCAAAAGCCGGAACAGTGGTAGTGTTGGATGCCCGTACTGGGGAAATCCTTGCCTTGGTCAATACGCCTGCCTATGAGCCCAACAAACCCGGTCAGGCAGACAGCGAACAGAGGCGTAACCGTGCCGTTACCGACATGATCGAGCCTGGTTCGGCGATAAAGCCGTTTGTCATTGCGAAAGCACTGGATGCGGATAAAACCAATTTGAACGAGAGGTTGAATACGCAGCCTTATAAAATTGGTCCAGCTCAGGTGCGCGATACCCATGTTTATCCTTCTTTGGATGTGCGCGGTATCATGCAGAAATCTTCCAATGTCGGTACAAGCAAACTGTCTGCACGATTCAGTTCGAAAGAAATGTATGATTTGTATCATGAGTTGGGTATCGGTGTGCGTATGCATTCCGGTTTTCCGGGAGAAAGTGCGGGCGCGTTGCGCAATTGGCAAAAATGGCGGCCTATCGAACAGGCAACCATGTCTTTCGGTTATGGTCTGCAGTTGAGCCTGCTGCAATTGGCACGGGCTTATACCGTGTTGACACATGACGGTGTTTTGTTGCCGGTCAGCTTTGAGAAGCAGGCGGTTGCGCCGCAAGGCAAACGTATATTTAAAGCATCGACCGCACGTCAGGTGCGTGAGTTGATGGTTTCTGTAACCGAACCAGGTGGTACAGGTACTGCCGGGGCGGTAGATGGTTTCGACGTCGGCGCAAAAACCGGTACGGCGCGTAAGTTTATCAAGGGACGTTACGTTGATAACAAACACGTTGCCACTTTCATTGGTTTTGCCCCGGCTAAAAATCCGCGTGTGATTGTAGCGGTAACCATTGACGAACCGACTGTAAATGGTTACTACGGCGGCGTAGTGGCAGGTCCGGTCTTCAAACAAGTCATGGGCGGCAGCCTGAATATCTTGGGCGTTTCCCCGACCAAGCCTCTGATCAATGTTGCAGCCGTCAAAACACCGTCTTAATCCGAGTATCAACGAGATTATTTTATGTTCAGCAAGTTAACCCCTTTAGCTGAAACCAACATTCCGCCTCTGCTGTGTGCAAACGCAGCAGGGCGTTTGTTGCATTCAGACAGCCGTCAAATTAAACAAGGTGATATTTTCGTTGCCTGTCAGGGCGAATATACGGACGGCCGCAGTTATATCCCCGCAGCCATTGCCAACGGCGCGGCTTTTGTTTTTTGGGACGACGACGGCAAATTCGCGTGGAATCCCGAATGGAAAGTCCCCAATCAAGGCATCAAAGATTTGAAACACCGTGCCGGCATGTTGGCGGCGCAAGTTTATGGCAATGTTTCAGACGACCTCAAAGTCTGGGGCGTAACCGGCACCAACGGCAAAACCTCCATCACACAATGGCTGGCGCAAGCCACCGATTTGTTGGGAGAAAAAACCGCCATTATCGGCACGGTCGGCAACGGCTTTTGGGGCGCATTGGAAGAAACCACGCACACCACCCCCGCTCCCGTCGATGTCCAAACCCTGCTCTACCGTTTCCGTCAACAAGGCGCAACAGCCGCCGCGATGGAAGTCTCCAGCCACGGTCTTGACCAGTCGCGCGTCAACGGCGTGCCATTCCGCAGCGCAATCTTCACCAACCTCACCCGAGACCACCTCGACTACCACGGCACGATGGAAGCCTATGGTGCCATCAAGTCGCGCCTGTTTTACTGGCACGGCTTGAAACACGCCATTATCAACGTGGATGACGAATACGGCGCAGAACTCATAGGTCGTCTGAAAAAAGACTGCCCCGATTTGGCCGTTTACGGCTACGGCTTCAGCGAACACGCAGACATCCGCATTGTTCATTTCACAGCCTCTTCAGACGGCATGGAGGCCGTATTTCAAACGCCGAGGGGCGAAGGCCGCTGTCGCACGCGCCTGCTCGGACGCTTCAACGCGCAAAACCTCGCTGCCTGCATCGCCTTGCTTTGTGCTAACGGTTATCCGCTTGATAAAGTATTGGATGTGCTGGCAAAAATCCGTCCCGCCTCAGGCCGCATGGACTGCATCATGAACAGCGGCAAGCCCTTGGTCGTTGTCGATTACGCCCACACGCCCGACGCATTAGAAAAAGCACTCTCCACTTTGCAGGAAATCAAACCACAGGGCGCGGCTTTGTGGTGCGTATTCGGCTGTGGCGGCAACCGCGATCGCGGTAAACGCCCGCTGATGGGTACAGCAGCCGTACAGGGCGCGGATAAAGTCGTCGTCACCAGCGACAACCCGCGTTTGGAAAATCCGCAAGACATCATCAACGATATCCTGCCCGCCGTGCCCGCGCCCGAATGCGTCGAAGCTGACCGCGCCGCCGCCATCCGTTATGCAGTCGAACGCGCCGCCGAAAACGACATCATTCTGATTGCCGGTAAAGGGCATGAAAACTATCAGGATGTACAAGGCGTGAAGCACCATTTCTCTGATTTTGAAATCGCAGAAAAAGCATTGGCAGAGCTGGGATAGGCCATATCAAAAATACTCAGGCGGTCTTAATTAAAACCATCTGAAAAAACAAATGGAAGAAATCATGAAACCACTAGATTTAAATTTCATCTGCCAAGCCCTCAACCTTCCGATGCCGTCTGAAAATAAATCCGTGTCGCGCATCGTAACCGACAGCCGCGACATCCGCGCGGGCGATGTGTTTTTCGCATTGGCGGGCGAGCGGTTTGATGCTCATGATTTTGTTGAAGACGTATTGGCGGCGGGTGCGGCGGCGGTTGTGGTTTCGCGCGAAGACTGCGTTGCAATGGATGGCGCGTTGAAAGTTGATGACACACTTGCCGCATTGCAAACGCTGGCAAAGGCGTGGCGTGAGAATGTGAATCCGTTTGTGTTCGGCATTACCGGCTCGGGCGGCAAGACGACGGTGAAGGAGATGCTGGCTGCGGTATTGCGCCGCCGTTTCGGCGATGATGCCGTGTTGGCGACTGAGGGTAATTTCAACAACCATATCGGGCTGCCGCTGACTTTATTGAAATTAAACGAAAAACACCGCTATGCCGTGATTGAAATGGGCATGAACCATTTCGGCGAACTGGCGGTTTTAACGCAAATCGCCAAACCTGATGCCGCATTGGTCAACAACGCCATGCGCGCCCATGTCGGCTGCGGTTTCGACGGAGTGGGCGATATTGCCAAAGCGAAAAGCGAGATTTACCAAGGCTTATGTTCAGACGGCATTGCACTGATTCCTCAAGAAGATGCCAATATGGCTGTCTTCAAAACGGCAACGCTTAATTTGAATACGCGCACTTTCGGCATCGATAGCGGCGATGTTCACGCGGAAAACATCGTGCTGAAACCTTTGTCGTGCGAATTTGATTTGGTGTGCGGAAACGAACGCGCCGCCGTGGTACTGCCCGTTCCCGGTCGCCACAATGTCCACAACGCCGCCGCTGCCGCCGCGCTGGCTTTGGCGGCAGGTTTGAGTTTGAACGATGTGGCGGAAGGTTTGCAAGGCTTCAGCAACATCAAAGGCCGTCTGAACGTCAAAGCCGGCATCAAGGGCGCGACCCTGATTGACGATACGTACAACGCGAACCCCGACAGCATGAGGGCAGCAATTGACGTGTTGGCGCGTATGCCTGCGCCGCGTATTTTCGTGATGGGCGATATGGGCGAACTGGGTGAGGACGAAGCCGCCGCCATGCACGCCGAAGTCGGCGCGTATGCTCGCGACCAAGGCATCGAAGCGGCTTATTTTGTCGGCGACAATAGCGTCGAAGCGGCGGAAACGTTTGGCGCGGACGGTTTGTGGTTCGCCGCCAAAGACCCGTTGATTCAAGTGTTGAGCCACGATTTGCCCGAACGCGCCACCGTATTGGTGAAAGGTTCGCGTTTTATGCAGATGGAAGAAGTGGCCGAGGCACTGACGGATAAAGAGGCCGTCTGAAAATGAAAAGCCGACATTTTTTTAAAGCCTTATTGCTGATTGCCGCGCTGGTCGGCGCGTTTTATGCCGGAATGCGGACGCAGGCGTATCTTTATGAAGATTTATGTTTAGACTTGGGCGGCGGCAAAAATCCGGGGAGTTACCCGATTTGCGTGATTGAGAAAGTCCCTGCCCGATAATCGCCACACGCCGTCTGAAACCTTGCCGGACGGCAAGCAAACCTCAAACGGGCGCAAGCCCATGTAACGACAAAAACAAAAAAAGGAAGCCCCATGTTTTTATGGCTCGCACATTTCAGCAACTGGTTAACCGGTTTGAATATTTTTCAATACACCACATTCCGCGCCGTCATGGCAGCGTTGACCGCCTTGGCGTTTTCCCTGATGTTCGGCCCGTGGACGATACGCAGGCTGACCGCGCTCAAATGCGGGCAGGCAGTGCGTACCGACGGCCCGCAAACCCACCTCGTCAAAAACGGCACGCCGACGATGGGCGGTTCGCTGATTCTGACCGCTATTACCGTGTCCACCCTGTTGTGGGGTAACTGGGCGAACCCGTATATCTGGATTCTCTTGGGCGTACTGCTTGCCACCGGTGCGCTCGGTTTTTACGACGACTGGCGCAAAGTCGTTTATAAAGACCCCAACGGAGTGTCCGCCAAATTCAAAATGGTGTGGCAGTCAAGCGTTGCCATTATCGCCGGTTTGGCATTGTTTTACCTTGCCGCTAATTCCGCCAACAATATTTTGATTGTCCCGTTCTTTAAACAAATCGCCCTACCGCTGGGCGTTGTCGGCTTTTTAGTGTTGTCTTACCTGACCATCGTCGGCACATCCAACGCCGTCAACCTTACCGACGGCTTGGACGGCCTTGCCGCCTTCCCCGTCGTCCTCGTTGCCGCCGGGCTTGCCATTTTCGCCTACGTCAGCGGACACTACCAATTTTCCCAATACCTCCAGCTTCCCTATGTCGCCGGTGCGAACGAAGTCGCTATATTCTGCACCGCCATGTGCGGCGCGTGCCTCGGATTTTTGTGGTTCAACGCCTATCCCGCGCAAGTCTTTATGGGCGATGTCGGCGCGCTGGCATTGGGTGCCGCGCTCGGTACCGTTGCCGTCATCGTCCGTCAAGAATTTGTTTTAGTGATTATGGGCGGTCTGTTCGTCGTAGAAGCCGTGTCCGTTATGCTTCAGGTCGGCTGGTATAAGAAAACCAAAAAACGCATTTTCCTGATGGCACCCATCCACCACCACTACGAACAAAAAGGCTGGAAAGAAACCCAAGTCGTCGTCCGCTTTTGGATTATCACCATCGTCTTGGTGTTAATCGGCTTGAGTACCCTCAAAATCCGCTAATATTTTCAGACGGCCTGAAGGAGAAAACAATGTACCAAGCCTTTGGCGGCGCAGACGGCATCCGCACCCTGACTGACCGTTTCTACGATTTGATGGAGCTGGAGCCGCAATACCAAGCCTTGCGTCAAATGCATGGTGAAGACATGACCCTGATACGCGAAAAGCTCTACGAATTTTTTAGCGGCTGGCTCGGTGGCCCACAACTCTTTGTCGAAAAATACGGTCATCCCCAACTGCGCTTCCGCCATATGCCTTTTGCCGTCAATATACAAGTCCGCAACGAATGGATTGCCTGCTTTGCCCAAGCCATGAGCGAACTGGACATCGACAAAGCACTTGCCGAACCTGTTTTGATCCAAGTTTTTGCCATGGCAGATTGGTGCCGTAACCAAAACGAAGACGGTATCGAACCACCTATGCCGCCGATGGCGGTTGATCCTTGGGTACGTGCACCGGAATTGCAGCAGATTTTGGGTAGCTACGGTGTAAATAGCTTTTTTAAGGAATTCGCTAGTTAAGGCCGTCTGAAAAACTTAGGACAAAACCAAAATGACGCTTGAAAACAAAAAAATCCTCGTCGCCGGACTCGGCGGTACGGGTATTTCCATGATTGCCTATCTGCGCAAAAACGGCGCGGAGGTTGCCGCTTATGATGCGGAGCTGAAAGCCGAGCGCGTGTCGCAAATCGGCAAGATGTTTGACGGGCTGGTGTTTTACACAGGCCGTCTGAAAGATGCGTTGGACAACGGTTTCGATATTCTGGCGCTCAGTCCCGGCATCAGCGAGCGGCAGCCGGATATCGAGGCCTTCAAGCAAAACGGCGGACGTGTGTTGGGCGACATCGAATTGCTGGCGGACATTGTGAATCGCCGCGGCGACAAGGTGATTGCGATTACCGGCAGCAACGGCAAAACCACGGTAACGAGCCTAGTCGGCTATCTCTGCATTAAGTGCGGGCTGGATACCGTTATCGCGGGCAATATCGGTACGCCGGTTTTGGAGGCGGAATTGCAGCGTGAAGGTAAAAAGGCGGACGTGTGGGTGTTGGAGCTTTCCAGCTTCCAACTGGAAAATACCGAAAGCCTGTGCCCGACTGCGGCAACGGTGCTGAACATCTCCGAAGACCATCTCGACCGCTACGACGACTTGCTCGACTACGCGCATACCAAGGATAAGATTTTCCGTGGCAATGGCGTGCAGGTTTTGAATGCGGACGATGCATTCTGCCGCGCGATGAAGCGCGCCGGGCGCGAGGTAAAATGGTTTTCGTTGGAACACCAAGCCGATTTTTGGTTGGAACGCGAGACAGACCGCCTGAAACAAGGCGATGAAGATTTGATTGCCACACAAGACATTCCGTTACAAGGCTTGCACAACGCCGCCAACGTTATGGCTGCTGTTGCCTTGTGCGAAGCTGTCGGTTTGCAGCGCGAAGCATTGCTCGAACACGTTAAAACCTTCCAAGGCCTGCCGCACCGCGTGGAAAAAATCGGCGAGAAAAACGGCGTGGTGTTCATCGATGACAGTAAAGGTACGAACGTCGGCGCAACTGCCGCCGCGATTGCCGGTTTGCAAAATCCGCTCTTCGTGATTTTGGGCGGCATGAGCAAAGGGCAGGACTTCACGCCCCTGCGCGACGCGCTTGCCGGCAAGGCAAAAGGTGTGTTCTTGATTGGTGTCGATGCTCCGCAAATCCGCCGCGATTTGGACGGCTGCGGTCTGAATATGACCGACTGCGCCACTTTGGAAGAAGCCGTTCAGACGGCATATGCCCAAGCCGAAGCGGGCGATATCGTGTTGCTCAGCCCAGCCTGCGCGAGCTTTGATATGTTTAAAGGCTACGCGCACCGTTCGGAAGTGTTTATCGAAGCATTTAAGGCTTTGTGATGCCGTCTGAAATGCAAATGCCGTCATTGTTGGGCGGGAAGTAAAGATTTAGAATATTGATTGGGGATGTATCGCATGTTCGGACGGCATTATCTGCCGTCTGAAATTTTTGCCCTTCGCGGCAGATGCAAACAGAATGACAGGTGGTTTTTTTGAAGATTTCGGACATATTGGTAAAGGTGGGGAGCGGTATCCACACCGTGCTGCTCGACAGGCAGATTGTGCGCGACGGCAGGAAATTCGACACGCCGCTTTTGTGGATGTTGGTGTTGATGACGGTATTCAGCCTGCTGATGATTTATTCGGCTTCGGTGGATTCGGCGGTACGCGAAGGCGGCAGCCAATTCAGCTATGTCGGCAAACAGGCGGCATTTGTCGCTTTCTTTGCCTGCATATGCAGTTTACTTAGTCTTTTTAAGATGAAAACGTGGCGTCGGCTTGTGCCCTGGATATTCGCCGGTTCGCTTATGTCGTTGGTCGCCGTGCTGCTTGTCGGCAATGAAGTCAATGGTGCGAAACGTTGGATTCCCTTGGTGATAGTCAATTTCCAACCGACCGAGTTATTCAAGTTGGCGGTCATCTTGTATCTGGCCAGCCTGTTTACCCGCCGCGAAGAAGTGTTGCGCAGTATGGAACACCTCGGCTGGAGGTCGATTTGGCGGGGGACGGCCAATCTGGCGATGTCCTTCACCAATCCTCAGGCGCGCCGCGAAACCAAAGAAATGTATAACCGCTTCCGGTCGATTATCCTGCCTATCATGCTGGTAGCGTTCGGTTTGACGCTGGTGATGTTCCAGCCGGATTTCGGTTCGTTTGTCGTGATTACCGTCATTACTGTCGGATTGCTGTTCCTTGCGGGTTTGCCATGGAAATATTTTTTCATTCTGGTGGGCAGTGTTTTGACCGGGATGGCGCTGATGATTGCCGCCGCCCCTTACCGTATGCAACGGGTGCTGACCTTTCTCGACCCTTGGCAGGACAAACAGAACACAGGCTATCAGCTTACCCAGTCGCTGATGGCGATCGGGCGCGGCGACTGGTTCGGTATGGGTTTGGGGGCAAGTTTGAGCAAACGCGGGTTTCTGCCGGAGGCGCATACCGATTTTATTTTCGCCATTATTGCCGAAGAATTCGGTTTCTTCGGTATGTGTGTGCTGGTGTTCTGTTACGGTTGGCTGGTCATACGCGCGTTTTCCATCGGCAAACAGGCGCGTGATTTGGGGTTGACCTTCAATGCCTATATCGCTTCGGGTATAGGTATTTGGATCGGTATCCAAAGTTTCTTCAATATCGGCGTGAATATCGGCGCGTTGCCGACCAAAGGTCTGACGCTGCCGCTGATTTCTTACGGCGGTTCGGCAGTGGCGGTAATGTTTGTCAGTATTATGCTGCTGTTGCGCATCGATTATGAAAACCGCCGGAAAATGCGCGGTTACCAAGAGGAGTAAATCATGGGCGGTAAAACCTTCATGCTGATGGCGGGCGGTACCGGCGGTCATATTTTCCCTGCGCTGGCGGTGGCGGATTCGTTGCGCGCGCGCGGCCATCATGTGATTTGGCTGGGCAGTAAGGATTCGATGGAAGAGCGTATCGTGCCGCAATACGATATTCCGCTTGAAACGCTGGCGATTAAAGGCGTTCGCGGCAACGGCATCAAACGCAAGCTGATGTTGCCGTTTACTTTGTATCAAACCGTCCGCGAAGCGCAGCGGATTATCCGCAAACACCGTGTCGAGTGCGTCATCGGGTTCGGTGGCTTCGTTACCTTCCCCGGCGGTTTGGCGGCGAAGCTATTGGGCGTGCCGATTGTGATTCACGAACAAAACGCCGTGGCCGGTTTGTCCAACCGCCACCTGTCGCGCTGGGCAAAACGGGTGTTGTACGCTTTCCCGAAAGCGTTCAGCCATGAAGGCGGTTTGGTCGGCAATCCCGTCCGCGCCGATATTGCCAACCTGCCCGTGCCTGCCGAACGCTTCCAAGGGCGTGAAGGCCGTTTGAAAATTTTGGTGGTCGGCGGCAGTTTGGGTGCGGATGTGTTGAACAAAACCGTACCTCAGGCATTGGCTTTGCTGCCCGACAATGCGCGTCCGCAGATGTATCACCAGTCAGGCCGGGGTAAGCTGGGCAGCTTGCAGGCGGATTACGACGTGCTGGGCGTGCAAGCGGAATGCGTGGAATTTATTACCGACATGGTGTCCGCCTACCGTGATGCCGATTTGGTGATTTGCCGTGCCGGCGCGCTGACGATTGCCGAGTTGACTGCGGCAGGGTTGGGCGCGTTGTTAGTGCCGTATCCTCACGCCGTTGATGACCATCAAACCGCCAACGCGCGTTTTATGGTGCAGGCGGAGGCGGGATTGCTGTTGCCGCAAAGTCAGTTGACAGCGGAAAGACTCGCCGAGATTCTCGGCGGCTTAAACCGCGAGAAATGCCTCAAATGGGCAGAAAACGCCCGTACGTTGGCGCTGCCGCACAGTGCGGACGACGTGGCGGAAGCCGCTATCGAGTGTACGGCATGATGACATGATGCGATAAACGAAACAGATGCCGTCTGAAAACAACGAAACCGGTTTCAGACGGCCTTTTTGCAACTTGGCAGCCGTATTGTGCGGGAGTATGATGTAAATAGGAATTTCTCTCATTGGATGTTGCCATGTCTGCAAAAATCTCTCCCGAAACCGTTTCTGCACTGTCCAGTACCATGCTGATTCCCCTGTGGGCAAAGGCCGTAGAGCAGGGTAGGGCACAGCCGCTTTTGCGCGATGACGAAGCCGTGCGGATGTTGGACAAGATTGACTACGACTTCGGCAGGTTTGCCAAAGCCAAAGCATCACAGGTCGGTTGCTGCGGGCGGGCGAAGCTGTTGGATGATATGACCCGGCACTTTATCGCCGAACATCCCGATGCCGTCGTCGTACAAATCGGCGCGGGGCTGGATGCGCGTTACGAACGTTTGGGCAGGCCGCGCATTACCGCTTGGTATGATTTGGATTTGCCGGAAGTGATTGAAGTGCGGCGTATGCTGCTGCCCGAGTCGGACAATCATTATCTGGGTGCGTCCATGTTCGACGAAACGTGGATGAACACCATCGTCGCGCACGGAAAACCCGTGTTGCTCGTGATCGAAGGCGTGTTGATGTATTTTGAAGAGGCGCAGGTGCAGAACTTTTTCAAACAGGTTGCCCTCCGTCTGCCGCAAGCCCAGCTTGCCTTTGACACCATACCCCAAGCTCTTGCCGGACAAAGCAAACGCCACGACGCGCTCGGCAAAATGGACAAGCCGCCCGAGTTCCGCTGGGCGATAAGCGGCACGGACGACATCCGACGCCTGATGCCGGGTGTGGAAATCATCGAAGAAGCGGGCTTGAGCAGCGTCTGCAAACCGTGTTATCCGTGGCTCTTACGCCTTGTGTATGCGACCGCGTGGGGACGGCGCAAATTGGATATGCGCTTGATGAGGATACAGATGCCGTCAAGTTGAGAAGCGCGAGGTCGTCTGGAAACCGGTTTCAGACGGCCTTATATTTTGTTTTTTCAGGTGTTTCGGTATATGAAATCGAGTTTGAAAATGGGAAGGAAAGCAGAGTTTGCCGCCGAGTGCAGCCTTATTTTTAACTATATTGCCATCGATATGAAATCCTGTATGCCGAAACATCTGTAATTTACAAGAAAACTATGGCGTAGAAGCGGATAGCCCTTTAAAATAACGCCTTTACGCATCGAAATCCACCGGAACGCAACATTATGATGAAAAATCGAGTTACTAACATCCATTTTGTCGGTATCGGCGGCGTCGGCATGAGCGGTATCGCCGAAGTCTTACACAATTTGGGCTTTAAAGTTTCCGGTTCGGATCAGGCGCGAAATGCCGCTACCGAGCATTTGAGCAGCCTGGGCATTCAAGTTTATCCTGGCCATACCGCAGAACACGTTAACGGTGCGGATGTTGTCGTTACCTCTACCGCCGTCAAAAAAGAAAATCCCGAAGTTGTCGCTGCGCTGGAGCAGCAAATCCCCGTCATTCCCCGCGCCCTGATGCTGGCGGAGCTGATGCGCTTCCGTGACGGCATCGCCATCGCCGGCACGCACGGCAAAACCACGACCACCAGCCTGACCGCTTCCATCCTCGCTGCGGCAGGTCTCGACCCCACTTTCGTTATCGGCGGCAAACTCAATGCCGCAGGTACCAACGCCCGTTTGGGCAAAGGCGAATACATCGTCGCCGAAGCCGACGAATCCGATGCCTCTTTCCTACATCTAACCCCGATTATGTCCGTCGTCACTAATATCGACGAAGACCACATGGATACCTACGGACACAGCGTCGAAAAACTGCATCAGGCGTTTGTTGATTTTATCCACCGTATGCCGTTCTACGGCAAAGCGTTTTTGTGTATTGACAGCGAACACGTCCGCGCGATTTTGCCCAAAGTGAGCAAACCTTACGCCACTTACGGCTTGGACGATACCGCCGATATTTACGCGACCGACATCGAAAGTGTTGGCGCGCAAATGAAATTTACCGTTCATGTGCAAATGAAAGGACATGAGCAAGAGCCGTTTGAGGTTGTTTTGAATATGCCCGGCCGCCACAACGTCCTCAATGCCTTGGCAGCCATCGGTGTTGCGCTGGAAGTTGGCGCATCGGTTAAAGCGATCCAAAAAGGCTTGCTCGGCTTTGAAGGTGTCGGCCGCCGCTTCCAAAAATATGGCGACATTAAATTGCCAAACGGCGGAACTGCTTTGCTGGTGGATGATTATGGCCACCATCCTGTCGAAATGGCGGCAACCCTTTCCGCTGCACGCGGTGCATACCCTGAAAAACGTTTGGTATTGGCCTTTCAGCCGCACCGCTATACCCGTACACGCGATTTGTTTGAAGACTTCACCAAAGTCCTCAATACCGTTGACGCGCTGGTGTTGACCGAAGTTTATGCCGCCGGTGAAGAGCCGATTGCCGCGGCCGATTCCCGCGCCCTTGCCCGCGCCATCCGCGTATTGGGCAAACTTGAGCCGATTTACTGCGAAAACGTTGCCGACTTGCCTGAAATGCTGTTGAACGTTTTACAGGATGGCGACGTCGTGTTGAACATGGGCGCAGGCAGCATCAACCGTGTACCTGCCGCGATGTTGGAGTTGTCGAAAACCTGAGGCGCAACTTTTATCGTGATGCCGCGATAGCTGCCCGATGAAGCGATGTTTTATCAGGTAGGGCAAACGAGATCAAGGTCGTCTGAAAACCCGATTTGTTTTCAGACGACCTGTATCAAACAAAAAAGCAATCAAGAAAGAACAAAAACAATGCAGAATTTTGGCAAAGTAGCCGTATTGATGGGTGGCTTTTCCAGCGAACGCGAAATCTCGCTGGATAGCGGTGCCGCCATTTTGAATGCCTTAAAAAGCAAAGGCATAGATGCGCACGCCTTCGACCCTAAAGAAACGCCCTTGGCGGAATTGAAAAACCAAGGTTTCCAAACTGCTTTCAATATCCTCCACGGTACCTACGGCGAAGACGGTGCCGTTCAGGGTGCGTTGGAATTGTTGGGCATTCCTTATACCGGCAGCGGTGTCGCCGCTTCCGCCATCGGTATGGACAAATATCGCTGCAAACTGATTTGGCAAGCCTTGGGGCTGCCTGTTCCCGAGTTTGCCGTTTTACATGAAGACTCTGATTTCGATGCCGTCGAACAGCAACTCGGCTTGCCCATGTTCGTTAAACCGGCAGCCGAAGGCAGCAGCGTCGGCGTGGTGAAAGTCAAAGAAAAAGGCCGTCTGAAAAGCGTGTACGAAGAATTGAAACACCTTCAAGGCGAAATCATTGCCGAGCGATTTATCGGCGGCGGCGAATATTCCTGCCCTGTGTTGAACGGCAAAGGCCTGCCCAGCATACACATCATCCCCGCGACCGAGTTTTATGACTACGAAGCCAAATACAACCGCGACGACACTGTTTATCAATGTCCGTCCGAAGACTTGAGCGAGGCTGAAGAAAACCTGATGCGCGCGTTGGCAGTTCGCGGGGCGCAGGCAATCGGGGCAGAAGGCTGCGTGCGTGTCGATTTCCTCAGAGATACCGACGGTAAGCTGTACCTATTGGAAATCAATACGTTGCCCGGCATGACGAGCCACAGTTTAGTACCGAAATCCGCCGCCCGGACAGGCGTGGATTTTGCCGATTTATGCATTGAAATTCTGAAGACCGCACATGTGGGATAATGCTGAAGCAATGGGACGGCTGACGCGCTGGCTGCTTGTTATTGTGGCGGTGTTGCTGGCTTTGTCGGGATTCGTTTGGTTTTATAATTCAAATTATCTTCCTGTTAAGCAGGTATCATTAAAGGGTGATTTGGTTTATTCCAATCAAAAAGAACTGGGCGTTTTGGCAAAAAAATATATTCATGGAAATATATTGAGGGCGGATATCAACGGGGTACAGGAGGCCTACCGCCGATATCCGTGGATTGCTTCTGCCATGGTGCGCCGCAGGTTCCCTGATACGGTTGAGATTGTTTTGACAGAACGTAAGCCGGTTGCGCATTGGGGAGACAGTGCCTTAGTGGATAGCGAGGGTAATGTTTTTAAGGCTCGTCTAAACAGACCGGGTATGCCGGTATTTAGAGGCGTGGAAGGAACGTCTGCCGATATACTCCGCCGTTACGGCGAATTTTCGGCAATTTTGGCAAAGCAGGGTTTGGGTATCAAAGAAATAACCTATACGGCGCGTTCGGCGTGGATTATTGTGTTGGACAACAATATCACTGTCAGGCTCGGTCGGGAAAACGATATAAAACGTCTCCGGCTTTTTACCGAGGCGTGGCAGCATTTGTTGCGTAAAAATAAAAATCGGTTATCCTATGTGGATATGAGGTATAAAGACGGATTTTCAGTCCGTTATGACTCCGACGGTTTGCCTGAAAAAGAATCTGAAGAATAGTGAAGCAGGTACTAGAAAGATTATAGTCGTGCCGTCTGAAAACGGTGAGGCACAAATTTCAATTAGTCTTAAGAGCACATGAACAATGGAACAACAGAAAAGATATATCAGCGTATTGGATATCGGCACATCGAAAGTCTTGGCGCTGATCGGTGAAGTCCAGGATGACAACGAAATCCACATCGTCGGTTTGGGACAGTCGGTTTCCCGCGGCTTGCGTGCAGGCATGGTTACCAATATAGATGCCACCGTTCAAGCCATCAGGCAGGCGGTCAATGAAGCCGAGCTGATGGCGGATACCAAGATTACTCATGTTACCACAGGTATTGCGGGCAACCACATCCGCAGTCTTAATTCGCAAGGCGTGGTCAAAATTAAAGACGGTGAAGTCACGCAGGCAGACATTGACCGTGCTATCGAAACTGCAAAGGCAGTCAATATTCCTCCCGATCATAAAATCCTGCATGCCGTCGTTCAGGACTACATCATTGATACACAATTGGGTGTGAGGGAACCTATCGGGATGAGCGGTGTCCGGTTGGATACGCGGGTACATATCATCACCGGTGCAAGCACAGCCGTGCAAAATATCCAAAAATGTATTGAGCGCTGCGGCCTAAAGGTGGATGAAGTGATGTTGCAGCCGCTGGCAAGCGGTCAGGCCGTATTGACTGAGGATGAAAAAGACCTTGGTGTATGCGTCATCGATATCGGCGGAGGCACAACAGATATAGCTGTTTATACCAATGGCGCAATTCGGCATACATCCGTCATTCCGGTGGCCGGCGATTTGATTACCAAAGATCTGTCCCAGGCTTTGAGAACGCCGCATGATGCTGCCGAATATATCAAAATCCATTACGGTGTAGTCTCTCCGGAGATGGAAGGGCTGGATGAAATGATCGAAGTTCCCAGTGTGGGCGACAGGAAGCCGCGTCAGGTTTCCCGTAAGGTTCTGGCAATCGTTATCAGGGAACGTATACGGGAAATTTTGGAGGTAGTGGCTAGCGAATTGCGTAAATCGGGTTTCCCGAAAGAAGTACTGACTTCCGGAATAGTATTGACCGGTGGTACGTCCATGCTGTCCGGTATTGAAGAACTTGCCGAAGAAGTATTCGAACTGCCCGTACGTATCGGCATACCTCAGGAGATGGGCGGCGTTTCCGAGCGCGTCCGTACGCCGCGCTACTCTACTGTCATCGGACTGCTTCAGGCGGCACGTAGTTTGGAAGGTATCCATGTGCAGCAGCAAGGCGGAATAGTGCAAGACAAAGAAGAAGCCGGCAGTGGTTTGTGGGCAAGGTTGAAGAGGTGGTTTGAAAACAATCTCTAAACAGACAGGTTGCCGTTTGACAGGGTAAGAAGTATTTTGCAAGTAACAAGGTACTTCTTATATAATAATAAATAATAATTTATTTTCAACCGTCCTCTGAATGGGCGAGCAGGAGTTTTTGAATGGAATTTGTTTACGACGTGGCAGAATCGGCAGTCAGCCCTGCGGTGATTAAAGTAATCGGATTGGGCGGCGGCGGTTGCAATGCAATCAATAACATGGTTGCCAACAATGTGCGCGGTGTGGAGTTTATCAGTGCCAATACGGATGCGCAGTCTTTGGCAAAAAACCATGCGGCGAAGAGAATCCAATTGGGTACGAATCTGACACGCGGTTTGGGTGCGGGTGCCAATCCCGATATTGGCCGCGCAGCCGCCCAAGAGGATAGGGAAGCCATTGAAGAAGCCATTCGCGGTGCAAACATGCTCTTTATTACGACCGGCATGGGCGGCGGTACCGGTACCGGTTCGGCTCCGGTTGTTGCCGAAATCGCCAAGTCGCTGGGTATCTTGACGGTTGCTGTGGTTACCCGACCGTTCGCATATGAAGGTAAGCGCGTCCATGTCGCACAGGCAGGTCTGGAACAGTTGAAAGAACACGTCGATTCGCTGATTATTATCCCGAACGACAAATTGATGACGGCTTTAGGCGAAGACGTAACCATGCGCGAAGCCTTCCGTGCCGCTGACAATGTATTGCGTGATGCCGTTGCCGGCATTTCCGAAGTGGTTACTTGTCCGAGCGAAATCATCAACCTCGATTTTGCAGATGTGAAAACCGTGATGAGTAATCGCGGTATCGCCATGATGGGTTCGGGTTATGCCCAAGGTATCGACCGTGCCCGCATGGCAACTGATCAGGCCATTTCCAGCCCGTTGTTGGATGATGTGACGTTGGACGGTGCGCGCGGTGTGCTCGTTAATATTACAACTGCACCCGGTTGTCTGAAAATGTCCGAGCTGTCCGAGGTTATGAAAATCGTCAATCAAAGCGCGCATCCTGATTTGGAATGCAAATTCGGTGCCGCAGAAGACGAAACCATGAGTGAAGATGCAATTCGGATTACCATTATCGCAACCGGCTTGAAAGAAAAAGGTGCGGTTGAAGCCGCTCCGGTCAGAGAAACTGAATCGGTTTCCTCATCCAAACAGGCGCAAAGCTACAATGTAGAAGGTATGATTCGCACTAATCGCGGCATCCGTACCATGAACCTGACGGCTGCGGATTTCGATAATCAGTCTGTCCTTGACGATTTTGAAATCCCTGCAATTTTGCGTCGTCAACACAATTCAGACAAATAATGTGCCGTTTGCCGTAAACCTATTGCCTCCCGAACCGGTTTTCCCGATTTGGGAGGTATATTTTTCAATATGCCGAATCCTGTGCGGTTTGCGGTGTGCGGGCTCAGATTTTTTACTTGAAACGGACTGCTAGATATGGATATTTCAAAACAAACATTGCTGGATAGGGTTTTTAACCTGAAGGCAAACGGTACGACGGTACGTACCGAGTTGATGGCGGGTTTGACGACCTTTTTGACGATGTGCTACATCGTTATCGTCAATCCCCTGATTTTGGGCGAGACCGGAATGGATATGGGGGCGGTATTCGTCGCCACCTGTATTGCATCCGCCATCGGCTGTTTTGTCATGGGTTTTATCGGCAACTATCCGATTGCGCTTGCCCCGGGTATGGGTTTGAACGCGTATTTTACCTTTGCGGTTGTTAAAGGTATGGGTGTGCCTTGGCAGGTGGCTTTGGGTGCGGTATTTATTTCAGGTTTGATTTTCATCCTGTTTAGCTTTTTCAAAATCAGGGAAATGTTGGTCAATGCTTTGCCTATGGGTTTGAAAATGTCGATTGCTGCCGGTATCGGTTTGTTTTTGGCACTGATTTCCCTGAAAGGCGCGGGTATTATCGTTGCCAATCCGGCAACCTTGGTCGGTTTGGGCGATATTCATCAACCGTCTGCGTTGTTGGCACTGTTCGGTTTTGCTATGGTGGTTGTTTTGGGATACTTCCGCATTCAAGGTGCAATTATCATTACCATCTTGACCATTACCGTTATCGCCAGCCTGATGGGTTTGAATGAATTCCACGGGGTAATAGGTGAAATGCCGAGCATTGCACCGACTTTTATGCAGATGGATTTTAAAGGGTTGTTTACCGTCAGCATGGTCAGCGTGATTTTCGTCTTTTTCCTGGTTGACTTATTCGACAGTACCGGAACACTGGTCGGTGTATCGCATCGTGCCGGACTTCTGGTGGACGGTAAGCTGCCCCGTCTGAAGCGCGCACTGTTGGCCGATTCAACCGCTATTGTGGCGGGTGCGGCTTTGGGTACTTCTTCGACGACACCCTATGTGGAAAGTGCGGCGGGCGTATCGGCAGGAGGCCGGACAGGTCTGACGGCGGTTACCGTCGGCGTATTGATGCTCGCCTGCCTGATGTTTTCACCGTTGGCGAAAAGTGTTCCGGCATTTGCCACAGCACCCGCCCTGCTTTATGTCGGTACGCAAATGCTCCGCAGTGCCCGGGATATTGATTGGGACGATATGACGGAAGCCGCGCCTGCGTTCCTGACCATTGTTTTCATGCCGTTTACTTATTCGATTGCAGACGGCATTGCTTTCGGCTTCATCAGTTATGCCGTAGTCAAACTTTTGTGCCGCCGAACAGGGGATGTTCCGCCTATGGTATGGATTGTCGCCGTATTGTGGGCACTGAAATTTTGGTATTTGGGTTGATTGATCCGATATTAAAAATGCCGTCTGAAATTTTCAGACGGCATTTTGTTTGGATTTTGGGCGTACAATACGGAAAACATGACGATAAGGACACAAACCATGGCACAGTTTTTTGCCGTTCATCCCGACAATCCCCAAGAACGCCTCATCAAGCAGGCAGTCGAAATCATCAATCAAGGCGGTGTGGTGGTTTATCCGACCGATTCGTGTTACGCCTTGGGTTGCAAACTCGGCGATAAGGCGGCGATGGAACGCATACTCTCCATCCGAAAAATCGATCAGAAACACCATCTGACACTGGTCTGTGCCGATTTGAGCGATTTGGGTACATATGCCAAAATCGACAACGTACAGTTTCGTCAGCTTAAAGCCGCTACACCAGGGCCTTATACTTTTATTTTACAGGCGACGAAGGATGTGCCGGCGCGCACCTTGCACCCGAAACGCAAAACCATCGGGCTGCGTATTCCCGATAATGCCATTGCACAAGCCCTGCTGGAGGAGTTGGGAGAACCGCTTTTAAGCTGCACCCTGATGCTGCCCGAAGACGGCGAGCCGCTGACCGACCCTTATGAAATACGCGACCGTTTGGAGCATGCCGTCGATTTGGTGATTGACGGCGGCTGGTGCGGAACCGATCCGACTACCGTCATCGACATGACCGACGGCACAGAATTGGTACGCCAAGGTTGCGGCGATACGGCAGTGTTCGGTTTGTAGGACAACAGATGCCGTCTGAAGCATAAGCCGTTCAGACGGCATCATATCCCTCGCCGCCGGCAGAAATCCAAAATGCCGGCACATATCGTGCCCGGGCGGAATATCCGTCTGAAACATTAAATAAAATGCCGTCTGAAAACGGGTTCGGACGGCATTTTTGCAGCTTCAATTTTTCGTCACAATCGGGATTTTCGGCTCGTAGAGCAAGTCGTAAGTCGGTTTGTCGAGCAGGTCTTGGAGTGTGAAGCCGTCCAGATAGGTAAAAAACGACTTTATCGCGCCGCTGAGTATGCCTGTCAGGCGGCAGGACGGTGTAATCAGGCATTCATTGTTTGGCCCCATGCATTCGACCAACTGCATCGGTTCGAGATGACGGACGACCGCACCGATATTGATGCAGTCGGGCGGTGCGGCAAGCCTCAGGCCGCCGCCTTTTCCGCGTACGCTGTGTAAGAATCCGCCTTTGACCAGCGAAGTAACCACCTTCATCAAATGACTTTTGGAAATACCGTATGTTTCGGCGATGGTGCCGATATTGACAAGCATATCGTCATTGATGGCGGCATAGATGAGGACGCGCAGACCGTAGTCTGTATGTTGGGTCAGATACATGATTTTTTCAGTATGGTTCGTTATTTTTATTGTCGCTGTCCAAGTTTCACAGAAAATACCTTAAAGGTTGAAACTTTGTCAGTCAGGGCGGTAGAATGCAGCCTGTTCGCGGTAGTATGCCGTCTGAAACAGGCGGGCTGCCGTTTGATAATTTATTATTGTAACTCAAAATCATGAAACCGTTGAAACGACATTCGGCACTTATTGGACTTTCGCGCGAGCATCACCATTCGCTTTCCCTGTGCGTGCGCCTGCTGCGTACGCCGGAAGAGGAACACCGGAACGAGCTCGAGCCCCATTTTGCCGAGCTGGAAGTCCATTTTCGCGAAGAAGAAACCATGTTCGCCCCTGTCTGGCAGAATATTGCCCCCGAGCTCAAAGCCCGTTTCGAGAGGGACCATGCCAAACTGCGGCAGATGATGGCGGAACCAGAATACGGGAGCAAAGTATGGAACACGGATTTTGCCGTAACGCTTCGCGATCATGCGCGGTTTGAAGAACGCGAACTGTTTCCTGCCGTAGAACCTTTTTTGCCGTCCGAGCCCGCCGGTTCGGAGGGGTAAATATATTAATGAAGAATAAGGAACACACATGAATGCATTTACCAAGCACCCCGTCTGGGCGATGGCGTTCCGCCCGTTTTATTCACTGGCGGCACTGTACGGCGCATTGTCCGTATCGCTGTGGGGTTTCGGCTACAAGGGGACGTACGAACTGTCCGGCTTTTACTGGCATGCGCATGAAATGATCTGGGGTTATGCCGGTCTCGTCGTCATCGCCTTCCTGCTGACCGCCGTCGCCACTTGGACGGGGCAGCCGCCTACGAGGGGCGGCGTTCTGGTCGGGTTGACCGCCTTTTGGCTGGCTGCGCGGATTGCCGTCTTTATCCCGGGTTGGGGTGCGGCGGCAAGCGGCATACTCGGTACGCTGTTTTTCTGGTATGGCGCGGTGTGCATGGCTTTGCCCGTCATCCGTTCACAGAATCAACGCAACTATGTCGCCGTATTCGCAATATTTGTGCTGGGCGGCACGCATGCGGCGTTTCACGTCCAGCTTCATAACGGTAATTTTGAGGGGCTGTTGAGCGGTTTGCAGTCGGGGCTGATTATGGTGTCAGGTTTTATCGGCCTGATTGGGATGAGGATTATTTCGTTTTTTACGTCTAAACGTTTGAACGTGCCGCAGATTCCCAGTCCGAAATGGGTTGCGCAGGCTTCGTTGTGGCTGCCCATGCTGACTGCCATGCTGATGGCGCACGGTGTGTTGGCTTGGCTGTCTGCCGTTTTTGCCTTTGCGGCAGGTGTGATTTTTACCGTACAGGTTTACCGTTGGTGGTATAGGCCCGTGTTGAAAGAGCCGATGCTGTGGATTCTGTTTGCCGGTTATCTGTTTACCGGATTGGGGCTGATTGCGGTCGGCGCGTCTTATTTCAAACCTACCTTCCTCAATTTAGGCGTGCACCTGATCGGTGTGGGCGGTATCGGCGTGTTGACTTTGGGCATGATGGCGCGTACCGCGCTCGGTCATACGGGCAATTCCATTTATCCGCCGCCCAAATCCGTTCCGGTCGCATTTTGGCTGATGATGGCGGCAACCGCCGTCCGCATGGTTGCCGTATTTTCTTCCGGTACCGCCTATACGCACAGCATACGTACATCTTCGGTTTTGTTTGCCCTCGCGCTTTTGCTGTATGCGTGGAAGTATATTCCTTGGCTGATACGTCCGCGTTCCGACGGCAGGCCCGGTTGAGTAAAACCGCCGCAGATTCCCGGTCTGCGGCGGTTTTGGCTTGGACGGAATGCCGTCTGAACATCAATTCTCATCAGACCAGCCGTCGCGCGTGGCTTTGGCTTCTTCAAAATAACGGTACAGGGAGGGGCGGTCCCGGTTAAGGAGGATGGTTTCCAAAGTGTCCAACTGCCTGCCCAAGCCCCGAATCAGCTCCAACAGGTTGTCCCTGTTGGCAAGGCAGATGTCCGCCCACACGGCAGGGTGGCTGGAGGCGGTGCGGGTAAAGTCCTGAAAGCCCGTGGCGGCAAATTTAAGATACGTCTTTCCGTCGGGGTGGTCGAAAAGCTGGTGGACATAGGCGAAGGCGGCAAGGTGGGGCATATGGGAGACGGCGGCAAAAACCGCATCGTGTTTTTGCGCGTTCATCGTATAAATTTCGGCCCCGACGGCGCACCATAGGTTTTCTATCAATGAAATGCCGTCTAAATCTTCGCCGCCGTGTGGTGTGATGATGAGTTTTCTATTTTGGAACAGGCCGTACTGTGCCGAATCTGCCCCGCTTCTGTCGGAGCCGGCAATCGGGTGGGCGGCAATACAGCGGTGAATGCTGTCGGGCAGGCAGCGTCGGAAAGCCTCGATAACGGAGATTTTGGTGCTGCCGACATCGGAAATCCAAGCGTGGGCGGGTAAAACGGGTGCAAGCGCGGTTAAGATGCCGGAGACGGAGGCAACAGGCGTGGCGATAACAATCAAATCCGCATCGGCGATGCTGTTTTTATCGATGACGGCGGAAGCCCGGTCAATCACGCCGCGTTCCAGCGCACGTTGCAGGTTGTCGCGGTCGGTGTCGATGCCGGTAACGGTACGGACGAGTCCCTGTTTCTTGAGGTCTAGGACGAACGAACCGCCGATCAGCCCGACGCCGACGAGGACGATATGGTTCAAAATGTGCATTTGTGTAAAAGACTTTCGCAAAGTACCGTCATGGTAGCGTATCGGCGGAATATCCCGCAAGATGGGCGGGTAAAGGAGGAAAAGTGGACAAAATCAGAATAGCCGCCGTGCAGATGGTTTCCGGGCTGTCTCCCCATAAAAATATCGAAACCATGAGGCGTTTGGTTAAAACAGCGGCGCAGTGTGGTGCGGATTGGGTGCTGCTGCCCGAATATTGGGTGCTGATGGGCACAAACGATACCGACAAACTTGCGCTTGCCGAGCCTTTGGGCGGCGGACGATTTCAGACGGCATTGAGCGAAACGGCGAAAGCGTGCGGCGTGGTGCTGTTTGGCGGAACCGTGCCGCTGCAAAGCAGCGAGGCGGGCAAGGTGATGAATACGCTGTTGGTGTACGGACGGGACGGCGTAAGAACGGGTCTGTACCACAAAATGCACCTCTTCGGTTTTTCCGGTTTGGGCGAACGCTATGCCGAAGCCGATACCATCAGCGCGGGGCGGGAAGTGCCGCACTTGTCGGCAGAAGGCGTGCCGGTGGCGGCAGGTATTTGTTACGATGTCCGCTTTCCCGAATTTTTCCGCCGCCAGCTGCCGTTTGACGTATTGATGCTTCCGGCGGCATTTACCCATACGACTGGTAAGGCGCACTGGGAGCTGCTTTTGCGTACGCGTGCCGTCGAAAACCAATGTTATGTTGTGGCGGCGGCGCAGGGTGGGCTGCACGAAAACGGCAGGCGCACGTTCGGACACAGTATGATTGTCGATCCGTGGGGGGAAGTTCTGGACGTATTACCCGAGGGCGAAGGCGTTGTTATGGCAGACATCGATGCCAACCGCCTGAACAGCGTCCGCAACCGCCTGCCCGCTTTAAAACACATGGTTTTGGATGCCGTCTGAAACCGGCAGGCGGTTTGTTTTGCCCCGCCGGTGTGAAACTTCCTATCCGCCTCTCCGCCAACAAACACAGTTTTTAAGCCGAATAAGTTGAAATGTTTTACCAAATCCTTGCCCTGATTATCTGGAGCAGCTCTTTTATTGCCGCCAAATATGCCTATGCCACCATCGATCCCGCGCTGATGGTCGGCGTGCGCCTGCTGATTGCCGCACTGCTGGTGCTGCCCGTCTGCCGCCGGTATATCGGCAAGATTCCGCGCAGGGAATGGAAGCCCCTGCTGGCGGTATCCTTCATCAGTTATGTATTCACCCTGATGCTGCAGTTTATCGGACTGAAATATACGTCTGCCGCCAGCGCATCGACCATCGTCGGACTCGAGCCGCTGCTGATGGTGTTTATCGGACACTTTTTCTTCAACGACAAAGCCCGTGCCTATCATTGGATATGCGGTGCGGCAGCGTTTGCCGGTATTGCGCTGCTGATGGTGGGCGGGGCCGAAGCCGGCGGGGAAGTCGGTTGGTTCGGCTGTTTTCTGGTGCTGCTTGCAGGAATCGGTTTCTGCACGGCAGTCCGCCCGACTCAACGGATGATTGCCCGTATCGGCGCACCGGCATTTACATCTGTTTCCATTGCCGCCGCATCGCTGATGTGCCTGCCGTTTTCGCTTGCCTTGGCACAGAGTTATACCGTGCATTGGAGCTGGCAGGGCGTGGTGTCGCTGCTGTATTTGGGCGTGGGGTGCAGCTGGTATGCCTATTGGCTGTGGAATAAAGGTACGGGCAGTGTTCCGGCAAACGTGTCGGGACTGTTGATTTCGCTCGAACCCGTCGTCGGCGTGTTATTGGCGGTTTTGATTTTGGGTGAGCACCTGTCGCCCGTGTCCTCCTTGGGTGTGTTTGTCGTCATCGCGGCCACATTTGCTGCAGGCTGGCTGTCGCACAGGGATGCGGAAAGCGGTCATGCCGTCTGAAGCGGTTTCGGGCGTATGCCGGAGGTTCGCCCGCGCCGTTTGAATATGTTAAACTTGTACTGTGTTTACAGCCGTCGTTTGCGACGGTTTCTTTATTTGATTTGAATGGAAATCCACATGTCTCCGACGTCTCCCCCGATGAACGAAAAACTGATGGCGATCCTGATGGCGATGCTGGTTGCGCTGATGCCGTTTTCCATCGATGCCTACCTACCGGCGATTCCCGAAATGGCGCAATCGCTGGGTGCGGATGTCCACCGTATCGAACAGAGCCTGAGTTTGTTTATGTTCGGCACGGCGTTCGGACAGGTGGTCGGCGGTTCGGTGTCCGACATCAAAGGGCGCAAACCCGTCGCTCTGACCGGACTGGCCGTCTACTGCCTTGCCGTTGCCGCCATCGCATTTGCCTCAAGTGCCGAACAGCTCCTCAATCTGCGCGTCGTGCAGGCATTCGGTGCGGGCATGACTGTCGTCATCGTCGGCGCGATGGTGCGCGATTATTATTCAGGGCGGAAAGCCGCCCAGATGTTCGCCCTCATCGGTATTATCCTGATGATTGTGCCGCTTGTCGCGCCCATGGTCGGCGCGGTATTGCAGGGCTTGGGCGGCTGGCAGGCGATTTTCGTTTTCTTGGCGGCTTATTCGCTGGTGTTGCTCGGTTTGGTGCAATATTTCCTGCCCAAGCCTGCCGTCGGCGGCAAAATCGGCAGGGATGTGTTCGGGCTGGTGGCTGGGCGGTTCAAACGTGTTTTGAAAACACGCGCCGCCATGGGGTATCTGTTTTTCCAAGCATTCAGTTTCGGCTCGATGTTTGCTTTTTTGACCGAATCGTCCTTCGTGTACCAGCAGCTTTACCGCGTTACGCCGCATCAATACGCTTGGGCGTTTGCACTCAACATCATCACGATGATGTTTTTCAACCGTATTACCGCGTGGCGGCTCAAAACCGGCGCACATCCGCAAAGCATCCTGCTGTGGGGGATTGTCGTCCAGTTTGCCGCCAACCTGTCCCAACTCGCCGCCGTGCTGTTTTTCGGGTTGCCCCCGTTTTGGCTGCTGGTTGCGTGCGTGATGTTTTCCGTCGGTACGCAGGGTCTGGTCGGTGCGAACACGCAGGCATGCTTTATGTCTTATTTTAAAGAAGAGGGCGGCAGCGCAAACGCTGTATTGGGTGTATTCCAATCTTTAATCGGCGCGGGGGTAGGTATGGCGGCGACCTTCTTGCACGACGGTTCGGCAACCGTGATGGCGGCAACCATGACCGCGTCCACCTCTTGCGGCATTGCGCTTCTGTGGCTCTGCTCGCATCGTGCGTGGAAAGAAAACGGGCAAAGCGAATACCTTTAACGGAAAATGCCGTCTGAAACCGTTTCAGACGGCATTTGATGTTAGAATGCACGATAAATCACCATTCAGACAAAATCATGTCCCACCACATCGACGAACTCCTCCTTCCCCACCGCAACGCCATCGACACCATCGATGCGGAAATCCTGCGCCTGCTCAACGAACGCGCGCAACACGCACACGCCATCGGCGAACTGAAAGGTACGGGCGCGGTATACCGTCCGGAGCGCGAGGTTGCCGTGTTGCGCCGCATTCAGGATTTGAACAAAGGCCCGCTGCCCGACGAATCCGTCGCCCGCCTGTTCAGGGAAGTGATGAGCGAGTGCCTCGCCGTAGAACGCCCGCTGACCATCGCCTATCTGGGACCGCAGGGTACGTTTACCCAACAGGCGGCGATTAAGCATTTCGGTCATGCCGTACACACTATGGCGTGTCCGACCATAGATGACTGCTTCAAACAGGTTGAAACGCGTCAGGCGGATTATCTGGTCGCCCCCGTGGAAAATTCGACCGAAGGCTCGGTCGGCCGTACGTTAGATCTGCTTGCCGTTACCGCGTTGCAGGCTTGCGGCGAAGTCGTCTTGCGCATACACCACAACCTTCTGCGTAAAAACAGCAGCAGTACCGAAGGCATCACCAAAGTATTTTCGCACGCACAGGCGTTGGCGCAGTGCAACGACTGGCTGGGCAGACACCTTCCCAACGCCGAGAGGGTGGCGGTCTCCAGCAATGCCGAAGCCGCGCGGCTGGTTGCCGAATCGGACGACGGTACGGTTGCCGCCATTGCCGGGCGTACTGCGGCGGAAATCTACGGACTCAGCCCCGTTGCCGAGTGCATTGAGGATGAGACGAACAATACCACGCGCTTCCTGGTTATGGGTCATCATGAAACCGGTGCCGACGGCAGCGACAAAACCTCGTTGGTCGTTTCCGCACCCAACCGGGCAGGCGCGGTTGCCTCGCTGCTGCAACCCCTGACCGAATCAGGCATTTCCATGACCAAGTTTGAGAGCCGTCCCGGAAAGGCGGCGTTGTGGGAATACCTGTTCTTTATTGATATCGAGGGACACCGGACGGATGACAAGGTTCAGACGGCATTAAAACAGTTGGGCGGGCGCGCTTCGTTCGTCAAAATCATCGGTTCGTATCCGACTGCCGTTTTGTAGTCGCGGCAGCGTTCAGACGGCATTTCCCCAACGATTATGTCCGAATACCGAGTCAACCACGAACCCGTTTTTATGCTGGCATCTTCGCCTTGGCGCGAAAGCAGCCTGTGGGTTGAAGCATTCAGCCGCCGTTACGGGCGTGTGGCTTTGCTGGCGCGCAGCGCGCGCAAACGGCAGAGCGAGCTGCGCGGCGTATTGGTTCCGTTCGTCCCTGTCAGTGTGTCGTGGTACGGCAGTCAGGAACTCAAAACCCTTCACCGCGCCGAATGGATCGGCGGTTGGCGGCAGCCGCAGGGCAGGGCGTTGTTTGGCGGATTGTATGTGAACGAGCTGGTTTTAAAACTGACCGCGCGCGAAGATCCCATGCCTGAGTTATACGATGCATTGGCTGAAGTGATGAAGGCAGTTTGCTGCGAGGCAGATCATGTTGCCGATTTGCGCCGCTTCGAGTGGAAGCTGTTGACGGCCTTAGGCGTCGCCCCCGATTTGCATACGGACGGAGAGGGCAGGGAAATCCAGTCGTCCGCCAGATACTGTATCAGACCGGAAGAAGCAGTCATGCCCGTAGGCAGGGAATGTGTTTTGCCGTCTGAAACCGTCATTGTTGCCGACGGGCAGAGCCTGATTGATTTGCAGACGGGCAGTTTCGGCAGTGTGCAAAGCCTTCAGGATGCCCTGAAAATCACACGGCTGCTGACAGGCAGCCTGCTTCCTGAAGGGGTGAAGTCGAGGCAGGTGTTGGAACAGATACGGCAGTTTGACCGTCGTGCAACATAGGTGCCGACGCAGCGTACCGGTATGCTGCAAAATAAAAAATCGAAGAGGAAAGGAAACATCATGCTTTTAGGTGTCAACATCGATCACATCGCCACCGTCCGCAATGCCCGCGGCACGACCTATCCCAGCCCTGTGGAAGCGGCATTGGTCGCGGAAACGCACGGTGCGGATTTGATTACCATGCACCTGCGCGAAGACCGCCGCCACATCAAAGACGCGGACGTGTTCGCCGTCAAAAACGCCATCCGCACGCGCCTGAACCTTGAAATGGCACTGACCGAAGAAATGCTGGAAAACGCGCTTAAAGTCATGCCAGAAGACGTGTGCATCGTGCCTGAAAAACGTCAGGAAATCACGACCGAAGGCGGCTTGGACGTATTGGCGCAACAAGAAAAAATTGCCGAGTTCACCAAAATCCTGACCGACGCAGGCATCCGCGTTTCGCTCTTCATCGATGCCGACAACGAGCAAATCCAAGCCGCCTATGATGTTGGCGCACCCGTTATCGAGCTGCACACCGGCGCATACGCCGATGCACGCAGCCATGCCGAACAAATCAAGCAATTCGAGCGTCTGCAAAACGGCGCGCATTTTGCCAGCGATTTGGGCTTGGTCGTCAACGCCGGACACGGACTGACCATACATAACGTTACCCCCATCGCCCAAATCCTCGCCATCCGCGAGCTGAACATCGGACATTCGCTGATTTCGCAGGCACTTTTCCTCGGATTGCCCGAGGCCGTGCGCCAGATGAAAGAAACCATGTTCCGTGCAAGAATGCTGCCGTAAGGGCAGGCAAACCGTTTCAGACGGCATTTCACGACAAAGGAGCGCAAATATGATTTACGGCATAGGCACAGATATTGTTTCCCTCAAACGCATCGTCCGCCTGAGCAAAAAGTTCGGACAGGCGTTTGCCGAGCGCATCCTCACCCCCGAAGAACTGCTTGAATTTCCTCAGGCGGGCAAACCCGTCAACTACCTTGCCAAACGCTTTGCCGCCAAAGAAGCCTTTGCCAAAGCCGTCGGTACGGGCATACGCGGTGCGGTTTCCTTCCGTAACATCGGCATCGGGCATGACGCATTGGGCAAACCCGAATTTTTCTATGCCCCCGCCCTGTCCAAATGGCTGGAGGAACAAGGCATTAGCCGCGTCAGCCTCAGCATGAGCGACGAAGAAGACACCGTATTGGCATTTGTCGTTGCCGAAAAATAAAACAGTACCCATTGGCAGGTCGGATGCCCGAATCCGACCTTTCCGGATTTTGAGACGACCTTCTCCAACCATTCCCATGACCCAAGACACCCGACCCCTTATCCGCGTCGTTGCCGGCATCCTGCTCAACCGGGACGGCGACTACCTGCTCAGTTCCCGCCCCGAAGGTAAACCCTATGCCGGATATTGGGAATTTGCCGGCGGTAAGGTCGAAGCGGGCGAAACCGACTTCCAAGCCCTGCAACGCGAGTTTGAAGAAGAACTCGGCATCCGCATCCTCGCCGCCACGCCTTGGCTGACCAAAATCCATTCCTACGAACACGCCCGCGTCTGCCTGAAATTCCTATGGGTAAACCCCGACCAATGGACGGGCGAACCGCAATCCCGCGAAGGGCAGGAATGGTCTTGGCAGAAGGCGGGTGATTTTACCGTTGCCCCCATGCTGCCTGCCAACGGTGCGCTTTTGCGTTCGCTGTCCGTTCCGCGCCGTTTGTACGGCAGCCTGAAAACAGGTTTGTACGGTGAGAACAGTATGGGTACGTATCGTGTTGTCCCATGCAGTCGGAATGGGACACATGATGCAAACGTTCTGGTCGGTGCGGATTGGCGGCAGACGGAAACAGCCGGAACAGGGCAAAGCGTGTGGGCGGAGGTGGAAACGCATATCCAATGGAGGCAGGCGCAGGAAAAGGGCGCGGATGTTGTCGTGTGGCGCGTGTGCAATGATGTTCAGGCACAAGGGGCGGCAGAAGCCCTGCGTCAGGGCGTATCTGTGCCGCTCGTACTTGCCGCAAACGGACAGACGGTTGCACGTTATGGAAAACTATGGCTCGGATTGGGGGCGCATGCTGTGGTAACGGACGAAGCAATAGGGCAGAACCATGGATAAAAACCGCAAATTACTGCTTGCCGCACTGCTGCTGATTGCCTTTGCCGCCTTCAAGCTCGTTTTGTTGCAATGGTGGCAGTCGCAGCAGCCGCAAGTTGCGGCGGTGCAATGCGATTTGACCGAGGGTTGCACGCTGCCGGACGGAAGCCGTGTCCGCGCCACCTCTGTTTCAACGAAAGAACCGTTCGATATTTATATTGAACACACACCCTCCGGTACGGAGCAGGTCAGTATCAGCTTCAGTATGAAAAATATGGATATGGGATTCAACCGCTATGCGCTTGAGCGACAGCCGTCAGGGGATTGGCGGGCAACACGTATCCGCCTGCCCTTCTGTGTAGAAGGCAGGCACGATTTTACGGCGGACATTACGGTCGGCAGCCAAACATTTCAGACGGCATTTTCCGCCGAATAAATTTTCGGGACGGAAAATCCGTTATTGTCAGAATACCCGTCCGGAAAGGACACGCTATGAATACTTTATATACACTTTTCGCCACCTGCCCGCGCGGCTTGGAAACCGTTTTATCTCAAGAACTCGGAAGCCTCGGCTGTACCGATGTTCAAGCGTTTGACGGCGGCGTTTCCTGCCGCGGCGGATTGGAACAGGCCTACGCCGCTAACCTGCATTCGCGTACTGCCAGCCGTATCCTGTTGCGTCTGACCAAAGGTACATACCGCAATGAGCGGGACATCTACAAACTTGCCAAAAACATCAACTGGTTCAATTGGTTTACTTTACAGCAGACGTTCAAAGTCAAAGTCGAGGCAAAGCGTGCCAACGTTAAGAGCATCCAATTTGTCGGCCTGACCGTCAAAGATGCCGTCTGCGATGCCTTCCGCGATATTTACGATGCCCGTCCGAGTGTGGACAAAACCTCTCCCGATGTCCGTATCCATGTTTTTTTGGATGAGCGCCACGTCGAGGTTTTTATCGATACTTCGGGCGAAGCCCTGTTTAAACGCGGCTACCGCCTGGATACCGGCGAAGCCCCGCTGCGCGAAAACCTTGCTGCCGGACTGCTGCTCTTGGCAGGTTACGACGGCACGCAGCCGTTTCAGGATCCGTTTTGCGGCAGCGGCACGATTGCCGTCGAGGCAGCTTGGATTGCCACAGGCCGCGCACCGGGCATGATGCGCCGTTTCGGTTTTGAGAAACTGCAAAATTTTGATAAAACGCTGTGGTCGGATTTGCGCCGCCGTGCCGAAGTGCAGGTCAAACCCGCTTTTGCACCGATTTCGGGCAGCGACAGCGACCGTCGCATCATTCAGACGGCATTGGCCAACGCACGCAGCGCCGGGGTGGACGACATCGTTTCCTTCAGCGTTGCCGATGCGCAGTCCGTCCGTCCGAACGGCGTGGGCGGCATTATGGTGTCCAATCCGCCCTACGGTGTGCGCCTTGAGGAAGTCCACGCTTTGCAGGCACTTTATCCGCAGTTGGGTACGTGGTTGAAAAAACACTATGCCGGCTGGCGGGTCGGCATGTTTACCGGCGACAGGGAAATGCCCAAATTCATGCGTCTGTCGCCAAAACGCAAAATCCCACTTTATAACGGCAACCTCGATTGCCGCCTGTTTCTGATTGATATGGTGCAGGGATCGAACCGTTGAGGAAAGTGTACAAAAATGCCGTCTGAAAAATGTTCAGACGGCATTTATTTTTCGGAATCAACCCCGTTTTAATACGGATGTATTGATGTAGCGTTGGACACCCGAGGCAATGGATTGGGCGCACTGCCGGCGGAAGGATTCGCTGCCCAGCAGCTTCTCTTCGGCAGGGTTGGACAGGAAGGCGGTTTCGACCAGGATAGACGGCATATCGGGTGCGCGCAAAACGGCGAAATTGGCTTCGTCAACCCTGCCTTTATGCAAGTGGTTGAGCCTACCCAATTCTTCAAGCACCAGGTTGCCGAGTTTGCGGCTGTCGCGCAGTGTAGCGGTTTGCGTCATGTCGAGCAGGGCAGTATCGACATTGCGGTTGCCGCTGGTCGGTACGCCGCCGACCGCGTCGGCATTATTTTGGGTTTGTTCCAAGAATTTGGCGGCAGAGCTGGTTGCGCCTTTGGTGTTCAACATATAAACCCCTGTGCCGCGCGCGGAGGGGCTGGTGAAGGCGTCGGCGTGGATGGAGACAAATACGTCCGCCCGCCGTGCGCGCCCTTTGGCGACACGCACGCCCAAAGGGATGAACACATCTTCGTTGCGCGTCATAAATACATTGTAACCTAATGCTTCCAACTGATTTTTGGTTTCCCTGGCAATGGATAGGACGACATGTTTTTCCTGTAGGCCGCCCGGACTGCTGGCACCGGGGTCTTCACCGCCGTGTCCCGGATCGAGCATGATGACGGGTCTGCGCCCGTTTTTGCCGCGTTCGGTTTGTGCGGGAGTGTTTTGAGCGAGGTCGGCTTCAGGGGAGCCGCGACGGGTTTTGTTCAGGCTGCCGTTAAGCAGCGCCATCATCGGATCGTCGGGATCCATTCCGTGTGGGTAGAGGTCGATAACGAGGCGGTTCTTAAAGCCGCTGACAGGGGGGAGGGAAAAGACTTGTGCGCGTGAGGATTGTTTCAGGTCGATGACGAGGCGGACGGTGGTCGGCGTGTTTTGACCCGCGCGTATGCTGCGGATAAAGGGGTCGTCTGCCATGACTTTCTGAGACAGTCCGTGCAATACGGTATTGATGTTTGCATTTTGTATATCGACGACCAACCTGCCCGGGTTGTCGAGCGTGAAGTGTTGGTATTTGAGCGCGGTTGTGCTTTCCAGCGTCAGGCGGGTGTAGGTGTGCGACGGCCATATCCGTACGGCGGTAAACTGCGGGGCGTGTACCGTTTTGGCAACGGCAGATGCGATAGGGGTCAGGGCGAACAGTGTGCCGGCGGTGCGGCGGATGATTTGTCTTCGTGTCAGTTTGGTCATAGCGGCAGGCTTTCACGTCCTCGTTCAGTATGGGCGGTCAGCAGGCATTTTCTGCCGTCGCCGTCGTGTGTCAATGTTGCGGTGATGTCGGCAGGCGGGGTAAATTCGCCTCCCTGTTGCGGCCATTCGATCAGGCAGACGCTGTTTGCGGAAAACAGTTCGTCCAATCCGGCATCTTCCCATTCTTCGGGCGTGGTGAAACGGTAGAGGTCGAAATGATGCAGGGTAAAGGGTTTCAGCGGATAGGATTCGACGATGGCGTAAGTCGGGCTTTTGACTGGTCCCCGATGACCGAGTCCGCGCAGGATTCCGCGTGTCAGCGTGGTTTTCCCCGCACCCAAGTCTCCCTCTAGATAAATGACCAGGGGTGCATTTAAACGGGAAGACCATGCTTCACCCAAATCGAGTGTGGCGGCTTCATCGGCAAGTAATCGGGAGATGGAGGGTAAATCAGACATGGAAACGATTTGTTGTAAGGTTTGGGGTATTATGGGCAGTTTTGCAGGTTTTGCAAACTTTGCATCTGAGGGGCGGATGCTTCCTGTCCGAGCATTATAACAGCCAAATACAAGTTCTGCTTTCAGACGGCATGGCTGTCAAGAAAAAGCGGCGCGTGTACAATACGCGGATTGTATGTTTAGGACAGATTGGAAGAAGGATGGAAAATATCGGCAGGCAGCGCCCCATCGGTGTTTTTGATTCAGGAATCGGCGGTTTGACCAATGTGCGCGCGCTGATGGAGCGGCTGCCGATGGAAAACATCATTTATTTCGGCGATACGGCGCGTGTGCCTTATGGGACGAAGTCGAAGGCGACCATTGAGCATTTCTCCATGCAGATTGTCGATTTTCTACTGGAACACGATGTTAAGGCGATGGTTATCGCGTGTAATACGATTGCGGCGGTGGCGGGGCAGAAAATCCGTCAAAAGACGGGCAATATGCCTGTGTTGGACGTGATTTCCGCCGGCGCGAAAGCCGCGCTGGCAACGACGCGCAACAATAAAATCGGCATTATCGCCACTAATACGACAGTTAACAGCAATGCTTATGCGCGCGCCATCCATAGGAACAACCCTGATACGCTCGTCCGCACGCAGGCTGCGCCGCTGCTCGTCCCTTTGGTGGAGGAAGGTTGGTTGGAACATGAAGTTACCCGCCTGACCGTATGCGAATACCTCAAACCATTGCTTGCAGACGGTATCGATACGCTGGTGTTGGGCTGCACGCACTTTCCCTTGCTCAAGCCCTTAATCGGCAGGGAGGCGGGCAATGTCGCGTTGGTTGATTCTGCAATTACGACGGCTGAAGAAACAGCACGCGTCCTTGCGCAGGAGGGATTACTCAATACTGACAACAATAATCCCGACTATCGTTTTTATGTCAGCGATATTCCTTTGAAATTCAGAACCATCGGCGAGCGTTTTCTGGGTAGGACGATGGAGCAGATTGAAATGGTGTCTTTGGGTTAGGCAAGGTTTGCTCAAACACCCGCATATCCGGAGTAAGGATGTGCGGGTGTTTTTTTGTGAAAGTACGTCAGAAAATGTTTGCAAATTACATTTTAAGTTAATACAATATGAACTATTATCATTTTTAAAAAAGTTGATATGAAAAAATTACTTATTGCCCAAGCAGCCGGCATCCTGCCTGTGCTGCTGCTTTCTGCTTGCGCGGGCGGCGGCAGTTTCGATTTGGACAGCGTGGAAACGAAACAGCGCAACCCACAGTCCGAAGCACCGAAATACCAAGACGAACAGACTGAGAAACCGGTAAAACCCGGTGAAGCGCAGGCGGCGGAAAACGAACGTTCTGCTTACGGTTTTGCAGCCAAAATACCGCGTCGGAATATCCATTTCAACGTGAAGCAGGGGCATCAGCCGCTGTCGGATGCGGATTGGGTGAAATTGGCGGCGGGTGAACCGGATAAGTTTCCCCAAAAGGATGACATTTTTGCGATGGATAAGGGTACGCTGAACGAATCCATCACAACGGGTGACGGCAAAAGCCGCGTGGAAGGATACACGAAATTCAAGTATGTCCGCTCGGGCTATATCTACCGCAACGGTGCCAATAAAATCGATCCCAAAAACAATATCGCCCTTTTCGGTCCGGACGGCTACCTTTTCTACAAAGGCAGCAATCCTTCCCAAGCTCTGCCGACAGGCAAGGCAATTTACAAAGGTACTTGGGATTATGTAACCGATGCCAAGGAAAAACAGAAGTTTCCCCAGTTGGGTAGTCCGCCAGCGGGGGATAGGTACGGGGCTTTGTCTGCCGAGGAAGCGGATGTTTTGCGCAATGAAAGCGAGGCACCGAAAGGTCAGACCGATTTCGGGCTGACCAGCGAGTTTGAGGTGGACTTCGCCGCCAAGACCATGACCGGCGCGCTCTACCGCAATAACCGGATTACCCATAACGAAACCGAAAATAAAACCAAACAAATTAAACGGTACGACATTCAGGCTAACCTGCACGGCAACCGCTTCAAAGGTAAGGCGTTGGCCGCGGATAAAGATACTGGGAACGGTCATCCCTTCGTTTCTGATTCTGACAGTCTGGAAGGTGGTTTCTACGGGCCTCAGGGCGACGAGTTGGGTGGTAAGTTTTTGGCAAACGATAAGAAAGTGCTTGCCGTATTCAGCGCGAAACAGAAAGACGGTGCAGAAAAGCCATTGGCTGAAACCTTTATGGACGTTTACCGCATCGGTGCGGATTTTGTGAAAAAACAGATTGACAGCTTCGGCAACGTGGCCAAACTGCTGATTGACGGCGTGGAGCTTGCGCTTGTGCCGTCCGAAGGCACTCAGACGGCATTCCAGCATGTATTTGAGAAAGACGGCGTGAAGGTGTCGGTATGCTGCTCCAATTTGGATTACCTGCATTTCGGGGTGTTGGAACACGGCGGTTCGCACGATATGTTCCTGCAGGGCAGCCGTACGCCGGTTTCCGATATGCCTGTAACGGCGGGAGAGGCGGTATATCGCGGTACATGGTCGGGTACTATTGTTAATGGTACGAGCTGGAGTGCCGAACCTTCCAATAAGGAAGGCGGTAACCGGGCGGAGTTTAAAGTTAATTTTGCCGAGAAAACCCTCAACGGTATGCTGACGGCGAAAGACCGCATTGCCCCCGTATTCACCATCACTGCCACGATTCAGGGCAACGGTTTTTCAGGTGTGGCGAAAACCGGTGAAAACGGCTTTGCATTAGATCCGAAAAATACCATCGATCCGAAACGAACGAATATCCGTGCAGATGTGTCCGGCGGCTTCTACGGCAAAAACGCCATTGAGATGGGCGGATCGTTCTCCGGAAATACATTGGAGGGAGAAAGCGGCAAGGCGGCAGTGGTATTCGGTACGAAACGCCAACAGCTTGTCCGGTAAACTGGGCTGCCGGTTGACAGAGGAAAGTTCTTCAGACGGCATATCGGCTTTAAATGCCGTCTGAAGGCAGTAAGTAGAGAAATGATATGAAACAGCAACATTTGTTCCGATTAAATATTTTATGCCTGTCGCTGATGACTGCGCTGCCTGCTTATGCGGATGTTTTACCGTCCGGACAAGTGATGGAAAAGCAGCTCGATACCGTGCAGGTCAATGCGAAAAAACAGAAAACCCGCCGTGATAACGAAGTAACCGGGCTGGGCAAGCTGGTCAAATCTTCCGAGACGCTAAGTAAAGAACAGGTTTTGAATATCCGAGACCTGACCCGTTACGATCCGGGTATTGCCGTGGTCGAACAGGGTCGGGGCGCAAGTTCCGGCTATTCAATACGCGGCATGGATAAAAACCGCGTTTCCTTAACGGTAGACGGCGTTTCGCAAATACAGTCCTACACCGCGCAGGCGGCATTGGGTGGGACGAGGACGGCGGGCAGCAGCGGCGCAATCAATGAAATTGAGTATGAAAACGTCAAGGCCGTTGAAATCAGCAAGGGTTCGAATTCATCAGAATACGGAAACGGCGCATTGGCAGGTTCGGTCGCATTTCAAACCAAAACCGCAGCCGACATTATCGGAGAGGGAAAACAGTGGGGCATTCAGAGTAAAACTGCCTATTCTGGAAAAGACCATGCCCTGACACAGTCCCTTGCGCTTGCAGGACGCAGCGGCGGCGCGGAAGCCCTCCTTATTTATACCAAACGGCGGGGGCAGGAAATTCATGCGCATAAAGATGCTAGCAAGGGTGTGCAGAGCTTCAATCGGCTGGTGCCGGTCGAGGATACCCATCCGTACGCAAATTTCATTGTCGAAGAAGAATGCCCCAATGGATATGCGGCCTGTAAAGACAATGCGAAAAAAGATGCTTTGGCCAAAGATGAGCACAAAACTGTCAGCACGCAGGATTATACCGGCCCCAGCCGCTTCCTTGCGGACCCGCTTGAGTATGGCAGCCAATCATGGCTGTTCCGACCGGGTTGGCATTTGGACAACCGCCATTATGTCGGAGCCGTTCTTGAACGTACGCAGCAGACCTTTAATACACGGGATATGACTGTTCCTGCCTATTTTACCGAGGCCGATCTGAATGACAGCGTCCGGAGAAACGGTACGCCGAGCGGCTTTGGCAAATATTCGGGCAATAATAAGGCCGAAAGGCTGTTTGTTCAGGGAGAGAGCGGTACATTGCAGGGTATCGGTTACGGTACCGGCGTGTTTTATGATGAACGCCATACTAAAAATCGCTACGGGGTCGAATATGTTTACCATAATGCTGACAAGGATACTTGGACCGATTACGCCCGACTTTCTTATGACCGGCAAGGTATAGATTTGGACAACCATTTGCAGCAGACGCATTGCTCTCACGACGGTTCGGATAAAAATTGCCGTCCCGACGGCAATAAACCGTATTCCTTCTATAAATCCGACCGGATGATTTATGAAGAAAGCCGAAACCTGTTCCAAGCAGTATTTAAAAAGGCATTTGATACGGCCAAAATCCGTCACAATTTGAGTATCAATCTAGGGTACGACCGCTTTAAGTCGCAATTGTCCCACAGCGATTATTATCTGCAAAACGCAGTTCAGGCATATGGATCGAAAACTCCGGAAGGGGCGCAGTCGCCCAACGGAAGCCAAGGCAAACCGTATTGGGTGTCTATCGGCAAGACCACGGTCAATACATCGCCGATATGCCGTTTCGGCAATAACACCTATACAGACTGCACACCGAGGAATATTGGCGGCAACGGTTATTATGCAGCCGTTCAAGACAATGTTCGTTTGGGCAGGTGGGTGGATGTCGGAGCAGGCATACGTTACGATTACCGCAGTACGCATTCGGAAGATAAGAGTGTCTCTACCGGCACTCACCGCAACCTTTCTTGGAACGCAGGCGTAGTCCTCAAACCTTTCACCTGGATGGATTTGACTTATCGCGCTTCTACGGGCTTCCGTCTGCCGTCGTTTGCCGAAATGTACGGCTGGAGAGCCGGGGAGTCTTTGAAAACGTTGGATCTGAAACCGGAAAAATCCTTTAATAGAGAGGCAGGTATTGTATTTAAAGGGGACTTCGGCAATTTGGAAGCCAGCTATTTCAACAATGCCTATCGCGACCTGATTGCATTCGGTTATGAAACCCGAACTCAAAACGGACAAACTTCGGCTTCTGGCGACCCCGGATACCGAAATGCTCAAAATGCACGGATAGCCGGTATCAATATTTTGGGTAAAATTGATTGGCACGGCGTATGGGGCGGGTTGCCAGACGGGTTGTATTCCACGCTTGCCTATAACCGTATCAAGGTCAAAGATGCCGATATACGCGCCGACAGGACGTTTGTAACTTCATATCTCTTTGATGCCGTCCAACCTTCACGATATGTATTGGGTTTGGGTTACGACCATCCTGACGGAATATGGGGCATCAATACGATGTTTACTTATTCCAAGGCAAAATCTGTTGACGAACTGCTCGGCAGCCAGGCGCTGTTGAACGGTAATGCCAATGCTAAAAAAGCAGCATCACGGCGGACGCGGCCTTGGCATGTTACGGATGTTTCCGGATATTACAATATCAAGAAACACCTGACCCTGCGCGCAGGCGTGTATAACCTCTTCAACTACCGGTATACCACTTGGGAGTCTGTAAGGCAGACTGCCGACGGGGCGGTTAATAGGCACAATAATGTCGGCAGATATAACCGCTACGCCGCACCGGGACGAAATTACACCCTGACTTTGGAGATGAAGTTTTAACCTAAGCAACCGTGCATCAAGGCAATAGATAAACGGCACGGATATTTCGGTAAAATTAGAAATGCCGTCTGAAATTCTGTTCAGACGGCATTTTTCAATATTCCGGATTAATTGGAACCGACTTTGATTTTTTGCCACAAGTTGACAGACAGTTTTTTTGCATCTGCGCTCATTTGAGGCATCACGAAACCGTCTTTCATGTCTTGCTCGTTCGGGAAAATAGAACGTGTGTTCACCAGCTCGGCGGGCATTTTTTCGCGTGCAGGTTTGCTGGCCGGCGCGAAGGTTACGGCAATACCGTTTTTCGCAGCCACTTCGGGATCAAGTGTGTAGTTGATGTATTTGTGGGCATTGACGATGTTTTTCGCATCGGCCGGAATCAGCCAAGATTCAATCCAGAAGCCCATGCCTTTCGGCGTCAACACTTCAATACCAACGTTGTTTTTCACTTCTTCGGAACGCGCTTTGGCCAAGTTCAAGTCGCCGCCGTTACCTGCCGCCAAGCAGATGTCGCCGCGCGCCAATTCGTCAATGATGGAAGGGCTGAAACGTTTCACGTCAGGACGGATAGACTTTAACACTTCCGCCGCTGCTTTCAAATCTTCAGGATTCGAGCCTTTAGGATCTTTACCCAAGTAGTTCAACAAGATTGGGAACATTTCGCTCGGGGTATCCCACAAAGCGATGCCGCAAGATTTCAGCTTGTTGGTATATTCGGGTTTGAACAGCAAATCCCAACCATTTTCAGGCAGCTTGCCACCCAAAAGCTCTTTACCCTTCGCCGTAATCGCAATCGTATTCACGCCTGAGAAGTATGGAACGGCATACTGATTGCCCGGGTCGGCAGTTTCCAACATTTTCAGCAATTCAGGGTCGATGTTTTTGTAGTTCGGAATCAGATCCTTGTTGATTTTTTGGTATGCACCTGCCTCAATTTGGCGCGGCAGGAAGGCAATACCTGGCACAACCAAGTCATAGCCGGATTTACCGGTCAGCATTTTGGCTTCCAGCGTTTCGTTGTTTTCATACAAATCGTAAGTCAGCTTCAAATTGTTGGCTTTTTTGAAGTCTTCGACTGTACTTTCGTCAACGTAGTTTGACCAGTTGTAGATATTCAAAGTATCGGTGGCGGCTGCCTCGGCATTGGCAGCAGGCGCGCTGCCTGCTTGAGGTTGCTCGGCTTTTTTCTCGCCACCGCCGCATGCGGCCAAAGACAATGCGGCCAATACGGCTAATACAGATTTTTTCATACGGGTAGATTCCTGATGAAAGAGGTTGGATAAAAAAGAAACCAAGCGCCCCATTGATACCCCGGCGCAAGGCGCGGCTATTGTAAAGTAAATTTTTGCAAAACCAAAGCGCATTGAACTGATTTTTCTAAAAAATTGCCTTGTTTGCGAAAGGTTCGCCAAATAGGTTGCAGTTTTGACCGTTTTTACGGGCTGTGAAACCTTCCTGTGTAATAATAAGGAGAAAAGACTTGCATATAATGTAAACCCTCTTTAAAATTGCGCGTTTAGAGAATTTATTTTTCAGGAGATTCCAACATGGCAAACAGCGCACAAGCACGCAAACGTGCCCGCCAGTCCGTCAAACAACGCGCACACAATGCTAGCCTGCGTACCGCATTCCGTACTGCAGTGAAAAAAGTATTGAAAGCAGTCGAAGCAGGCGATAAGGCAGCTGCACAAGCGGTTTACAAAGAGTCTGTTAAAATTATCGACCGTATCGCCGATAAAGGCGTATTCCATAAAAACAAAGCGGCACGTCACAAAAGCCGTTTGTCTGCAAAAGTAAAAGCCCTGGCTTGATTTTTGCAAAACCGCCAAGGCGGTTTTTTATATGTAATAAGCAAAAAACCCTGAGGCCTGACGGTTTCGGGGTTTTTCGCATTGGGAAGGCCAAAGCTTAAAATATCGGAAAATGTACGGTTTTTTATTTGAACACGCTATAAAATACCGTCTTAAAACAATGTGTCGGCAATGGGGATGGAGATGAATAAACAGAATGTGCGTTATATTTTTTTGATAGGTTTGCTACCGGTTGCGTCTGCCTTCGCCGAGACTGCGGTGCAATGTCATAATTTGAAAGACGATGCTTTACGCTTGGCGTGTTATGACAGAATATTTGCGGTACGGTTGCCGGATATGCCGGGAAAATCCGGGCAGCATGAGGCAAAATCTGTACTTAATCTTACCGAAACCGTACGAAGCAGCTTAGATAAGAAAGAGGCTGTCATCGTGGTTGACGAAGATGTGCCGTCTGGCGATCAAGCAGGAGCTACGGAAGCTACATATACGCCGTTGAGCCTGATGTATGATTTAGATAGAAACGATACGCGAGGGCTTCTGAGTGTACGCGAGCATAATCCAATGTACCTTATGCCGTTCTGGTATAACAGTTCGCCCAACTATTCTCCGAGTTCACCAACGCGCGGCATAACCGAACAAGAGAGATTCGGGCAGCAAAAGCGTGCGGAAACAAAACTTCAGATTTCGTTTAAAAGCAAAATCGCTGAGGATTTGTTCAAGAGCCGTGCGGATTTGTGGTTCGGTTATACGCAGAAATCAGACTGGCAGATTTTCAATCAGGGCAGGAAATCCGCACCGTTCCGAAATACGGATTATAAGCCTGAAATCTTCCTGACCCAGCCCGTGAAGGCTGACTTGCCTTGGGGCGGTAGGCTGCGTATGCTCGGTGCTGGTTTTGTTCACCAGTCCAACGGGCAAAGCCGTCCGGAGTCGCGTTCGTGGAATAGGATTTATGCTGTGGCGGGGATGGAATGGGGAAAGTTGACCGTGGTGCCGCGTGTGTGGATGCGCGTATTTGATCAAGGAGGCGATCAAAACGACAACCCGGATATTGCCGACTATATGGGTTATGGCGATGTGAAAGTTCAGTACCGTTTGAATGACAGGAAGAATGTGTATTCAGTGCTGCGTTACAACCCTAAAACGGGTTATGGCGCAGTAGAGGCTGCCTATACTTTTCCCATTACAGGCAAGCTTAAGGGTGTAGTGCGCGGCTTTCACGGTTATGGAGAGAGCCTTATCGACTATAACCGCAAACAGAGCGGTATCGGTTTCGGTTTGATGTTTAATGATTGGGACGGTATCTGAACCGTGTTCGGGTAAGTAATATCAAGTCGGCGGTGCCGTCTGAAGCCATCGGAGGCTTTACGGTGTATGAGATAAAAAGCTCGTTTGAATTCTGGCAAGAGCGTATAATGCGTAGTTTGCACAAACTTTGTCGGAATCAAGCAAGATGACGGAACCTGCAGCCGAAGGCGGTAAAACTGCCAAGGCGTTAAAAAAATATCTGATTACAGGCATTTTGGTCTGGCTGCCGATTGCGGTAACGGTTTGGGTTATTTCCTATATCGTTTCCGCATCCGACCAACTCGTCAACCTGCTTCCGAGACAATGGCGTCCGCAATACGTTTTGGGGTTCAACATCCCCGGGCTCGGCGTTATTGTCGCCATTGCAGTATTATTTGTAACCGGATTATTTGCCGCAAACGTATTGGGCCGGCAGATTCTTGCCGCGTGGGACAGCTTGTTGGGTAGGATTCCGGTTGTGAAATCCATCTACTCGAGTGTTAAAAAAGTATCCGAGTCCCTGCTTTCCGACAGCAGCCGTTCGTTTAAAACACCGGTACTCGTGCCGTTTCCCCAGCCCGGTATTTGGACGATTGCTTTCGTGTCAGGGCAGGTGTCGAACGCACTTAAGGGTGCATTGCCACAGGATGACGATTATCTTTCCGTGTATGTTCCGACCACGCCAAATCCGACCGGCGGTTACTATATTATGGTTAAGAAAAGCGATGTGCGCGAACTCGATATGAGCGTGGACGAAGCATTGAAATATGTTATTTCTTTAGGTATGGTCATGCCTGATGACCTGCCCGTTAAAACATTGGCAGAACCTATGCCGTCTGAAAAGGCGGATTTGCCCGAACAACAATAACGCCGTCGTTCAGACGGCATTTCCTGTTTTCAGTTCAAATCAATAATAAAAGGTGATTTTATGCGTACCAACTATTGCGGTCTGATTAGCGAGCAATACTTAGACCAAACCGTTACCGTCAAAGGCTGGGTACACCGCCGACGCGACCACGGCGGTGTGATTTTTATCGACCTGCGCGACCGCGAAGGCATCGTCCAAGTCGTGATTGACCCCGACACTCCGGAAGCGTTTGCTGCTGCCGATTCCGCCCGCAACGAATACGTTTTGAGCATTACCGGCCGCGTACGCAACCGTCCCGAAGGTACAACCAACGACAAAATGATTTCCGGCAAAATCGAAATTCTCGCCAAAGAAATCGAAGTATTAAACGCCGCTGCTACGCCTCCGTTCCAAATCGACGATGAAAACATCAGCGAAAACGTTCGCCTGACCAATCGCGTTATCGACTTGCGCCGTCCTGCCATGCAACGCAACCTGCGCCTGCGTTACCAAGTCGCTATGGGCGTTCGCCGTTACTTGGACGCGCAAGGCTTTATCGACATTGAAACGCCGATGCTGACCCGCTCCACACCTGAAGGCGCGCGCGACTACCTCGTGCCGAGCCGCGTTCATCCGGGTGAATTCTTCGCTCTGCCGCAATCTCCGCAATTATTCAAACAACTGTTGATGGTGGCGGGTTTCGACCGTTACTACCAAATCACCAAATGTTTCCGTGATGAAGACTTGCGTGCCGACCGTCAACCTGAATTCACTCAAATCGACTTGGAAACCTCGTTCTTGAACGAGGATGAAATCATGGACATCACTGAAGGCATGGCCAAACAAGTCTTCAAAGATGCTTTGAACGTAGATTTGGGCGATTTCCCACGCATGCCTTACTCTGAAGCCATGTTCTACTACGGCTCTGACAAACCGGATATGCGCATCAACTTGAAATTTACTGAGTTGACCGACCTGATGAAAACGGAAGAATTTAAAGTTTTCCGTGGCGCAGCCGACATGAAAGGCGGCCGCGTAGTCGCTCTGAGCGTGCCTAACGGTGCGAAATTCAGCCGCAAAGAAATCGACGAATACACTAAATTTGTTGGCATCTACGGTGCGAAAGGTTTAGCGTACATCAAAGTGAACGATGTGAGCAACCTCTCCGATGGCGAAGACAGCGGCCTGCAATCTCCAATCGTGAAATTCCTGTCTGAAAACGCCCTGAAAGAAATCATTGCGCGTACCGGCGCGCAAAACGGCGACATCATCTTCTTCGGCGCAGACAAAGCCAAAGTCGTGAACGAAGCCATCGGCGCGCTGCGTATCAAAGTAGGCTTGGAACACGGCAAAGATAATGGCTACTTCGTAGACGAATGGAAACCTTTGTGGGTTGTCGACTTCCCAATGTTCGAATACGACGAAGAAGCCGATCGCTACGTTGCCGTACACCATCCGTTTACCGCGCCTAAAGAAGGTCATGAAGACCTGATGGTTTCCGATCCTGCAAACTGCTTGGCCCGTGCCTACGACATGGTGTTGAACGGCTGGGAAATCGGCGGCGGTTCCATCCGTATCCACCGTGCCGACGTACAGGAAAAAGTGTTCGCCGCACTGAAAATCAGCCCTGAAGAGCAACAAGAGAAATTCGGCTTCCTCTTGGACAACCTGAAATTCGGTGCGCCTCCTCACGGCGGCCTTGCATTCGGTCTCGATCGTCTGGTTACCCTGATGACCGGTGCCGAATCTATCCGCGACGTGATTGCCTTCCCGAAAACACAACGTGCACAATGTCTACTGACCAATGCACCTAACAGTGTGGATGACAAGCAGCTGCGCGAATTGAGCCTGCGTTTGCGCCAGAAGGCAACCGAAACTAAAGAAGTGTAAGAAAAACAGAGCCGTTTACGGCTCTGTTTTTTCATACGGCATTTTACGCTTTTTAACTTCCTGCTAATTCAAACCTAATTTGGCTGTGTTTTAATAGCGGCATTGAAAAATACTTCTTGTTCAATAAGTCGATAAAGAAAGGACTGAAAATGAAAAAATTGTTATTGGCCGCTGTTATTTCCCTGAGTGCCGCTGCTGCATTTGCCGGTGACCATGCAGAGCGTCAGATTTACGGTGATCCCAATTTTGAACAGAACCGCGTAAAAGCTGTGAAAATGTTGGAACAGCGCGGTTATCAAGTTCACGATGTCGATGCCGACGACCATTGGGGTAAGCCTGTGCTGGAAGTAGAGGCCTATAAAAACGGCCGTGAATACGACATCGTGTTGTCTTATCCTGACTTGAAAATTATCAAAGAGCAGGTTGATTACTGATTTCTTTGATGGGAAGATGAATGCGAAATGCCGTCTGAAAGACAGTTCAGACGGCATTTTGTTTTTGCCGGAAGAATGGTCTAGAACAGCAGGTCGACCGTTTCAGAAGCAGTATTTTCAAGGGTTTCTGTTTCTGCCTGAGGTATGGATTCGACAGTAGGCCTTCTATTGGAAGGCAGGATGGGAACGGGGCGGATGCTTTGAGCCGGCTGTTTTGCTTCAGTCTGCGGGACAGACGGTTCATCAGGATTGGATTGAATAACTTGGGCCGGTGTTTCGGGTTGGCTGTATGCGGAAGAACCCTGCATCCATGCCAGCGATCTAAGCGGCATCTTTAGCTTGCCGTTTTTACCGCAGGTCAGGCAGACGGGCGCGCCGGTACGTGCTTTAAGTACGGCATCGATTTTTCCGGATGCGATGGTTTTACCCTGTGTTTTTGCCCATTGCGCAATACTTTTTTTCAGCGAGGCAATGTCAAGGTTGTTCTTACCGTAAGGGTCGTGGAAGGCTGCAAGCCAAAGGTTGTTTCCTGCATCTTCGTTGAGACCGGCCATTTGATAGATGACAGATGCAGGTGAGCCTGTGGCGATAGTTTTGGCAAATTCGAGCGCATCGGGCGATTTCATGCGGACGCAGCCGTGGCTCCGGACTCCGGGAACGCTGGCCGGTGCATTGGTTCCGTGTATGCCCAAACCTAGTTTTGGGTCGCCTAAGCGGACAAAAACCGGCCCTAAAGGGTTGTCCGGACCAGCGGCTATGGTTTTCACGCCGTCGCCGCGTTCTTTTTGTATGGATTTGGGGATATGCCAAACGGGGTTGTAGGCTTTTGCACCGATTTTATGTTCACCCAAGTTGGTCTGAGTCATGGCTCGTCCTACTGCAACGGGATAGACCTTGGTTAGGTTGCCGTCAGTGTAGAGGAACAGGCGTTGCTGAGGGATGTTGATGAAGACATGTTGACCTTGCGCAATGGGGGAAACATCGGGAATAACTGTATGCGCGTATGAAAAACTGGTTATAGACAGTACGGCGGTGAGGCAGATTGTTTTATTCATATCAAAATATAGTGTGCGTTCGATGGTGTTTTGGCAAATCATACCTGAAACCGTGAGGTTTTGTGCGAAAATATGCGTTTCGGTACAGTACGGACGGATTTGGGAATGGAGACGGAAGTAAATGTCGCGGAAATTTCCGCCTTGGATTATGAAGGCAGGGGCGTGGCAAAGGTCGGCGGTAAAACGGTTTTTATTAAAGGAGCATTGCCGTCTGAAAGAGTCGGTTTTCAGATTACCAAACAGAAAAAGCAGTTTGACGAAGCGGAAACAGTAGCGATATTCAAGGTTTCGGATGAGCGTACCGTCCCGCAGTGCCGTTATTTTGAACGCTGTGGCGGTTGCTCCCTGCAACATATTTCTCCGACAGCGCAGGTGGCGTTCAAACAAAGGATTATGGAAGAGCAGTTCGAGCGTATCGGTAAGGTCAAACCGAAGCAGATATTGCCGCCGATTTACGGACATGTATGGCATTATCGGGATAGGGCGCGGTTCAGTGTGTCATTAGACAAATCATGCCGTCTGAAATTGGGGTTTCAGGCAAAGAAAACGAATGATGTGGTGGACATTTCGTCATGTATGCTGATTCCGAAGCCTGTTTCAGACAAGCTGCCGGCTATCAGGGAGCTTTTGCAGGATTTGGCGGAAGAGGGAAATGTTGCCCGTTTTGCCGAGTTTTATCGCGGCAGTGAAATCACCGTATTGAACATCGCGTTCAAGAGCAAACTTCGGCAGAATGATGAAAACCGGATTAGGCAGTGGTTTGATTCGGAATTGTCGGATGACTGGCAGATTTGGCTGCAAATCGAAGGAAAGGTATCGGAACCGTTTTATCCCCAAAAAGATACGACATTAAAATATACATTACTGGAATTCGGCATTGAAATGCCGTTCCGGCCGGGAGATTTTACGCAAATTAATACAGATACCAACCGGCTGATGGTTTCACGCGCGGTAAAAATGCTCGACATACGTCAGGGTGAGCGAGTTGCGGACCTGTTTTGCGGTTTGGGCAATTTCAGTCTGCCCATAGCCAAGAGCGGAGCGAGTGTGGTTGGTGTCGAAGGTGCGGAAAATCTGGTCGGGCGTGCCCGGCAAAATGCACGGTTAAACGGTTGCGGCGGACAAACAGATTTTATTGCTGCCAACCTCTTTGATTGCACCGAGAATACGGTGGCCTCATGGGGAAAATTTGACAAAATGTTGATAGATCCTCCCAGAAGCGGTGCGTATGAAGTCGTTAGATCATTGAAGCCGCCTTATCTCCCGAAAAAAATCGTTTATGTGTCCTGTAATCCTTCCACTTTAGCACGGGATGCGGGCGTGTTGGTTGAAAAAGGCTATATCCTCGGCCAGGTGGGAATAATGAATATGTTTGCCCATACATCCCATGTTGAGTCTATCGCAGTATTTGAACTAACATCGGAAATTAGCAAGGCAGGATTTAAGGATAAAAAGTAAAGCTTAATGAAGGTGAAAAGGATAAGGTGGAATAAAATTCAATATATTTAAATATATAAAATATAAAGTAGAATGTAATAAAACTTGTATCTTAGGCATATTGCCAAAAGTTAAATTATGGTATGATTCTGCTCCTTTAAGTCTATTTCAGTTAATTGTTAATAATAAAAGTGGGCGGCTGCCGTCTCGGACGGCTTAACCATTCATGTTTGTTCATTACGGTATTGGGAGTATCCTTTGGAAAACTCATTAATTATCGGCTTGGCACTGGTAGCTGTGTTACTGGTGCTTTTGGTCATGCGTGCAAAACAAGGTAAACAAATACCGAAGCACAAGTCACAAAGCGGTGGCAATTCAAAAGGACAATCATCTGATCATGATGATACGGACTGGATTGGTCAGGTAGACCGTTCAGTATCAGACGGTGCGCAGTCGGACTGGTCGTGGAATGAAAGTGCTGAAACCGCATCTGCAGCCGTGTCTGCGCAAGAAGTCGATCCACTGACGGAATATCAGGTTTATAAACAATTCGGGTATCAGGGTAAGGCAGCCGAATCCCTGGCTGCTTATTTGAACAGTATTCCGGACGATGAAGACAAGCCTGAAAACCTTATCCGCGAATTGCTCGATACCAACCTTGAAGTGGGGGATGTAGATGTTTTGGCAGATAATTTGCAGAAGTACGGCAGTCTGATACCTTCCGGACTTCTGGCAAAATATGTTCAACAGGCATTACAGCTCGATCCCAACCATTTGCGTATACGGGTTTTGGCTGAAGAAGGTTTGGGTTGGAGCATCCAAGAGATTGAGAAATGTACAGAGGATGGTGCTGTAACGGCGGATTCTGCGTCTGCGTTGCCGGATGCGGCTGTTCAAGAGCGTGAAGCAGGAGAAGTCAAGCGTATTCCGATCGTTCGGGGTAAAAAAGACGTTTCCGAAATTAGCCAGGAGGAGGTTGGTGCAATTGCTGGTTTGGTACGTGCAGATCAAGGTGCAAAAATCCTTAAAGGCAAAGTTAGTTACGAAACGGCATCAAAACAATATGACCGTGCCATTCAGGCTTCTGAGAAACCTGCCAACCTGATTATTGATGCACTCAAACTTGATTACCAACATGCAGACATCGATCGTTTTGCTGGGCACCTGTGGAAGCTTTATCAAGCATTGGGAAACTATGGCAGACAGGTAAAAGAGAGAATGCTGGGGTGGGGATACAGCCTGGGCTACCATGAAGTCTTCGATGATTTGGAAAAAGGACCGGACGATCAGCAAATTAAAGACATCGGTATGGGGCATGGGTATCTGCCGCAAAATATACAGAAATCAAAAGCACAATATCGGGACTTGGTACTTCAAGATTCTTCATTAATCAATGCCAATGTATCTCCGGCAGACGATGCGATTAAAGAAGTAGAATCGTTGCTGATGTATGGTCAACTGGATGCGGCAATGGATGTGTTGGAGCAGGCGGTATTGAAATATCCGGACGAATCCCAGCTGTATATTACGTTAATCGATATTTATGAACGTACCGAAGATTGGGGTAGATTGGGGCAGTTTTTAAGGGTACTGAGGGAGCGTGCTGACAGATTGCCGGAAGAAGTCGTCATGCTGATGAGCCGGCTGCTGCAGCGTATGAATCGAAATATAAAAAAATAAAACGGTACGGGGAATAATAAAAAATGGAAGTACAAATACCGAAAATTAAAACAGTACACGTTATGTTGGCGGGGATGACGGCGCATCAGGAATCCATTTTTAAAATGGCATTCAAAATGCACAATACCACCCGTTATGAAACGGTACCTTCTTCAGACGGCAGTATTGTACCTGATTTGGTTTTAGTGGATACTGATGCAGAGGGCGGCCTGGATCTTTGGAAGGAGTTTGGTGAACGTTATAAGGATATACCTGTTACCGTATGTTCCGAGAAAGCCCCTGATGCTGAAGTTCCCTACCTGCCTAAACCAATCCGGTTTGAAACATTGTTTCCCATGCTCCGCAAATTATTGCAGGGAGAAAATGTTTATGGGAAATCGTTTACTGCGCCTGTAGGTCAGTCTGCAAAAGGCAGTGGCAATGAGCAACGCACGACAACAATACGCCGCTTCAATCCGAATAAAGGTTTATTGGGAGCGTTGCGATTCGCAGAAAAGAACGGGCAGGATATTGCCATTTTACACGGAGGAAAGCCGGTTCTTATCGTTTTTCCCTCAATACAACGGGTTCTTCTGACAGAAAGTGCGGAAAAACTTGAGCAGTTGTGTAAGGACGATAATGTGCAGGTAGGCTGTAAAGTCGTTCCTGATAATCCCCAGTGGCGTGAAAAAGCAAAAGTCAGCATCATGTCCTGTATGTGGCAGCTTTCTATTTGGACGGCACAGGGTAGGTTAATTTATCCGATCTCTCCGGATACCTTGTTTACGTTGAGGTCTTGGCCGAATTTGACTAGGTTGGCGCATGTGCCGGAATCGATACGGCTATCGGCGTTTTTAACTAAAACATCCGTTAACCTTAATGTGTTGTATAAAGTTATGCCTTTGAGTATTAATGATATTTTGAATTATATTGCGGCAACCTATGCAACTGGGTTCTTATCTGTAGATTTGAAGACGGTCTCCCAGCATTCATATCATGATACGGTAGATAAGATAGATATCGGAGTCAACTCTGCCTCAGACAGTGAAATGGCAAAAGAAGCGGTAAAAATGACTGCACCATCACAAACACAGCCGCGAGGTCTTCTTCAAAGGCTGATGAAAAAACTGTTGGGTAATTAGGAGCGGAGATATGAGAGAAAATAAAATTATTTTCACCGGTCCTGTCGGTGTGGGAAAAACCACGGCTATTGCAGCTATTTCAGACGATCCTCCCATTCAGACTGATGCTTCGGCATCTGATATGACTTTGGATAGAAAAAGGAATACGACCGTAGCAATGGATTATGGCGTAATCTATCTGGATGAAGATACTAAAGTTCACCTGTATGGTACCCCGGGTCAGGAACGATTTAACTTTATGTGGGAAATTCTGAGTCAAGGCAGTATGGGCTTGGTTTTGCTTTTAGATAATGCACGGACTAATCCGTTGAAAGATTTGGAATTTTTCTTGGATTCGTTTCAAGGATTGCTGAAAACGGCGCCGGTCGTTATCGGTATTACTAAAATGGATATACGCTCACAGCCCGGTATCGACGTGTATCACAAATATCTTGCAAAACATAATCTTAATGTTCCGGTTTTCGAAATTGATGCCCGTAAGGAAAATGACGTAAAACAATTGGTTAGTGCAATGTTATTTTCTATTGATCCGGGACTGGAGGTTTAACATGGAATCAACACTTTCACTACAAACGAATTTATATCCCCGCCTGACCCCGGCCGGCGCATTCTATGCAGTATCCAGCGATACTCCGAGTGCCGGCAAAACTTTGCTGCACGGTTTGCTGAAGGCAGACCCCGGTGAAGTGGTTAGTAGCGAGAAACTGCTTGCTTGGGCAGATACCTCCGACATTGATACCGCTTTAAATTTGCTGTACCGTCTGCAAAAACTTGAATTTCTCTATGGTGATGAAAATGGTGATTCTGACGGTATTAATTTTGCAGACGAACAATTGCCGTTGTTGATGGAACAGTTGTCCGGCAGTGGTAAGGCATTATTGGTCGATAGGAATGGTCTGTATCTTGCCAATGCCAATTTTCATCATGAGGCGGCTGAAGAATTAGGGTTGCTGGCGGCAGAAGTCGCACAGATGGAAAAGAAACACCGGCTATTGGTTAGGAATAATCTGTATATTAACAATAATGCTTGGGGGGTTTGCGATCCTTCCGGTCAGAGCGAACTGACATTTTTCCCATTGTATATTGGGTCAACCAAGCTTATTTTGGTTGTCGGTGGCATTCCGGACTTGAGTAAGGAGGCATTTGTTACTCTAGTAAGGATTTTATACCGCCGTTACAGTAACCGTGTGTAAAGCAGGACAGGAGGGGTTATGCAGCAATTATTGATTTCAATCCTTGAAGATTTAAACAATACATCTACGGATATTATCGCGTCTGCCGTTATCTCAACCGATGGATTACCGATGGCGACTATGTTGCCTTCGCATTTGAATTCGGATAGGGTGGGTGCGATTTCTGCTACTTTGCTTGCTTTGGCCAGTCGTTCGGTAAATGAGCTTGCCTGCGGTGAGTTGGAGCAGATTATGATTAAGGGAAAATTGGGCTACATCCTTTTGAGCCAGGCAGGCAAAGATGCAGTATTGGTGCTGATGGCAAAAGAAAGCGGCAAGCTTGGTTTAATTTTGTTGGACGCAAAACGTGCGGCAAGACATATTGCAGAAAGTATATAAGGGCTGTATATTCAAAGGCTGAGTACAATCAGTTGTAAATATATGTTGACATAGTCTGCATTTTGAATTAATATTTAAAGCTATTCCCCGATAGCTCAGTCGGTAGAGCGACGGACTGTTAATCCGCAGGTCCCTGGTTCGAGCCCAGGTCGGGGAGCCAAATTTTAAAACCCTCTAAGTATTACTTAGAGGGTTTTACTTTGCCGGTAGTCAGAAATGCCTTTTTGAGATGCTTGTTCTTGAGACGGAAAGGGTGCTCCTGTATATATCAGGGCTACCATCAAATCAACAAGCTGGCGAGTATTTATGGCAGGAATAATGCTGTAAAGGCATTAAAGGAATGAGCTGAAGAAGGATTGTTGAGATATATCGACGGTGCGGCCGTCCACTGCTTACATCCTTCGGGCTACAATTTTGCCCATGGAAAAGTTAACGAACGGCTGGATGAGGAATGTATTCTTGCAGTATTCGCTTGTCAACACTTCAGACGACATACTGTTCAGCATTTATTCCGATATAGATAAAAGCGTGGTTTGGAATTTTGGCTGGTGGTGCGGATATGGTCACGCTCCTTGGCAGCTGAGTGATTTAAAACTGTGATTTGTGTAAAAATGCCGTCTGAAGTATTGATTTTCAGACGGCATTTTGTTGTGCGTTTATTTTTTCAGTTCGGACAGAATGTCATCCACGGTTTTCTTCGCATCTCCGAAACACATTACGCTGTTTTCGTTGAAGAACAGCGGGTTTTGTACGCCTGCGTAGCCGGTGTTCATCGAGCGTTTGAAGACGATGACTTCTTTTGCCTTCCACACTTCCAACACGGGCATGCCGGCAATCGGGCTGTTCGGGTCGGTTTGGGCGGCCGGGTTGACGGTGTCGTTCGCGCCGATGACCAAGACTACATCGGTTTCGGGGAAGTCGTCGTTGATTTCGTCCATTTCCAAAACGATGTCGTAGGGGACTTTGGCTTCGGCAAGCAGTACGTTCATGTGACCGGGTAGGCGGCCGGCGACGGGGTGGATGCCGAAGCGTACTTCGGTGCCGTTTTTACGCAAAAGTTCGGTGATTTCTGCAACGGGGTATTGCGCTTGTGCGACTGCCATACCGTAGCCCGGGGTGATAATGACACTGTTTGCGCCTTTCAGCATTTCGGCAACATCGGCAGCTTTGACTTCTCGGTATTCCCCTATCTCTTGGCTGCCGGAAGATGATGTGCCGCTGTCGCTGCCGAAACCGCCGGCAATCACGGAAACAAACGACCGGTTCATGGCTTTGCACATAATGTAGGATAGAATTGCGCCGCTTGAGCCGACCAGTGCGCCGGTGACGATGAGCAGGTCGTTGGAGAGCATAAAGCCTGCCGCTGCGGCCGCCCAGCCGGAGTAGGAGTTGAGCATGGATACGACCACAGGCATATCTGCGCCGCCGATGGAGGCGACCAAGTGCCAGCCGAATGCGAGGGCAATCAGGGTCATTATCAGTAGGATGAAGCCGCTGCCGTCAATACCGACAAATACGAGCAGCAACACAAACGATATGCCAAGTGCCAGTGCGTTGAGCTTGTGTTTGGCGGGCAGTTGCAGCGGGCTGCTGCTGATTTTGCCGTTGAGCTTGCCGAATGCGACCAGTGAGCCGGTAAAGGTTACTGCGCCGATGAAAATGCCCAAATAGACTTCGACCAGATGGATGGTGTGCATATCGTGCGAAACGTTGCCCGACTCGATGTAGCTGTTGAAGCCGACCAAAACCGCCGCCAAGCCGACGAAGCTGTGCAGCAGGGCAATCAGTTCGGGCATTTCGGTCATTTCTACTTTTTTTGCTTTGTAGATGCCGATTGCCGCGCCGATGAGCATGGCGATGATGATCCAGCCTAGTCCGTGGGTGTTTTCGGAAAACACGGTAACAAACAAGGCAACCGCCATCCCGGCGACGCCGGAATAGCAGCCCTGTTTGGCGGTTTCCTGCTTGGACAGCCCCGCCAGCGAGAAGATAAATAAAATTGCGGCAACGATATACGCCGCTGTCACTAATCCTGAAGACATGGAAATTCTCCGATTTTCGATGATTTGTTTTTGATGCCGTCTGAACTGTTCAGACGGCATCTGTTTAGGCGGCAGCCACAAACAGCCCGACGGTGCAGATAAATCCGCCTGCCCACATCAGTGAGCGCATGGCGGCTTTGTCGGCGATATAGCAATAGATAAAGGCAAGGCGGAACAGGATGAATAGGCCGGCAAGTGTGTCGACGGTTGCTTGTTCGGCATTGCCGGTTGCGTGTGCCGTCAAAACGGCGGCTGCAAATGGCGCAAATGCTTCAAAACTATTTTGCTGCGCGGCATGGGCACGGGCAGCGGCACCTTGGGTACGCGCCAGAAAATCACGAGGATGATGATTGTCGCTGAAGCGGAATCCGCCGGTTTTTTTGGCATACGCTGCACAAAAAAGCGGCAATAAGCAGGCAATCAGGATGGACCAATAGGCAAAAGTCATGCTTTATCCTTTCCTAAACATATTCAACATGCGGCGCGTTACGAAGAAGCCACCGAAGATATTGATGCTGGCAATCAGGATGGCGATGAAGGCAAGCAGGGTCACGAAACCGTTGCCTTGGCTGATTTGCAGCAGTGCGCCGACGACGATGATGCCGGAAATCGCGTTGGTCACGGACATCAGCGGGGTATGCAGCGAGTGGCTGACGTTCCAGACGACGTAGTAGCCGATGACGCAGGCGAGGACGAACACGATAAAGTGGTTCAAGAATGCTGCGGGTGCAACCGCGCCGACCCACAGCACCAACACGGCGGCGATGACGGCGGGCGCGAGTTTTTTCCACAGGGGAACGGGTTTCGGCTCGGGCTTGGCGGCAGGCGCGGCTTTTTCAGACGACGTTTGCTGCTGCTGGGCGGAAACTTGAATCGGCGGAGGCGGGAAGGTGATTTCGCCGTCGCGGGTAACGGTCATGTTGCGGATAATCACGTCTTCGAAGTCCAGCGTGATTTCGCCGTCTTTGTTCGGGCTTAACAGCTTGGTCAGGTTCACCAAGTTGGTGGCGTAAAGCTGGGAAGACTGTCCGGCAAGGCGGTTTGCCATGTCGGTGTAGCCGATGATTTTCACGCCGTTATCGGTTATGAACAATTCGCCCGGCTTGGTGAGTTCGCAGTTGCCGCCCGTCGCCGCCGCCAAATCGACGATGACCGAGCCGGATTTCATGCTTTCCACCATTTCTTTGGTAATCAGCTTGGGCGCGGGTTTGCCCGGAATGGCGGCGGTAGTGATGATAATGTCCACTTCTTTCGCCTGCTCGGCAAAGAGCTTCATCTCGGCGGCGATAAATTCGTCGCTCATCACTTTGGCGTAGCCGTCGCCGCTGCCGCCCGATTCTTGCGGGAAGTCGAGTTTCAGGAACTTACCGCCCATTGATTCGATTTGTTCCGCCACTTCCAAGCGGGTATCGAACGCGCGCACCACTGCGCCGAGCGAGTTTGCCGTACCGATCGCCGCCAAACCTGCCACACCTGCACCGATCACCAAAACCTGCGCGGGCGGCACTTTGCCGGCGGCGGTGATTTGACCGGTGAAGAAACGGCCGAAGGCGTTGGCGGCTTCAATTACGGCGCGGTAGCCGCTGATGTTTGCCATTGAAGACAAAGCGTCCAAAGCCTGCGCGCGGGAAATGCGGGGAACCATGTCCATCGCCAGCGCGTTGACTTTCTTGGCGCACAAGGCTTCGACCAAAGCCTCGTTTTGGCGCGGCCACAGGAAGCTGACAATGGTCTGCCCTTCTTTGAGCAGCGGCAGCTCGCCTTCGGACGGCGCGTTGACCTTATAAATCAAAGGGCAGGCCCAAACCGTCGCTTTGTCGGCAACGGTCGCGCCTGCCGCTTGGTAAGCGGCATCATCCAAACTTGCCGCCAAACCTGCGCCGCTTTCGACAACGGTTTCAAAGCCCAGTTTGCTCAACAGGGCAACGGTGGCAGGCGTACAGGCGACGCGGGTTTCGCCGGATAATGACTCGCGTGGGATACCGATTTTCATCTCTGAATCCTTTTGGTTGAGGCAGGCGGGAGTTTGAGGAAATTGTCGTCCGCACCTGATTGTTATATATGAAACAGCAACCATCGGTTATAGCGAATTTTGTCCGATATGGCAATAGCGCACATGGTGCACTATCTGAGGCGGCAGGCCATCCCTGACGGGATGGTTTGTATTTATTGTCTGTGTTTTTTTGTTGCGACTATAATGTCCCTTTTGTCGGGAAGAAGGGGCGGTATGGATAAGGTCTTGGTGTTGCAGGGTAATGAGGAAGCCTTGCGTGTGGTGTCCCGTTGTCTGGAACACAAACCGGAAAATCAGGGCGGGCGTATCAGGATGCCGGTTGGCGGCGATTTTTCCCCAACTGCCGAAATGCGTGAAAATATGAGGCGGATGGAAACGGATTTCGCCGTTTTGCCGGATATGGATTTTGGCGAACTCGGTTTAATTGTCAGCGATATGGATTCGACGCTGATCACCATCGAATGCATCGATGAAATTGCGGCGTGTGCCGGCTTGAAGGAACGCGTGGCGGAAATTACCGAGCGCGCCATGCGCGGAGAGTTGGATTTCGAGCAGTCGTTGCGCAGCCGCGTCGCCCTGTTGGCGGGATTGGACGAAAGTGTTTTGGCAGATGTTTATGAAAACGTTTTAAAGCTCTCGCCCGGTGCGGAATTTTTGTTGGACGAATGCAAAAGGCACAATGTGAAATTCCTGCTGGTGTCCGGTGGGTTCACATTTTTTACCGAAAGGCTGCAACAACGACTCGGCTTTGAATACCAACACGCCAATATTTTGGAAATTGAAAACGGCAGGTTGACCGGTCGTCTGAAAGGCAGAATCATCGACGCGCAGGCAAAGGCGGATTTATTGCGAGAATACCGCAGCCGCCTCGGATTGCAGCCGCATCAGGTGTTGGCGATGGGCGACGGTGCGAACGATATTCCGATGCTCAAAGAAGCCGGCATAGGCGTGGCTTACCGCGCCAAACCGAAAGCGCAGGCCGCCGCCGATGCCCGTATCAACTTCGGCGGTTTAGAGCGTGTACGCAGCCTGTTCGGATAGGCGGATAGGAAACGGATGCCGTCTGAAAACCGTGTTCAGACGGCATTTGAACGGCAGGAACGACAGTGGGACGCAGAAAACTTTGGTTTGCCCTGGCAGCAGCGGGCGTTATCGGCGGTTTGGTCGGCATTGTGCTGACGGAACTGATGCACTTCATACAGCATACGGCATACGGTTATGGCGCGGACGGTGCGTACATCTCGTTCCGCGAAGGTGTGGCTCATGCTTCGGAAGGGCGGCGTTTGGGCGTATTGATCCTGTGCGGTATGTTGGCAGGCGGCGGCTGGTGGTTGCTGAAAGCCTTGGGCAAACCGCTCATCGGAATCAAGGCGGCATTGAAGCAGCCGTTGCAGGGGCTGCCGTTTCTGACGACGGTTTTCCATGTTCTGCTGCAAATCATAACGGTCGGACTCGGTTCACCGCTCGGACGGGAAGTGGCGCCGCGCGAAATGACTGCCGCGTTTGCTTTTGCCGGCGGCAGGCGGTTGGGTTTGGATGAAGACGAAATGCGGCTGCTGATTGCTTGCGCTTCGGGTGCGGGTTTGGCGGCCGTGTATAATGTGCCGCTCGCCTCCACACTTTTCATCCTCGAAGCCATGCTGGGCGTGTGGACGCAGCAAGCCGTCGCCGCCGCATTGCTGACTTCCGTCATCGCCACCGCCGTCGCGCGCATCGGCTTAGGCGACGTGCAGCAATATCATCCGGCCAACCTTGCCGTCAGCACCTCATTACTTTGGTTTTCCGCCGTCATTGGCCCGATACTGGGCGCAACCGCCGTCTTTTTCCAGCGTACCGCCCCAAAATTCCCCTTCATCAAGCGCGACAATATCAAAATCATTCCCTTGGCAGTCTGCATGTTTGCGCTCATCGGCGCGATTGCCGTTTGGTTTCCCGAAATTTTGGGCAACGGCAAAGCAGGCAACCAACTGACCTTTGGCGGATTGACCGACTGGCAACACAGCCTTGAGCTGACCGCCGTCAAATGGCTGGTCGTCTTGATGGCGTTGGCGGCAGGCGCATACGGCGGCCTAATTACCCCGTCCATGATGCTCGGCAGTACCATCGCCTTTGCCGCAGCAGCAGCGTGGAACAGCGTTTTCCCAGAAATGCCGTCTGAAAGCGCGGCCGTTGTCGGCGCCGCCGTTTTTCTCGGTGTTTCCCTCAAAATGCCACTGACGGCTATCGTCTTTATTTTAGAGCTCACCTACGCCCCTGTTGCCTTACTCATGCCCTTATGCGCAGGCATGGCAGGCGCAGTATGGGTGGCAAAGAAAATGGGATTTAAATAGGCAAAATTAAAAGGCCGTCTGAAACCGAGTTTTAGACGGCCTTTTACAATAAAATTGTCAACAATATCTATAAAAACCTACTGCCAAAAAGGCGAAAATAGCGGATAATACCGCCCTGAAAATTCATCCCATATCGATTAAACCTTCAACAAAGGAAATCCAAATGTCTTCCATCAAACGCGCCTTGATCAGCCTGTCCGACAAGACAGGCGCAGTCGAATTTGCCCAAACCCTGCACAAACTCGGTGTCGAAATCCTCTCTACCGGCGGTACAGCAAAGCTCTTGGCTGATGCAGGCGTTCCCGTTATCGAAGTTGCCGACTATACCGGTTTTCCCGAAATGCTCGACGGCCGCGTGAAAACCCTGCATCCGAAAATCCACGGCGGCATCCTCGGCCGTCGCGATTTGGATGAACACGTCGCCAAGATGGAAGAGCACGGCATCGGCAATATCGACCTCGTGTGCGTCAACCTTTACCCCTTCGCTGCCACCATCGCCAAACCAAACTGCACACTGGAAGACGCGATTGAAAACATCGACATCGGCGGCCCAACCATGGTGCGCTCTGCCGCGAAAAACTGGAAACACGTCGCCATCGTTACCGACACAGCCGATTTCCCGGCCATCGCCGCCGAACTCGAAGCCAACAACGGAGCATTGAGCGACAAAACCCGTTTCAACCTCTCACGCAAAGCATTCAGCCACACCGCCCAATACGACGGCATGATTTCCAACTACCTGACCTCGCTTTCAGACGACGTCTTAAGCGGCCAGCCCCAAATCGGCGAATTCCCAAGTCAGTTCAACCAAAGCTGGATTAAAGTGCAAGACATGCGCTACGGCGAGAATCCGCACCAACGCGCCGCGTTCTACCGCGATATTTACCCTGCTGCAGGCAGCCTTTCCGCCTACAAACAGCTGCAAGGCAAAGAATTGTCTTACAACAATATCGCCGATGCCGATGCCGCATGGGAAGTCGTCAAGTCCTTTGATGCGCCGGCCTGCGTGATTGTGAAACACGCCAATCCGTGCGGCGTCGCCGTTGCAGCCGATACCTTGACCGCCTACAAACTCGCCTACGCTACCGACACCACCAGCGCGTTCGGCGGCATCATCGCCTTCAACCGCGAAGTGGACGGCGAAACCGTCAAACAAATTACCGACAACCAATTTATGGAAGTCCTCATGGCGCCGAAGTTCACCGCCGAAGCCCTCGAAATCGCCGCCGCCAAGAAAAACGTGCGCGTATTGGAAGTGCCGCTTGAAGCAGGTGCCAACCGCTTTGAACTCAAACGCGTCGGCGGCGGACTGTTGGTACAAACGCCCGACATCCACCGCATCAGCCGCGCCGATTTGAAAGTCGTCTCCAAACGTCAACCGACTGAGCAAGAATGGAACGACCTGATGTTCGTATGGAATGTCGCCAAATACGTCAAATCCAACGCCATCGTCTTCGGCAAAGGCGGCCAAACCTACGGCATCGGCGCAGGCCAAATGAGCCGCGTGGACAGCACCCGCATCGCTGCCCGCAAAGCGCAAGATGCAGGTTTGGACTTAAACGGCGCATGCGCTGCCTCTGATGCCTTCTTCCCGTTCCGCGACGGCGTGGATGTCATTGCCGAGCAGGGCATCAAAGCCATCATCCACCCCGCAGGCTCCATGCGCGATCAGGAAGTTTTCGATGCGGCAGACGAACACGGCATCGCCATGGTGGTAACGGGCGTGCGCCACTTCCGCCATTGATGTGAACCGGTAAAAAATGCCGTCTGAAACCTTTGTCTTGGGTTTCAGACGGCATTTTTTGTATCGGGCTGTTTAACGCGCCAGCGGTTCGGTGCGTTTGATCAGCCACGCTTTTGCCGCGCCTTCGGTCAGCGGCTCGAGTCGGCGGCGGACTTCGGCGTGGTAGCGGTTGACCCAGTCGATTTCGCCGTCGGTCATGAGGGCGGTGTCCATCAGGCGTGTATCGATGGGGCAGAGGGTCAGGGTTTCGAAGTATAGGAAGCTGCCGAACTCGGTTTCCTGCGGGTTGGCTACGGCTTGGTTGGCGGCAAGGTTTTCAATGCGGATGCCCCATTTTCCCGGGCGGTAGAGTCCGGGTTCGATAGACGTTACCATCCCTTTTTTCATCGCGGTTTCGGGCGTGGCGGGGGCGGCGAAGGCGATGCGTTGCGGCCCTTCGTGGACGTTGAGGAAATAGCCTACGCCGTGGCCTGTGCCGTGACCGTAGTCGCATTGCGCCTGCCACAGGGGTTTGCGGCAAATCGCGTCTATCAGCGGTGAGGGGATGTTTTCGGGGAACACGGCTTCGGCAAGCGCGATATGGGCTTTGAGAACGAGCGTGTTGTCGCGTTTTTGTTCTGCTGTGGGCGTGCCGACGGGGACGACGCGGGTGATGTCGGTCGTGCCGCCTTTGTATTGCGCGCCGGAGTCGATGAGCAGCAGCCCGTTGCCGCTGATGGTGCTATGGCTTTCGGGTGTTGCGCTGTAATGCGGCAGGGCGCCGTTGGCATTGAAGCCTGCGATGGTGTCGAAACTCAATGAAATGAAGCCCGGGAGCGCGCTGCGGTGGCGGTAAAGCATGGTGTCCACGTCGATTTCGGTCAGGCTGCCACCGTTGTCGATGATGTCTTCAAACTCGGCGAAGAAGCCGCACAACGCCGCGCCGTCGTGTTCCATCGCTTCGCGGATGTGGGCGATGTCGGCTCCGGATTTGCAGGATTTGAACAGCGTGGACGGGTTGATGCCTTCAATCAGGCGCACGCTTTCGGGCAGGCGCACGAGTGTACTGACGGCGGTTTTGTTCGGCTCGATGAGCAGCGCGCCGCCGATTTGCGCGAGTTTGTCGGTAACTTGGGCGTAAGGTTCGACCGTGATGTCGGCGGTTTGCAGCGCGGCGGCGGCTTCGGCGTTCAGACGGCATCGGTCGGTAAACAGGACGGCGTTGTCTTTGCCGATAAGCAGGAATGACACGAAAACAGGGTTGAAAGGCACGTCGCTGCCGCGCAGGTTGGTCAGCCAAGCGATGTCGTCAAGCGAGGAAACCAAGTGGTAATCCGCGCCTTTTTCCGCCATGACGGTACGCACGCGGGCGAGTTTTTCGGCGGCGGTTTCGGAGACGTAGTCGGGGTCGTGGATGAATACCGTTTCGGCAGGAATGGCTGGGCGGCTGCTCCATACGCGGTCAATCAGGTCATCGGGGTGTTCGATGCGGATGTTTTTGGCAGCTAGGGATTGCGCCAAAGTACGTTTGCCGGTGAGCGACACCATATCGGAAGGGATGCCGACGGCAGCGTTCTCGGGCAGGTTTGCCGCGAGCCATTCGTTGTACGGCGGCACTTGACCGCTTTTTTGCAGCTCAATGCCGCTGCCGGAAAGTTGTTTGGCGGCTTGTTCCCAATAGCGGCTGTCCACCCATACGCCCGCTTCATCGGCGGTAACGACGAATGTGCCGACCGAGCCGGTAAAGCCTGACAATTCGCGGCGCGCCTGCCAATGCTCGGGCAGGTATTCGGACAGGTGGGGGTCGGCGGAAGGGATGACGAGTGCGTCCAAGCCTTGCGCCTTCATGGCTTCGCGCAATGCGGACAGGTAATTCGATACGGTATTCATGAACGGATTCTCCAGAGAAAGTGTAAGGTTTCAGACGGCATGGCGGCGTACCGGCTGAGGAAACGTAACCATCTTATCAAATCGTTTGCCGGCTGCAAAACGCGTTCAGGGGTTTGAAAGTATATTTTGTACGGTAAAAAGCGATGCAAGGCTATTTGTTGTAAACTTTCAGGCATAAAATGCCATATTGCATGTTTTTCTGAAAATAATTGGGAGAAATCAGGAATATTAGGGTGTAAAGTTTCAATAAGCCGGTTTGGCGTGTATTTAGATTACGTTAAAATACGCATTTTTTATATTAGCAATACGGAAAAATCATGTCCGAACAACATATTTCGACTTGGAAAAGTAAAATCAACGCATTGGGGCCGGGTATTATGATGGCATCGGCGGCAGTCGGCGGATCGCACCTGATTGCCTCGACGCAGGCGGGTGCGCTTTACGGCTGGCAGCTCGCGTTGATTATCGTCCTAACCAACCTCTTCAAATACCCGTTTTTCCGCTTCAGCGCGCATTACACGCTGGACACGGGTAAAAGCCTGATTGAAGGTTATGCGGAGAAAAGCCGCATCTACCTGTGGGTTTTCTTGATTTTGTGTATTGCTGCCGCGACGATTAACGCGGGTGCGGTTGCCATTGTAACCGCCGCCATCGTCAAAATGGCGATTCCCTCGCTGACACTGGGTATCGGCGCAATCTCCGCGCTGATTATGGCATCCTGCCTGATTATCCTGGCGAGCGGACGCTACAAGGCTTTGGACAATGTTTCCAAAATTATCATCGTCAGCCTGACGGTTGCCACGGTTGCCGCCGCCGGTATCGCCATGTCGCGCGGTATGCAGATGAAACCTGATTTTATCGAGCCGACACCGTGGACGCTTGCCGGTTTGGGCTTCCTGATCGCGCTGATGGGCTGGATGCCTGCGCCGATTGAAATTTCCGCCATCAATTCTTTGTGGGTTACGGAGAAACAGCGCCTCCAACCTTCCTCTTATCATGACGGGATTTTTGATTTCAACGTCGGTTACATCACCAGTGCCGTGCTTGCCGTCGTCTTCCTTGCTCTGGGTGCGTACGTGCAATACGGCAACGGTGAAGAAGTGCAGATGGCCGGCGGCAAATATGTCGGACAACTGATCAATATGTATGCGGTAACCATCGGCGACTGGTCGCGTCCGCTGGTGGCGTTTATCGCTTTTGCCTGCATGTACGGTACGACGATTACCGTTGTTGACGGTTATGCGCGCGCCATTGCGGAACCTGTGCGCCTGCTGCGCGGCAGTGAGAAAACCGGCAACGCCGAACTCTTTGCCTGGAATATTTGGGTTGCAGGCAGCGGTTTGGCGGTGATTTTCTGGTTCAACAGCGCGATGGCCGAGCTGCTCAAATTTGCCATGATTACCGCTTTTGTGTCCGCCCCTGTGTTCGCATGGCTCAACTACCGCCTGGTCAAAGGAGACAAACGGCACAAGCTTACCGCCGGTATGAATTTCCTTGCCATTGTCGGCTTGCTCTACCTGACCGGATTTGCCGTTTTGTTCCTGTTGAACCTTAGTGGACTTTTGGCATAGGTTTCAAAATCTGAATGCCGTCTGTAATATTTTCAGACGGCATTGCCCTTTCCTAGAAAAAAACACCGACATCGCGTAAAATATGCGCAAATTTTGTGATTCAATCAGGTCGTCTGAAACAGATTGCGCCTGATTTATTTTTCCGGAAAACACCATGAGCGAACAAAACAATCCGCAAATCGAGCCGCAGTTGGACGAAAACCAAATCATCGCCCTGCGCCGCGAGAAACTGCACAACATCCGCAAAGAACGCAACGCCTACCCTAACGATTTCAAACGCGACAGCTTTGCCGCCGACCTGCATACCCAATACGGTGAAATCAGCAAAGAAGAACTCGACCCGCAAGGTATTCCCGTCAAAGTGGCCGGCCGCATGATGCTCAAACGTCAAATGGGCAAAGCCAGCTTCGCCACCATTCAAGACGTTACCGGTCAAATCCAGCTTTATTTGAACAACAAAGGCGTGAGCCAAGAAGTTTTGGACGACTTCAACCACTGGGACTTGGGCGACATCGTCGGCGCGGAAGGCACTTTGTTTAAAACCAACCACGGTGAATTGACCGTGCGCGTGTCTGACATCCGCCTGCTGTCTAAATCCCTGCGCCCGCTGCCCGACAAACACAAAGGCTTGAGCGATCAGGAAACCAAATACCGCCAACGCTACGTCGATTTGATTGCCAACGAAGAATCGCGCAATACCTTCATCAAACGCAGCCAAATCATCCAATCTGTGCGCAATTTTATGGTGAACGAGCGTTATCTCGAAGTCGAAACCCCGATGATGCACCCGATTCCCGGCGGCGCGACGGCGAAACCGTTCGTGACCCACCACAATGCTTTGGACATCCCGCTCTACCTGCGCATCGCGCCCGAGCTGTATCTGAAACGCTTGGTGGTCGGCGGTTTGGAGCGCGTGTTTGAAATCAATCGCAGCTTCCGCAACGAAGGCATGTCGGTGCGCCACAATCCCGAATTCACCATGATCGAATTCTACGAAGCCTTCTCCGACTACGAACGTATGATGCAGATGGCAGAAGACATCATCAGAAACGCATCGCGCACAGTAAACGGCACGGCGAAAATCACTTACAACGGCAAAGAAGTCGATTTGGAAAGCCCGTTCGAACGCCTGACCATTCTCGGTGCCATCAAAAAATACAATCCGCACTACACCGACGAGCAGTTGAACGATGCGGAGTGGCTGAAAAAAGAAATCGTCAAACACGGCGAAAGCCTGCCGCCGTCTCCGGGTATCGGCAGCCTGCAACTTGCCCTGTTTGAAGGTTGTGCCGAGGGCAAATTGTGGAACCCGACCTTTATCGTCGATTACCCGGTTGAGGTTTCCCCGTTGGCACGCGCTTCCGATACCAAACAAGGTCTGACCGAACGTTTCGAATTGTTCGTTGTCGGTCGCGAGCTGGCAAACGGCTATTCCGAGTTGAACGACCCCGAAGACCAAGCCGAACGCTTCAAAGCGCAAGTGGCGCAAAAAGACGCGGGCGACGACGAAGCCATGCACTACGACGCCGACTACATCCGCGCGATGGAATTCGGTCTGCCGCCGACAGGAGGTTGCGGCATCGGCATCGACCGCCTGGTGATGCTGCTGACCGATTCGCAAACCATCCGCGACGTGATTCTGTTCCCGCAAATGCGTCCCGAATAATCATAAAAACAGTTGAAATGGAAATGCCGTCTGAACCCGTTTGGATTCAGACGGCATTTTGTATGGCGGTACGGATTTATTCGGTTTCTAACTGACCGATCCATTCAGCCAAGGCGGACAGGTGCTGTTCGGGTTTCTCCACGAATGGATTCTCGGTGTCACATGCGTATCCTGCCAAAATGGAAGAAATCATACGGCATCAGGCTTTCCCGATGATGAAGCGCGGAAAATGCTGTTGCTCCAATACGCAGGCTTTATAACTTTTTTTGCGAAATAGGGAGAATTCTGCAGATTCTGCCGAACCTGCACTGATTAAGGCGGCATCGAATGAGCGGGATATTGGGAAATCCTGATGGTTTGAGTAGGGGGGGACAATGTTGTGCAGATAAGGAAGTCTCAGGAACAAATTTATTTTAGCCGGACGATTTTGCACAAATAAAGCAGTTTGCTTGAAAAATGCCGTCTGAAACGGAAATGTTCAGACGGCATTCGGATTTCAGGCGGTTTATTTTACGCCGTAACGGGGTTGGAGCAGGGCGCACGACTGGTGTTCCCGACGGCTGCGGCGGCTGCGACCGGCGATTTTTCCGCATGCGGCACCCGCATCGTTTGCCGTGGTTTCCGGTCGGGTATTTTTTTCGCGCTGAGCCTTGGCGGATTCGTAGCGGTTGCGTTGTCTCGGTTCGCTTGTTTCGGTTTTTTCCGGTTTTGAGCCTTCCTGTTCCCACCATCGGGGCTCGAAGCCTTCGATGCGTTCGATGAGCAGCTTGTTGCCGGTCAGTTCTTTGATGGCCTCAAACATTTTCTGTTCGGATTCGTCCATCAGGGAAATCGCCACACCGTCCGCACCGGCGCGCCCTGTGCGTCCGATGCGGTGGACGTAGTCTTCGGGCTGGGTGGGCATTTCGTAATTGATAACGAAGGGCAGTTCGGCAATATCCAGACCGCGTGCGGCGATATCGGTTGCGACAAGTACGCGCAGGCTACCGTCTTTGAAGGCGTTGAGTGTCTCGAGCCGGCTCTGTTGGGAACGGTCTCCGTGTATCGCCTGTGCGGAGAGGTTGCGGCGGATTAAATCACGCGTTACCTGGTCGACGCTCTGTTTGGTTTTGCAAAAGACGATAACCTGGGGCATGTGCAGATCGACAATCAGGCGTTCGAGCAGGTTGCGCTTCTGCATGGTATCGACCGCGATGATGTGCTGCTCGACATTTGCGTTGGTGGTGTTTTGGGCGGCAACCTCGACGGTTTCGGGCGCATTCATGAAGTCTTGTGCCAGTTTGCGTATCGGTGCGGAGAAGGTGGCGGAAAAGAGCAGGGTTTGGCGTTGGCGGGGCAGCATCTGCATGATTTTGCGGATGTCGTCGATGAACCCCATATCCAACATGCGGTCTGCTTCGTCCAGAACGACGATTTCGACTTTGTTTAAACTGATGTTTTTCTGTTTCACATGGTCTAGGAGCCGTCCGACTGTGGCGACGACGATCTCGCAGCCGGCACGCAGGTCGGCGGTTTGTTTGTCCATGTTGACACCGCCGAAGAGGACGGTATGCCGTAGCGGCAGATTTTTAATATAGTCCTGCACGTTTTGGTCGATTTGGTCGGCGAGTTCGCGCGTCGGGGTCAACACGAGCATACGCACGGGGTGCATCGCGGGCGAGGTGCTGGCGGTGGCGTAGCGTTTGAGGCGTTCCAGACTGGGCAGCATAAAGGCAGCGGTTTTGCCTGTGCCGGTTTGGGCGGCGGCTAGTAAATCATGACCGGCGAGTGCTTTGGGAATGGCGGCGGCTTGGATGGGCGTCGGGTTTTCGTAACCTTGCGCGGTCAGCGCGGAAACGAGTTCCGTACCCAAACCTAAAGAGGAAAATGGATTACTCATGATTGTAGTCTTTCTTTCAGACGTTATGCCGTCTGAAACGGGAAACCGATAGGACGGGGAAAGTAAACTGCCCGCCTGTGAGTGGCGGGGCAGGAAATCTGTGTGCGGATTATGCCATAAAACGACACGTGCCCCAATCGCGGGCGCAGGCAGAGATTGGAAATTTTGCTTAAAAAATGTACAATGTTGCACTTTTTTGAAATGCGGACCCATTATGCGCATCGGCGGCTACATTATCGACAATCCCATTGCACTCGCCCCGATGGCGGGCATTACGGACAAACCGTTCCGCCGACTTTGCCGAGATTTTGGCGCAGGTTGGGCGGTGTGCGAAATGCTAACCAGCGACCCGACGCTTAGAAATACCAAAAAGACCCTGCACCGCAGTGACTTTACCGATGAAGGCGGTGTCGCCGCTGTGCAGATTGCCGGCAGCGATCCGCAGCAGATGGCGGATGCCGCCCGTTACAACGTCAGCCTCGGGGCGCAGGTTATCGACATCAACATGGGCTGTCCCGCTAAAAAAGTCTGCAATGTCCAAGCTGGTAGCGCACTGATGCAGAACGAGCCGCTGGTTGCCGCCATTCTCGAAGCAGTCGTCCGTGCGGTGGACGTTCCCGTTACCCTCAAAACCCGTTTGGGCTGGCACGACGACCACAAAAACCTGCCTGCCATCGCCCGTATCGCCGAAGATTGCGGCATTGCCGCCCTTGCCGTCCACGGACGCACTCGCACGCAAATGTACAAAGGCGAAGCGGCTTACGACCTGATTGCCGAAACCAAATGCCGTCTGAACATCCCGGTCTGGGTCAACGGCGACATTACTTCGCCGCAAAAAGCCCAAGCCGTCCTCAGACAAACCGCCGCAGACGGCATCATGATAGGGCGAGGCGCACAAGGCAGGCCGTGGTTCTTCCGTGATTTGAAACATTACGCCGAACACGGTGTTTTACCGCCTGCCTTGAGTTTGGCAGAATGCACCGCCACTATTTTGAACCACATCCGCGCCATGCACGCGTTTTATGGTGAGACCGCCGGTGTGCGCATCGCACGCAAACACATAGGTTGGTACATCGACGAAATGCCCGACGGCGAACAGACACGTCGTGAAATCAACTACTTGGACAGTGCAGCGGCGCAATACGACATGCTTGCAGGTTATCTTGAAAGACTTGCCGAAAAAACCGACAGTTGGGCGTGCTCCTACCACCCAAAAGCCTTCTGAACACTTGATTATCCTTTGAAAGTGCAATCATGCCCCATACCCTTCCCGATATTTCTCAATGCATCAGACAAAATTTAGAACAATATTTCAAAGACCTGAACGGTACCGAACCTTGCGGCGTGTACGATATGGTATTGCATCAGGTGGAAAAACCGCTGTTGGTGTGTGTGATGGAGCAATGCGGCGGTAATCAGTCCAAAGCCTCCGTCATGTTGGGACTGAACCGCAATACCTTGCGTAAAAAACTGATTCAACACGGTTTGTTGTGAATATGGCTGCAACCGTCCGTATCTTAGGCATCGACCCGGGCAGCCGCGTAACGGGTTTCGGTGTCATCGATGTCAGGGGGCGGGATCATTTTTATGTTGCCTCAGGCTGCATCAAAACGCCCGCCAATGCCGCACTGGCAGACAGGATTGCCGTGATTGTGCGGCATATCGGCGAAGTCGTTACCACTTACAAGCCTCAACAGGCGGCAGTGGAACAGGTTTTCGTCAACGTCAATCCGGCATCGACGCTGATGTTGGGGCAGGCTAGGGGGGCGGCATTGGCGGCTCTGGTCAGCCATGGTTTGCCCGTTTCAGAATACACTGCCTTGCAGGTCAAACAGGCGGTGGTCGGCAAGGGTAAGGCGGCAAAAGAACAGGTGCAGCATATGGTGGTGCAGATGCTCGGCTTATCGGGAACGCCTCAGTCGGATGCCGCCGACGGTTTGGCGGTGGCCTTGACCCATGCCTTGCGCAACCATGGGCTTGCGTCCAAACTCAGCCCTTCCGGGATGCAGGTCAAGCGCGGCAGATTCCAATAGTTTCAGACGGCATTTTCGTTATCTCCCTGAAAAGGAAATGTGTATCAAGATGAAGTTCATATTTTTTATTTTGTATGCCCTGCGGTTTTTGCCGTTTGCGCTGCTGCACAAACTTGCCGACCTGACGGGTTTGCTTGCCTACCGTTTGATCAAACCCCGCCGAAGGGTTGGGGAAATCAATTTGGCAAAATGTTTTCCCGAATGGAGTGAGGAAAAGCGTAAAACCGTATTGAAGCAGCATTTCAAACACATGGCGAAGTTGATGTTGGAGTACGGTTTATACTGGTATGCGCCCGCAGGACGTTTGAAGTCGCTGGTGCGTTACCGCAACAAACATTATCTGGATGAGGCATTGTCGGCAGGGGAAAAAGTCATCATCCTGTATCCGCACTTTACCGCGTTCGAGATGGCGGTATACGCGCTTAATCAGGATGTTCCGCTGATCAGTATGTATTCCCATCAAAAAAATAAGATGTTGGACGAACAGATTTTGAAAGGCCGCAACCGCTATAACAATGTTTTTCTAATCGGCCGTACGGAAGGTTTACGCGCCATCATCAGGCAGTTCCGCAAAAGCAGTGCGCCGTTTTTGTATCTTCCCGATCAGGATTTCGGACGCAATGAGTCGGTTTTTGTAGATTTCTTCGGTATTCAGACGGCAACGATTACCGGTTTGAGCCGGATAGCCGCCCTTGCAAATGCCAAAGTGATTCCCGCCATCCCCGTCAGGGAGGCGGACAATACGGTTACATTGCATTTCTACCCTGCTTGGGAGTCCTTTCCGAGTGAAGATGCGCAGGCCGACGCGCAGCGTATGAACCGTTTTATCGAAGACAGGGTGCGCGAACATCCGGAACAATATTTTTGGCTGCACAAGCGTTTTAAAACCCGTCCGGAAGGTGAACAGGATTTTTACAAATTACACGAAACTACATAGTGGGCTGTTAAGGGAAAATTGAGTTTTGCGATTGTTTTTTTAAATGCGAAAAATTGAATTATATAAACAGAAGCATTTAATAATTGCTGTTATTTAAGTGCCTAAAAAATAATATTTTCTGATTTTAAAAATAGATTTCAAAGAAAATTTGGAGAATACATGATAAATCAATGAATATATTCTATCGATATGGTTAATATATTAAAATTAATTTCCTTTAAAAACAAAATGTTGTAAATTACCATTCAATAACCGTTATTTTGCTCGGTGCTATCTTGAAAAATATATTGTCAAATATATAGATATTATAAAATTAAGTATCAATTTAAATAAATTATTAGAATTTTAATCTAAAAAATCAAAAAATTCATCATTTTATAAAATAAACGCTTCTATATCAATTTTGTAAAAAATGCTTGGCAAACTGTAAAAAATAGCGTACATTTCGCTACATGGAATTACAGACGCAGCTAGGAAATGCCGTCTGAAAGGATATGCTGGTCAGTTTTATGACTGGTTGGCGTTTCATCGGAAACGGTGAAACGAAAGTTTACCGGCGTAGAGTTGAGCTGCGCAGGTAAAGCCGCAGGCGGAAGCCTGTATTGTTTGTGAAGCGTAAATCTCTGATTTGAGGTATTGGGGCAATCCTGTGGGGGGTTGCCTCTTTTTTTATCGGCCTTTTAATGACACAATAGGCGCATCCGTTTTAAATACAAGGTGCTGTCATGACCACGATTTTGGCTTTCGATATTGAAACCGTACCTGATGTCCAGGGTATCCGAACATTGTACGAGCTGCCGTCCTCACTGCCCGACGATGAAGTGGTGCTGTTTGCCCAGCAAAAACGCCGTGCTCAGACAGGCGGAGATTTTATGCAGCATCATCTTCATCAGGTTGTGGCGATTTCGTGCTGCATGCGGTGGGGGCAGGATAAAGTCCATGTCGGTACAATCGGCGAGATGGATGATGGCGAGGAAGTGGTCATCGCCAAATTTTTCGAGTTGATTGAAAAACATACGCCGCAGCTGGTCAGTTGGAACGGGGGCGGGTTCGATTTGCCTGTCCTGCATTACCGTTCATTGTTGTACGGCATCAGTGCCGCGCGTTATTGGGATATGGGCGAAGGTGAATTTGGAGACAGCCGCGATTTCAAGTGGAACAACTATATCAGCCGTTATCACCAACGCCACTGCGATTTGATGGATTTGCTCGCACTTTATCAGCCGAGGGCAAACGTGCCGCTGGACGATATGGCGAAACTGTGTGGTTTTCCGGGTAAATTGGGTATGGACGGCAGCAAGGTCTGGGAGGCATTCCATGCCGGTAAATTGAAGGAAATCCGCAATTATTGTGAAACCGATGCGGTAAATACCTATCTGATGTACCTGCGTTTCTGTTTGGTCAGCGGAAGGTTTGATGCGGATGAATACGAAATGGAAATCAAACGGATTAGGAATTACCTATCCGCACAAGCCGGGGACAAGCAGCATTGGGAAGAGTTTGTCCAAGCGTGGAAATAAAGATTGAAATTAAAACCGGTTGTTTGACGGTGCGTCCGCACTGATGTTTCGGTTTCATACGGCATATCGGTGCAGGGTTTGCCCATGCCGTCTGAAACCGGTTTTCCTTATCAAACCAAATAATATTGAAAGAAAAAAATGAGCAAAACCGTCCGTTATCTGAAAGATTACCAAACGCCTGCCTACCGCATCCTCGAAACCGACCTGCATTTCGACATTGCCGAACCGCAAACCATTGTGAAATCCCGTTTGACGGTCGAGCCGCAGAGGGTGGGGGAGCTGCTGGTGTTGGACGGTTCGGCGAAACTCTTGTCCGTCAAAATCAACGGGGCGGCGGCGGATTATGTGTTGGAAGGCGAGACGCTGACGATTGCGGGTGTGCCGTCCGAACGCTTCACCGTCGAAGTGGAAACCGAAATCCTGCCGGCGGAAAACAAATCGCTGATGGGGCTGTATGCTTCCGGCGGCAATCTGTTTACCCAATGCGAGCCGGAGGGCTTCCGCAAAATCACGTTCTACATCGACCGTCCGGATGTGATGTCCAAGTTCACCACCACCATCGTCGCCGACAAAAAACGTTATCCCGTTTTGCTTTCCAACGGCAACAAAATCGACGGCGGCGAGTTTTCAGACAGCCGCCATTGGGTGAAATGGGAAGACCCGTTTGCCAAACCGAGCTATCTGTTTGCTTTGGTCGCGGGCGACTTGGCGGTAACGGAAGACTATTTCACCACCATGAGCGGCAGAAACGTCAAAATCGAGTTTTACACCACCGAAGCGGACAAGCCCAAGGTTGGCTTTGCCGTAGAATCATTGAAAAACGCGATGAAGTGGGACGAAACGCGCTTCGGTTTGGAATACGACTTGGATATTTTCATGGTCGTTGCCGTGGGCGATTTCAATATGGGTGCGATGGAAAACAAGGGTTTGAACATCTTTAACACCAAGTTCGTCCTTGCCGACAGCCGCACCGCTACCGATACTGATTTTGAAGGCATCGAATCCGTGGTCGGACACGAATATTTCCACAACTGGACGGGCAACCGCGTGACCTGCCGCGACTGGTTCCAGCTTTCGCTGAAAGAAGGGCTGACCGTGTTCCGCGACCAAGAGTTTTCCGGCGACCGCGCCAGCCGCGCCGTGCGCCGCATCGAAAACATCCGCCTTTTGCGCCAGCACCAGTTCCCCGAAGACGCAGGCCCGACCGCCCATCCGGTGCGCCCCGCCAGCTATGAGGAGATGAACAATTTCTACACCATGACCGTTTATGAAAAAGGCGCGGAAGTGGTGCGGATGTATCACACCCTGCTCAGCGAAGAGGGCTTCCAAAAAGGCATGAAGCTCTATTTCCAACGCCACGACGGGCAGGCCGTTACCTGCGACGATTTCCGCGCGGCGATGGCGGACGCGAACGGCATCAATCTCGACCAGTTCGCCTTGTGGTACAGTCAGGCGGGCACGCCCGTTTTGGAAGCGGAAGGTCGTCTGAAAAACAATATTTTCGAGTTAACCATTAAACAAACCGTGCCGCCCACGCCCGATATGGCGGACAAGCAGCCGATGATGATTCCCGTCAAAATCGGGCTGCTGAACCGCAACGGCGAAGCAGTGGCATTCGATTATCAGGGCAAACGCGTAACCGAAGCCGTGTTGCTGCTGACCGAAACCGAACAGACCTTCGCGCTCGAAGGCGTGACCGAAGCCGTCGTTCCCTCGCTGCTGCGCGGGTTCAGCGCGCCGGTGCACCTGAACTATCCGTACAGCGACGACGACCTGCTGCTCCTGCTCGCCCACGACAGCGACGCCTTCACGCGCTGGGAAGCCGCGCAAACGCTCTACCGCCGCGCCGTCGCCGCCAACCTTGCCGCGCTTTCAGACGGCGTTGAGTTGCCGAAACACGAAAAACTGCTTGCCGCCGTCGAAAAAGTCATTTCAGACGACCTCTTAGACAACGCCTTCAAAGCCCTGCTTTTGGGCGTGCCGTCTGAAGCCGAACTGTGGGACGGCGCGGAAAACATCGACCCGCTGCGCTACCATCAGGCGCGCGAAGCCTTGTTGGATAGGCTTGCCGTCCACTTCCTGCCGAAATGGCACGAGTTGAACCGTCAGGCGGCGCAGCAGGAAAACCAAAGCTACGAGTACAGCCCCGAAGCCGCCGGCTGGCGCACGTTGCGCAACGTCTGCCGCGCCTTCGTCCTGCGCGCCGACCCCGCACACATCGAAACCGTTGCCGAAAAATACGGCGAAATGGCGCAAAACATGACTCACGAATGGGGCATTCTGTCCGCCGTCAACGGCAACGAAAGCGATACGCGCAACCGCCTCTTGGCGCGGTTTGCCGACAAGTTTTCAGACGACGCGCTGGTGATGGACAAATATTTTGCCCTCGTCGGTTTAAGCCGCCGCAGTGACACCCTGCAACAGGTTCAAACCGCCTTGCAACATCCGAAATTCAGCCTCGAAAACCCCAACAAAGCCCGCTCGCTCATCGGCAGCTTCAGCCGCAACGTCCCGCATTTTCACGCAGAAAACGGCAGCGGCTACCGCTTCATTGCCGACAAAGTCATCGAAATCGACCGCTTTAACCCGCAGGTCGCCGCCCGTTTGGTGCAGGCGTTCAACCTCTGCAACAAGCTCGAGCCGCACCGCAAAAACTTGGTGAAACAAGAATTGCAGCGCATTCGGGCGCAGGAAGGATTGTCGAAAGACGTGGGCGAAATCATCGGCAAGATTTTGGATTGAGGCCGTCAAACAGAAAAAACAATGCCGTCTGAAAGCCCATTCCGCTTTTCAGACGGCATTATTGATACAAAGCAGGTAACTAAAAGAGCATTTAACAGCAAAGGAACATTTGAAATACCGGCTACACTTGGCATCATCATCAAGATACTGGAAGGATGCAATTGATTAATGAAGACTTGCATCATGATACCGGACATATCGGTTGGAGAGCGATGAGTAAAGGAAAGTAACTATGTGGAAAATCATAAAAGAGGATAGTGATGATTTAGGATTTGCAATTAAATGCTTATTCTCTCAGTCTATTGATTTAAATGAATTCAAGTTATGGATTGAACAAGTAATACGCGATATGCCCATCGAGGACATCCCTTTTTATATTTTTGACTTGGCGGACTTCGATGTAGGAATTGGCGATATTGGCAATATTGTAGGTTTTGCTCCGAGTTCCAGCCTGCCGAAATCGAAAAAAAATGCCTTGACCGGCATTGCCTTCTTAAGGGGGATAGATGTCTATGATCCGCCTATCTCAAAAGAAAAAGCATTAAAAGCCTTAGAGAAATATCCTGAAATTTATCAGAAGTTTCAGCATTTCTTTCCGTTTATAGAACTGCCTCCGCTTTAAACAGTCAAAATGCCGTCTGAAACGATATTCGGCTTTCAGACGGCATTTTTGATACAAAACAGGTAACTAAAGTAGCGTTTGACCGCAAAGGAAAATCTAAAAACCCAATGGACGTGTAATAGAAAATAGTGTAGTAACAATTATTCAGGATTAAAAAATGATGAGTGTAAAAGAATTATTCAAAGTTATCTTAGATAAAAATAAGGATTTTCCTATTAGAACGATTCATCGCACTCCAATGGGGATACTTCCCAAACCTGTTGCTTTAAGTATTGTTCAATATGAAGATGACCAAGGATTTTATTTGTTTTATTTGGATGAGACCGGTCAGGAACAAACGGATACTTATCATGACACATTAGATTCGGCATTTGAACAAGCGGAGTTTGAATTTGGAATCAGCAAAGAGGAATGGATGCAAAGTCCTTAGGCGGCAAAATCAAGGTGCTGCTTTATTTTTCAGACGGCATTTCCGTTAATAAAAAAGTCGGTATTGGAGCCCAAAACAGCCTACGTCTTGCCGGGATAGGGATGAAAGTTTTAAGAAAAAATGATTATAGTTGAACATTTAGAACATTATTTGGGTGAAATCGAAAGCGGTATAAAATGCTTGGATCGACGTTATCATCTCAGCGTTTCCGTCTTCCCATCACAACCATATAAAGGGGTAACTACTTTTTCTACTTTAGGCTTAAATCGATATGACTTGAACTATAAGAGTAGGTTTGAATTAATTTTTACCTGTTCTGAAGAATGGAATAAAGAAAATATTGCAGCTTTTCTATCAGGAGTGGCTGAATATTTGATTGACAATAGACAACCTATTTTAAGAGGTGAAATTATTCAATTACCCAGGGTAATTATCGAAGGTAGCAAAATGGATGCACTGTATGTTTCCGCCCCATTTTATTTCGACGATGATTTTCAGGTCTGTTATGGAGAACACTGCAATATCGTTTTCCCTTTGCTCGTCCCGTTGTATAAACAGGAAGCAGAATTGGTGGAAAAAAAGGGTTGGAATACTTTTGAACGGTTCTTGCTGGATAATGAAGTTGACAACCTTTCGGATATGAATCGGAAACCGTTTGCTTGGTAAATACCTTCTTCAAACGGTCAATGCCGTCTGAAAAACCTTGTTTCAGGTTTCAGGCGACCTTTGAAAACAGGCTAAAAAGCATGGACTATAACCAAACTGTTTTATCTCATTTGCAAAATTTTTGGAAACATCATGAAATTAAAGGATTTACTTGGGCTTTAGGAAGGATTGTTGAAGAACTTCCCGATTTCCAAGTTTTCCAAGTGATTCCTAATCATGCAGATGAGCCTTGGGTTTATGTCAGCTCTGGGATAGGCTCATTTTTAGGACAGGAGTTTTTTATCGTCAGCCCGTTTGAAACGCCCGAACATATTGAGACCTTGGCAATGCTGGCATCGGCAAGTATGCATTATCCTGATCAATTTCAATTAGGAAAAACGGTCAATATCGGCAGACCGTGGGTCGATCAATCGTCCTTTCGGCATTTTCTGATTTCTCTGCCTTATCCTTATGGGCAAGAGTTGGAATATATGGATAATGTCCGATTTTTCTGGTTATTGCCGATTACCTATCAAGAGAGGCTTTTTCTAGATACTCATTCGGTAGAAGAATTGGAAACGAAATTCGATGAAGCGGGTATTGATTATTTAGATATAAATCGTGCGAGTACTGTCTGGCAGGTCGGATAAAAACCCGGTAATCAAAATGCCGTCTGAAATGATATCCGTCTTTCAGACGGCATTTTTGTATTTAAAGCCGGGTAACGCTCAATACGCCTTTGACATCCCCGAGGCTGGTGAGGACGCGCGGGAGGTCGTTGACTTGTTTGACTTCGAGCGTGAACCTCATGCTGGCTTCCAAGTCGCGGGACTGGGTTTGCACGGCGGTAACGTTGAGTTTATGGCGGGCAAGTGCGTCGGATACGTCGCGTAAAAGCCCTGAGCGGTCTTGGGCGCGGATTTCGACATCGACGGCGAACACTTGTCCTTCCTGCAACGCCGCCCAGCTTGCGTCCAGCACTTTTTCAGGCGCGTGTTCGGCGAGATGTTGGAAAGACGGGCAGGTTTTGCGGTGTACCGAAATACCGCGCTCGCGGGTAACGAAGCCCACAATATCGTCGGGCGGCGCGGGTTTGCAGCATTTGGCAAGCGTGGTCATCAAGCCGTCTTCGCCGTCGATGAGAACACCGTTTTTGCCGCCTTTTTTGATTTTGGACTGTTTGACGATGGTGGTTTCGTTGACAGGTACGGGCAGCGGTTCGTTCAACTTGCCGCAGGCTTTTTGGATGGCGCGGTTGGAAATTTCGCCTTGTCCGACGGCGGTGTAGAGGTCGTCGAGTTTTTTGTAGCCGAGGTTTTCGGCAAGCTCTTGCAGGTTGGGCTTGGGCGTGAGTTTGGCAAGCTGTTTGTCGAGTTGGACGCGGCCTTCTTCGCGCACGGTGTCGGCGTTTTGTTGACGGATGTAGGCACGGATTTTGCCGATTGCCTTGCTGGATTTGACCCAGCCTTCGTAGAGCCAGTTGACGGAAGGGTGCCCTTCTTTGGCGGTAATGATTTCGACGCGTTGTCCGTTTTCAAGCTGGGTGGACAGCGGCACGATTTGCCCTTCGACTTTCGCACCGCGGCAACGGTCGCCGATGCTGCTGTGTAAGGCGTAGGCGAAGTCGATGGGGGTGGCTCCCGTGGGCAGGGAGAGGACTTTGCCGTGCGGGGTCAGGACGTAAATCGTGTCGTTGAAAAGCTCGGTTTTGAAAGCGGCAGCGAGGTCTTCCTTGCCGCTTTCCGCCATGTTTTCGCGCCAGTCCAAGAGTTGGCGCAACCAGGCGATTTTTTGTTCGTAGGCGGAATCGCCCTTGCCACCCTCTTTATAACGCCAGTGCGCGGCGACACCGAATTCGTTGAATTGATGCATATCGAAGGTGCGGATTTGCACTTCCACGCCTTTGTCTTCCGGACCGACGATGACGGTGTGCAAACTTTTATAGCCGTTGCCTTTGGGGTTGGCGATGTAGTCGTCGAACTCGCCGGGGATAGGTTGCCAGAGGCTGTGGACGATACCCAGCGTGGTGTAACACTCGGGGACAGTATCGACCAGAATCCGCACGGCGCGGATGTCGAACAGCCCGTCGAAGCTGAGTTTTTTCTTCACCATTTTTTTGTAAATGGAGTAGATGTGTTTCGGGCGACCGGCGACTTCGAAGTGGACGTTGTATTTTTTGAGTTCCGCGCGCAGGATGTTGAGGAAGTTTTCGATGTATTCGAGGCGTTCGGTGCGTTTTTCGTCCAAAAGCAACGCGATTTCGCGGTATTTTTCGGGTTCTTGATGGCGGAAGCCGAGGTCTTCAAGCTGCCAGTTGAGCTGCCACACGCCCAAACGGTTGGCGAGCGGGGCGAAGATGTCGAGGGTTTCTTTGGCGACGGCACGTTTTTCGGGGCTGTCGGGGATATTGCTGAGAAACTGCATGGTGCGGGTACGCATGGCGAGCTTGATCAACACGACGCGGATGTCAGTTACCATCGCCAGCAGCATTTTACGCATGGTTTCGGCTTGTTGGGCGCGCTCTTCGGGCGTGGCGAGGCTATCGACACGGGCGAAGTGGGTGAGCTTCTGCACTTCGTCCACACCTTTGACCAGCTCGGCGACAGTGCTGTTGCAGCGTTCGGAAACCAATAGATTCCAGTCGGGGACGTAGCGTCCGATATCGGCAAGCAGGGTGGCGGCGACGGCATCGGGGAGCAGGTCGAGTTCATTGACCATTTGCGCCGCGCCGAGAAAATGGTCGAGCAGCAGCTCGCCGTACGGCGTGACGGCATCGGCGGGATAGTGTTCCTGCGCCAGCGACCATGCGGTACCGATGAGGTTTTTATCGTTGTCCGGCAGCGCGGCGCAGTAGCTGTCGAACCATTCGCGCAATTCTTGCAGAGTCGCGCTTTGCGTGTCTTGAATCGGGCTGATGGTGGTCATGATGGTGTCTTTTCGTTTCGATAAAAACAGGTTTATTGTAACAGGTTGCAAAGGAGATTTGCTGGCTGTTTTGCGGGATGTTGCATGTATTGTGAATCGGCTTTCAAACAAAGAAACGGCAGACGGTATTGAGTGCGCGAAACCGATTTTCTTCACGATTCGGCGCATTGGAAAATCCCTCTTTGGGGTTTGGATGGAGCGATTTTGTATCGGACTCAAGCGAATCGGCTGTCGGCAGTTGTTTCAGGCGACCTTAAGTGATAAGGTTTGTCCGTTTGACGAACATGAAAAGGAGTATCCGATGAAGCTGTATATTTACGACCATTGCCCGTTTTGCGTGCGTGCGCGGATGGCTGCCGGGCTGTTTGGTGCTGACGTTGAAGAAGTCGTGATGGCAAACGACGACGAGGCAACGCCGATCGGCATGATTGGCGCGAAACAAGTGCCCATCCTACAAAAAGAAGACGGTTCGTTTATGGGCGAAAGTTTGGACATTGTCCGTTATCTTGACCGAGAGGGTCGTCTGAAAAATGAAATCCGCCCAGAAATACAGGCATGGCTGGACAAAGTCGGCAGTTACAACAACAAACTGGTTCAGCCACGTACTGTTAAAATCGGTCTGCCAGAGTTCGCTACTGCCGAAGCGGTTAAATATTTTACAGATAAAAAAGAGAAAAACATCGGAAGCTTTTCTGCCAATCTGAATAAAACCGCCCAATATCTTGACCGCATCCATGAAGATCTGAACGATTTGGATGGTCTGATGCATGAAATTTCAGACGGCATAAACGGAGAAATCGGCATGGAGGATATTTTGGTTTTTCCTATTTTGCGCAACCTGACCGTGGTGCGCGGAATCGAATGGCCTCAAAAGGTGATGGGTTATCTGATGACGATGAGTGAAAAATCAGGCGTGCCGCTTTATTTTGACAGGGCATTGTAAAACAGGAAAACGCAGCAGGCAGGGAAGCCTTGCTGCGTTTTCCTGTAGTTGGCAAATACGGCCGTACCGCCCGAAAACCTTAAATTCAAATAAACCATCCGATGAGGGATTGAACCAGTATCATAACCAGTTGTACGACAGGGGCGATAAATGCCCCTAGAATCCCGGTCAGCATAAGCAGCAGGATAATCCACGTCCCATAGGGTTCGATTTTGCGGAACGCTTGCGAATATTTCGCCGGCAGGAAGGTGTCGATGAAAATGCCGCCGTCCCAAGGCAGGATGGGAATGATGTTGAGCGCAAACAGAATGGCGTTAATCAGGATGCCGTAATTTGCCATTTTTGCCAGCGGCATTTGGTATGCGTCGCCGATGAATGGGGCCAATACCCAAATCAGCCCCCATAAAAAGGCCATTGCCAGATTTGCCAGCGGACCGGATGCGGCAACATAACGCCAGGCAAGGCGCGGGTTGCGGAAGTTGCGCGAATCGATAGGGATAGGACGTGCCCAACCAAATAGAAACGGTGTGAACATCAAAGTAATCAGCGGAAAGATTACCGTGCCGACCAAATCGATATGGGGCAGGGGGTTCAGTGTCAGCCTGCCGTATTGTTCGGCAGTGTTGTCTCCCCAGTAGCGCGCCGTATAGCCGCGTACCACCTCCCTGACGGTAATGGCAAGTAGTACGGGCAGGACGGCAAGCAAGAATACGCCCAAGTCAAAATTCCGAAACATGATTTTCCTTTAAAACAGGTGGTATGCAGTTACTGGCGGCTGAAAACAGCAATATACCATCTAACCTGATTTTATTGGAATAAGAAATCAGACGGAATCATTTTTTCTGCCATCCTATTATCTGATGATTTGCTGTAATACCGCGTTTAAACACGGTTTGCCTATGAATGAAGCAGGCGTTCACATGACAACAAATTATAAAAAATAGGTTGCAAATAGGAATTGTTGCCATTATTATGGTCGAATTATGGATAAAGAACGAATTTTAACCCCTGCGGTCGTGGTTTCTGTTGCACTGCTGCATTTGGCAATGGTTGCATTGCTTTGGCAGGCGCATAAGCCGCCTGTGGTGGAGACCGGAAATATCGAGTTTGTTGATCTCGGTGATTTTGGAGGCGGGGACGGTGCACCCGAAGGCGCAGGTGCGCCTGCTGCGCCTGAGCCGCAACCCGAGCCTGAGCAGCCCAAACCTGTTGAGCCGCCCAAACCGGTTTTGAAGCCGGTGGTTACAAAAAAGGCGGATGCGGATATTCAGCAGCCCAAGGAAAAGCCGAAACCCGAAGAAAAACCGAAACCAGAGCCTAAGCCGGAAGTGAAGCCGACTCCCAAACCGGTTGAGAAAACGGTAGAGAAGCCGTCTGAAAAACCTGCCGAACATCCCGGCAATACTTCCGCCAAAGTCGGCAGCGAGAACGGCGGGGGAGAAGGTAAGGGAACCGGTACCAAAGGTGACGGAACGGGGCGCGGAGAAGGCAGCGGTAAAGGCAGCGGCGGAGCCAGAGGCGAGCATGGAGAAGGAACCGGCGGCAGCGGCGGCGGAACAGGTGCCGGCAGCAGCAAAGGCAATCCCCTGCGTGCCAACGGCAGTATTCCGCGACCGCCTTATCCTACGCTTTCTATGGAAAACGATGAACAGGGTACGGTTGTCCTGAGTGTGATGGTATCTCCGGGCGGTCATGTCGAGTCCGTCAAAGTGGTGAAAAGCAGTGGTTTTTCCCGTTTGGACAATGCGGCACGCAAGGCGGCGCAAAACGGGCATTTCCATGCGGATGCCTGGACGGAGTTTAAAGTCCCCGTTAAATTTGAATTGAATTAGGCTGTTGTCGCGGCAGTTTGCGGCAGCTTGGATTTTTGATTTGTTTTTATCAGTTTTGGAATCATTATGGATTTGAAATTAGTGTTTGAATCAGGCGATGTCGTCCTGATCGGTGTGTTTGTGTTGATGTTGCTGATGAGTATCGTAACATGGTGTCTGATTGTCTTACGCAGCATTAAGCTGTATCAGGCTCGCAAAGGCAATATGGTTGTTAAGCAGCATATGAGCAATACTTTGTCTTTGAACGATGCGCTTGAAAAAGTGCGTGCCGTTGACGCTCCCCTGTCCAAACTGGCGCAAGAGGCATTGCAGTCGTACCGCAACTACCGTCAAAATGAAGCTTCCAAATTGGCTCAGGCGCTGCCGTTGAACGAGTATTTGGTCATTCAAATCCGCAACAGTATGGCTCAGATTATGCGTCGCTTTGATTATGGCATGACCGCACTTGCTTCCATTGGTGCAACCGCGCCATTTATCGGTCTGTTTGGTACGGTCTGGGGGATTTACCATGCTCTGATCAATATCGGACAAAGCGGACAGATGAGTATTGCGGCGGTTGCCGGCCCGATCGGCGAGGCATTGGTTTCTACTGCGGCGGGTCTGTTTGTGGCGATTCCTGCTGTGTTGGCGTACAACTTCCTCAACCGCGGTGCGAAGACGCTGACTCAGGATTTGGATGCGATGGCGCATGATTTGCATGTCCGCCTGTTGAACCAAAAGGATTAATGAAATGGCATTCGGTTCGATGAATTCCGGCGATGACTCGCCGATGTCCGACATCAACGTTACGCCGTTGGTGGACGTGATGCTGGTTTTGCTGATTGTATTTATGATTACCATGCCGGTGCTGACGCATTCCATTCCTTTGGAATTGCCGACCGCGTCCGAGCAGGCAAACAAGCAGAATAAACAGCCTAAAGATCCCTTGCGCCTGACGATTGATGCAAACGGTGGTTATTATGTCGGCGGAGATTCTGCAAGCAAAGTGGAAATCGAGGAAGTGGAAAGCCGTCTGAAAGCTGCCAAGGATCAGAATGAAAACGTGATTGTGGCAATTGCGGCAGATAAGGCTGTAGAATATGATTATGTGAACAAAGCGTTGGAGGCCGCCCGTCAGGCAGGGATTACCAAAATCGGTTTTGTAACGGAAACCAAGGCTCAATAAAGTTTGACGTTTGAACGAATGCCGTCTGAAATCTGTTCAGACGGCATTTTTGTATCGGTTGGTTTTATGGTTTGGCCGCTGCGTTTTCCAAACGGGTTCTGAAGTTTTCCAGATTCACACCTGCCGCTTCTGCGCGGCGGATGATTTCGTCAACCGGCATACCTTCTGCCGCTCTGCGGAAGCCCCACAGGAGGGAGCAGCGCGTACCGGTTCGGCAATAGGCAAGGACGGGATATTCGGCTTGTCCGATGAGTTGTCGGAAGGCTTCGACATCATGGTTTTGGATGTCGCGGGCGATAACGGGTTGGTGATGGAATCCGGTAACGCCTGCTTTTTCCAGCCACGGGCGAGCCTGCGAAAAGTCCGGTTGTCCTTCTTCCTCATGATCCGGGCGGTTGCAGATGACGGTTTTGATACCCAGTAGCGAGATTTGTTCCGCATCGGCTTCCGTCAGTTGTGGGGAGATGTAGAGATGTTCGTCAAGTTTTAGAATCGTCATTTTATTTCCTTTGCTTTGCGGTTGGTTTTCAGACGGCATTTTGTGTGCAATGCCGTCTGAAAGTTTAACCGAACAACCAGTTTTCCAACAGGTTCCGGTCTGTGATATGTAAAAGTGCAGTATCCGCCCCCGTTGCCTGAACCGTCAAGACGGTTTGACGCAATATGCCGGAACGGAAGAAGTGGATATTGATTTTTGCCCCGACGGGGTATCGGGCCCATTGTGCGGCAAAGTCGGTACAGGCATAACCATCTAAAGCAATGATTTTGTCTTGCGGACACAGTGCAGCAGATTCCGCGCTGCCGCCGTTAAGGATATGCGTCAGGACGATGTGGTCGGTGTTTTGTTTGAAACGTGCGCCAAAATCGCCTACCGGGAGGACGGTGCAGATGTGTTCCGCATATCCGCCCCCGTGTTGTCGGGGAAGAGGCAGGAAGGTCAGTCCCACGCCTGCGGTAGACAGGCATTCGGCAAGCGGCAAATCTTCGGTACTGTATAACGCTTTTTGGAAAAAATCTTCCAAATCCAAGCCGGTAATTTCCTGACAACGGATTTGCCAGTGTTTTTCCGGAATACCCGAATGCGTGTCCCTCCACTCCCGATAGAGTTCGTTCATTACCGTATCAAGAGAATGACTGCCGTTGCTCCGGTTGCGTATTATCAGGTCAAGGCACAATGCGACCAGTGCACCTTTCTGGTAATAGCTGACGATGGCGTTCGGACTGTTTTCATCCGGTTTATAAAATTTGTTCCACGCGGTAAAGCTTGATTCGGCCAAAGTCTGCCTTAAACGGCCGTGGGTTTGTTGTACGCGCGTAATACCTTGTGCCAGCAGGTTTAAATAGGATTCGGGCGAGATAGTGCGGCTGCGGATCAAAAATAAATCATCGTAATAGGATGTAATGCCTTCGAATGCCCATAGTTGTTCGGTATAGTTTTCTTTGTCGAGGTCATAAGGGACGAATGCGGCAGGTTTGATGGATTTGACATTCCATGCATGGAAATATTCGTGGGAAAAAAGACCGAGCAGCTGGGTATAGTTTTCATTTGCATCAGCCATGCCTGCAGGTGGCAGCCAGTGCCGGTCAGAAAGCAGGGCAGTGCTGTCGGTATGTTCCAGACCGCCATATATTTGTTCACCGACATGGAGCAGGAACAAATATTTCTCAAATGGGGCAGGGGAGGAAAACATTGCCAATTCAGTTTCGCAGATTTTCTTGAGGTCTGAAATCAGCCTGTTGCGGTCGAAGTCGGGATAGATGCCGCTTAGGGCGAGCGTATGCGGAATTCCTGCCGCTTCAAAATCTAAAAATTCAATCAAGCCCATTTCCACAGGGCGGTCAATCAATTCGGCATAGGATGCCGTCTGAAAAATATATCGGTCTGTTTCGGTTAGGGTCGTGGCGATACGCCATCCTGTCGGAATATCAGACAAATCCAACCGGTGCTGCAGCATCTCAGTCCCTTTAACCCTTAAAAACATGCATGCCCCGTCAAAAAAACCTCGTTCCGTCGACAGGAAAGAACCGCGAACAGACAAATCGAATGCATACACTGTGTAGCGGATTTGCCACTCTCCGCGTGAGGAGGCGGCATGCCAACAGTTTTTTGCAATTTGGTCGAGTCGGACGGGCACACCGTTGCAGGATGCATCGATAGATGTAATGTGGCGGGAAAAATCCCGAATCAGATAACTGCCGGGAGTCCAGTTCGGGAGGCTTATTTCTATTGGAAAATCATCATGTTTCGTGAATGTCAGTAGGATGTGCCATTCATGATCGAGAGGAGATGGAACAATTTTATAATTAATCATAGCTATTGCTTGTATTGTTAAATATTATTGACTAAATGACTTTAGAATGCAGCTTAATCTACATCAATAAAGTGCTATAAAAAAAAGGGGGCTTGAAAAACAAGTAATGAAAAATAAAATACAATTTATTATAAAAATTTGATTTCTATGGAATAAAAATATATTTAAGAGTGGGCACCCTTTATCTTTCAAATGTAATTCTGCTTGGCGTAATAAAGTAGATATGTTAAATTTAGAAAAAATTACGCTTGCCCGAATTGTACCTTGAATAGGCTGCAAGGGTCGGCAGGATAAAAAATTTTTATTCCCATAATTCATGGAGACTCTCATGGACACACAAACTTACAACTACAAAGTGGTGCGCCAGTTCGCCATCATGACTGTAGTTTGGGGTATCGTGGGCATGTTGGTCGGCGTTATCGTAGCTGCCCAATTGTTTGCTCCCGCCCTTGATTTATCGGACATCGGCCCTTGGTTTCACTTTGGTCGTCTGCGTCCGCTGCATACCAATGCAGTTATTTTCGCATTTGGCGGTTGCGGCTTAATCGGCACTTCATACTACGTTGTCCAACGTACCTGTAACACCCGTCTTTTCGGCGGTTGGCTGCCTGCATTTACCTTTTGGGGTTGGCAGGCAGTAATCGTTGCTGCGGTCATTAGCCTGCCTATGGGTTGGACTCAGGGTAAAGAATATGCCGAACTGGAATGGCCGATTGATATTCTGATTGCATTGGTTTGGGTGGCTTACGCCATCGTATTTTTCGGTACGATTGCCAAACGTAAGATTAAACATATTTATGTTGCCAACTGGTTCTATGGCGGCTTTATTTTGGCAGTTGCGCTTTTGCATATCGTCAATAACATCAGCATCCCGGCCGGTTTGATGAAATCGTATCCTGTTTATTCAGGTGCAATCGATGCCATGGTTCAATGGTGGTATGGTCATAACGCCGTAGGCTTCTTCCTGACTGCCGGCTTCTTGGGTATGATGTACTACTTCGTCCCCAAACAAGCAGGTCGCCCCGTTTATTCCTACCGCTTGTCTGTCGTTCACTTTTGGGCGCTGATCTTCACCTATATGTGGGCAGGTCCTCACCATCTTCACTACACTGCGCTGCCTGATTGGACTCAATCTTTGGGTATGGTTCTGTCTTTAATTCTGTTTGCACCCTCTTGGGGCGGTATGATTAACGGCATCATGACCTTGTCCGGCGCGTGGGACAAATTGCGTACAGACCCAATTCTTAAATTCCTGATTGTATCCTTGTCCTTCTACGGTATGTCTACCTTTGAAGGTCCGATGATGTCGATTAAAACGGTCAATGCATTGAGCCACTATACGGACTGGACTGTCGCGCACGTTCATGCAGGTGCATTGGGTTGGGTAGGTTTTGTAACTATCGGTTCTGTTTATTACATGATTCCTCGCCTCTTCGGTAAAGAACAGATGCACAGCACCAAACTGGTAGAAGCACATTTCTGGATTGCCACCATCGGTGTGGTACTGTATATCGCTGCTATGTGGATTGCCGGTGTAATGCAGGGTTTGATGTGGGGTTCTTTGAACGATGATGGTACTTTGACTTATTCGTTTGTCGAATCCGTAAAACGTACCATGCCTTATTACATGATTCGTTTTGCAGGTGGTTTATTATATCTGAGCGGTATGTGCATTATGGCGTACAACGTGTACCGCACAGCCATCAGCGGTAAAGCGGTTGATGCTGAAATCCCTGCGGTTTCCCAAACACAGCATCACTAAAATACTAAGAAAGATAGGCTACCAAAATGAAATTACAACAATTAGCTGAAGAAAAAATCGGTGTTCTGATTGTGTTCACGCTGCTTGTAGTCAGTGTCGGTCTGTTGATCGAGGTTGTCCCCTTGGCCTTTACCAAGGCGACAACACAGCCGGTTCCGGGCGTGAAACCTTACAATGCTTTGCAAGTTGCAGGACGGGATATTTTTGTCCGTGAAGGTTGCTATAACTGCCATTCCCAGATGATTCGTCCGTTCCGTGCAGAAACTGAACGTTACGGTCATTATTCCGTTGCCGGAGAGTCAGTTTATGACCATCCGTTCCAATGGGGTTCCAAACGTACAGGTCCTGATTTGGCACGTGTCGGCGGTCGTTATTCTGACGAATGGCATCGTATCCACTTGCTGAATCCGCGTGATGTCGTGCCTGAATCCAATATGCCGGCATTCCCGTGGCTTGCACGCAATAAGGTAGATGTTGAAGCAACCGTTTCACATATGAAGGCTTTGCGTAAAGTGGGTACGCCTTACAGCGATGAGGAAATTGCAAAAGCACCGGAAGCTTTGACAAACAAATCAGAGCTGGACGCTGTAGTCGCCTATCTGCAAGGATTGGGCCTGGCTTTGAAGAACGTAAGGTAACATCATGGATATTAACGGTATTCGTTCTCTTTTTACGGTATGGATCTTCATCTGTTTCCTGTTGGTACTCTATATTGTCTTCAACAGACGGAACAAGAAAAACTACGATGATGCCGCAAACAGTATTTTCGATGAAAATCAAGATACACAAGATAAAAAAAACGAACACCGTTGATATTGTGATAACGGAGCAAAACAATGAACACAACATCCCAATTTACCAGTAACTTTTGGAATTTATATATTGCAGTTATTGTCTTACTGAGCTTTATCGGCTTAGCTTGGCTGCTGTTGTCTCAAAATGTTGTCAAGCGCCCGAAGAAGGGCGAAGAAGTGCAAACCACGGGTCATGAGTGGGACGGTATTGCCGAATACGATAATCCGTTACCGCGGTGGTGGTTTTGGCTGTATGTTTTGACATGGTTGTTCGGTATCGGTTATCTGGTTATGTATCCGGGTGTCGGCGACTATAAAGGTCTGTTGAAATGGACCAGCCATAACCAATATGAAAAAGAGGTTAAAAAAGCCGATGAACAATATGGCAAGCTGTACGCTAAATTTGCAGATATGCCGATTGAAAAAGTGGCAAAAGATCCTCAAGCCAAACAAATTGCCCAAAACCTGTTTAACACTTATTGTATCCAGTGTCACGGTTCTGATGCTAAAGGTTCTAAAGGTTTCCCTAACCTGACCGATGGCGATTGGCTGTGGGGCGGTGATCCCGATAAAATTCATGAGACCATTGAAAAAGGCCGCATTGCAACCATGCCTGCATGGGGTCCTGCTTTAGGTGAGGAAGGCGTAAAAGACGTTGCGCATTATGTGATGTCTCTTTCAAAACCAAAAGGTCAGTATGATGAAGAGCGTGCAGCACGCGGACAGGCCTTGTTTAGTGGTCCGCCTGCCAACTGTTTCACTTGCCACGGTGATAAGGGACAAGGTATCCAAGGTTTGGGTCCGAACCTGACTGATGACGTGTGGTTGTGGGGCGGTACGCAAAAATCCATTATCGAAACCATTACCAACGGACGCAGCAGCCAAATGCCCGCTTGGGGACGTTTCTTGGATAAAGACAAACTGCATATTATGACTGCTTATGTATGGGGTCTTTCCAATAAAGACGGTAAAGCTCCGGTGAAAAAAGCCGAGCCTGCACCGACTCCCGCACCGGCGGCAGAACCCGCAGCATCTGCTCCTGCAGAAGCAGCACAGGCTGCTTCTGAAGCCAAACCTGCCGCAGCAGAACCTAAGGCAGAAGAAAAAGCCGTACCTGCAGCCAAAGTCGATGGCAAACAGATTTATGAAACCGTTTGTGCCGCCTGCCATGGCAATGCGATTCCGGGCATCCCCCATGTAGGTACTAAAGCTGATTGGTCCGACCGTATTAAACAGGGTAAGGAAACGCTACATAAACATGCAATCGAGGGCTTCAATGCGATGCCGGCAAAAGGCGGCCGCGGAGACCTGAGTGATGATGAAGTGAAAGCGGCAGTTGATTACATGGTAAACCAATCAGGTGGTAAATTCTAACTTGACTGAGTTTCCGATATTATTGGTTATGAAAATCCAGATTCAGTATTGAATCTGGATTTTTGTTTTAATGGGCATTAGGTTTTAAACGCAGACGGCCTATTTGTTGTAATGAATTTTGATTTAGTCATAAAGAACTAGGCTTTATTGTTTATAATTGCGGGCATTAACAGCAGCCCTATTTTCAAAAGGACGATTAATGGATACACAAATCAAAACTGAAGTCGGTCAGCAGAATAACCGGCATTATCTGAGCGTTTGGAGGTGGCATTTTTATGCCGGTTTGTTGGTTATGCCTTTCTTGACTCTGCTTGCCGTTACAGGTTTGGGTATGCTGTTGTTTGCCAATATTACCGGCAAAGAGGGAGAGCGTATTCATGTCGTTCCTCAGGCAGTGGTGCAACCCCTCTCTGCTCAGGCAGAAGCGGCACGAAGTGCCGTTAATCCGGAGACTTCATCTGTCGTCCAATATATTGCACCGCGTGCTGATGATATGGTTGCTGTGTTCCGTGTCAACAATGAAGGTAAGGCAACCATGGTTGCGGTCGATCCTTATACGGCAAAAGTGGTCAACACCATGCCGCGCAATCAGGGTTGGTATCACACTATGGATGAAATCCACGGCGATATGATGCTCGGTGCGGCAGGCGATTATCTTTTGGAAACGGCAGCTTCACTGACTATTATTATGGTTGTCAGCGGCTTGTACCTTTGGTGGGCGAAACAGCGCGGCATTAAAGCGATGCTGCTGCCGCCAAAAGGCAGGGCGCGTTCTTGGTGGCGGAATTTGCACGGTGCGTTTGGAACTTGGGTGTCGTTGATTTTGCTGTTGTTCTGTCTGTCCGGAATTGCTTGGTCGGGTATTTGGGGTGGTAAGTTCGTACAGGCTTGGAGTCAGTTCCCGGCTGGCAAATGGGGCGTCGAACCGAACCCTGTTTCAGTTGTACCGACCCACGGTGAGGTATTGAATGATGGCAAGGTTAAAGAAGTACCGTGGATTTTGGAGCTTACGCCCATGCCTGTCTCAGGGACGACTGTGGGTGAAAACGGCATTAACCCCAGTGAGCCGATGACATTGGAAACCGTCGACCGTTTTGCGCGGGAAATCGGTTTCAAAGGGCGTTATCAGCTGAATTTGCCCAAAGGCGAGGAGGGAGTATGGACTTTGTCTCAGGATTCCATGAGTTACGATATGATTAGTCCGTTTGCCGACCGTACGGTACATATCGACCAATACAGCGGCAAGATTCTTGCCGATATCCGTTTTGCCGATTACAACCCGTTCGGTAAATTCATGGCGGCAAGCATTGCTCTGCATATGGGTACTCTGGGCTGGTGGAGCGTATTGGCAAACGTCTTATTCTGCCTTGCCGTCATTTTTATCAGTATCAGCGGCTGCGTGATGTGGTGGAAACGCCGTCCGACCGGAGCGGTGGGCATGGTTCCGCCGGCACAGAAAATCAAGCTGCCGGTTTGGTGGATGATGGCATTGCCGCTATTGGCAATCGCATTGCTCTTCCCGACCGCACTGGTTGCCATTGCCGTTATTTGGCTGCTGGATACGTTGCTGCTGTCGCGGATTCCTGTTTTGAGGAAATGGTTTAAATGACAAAATGCCGTCTGAAAGGTTCAGACGGCATTTTGTTTGAAGGCGGACGGGGGAAAGGCTATATAATCCCGAATACTTGACCACAGATTCTGTTTGAAATCATGTTTTATTTGTATCAATCCAACCGTCTTGAAACGCTGGCGGCACTGTTTGCCCACATTCAAAAATTCAAACCGCTGAAATCGGCTTTACAACCCGAACAGATTATTGTGCAGAGCCAGGGGATGCGCCGCTACCTCAACACCTGCCTCGCCCGCGATTTGGGCGTGGCGGCGAATTTGGCGTTCAGCCTGCCCGCCGGCCTGACGTGGAAGTTGATGAAAAAACTGATTCCCGGTATTCCGGAACTCAGCCCGTTTGCCCCAGAAGTCATGCGCTGGCGGCTGCTTGATTTATTCCGCAGTGAAGCATTCCGGAATACGGCAGAATTTGAAGATGTGAGGAATGTGCTGCAAGACTATCTGGGCAGCGGCGAATCGGCAGATTATCAGCTTGCGGGTCAGCTTGCAGACATATTCGACCAATACCTCGTGTATCGTCCCCAGTGGATAGACGCTTGGCAGCAGGGCAGGCTGCTCGGTTTGGGCGACGATGAAATCTGGCAGTCCAAACTGTGGCGTTACCTCGACGACGGCAGGCAGAGCGCGCTGCACCGTGTTGCTTTGTGGGAAAAGCTGTTGGAATCTTTGAGCAGTGATA